>CAIKUQ010000074.1 GCA_903830655.1 uncultured Actinomycetes bacterium | reverse complement strand
TTGAACACACAAGTTCACTTCGCGCGCTGGCCCAAGCGCGCGAACACTCCACCGACGAAGACCTCATAGTGGTATGTGGATCGCTCTATTTGATAGCCGAGGTCAGGGGAGAGCTCCTCTCAATTCCCTCGAGGCACCTGCGCTTCACCGAGTAGCATTAGCAATCGTGAATCGCACCTTTATTATTGTCAAGCCCGATGGCGTCCGCCGTGGACTGGTCGGAGAGGTCCTCAATCGTTTTGAGCAACGAGGAATCGTAATTGTGGCGGCCCAGTTGCGCACTATTGAAACCAATACCGCCAAAATGCACTACGCCGAGCATGCCGAAAAGCCTTTTTTTGCTGGGCTCGTCGAGTTCATTACCTCTGGACCGTCCCTCCTTGCGGTCCTCGAAGGCCCTCAGGACACCTGGAAAATTGTGCGCACCATGATTGGCGCCACAAATCCCGCGGAAAGTGCCCCCGGTACGATTCGGGGAGATTTGGCTGTTGAAATGGGCGAGAACATCATCCACGGCTCAGACTCGGCGGAGTCAGCTCAACGTGAAATCGCCCTATTTTTCCCCAACCAGCAATAAATATTTAGCCGGCTGGGAGCCAGTTACTTCGCCTAACCTTGTAGTGCGGAGGGTAGTTTGAGTCCCCAATTGAGGTTTTATGGCTGATCGTTCATTTTCATTTTTAGGTCGCGACATGGCTGTCGACCTGGGCACCGCCAATACCTTGGTCTACGTTCGCGGTCGCGGCATTGTTTTGAATGAGCCCTCGGTAGTAGCGATTGATACCAAGGACAACAAGCCGATTGCCGTTGGGGCTGAGGCCAAGCGAATGGTTGGACGTACGCCGGGAAACATCAAGGCAATTCGACCACTGAAAGATGGCGTTATTGCAGACTTCGACATTTGTGAAAAAATGTTGAGGTACTTCATCTTGCGAGTCCACCAGCGTCGCTTCGCTAAACCCCGCATGATCATCTGTGTTCCGTCGGGAATCACCGGCGTTGAACAGCGCGCCGTTATTGAAGCTGCGGAGTTTGCCGGAGCGCGTCGGGCGTACATCATTGAAGAGCCCATGGCCGCCGCTATCGGAGCGGGTATGCCAATCCACGAGCCATCGGGAAACATGGTGGTGGACATCGGGGGAGGAACTACTGAAGTCGCGGTGATTTCCCTGGGTGGCATTGTGGAAAGTGAGTCGATTCGCGTCGGCGGTGACGAGCTCGATGAGGCAATTATCAAGTACGTCAACAAAGAATTCAGTTTGGCAATCGGAGAGCGATCGGCCGAAGAGTTGAAAATCGCTCTCGGATCGGCGTACCCGCTTCAAGAGGAGGCCCGCGCTGAAATCCGCGGCCGTGACCTGCAGTCGGGTTTGCCAAAGACCGTCGTTGTTACTACGGAGCAGATTCGCCTCGCCCTTGATGGCCCCATCGTCGCTATTGTCGACGCGATCAAGGCAACTATGGACCGAACACCTCCGGAACTAGCCTCAGACTTGGCTCAAACGGGTGTCGTACTGACCGGTGGCGGCGCCTTGTTGACCGGTATTGCGGCTCGCTTACAAGCCGAAACCGGAATGCCCTTTCGCGTTGCCGATGATCCGCTCTACTGCGTTGCCATAGGTAGCGGGGCGTGCCTCGAGGAGATGGATCTCTTCGCGCGCATGTTGAAGTCTTCGCCATCAAGGTAGTTCAGCGTGCCCCTTCGCCGGTCAACTCGACGAAACCTGACCCTGCTATCGGGTCTCGGAGCGACATTGATTGGACTGCAGATTTCAGTGGGGGCGGTCTCGGGACTTCGCACAATTGCCAACGGAGCAGTCTCGCCCTTCGCGGCAGCGATTCGATTCATCGCAGTTCCGGTGGGTCACGCCTTCTCGGGTTCTTTTAGTTACTCGAGCTTGGTACAGCAAAATCAGCTATTACGTTACGAACTAGGGCAGGCCCAGCTAAGGCTAAACGA
>CAIKUQ010000073.1 GCA_903830655.1 uncultured Actinomycetes bacterium | reverse complement strand
TGCTCCACGAGGACGCGGGACGAAGAGCACTCGTCGCAGGTCCACTCCAAGATCGGTCATCGCCACCACCCCTGGGTCATCGACCCCTACGACTCCAACCCAGTGCCCCTTCACACTGGACGCCCCCACCAGTCCCAGCGCCAAGCTGAGACCACCCTGACCAGGAGCCGCGTCGACCACCGTGGTTGTTCCACGACGCAGAGCGCCGCTGGACACCATCCCCCGCCAGGGCTCTCCCAAGGGCAGGGTTTTAGTGGTGGCGAGAGCTACGGGCCGAACCTTGGCAATCCGCTCAGCCGAGCGGGCGGGCCGGGGGGGGGTAGAGGCGAACATATGTTCGTAAGAGTAGTCAGGCTGAGTTACACCTGCCAAATTGGCTGAAAATTAGCCTTGCGGGCCCGTAGGCCCGCAAGGAAAACTACAAATTACTCTCCGATTGCCCTATCCGTTGAAACGTACCGGCTGGGCGACGGAGTCCTCGATCAACTAGCCGTGATAACCGTCTGCTGGTTACGAGAAGACTTCCCGGGTGTTACGTGGAACGCGGTCGCGCCAACTCCGCTGAAGGTCACGACAACTCGTGTCACTCCGGCGGCGCGCAGTTGGGCTTTTACCGCCTTTGCGACGGCACTAGCTTGAGCGATACTCACCGTACGCGCTACCGAGGCCTTACCTCCGGATTTTGAGTAGCCCACAATCGTTATATGAGTGAATTGTTTGGCTTTAACAGTGGCCATGTACCGAATGAGTCCAAATGGACCAAAACGCCAACCAAATCGGTCCGGTTTGGCCCGGCTTACTCTTTGAGGCCTAAAAAATGAAGTTCGGGGCTAAGACGAGTCGGAATAAGGTTTTCTAAGTATGTGCGGCCGAGTAGCGCTCTATAGCCCCCCAATTCGTTTAGCCCGCTTCCTCGACGCAGTCTTGGGCGCTGGGCTCGAGCATTCTCTACCCAGTTGGAATGTTGGGCCCGCCCGCACTCTGTTTGGTTTGACCGAGGATGAAAGAGGCCGAGTGCTGTCACCCTTTCGCTGGGGGCTTATTCCGACCTGGGCAACAGATCCCACAATCGCCAATCAAACAATCAACGCGCGGCAAGAAACGGTGATGGAGAAACCTTCATTTAGAGCGGCCTACATGAGTCGACCTTGCATCATTCCCGTTGACGGATTTTATGAATGGGGCTCCGAGGGTCATCGCCCCAAACAGCCTCACTACTTCACTCGGCGCGATAGCGAGCCATTGCTCTTTGCGGGACTCTACGAGTACTGGCGAGACCCACGCCTTCCAAGTGACACCGCCCCAATCGCCACTTGCACCGTTATCACAACCGAACCTGGCGCGGATATCGATGGTATTCACGACCGTCAACCCGTAGTACTTGAAAAAGACATTGCGAACGAGTGGCTGAACATACACCGCTATTCGCCCGACGAGCGTCACAAACTACTCGCCCCATCGCGTCCGGGAATCTTGCAACACATCAGCGTCGGATCTGCGGTTGGTTCGGTGTATAACGATGGGCCCCAGCTCATTGAGTTCGAAGCCCCGCAGTCACTGTTCTAACCAAGAAAGCGAAAACCCCGAGTGACCAGCGAGTCAAGACTCGCCCGCCTCTCGGGGTCTTCTGGCACAGTACTGAGGCTCCATGTCGGATGGAACCGCCTTACCGGCGAGCACTTCACGCCCGTTCATCATCGAAATGAGTGGACCGAACTCCCCTCATTCCCTGGTGAGATCCGTTCCTCTTGCGAGGCCCCTCTCCCACCCGCTCTTCACCCTTGCGGGATACTCAGCGTTGATAGGTACTGCGTGAACTACGCCCAAGACTTTGGCAGAGGGCGAGGAAATTTTCAAATCGAAAACCCCTAATTCACAAGGTTTACCCAAGGCGAGTCCAGTTATCAATGGGAAACTTGCTCCCTGTGCAGTACTCAGATAGAACGCCCACATCTTCTCAACATCTTGCACCGATGTAATTTGGTACTAGCTCTCGATTGCCACTATTCTCAAGCGGCTCTGAGTACAAAAGGATGGACTGTGCAGTTCTTACTAAACGTCATAGATGATCAAAATGAATCCGCTTCAGGCGATGAAATGGCCGCGATTGATGCCTTTAATGAGTCCCTCGAGGCATCAGGTTTTTGGATCCGCGCCCATGGAATTCACTCCCCGAGCGAATCCATTGTCTTCGACAACCGAAGAGGTGCTGGTCAGGTCAAGCTGGGTCCACTTATTGAAAACCCAGAATTCATCACTGGCTTTTGGTTGATTGAGGTGCCAGATCGCTCTACCGCAGAACGTTTAGCCGCCGAAGGCTCCCAAGCATGTAATCGAAAAGTTGAATTGCGCCAGCTTCACTAGGCAACAGAACAAGTGTGACGAAGATTGAGTACCAACCTTTCAGCTTTGGGCAGATCGCAGGAGCTACGCAAGTTGGATTATTGCCTAATTACCGATCTTGTCCAGCAAACTGTGTTTCATAGAGATCCTTGTACAGTCCGCCTTCGGCGTAAAGTTCGGCGTGGGTACCGCGTTGCTTGATTGATCCATCATCGATGACCAGGATCTGATCGGCGTTTCGAATGGTCGATAGACGGTGAGCGATGACCAGAGAGGTTCGCTCGTGCATGGTTTCTTCGAGGGCACGCTGCACCGCTGATTCGCTTTCAGAATCCAGGTGCGCTGTGGCTTCATCGAGAACAACGAGTCGTGGTGCCTTCAGCAGCAGCCGGGCCAGCGCTACGCGCTGCTTCTCTCCCCCGCTGAGGCGGTAACCGCGCTCGCCCACCACGGTGTCTAAGCCATCGGGAAGTTCGTCAACGATGTAGCCAATTTGGGCTTCACGCAATGCTTCGAACATCTGCTCATCGGTGGCATCAGGCTTGGCGAACAAGAGGTTGGTCCTCAGTGAATCGTGAAAGAGGTGAGGGTCTTGCGTCACTACACCAACGGTGGCGTTTACCGAGGCAAAACTGGCCTCACGAACATCTACGCCATTTATCCGCACCGAACCTTCGCGCACGTCATAGAGTCGCGACACCAGCATCGAAATTGTTGTCTTACCGGCGCCCGACGGCCCAACTAGGGCCGTCATAGTGCCGGGAGCTACCGCAAAGGAAAGGTCGTGCAAGATTCCTTGCCGTGAGCTTTCTTCTAAACGCGCGACTGATTCCAAAGAAGCGAGAGATACCTCTTCGGCTTTGGGGTAGGAAAAGCTGACGTGATCAAAGACCAGAGAGGCCGGACCAGCGGGGATCTCCACGGGGTGCTCAGATTCTTTAATCATCGGCTCAAGATCCAAGACCTCAAAAACACGCTCAAAGCTGACCACCGCTGACATGTAGTCAATATTGAAACTAGAAAGCTGGGTCAACGGTCCATAAATACGTCCGAGGTAGGCGGTCAACGCAACTACCGTTCCAACCGCCAGGGTGCCGTGGAGCACTTCGATGCCCCCAAAGCCATAGGCGAAGGCGGTGGCTAACGAAGCGGTGAGTGAGAGTGCAATAAAGAAGAAGCGCTGGTAGAGGGCTTGCTGGATTCCAATGTCGCGCACCTGACCGGCTCGATCGCGGAAAAAAGCCACTTCGTCGTTGGGGCGACCAAACAGTTTCACCAACATGGCGCCAGCGACATTAAACCGCTCGCTCATGACCATGTTCATTTCCGCATTGAGATTCATGCCGCGTTGGAACATCGTGCCCAGGCGCTTGCCCACTCTGCGTGCGGGAACCAAGAAGATGGGGAGCAAAATGAGCGCCACCAAGGTGATCTGCCAATTCAAAAAGAGCATCGTGACGATGATGATGGTTGCCAGAATGAAGTTGCCCACGACATTGGAGAGAACGTCGGTAAAGGCCTGTTGGGCACCGACCACATCGTTGTTTAGACGGCTAATGAGGGCACCCGTCTGGGTGCGAGAAAAGAAGGCTATTGGCATTTTTTGGATGTGTTCAAACACGCGTGAACGCATGTCGTAGATGAGCCCTTCGCCAATCACCGATGAAATTCGTCGCTCTACTAACGAGAGGCCCGCGCTACTTATGGCCAAAATGGCAGTAATTGAGGCGAGCCAAATAATGAGCCGTTGATTATGTTTAGCAATGCCATTATCGATAATGGCGCGCAAGAGCAATGGCGCCACGGACGAAACTGCAGCATCCAAAATCACGGCCGCGAGGAAGATAATTAAAAGTCCCCGATAGTGCCGCGCGAACTTCAGGATTCGCCGGAGGGTGCCCTTCTTGACCTGATGCTCCAATAGTTTTCGGTCTCGAGTCATTGATCGCATACCCATCCGACCTGCTCGGCCAGCCGACCCTCCAGAATGCATGCTCATATGACCGACTTTCTTATTGGGCCAGTTTAAGGACTTGTACGATTTAAGAAAGCGAAACGACTCACCGCAAATCGTTTTTGCGGAGTTTGAGCGGAAAATAAAACGCAGCGGTCGAATTGCTGTCAACTCGATAGCCCTTGGTGGAGGTGATGGGATTTGAACCCACTACCTCGTCATTGCGAACGACGCGCTCTGCCAATTGAGCTACACCCCCGAGGAGGTTTCTAGTTTAGCCCAGTGCGTCTCGACGATATTCGCCAAAGTTGTCGACCTGATCGTAGTAGTCAATGGGTTCTTGGGAATATCGTGAGTCGCGATGCTCAATGAAGTCAACAACCTGATTCGGCTCTTCGTCATATGTCTCGCGCTGATATCCCAGAAAGCCAAAGTGAACGGCAACGAAATATAAACCAACGTACGAGGCGTCAGCGATAAGAGTTAAGACACCAAAGTAGTTCATGATTCCACCCACAAATGCTGCACCTAACCAGGAGAGCAGGCTGGTTCCAGCGAGAGTCAGGGTGATAGCGAGGCGGCGCTGACGCGACGTGCGACGAACTTCATAGTGCTGTCCGGGGCCGGTCTCTACGAATGGCTGGTATTCCGGCACTGGGGCATATCCACGGTCGTAGTTATCATCAGCGAATACAGTCCCGCGACCAATTGGACGCGCGTATCCAGCATCTAAACGATTAACCGGCTCGGCTGAAAGTTCACGTTCTGCGAAACGTGCGTGCTCTTCGTGGAAATGTTGAATCGATTTTTCGGGGCCGCGGTCGCGAAGGTGAGTAACGGCGATGGGGGTAAGAATTACCACCCAAAATACGACAAACGCTATGTAGAGCATTTCGACATACCCCGATTTGGCTCAGCAATACGATTGAGACAAATTTACTGGTTTTCTAGCGAGTTTGGTGGATAGTTAGCTCTCGTGAAGTCCACACTCGGACTTATCGAGGCCGACCCATCGACCCGATCGACGGTCACCGGGTACCAGTGGCTTCATCGTCATGGCCGCACACCCGATGGACGCATAGCCCTCAGCCCACAACGGGTGCTCGGGTAATCCTTGAGATTGCAAGTAATACGTGACATCCTCATCACTCCAGCTAGCCAGCGGATTGACCTTAACGAGTCCAAATTTCTCGTCCCATGTCACGATTGGCATATCCGTACGAGTTGGACCGTCCACTCGCTTGACCGAGCTGAGCCAGGCCGAATGTCCTCGAAGAGCAGCGGTCAATGGGGCAACTTTGCGCAATTCGCAGCAGCGCTCGGTCCCACAGGGAAACCCGTCGGCTTCGGGGCCGGGTTCGGTGGTAACGATGGTGAGGTTCCACAGATCTTGAATCTGCTCAACGAATGAGAGGGTTTCTGGAAAATGACCTTTGGTGTCCAGAAACAAAATTGGCGTAGCCGGCTGACGTTGCCAAATCATGTGGAGCAATGCGACATCCTCAAAACTGCACGCGAAAAGAAGATCCTCGCCGAACTTGCTACAGATCCATTCAAGAATCTCACTCGGCGATGCAAATTCGAAGCGCCTATTCGCTGCGTCAATTTCTTCGAGCAGTTCGGCAGTGGGTAGTAACTGGGGCACCGGCATATTTTAACATAATCAAGTGAATTAGTAGAATACAATGGTTCCGATGGCTTCTTCACCCCCTCTCACCAACCACCTCGACATTCTCGAGTCTCACGCCATCTTCATCCTCCGTGAAGTAGCGGCTGAGGGTGAGCGGCCGGTGTTGCTTTTTTCCGGCGGCAAGGACTCCGCAGTACTGCTCCACCTCGCCGCTAAGGCATTCGCCCCGCAACAACTCCCGTTTCCGATCATGCACGTTGACACGGGACAAAACTTCGAAGAAGTGCTTCGTTATCGTGACTGGGCTGCTGAGCATTATGGCGCTCGTCTCTTAATTGCTTCGGTTCAAGAGTCCATCGATCAAGGCCGAGTAGCGGACCCGGGGCAACTGGGCTCGCGCAATCGCTTGCAGTCGGTGACCCTTCTCGACGCCATCACCGCCAACAAGTTTGATGCCGCTTTTGGTGGGGCCCGCCGAGACGAGGATAAAGCGCGCGCTAAAGAACGAATCTTGAGTTTCCGCGATAGCTTTGGCCAGTGGGATCCCAAAGCACAGCGACCCGAACTCTGGAATCTCTATCAAGGGCGTGTTAACGCCGGCGAGCACCTCCGGGCCTTCCCCCTTTCTGACTGGACCGAACTAGACATTTGGCAGTACATCGAACGAGAACAGATGGAATTGCCTTCCATTTACTTTGCTCACGAGCGTCAAGTCATCCTTCGCGATGGCATGTGGCTCGCCGTTGGACCTTTTGTCGAACCCCAACCCCATGAGAGCGTCGAAACAAAAGTGGTTCGTTTTCGCACCGTCGGGGACGCCAACTGCACTGGTGCCGTCCTTTCTAATGCCGCCTCCCTCTCAGAAATTGTGGCCGAGGTCTCAGTGGCCAACGTATCGGAGCGTGGGGCCACCCGAGGAGATGACAAGTTCTCCGAAACTGCCATGGAAGACCGCAAGCGCGAAGGGTATTTCTAATGGGTGCCTCCACGAAGGACGTACTCCGATTGGCAACGATTGGCTCGGTAGATGACGGTAAGTCCACCCTCATCGGCCGATTGCTCGTCGACACCCGTCAACTCTTCGATGACCAACTCGACGCAGTGGCCGCCGCTTCAGAGCGTCGAGGCGTTGGTGACTTGGACTTGAGTTTCGTTACCGACGGACTGCGGGCCGAGCGCGAACAGGGCATCACTATTGACGTGGCCTACCGGTACGCCGCAACCCCCACTCGTAAATTTATTATCGCTGATTGCCCGGGACACGTTCAATACACCCGCAATATGGCTACCGGTGCGTCAACCGCAGATTTAGCCTTGGCGGTAGTTGATGTCGCGGCTGGCCTCAAAGAGCAGACTCGCCGTCACCTGTGCATCGCCGCCCTTCTGGGCGTGCGCAACCTTGTTGTGGCGGTGAACAAAATGGATCGTGTCGAATGGTCGCAGAGCGCATTTCGCACCGTGGCCGACCAGGTTGCAGTCGTTAGCGCGGAGCTCGGGTTCGCCTCTTGTGAGGTCATCCCTGTCTCCGCACTACTCGGAGACAATGTTGTCGACCGTTCAGACGCATCACGCTGGTATAGCGGGCCGAGTGTTCTCGAAGTTCTGGAATCGACCCGCGCCGGTGATCTCACCATCACCGCCCAAGGCGCGCGACTCCCCGTTCAGTGGGTTCTTCGTCAGAATGGTGGTGGTCGGACCTACGCCGGCATGGTGAATGGGGGGACCTTTCACGTCGGCGATGCGGTAACTCTACTGCCGGCAGGAATCGAGACAACGATCTCGGCAATTCACCTTGGGGGCGTCAGTCGCGCTGACGCCTACGCTGGTCTGTCGGCAGATATTGACCTTGCGGCCGAGACTGATGCTGGGCGTGGGGACATGATCGCCGCCAGCCCCTTGCCAACTGTCACTAAAGAATTTGACGCAACCGTGTGCTGGTTTGGCGAAAAGCCTATGGAGCCGGGCCAAAGATTTCGTTTGAAGCACACCACTCGGTCAACCCCCGCGCGAATTATTCAACTTGACGGTTTGATTGAAATTGAAAACTTGGGTGTGGAGTCGGTCGAACGGCTTTCCATCAACCAAATTGGCCTCGTCAAGATTGGTTGCGCCGATGCCCTGGTCGTTGATGAATATCAAGTAAATCGCGCCACCGGTAGCTTTGTCCTAGTTGACGAAGTCACTAACGCCACGGTTGCCGCAGGAATGATCGGCCGACCTAGTTTTCTGTAGCGCCGGTCCACCCGTTAATTCACTGAATGTACCAATTGAGCTCTGCTCGCCTTACGCCAGAGATTTAGGAGCAAGGCTTTCAATCAAGAAGGCCCGATTAGAACTGAATAATCATCGCCACAAAGGCGATAGTCAGAATCAAGAAGACAACATCCAGGCTTCTGACCAACTTCTTGCCCTCAGCGGGAGCTACGTTTCCGTGTTCGTGAAGTGCCTTGGCGAGTTCTCGTTCTGCGGGCAACGTACGTGCCTCCAGGTGACCAACAGCGGCAAGGTAGCAAAGAATTCCGATTAAGACCCACAACTTGCCAATGGAGACATCTTTGGTGCTCGGGAAAACCATCATGAGTCCAGTCAGGGGCAAGATGTGCACGACACGGGCGGCGAGATTGCGACGGTTGGGCAAACGCTTCTTCTGGCGCTCTACGTCAGCTCCATTAGCTACTAGCAGCGCTGCACTTCTCATCGAAATTAATACGACGTAGGTGGCGAGGGCCGCGACGATATGGATTACAAAGGCGATGTCGTACATGGTTGATTTTCCGCTCATGGTTAAAACGCTAGCGGAGATTACGCAAGTTCGGTGACTTGGGCGCCCAGCGCTCGCAGGTGATCTTCGAAGGTGTCATAACCGCGGTGGACGTGTTCGATGCCCTCAACCAGAGTTTCTCCCGTAGCCACTAGCCCGGCTAAAACCAGCGCCGCTCCGGCGCGGATATCGGTGGCCCGCACAGTGGTTCCAGCCAGACTTCCAACTCCCCGGATAATCGCGTGGTGTCCTTCGGTCGTAATATCGGCACCCAGTTTGTTGAGTTCGTCCACGTAGCGGAACCTGCCCACGAAGAGATTTTCAGTGACTACCGAAGTTCCCTCAGCCACGCTCAACATAGTTGTGAGTAGCGGTTTGTAGTCCGTTGCGACGCCCGGATAGGGCAAGGTTGCTACGTCACAAGAGCGAAGTCGCAGTGGCCCCTTCGCCAAAATTCCGGCCCCATGACTGTCCAGGGTGCCGCCAAACAAGGTCAATTTGTTAAGCAGCATCTCCATGTGTTCGGGGTGGGCGTCAACTACGCGAACCTCTCCCCCGGTAATGAGTGCAGTCGCCAGATAGGTCGCAGTCACCACGCGGTCAGTGACAACGGTGTGATCAGCGGGGTGTAACTCATCAACTCCTTCGATGGTGAGTCGAGAGGTGCCCAGGCCTTCAATTCGAGCTCCCATGGCCATGAGTTGGCGACCCAGGTCTTCAACCTCGGGTTCGCGAGCCGCATTATCAATCACACTTCGCCCATCGGCCAGAACGGCCGCCATTAACAAGTTGTCAGTGGCGGTGTGACTGGGATACTCGAGAGTCACCCGAGTGGCGCGCAGACGTTTTCCGTCGGTCTTCGCCGCAATCGCGACATCGCTCGAGGCAAAGGTTGCGCCCATGGCGCTGAGTCCGTCGGTGTGGAAGTTAATTGGTCGTCCACCAAAGTCATCACCACCGGGCAGCGCCATTGACGCCTCACCACAGCGCGCTAGCAAAGGCCCCAAAATAACAATTGAGGCTCGCATGGCTTCAAAAAGGTGAGCGGGAGCAAAGGGGTGAATGTCGCTGGCGTCAGGAACAGTGATGGTGACCACATGCTCGCCCCTTTTCTCCGCCGAACACCCCAGCGCTTCGAGGAGCTCAATCATGATGTCAACATCAGTGATATTTGGAACATTGCGCAAGGTGTGCGTACCAGTAGCCAAGAGGCAGGCCGCCATTTCCTTCAACACGGCGTTCTTAGCTCCGAACGCGTAGACCTCACCGTGCAGCGGGCCAACAGGGGAAACAAGCAATGAACTCACGTAATAAGTATCGCAGGTCAAGGCTTTAACAGACTCTCGCTTCGGTTTTTCCACAACAGCAAGGGTAAACTTGCCTAATGGAATCACCTCGCCCGGATCGCAATATCGCCCTCGAATTAATTCGAGTTACTGAAGCGGCCGCTATCGCCGCCGCTCGATGGTCGGGGCGAGGCGACAAGAATGCCGCCGATGGGGCGGCCGTTGACGCCATGCGAATTGTTCTTAGTGGTATTCAGATGCAGGGCACCGTGGTTATTGGCGAGGGTGAAAAAGACGAAGCACCCATGCTCTACAACGGCGAAATGATTGGTGATGGCAGTGCGCCTCAGGTGGACGTGGCCGTTGATCCAGTGGACGGAACCTCACTTACGGCCATGGGTCGAAATGGGGCGCTCTCGGTTATAGCCCTCTCCGACAAGGGCGCAATGTTCGATCCTGGTCCGTGTTTTTATATGAACAAAATTGCCGTGGGCCCCCGCGGCCGTGGGGCCATCGATATCAACGCCTCGGTTCGTGAAAACTTGACGGAACTTTCAAAGCGCCTCAAAAAGCCCATTCAGGAGTTGGGTGTGGTGGTACTTGACCGTCCTCGCCACGATGACTTGCTCGGTGAAATTCGAGAATGCGGCGCTCGCGTCCTTTCGATCTCAGACGGTGACGTGGCCGGCGCTATCGCCACCGGTTGGCCGAACTCGGGCGCGGACATCTTGTTGGGCATCGGCGGAACGCCCGAGGGAGTCATTGCCGCCGCAGCTCTTAAGGGACTCGGTGGTGAGATTCAAGGTGTGCTGCATGCCAATAACGAGGAAACTCGAATCACGGCAGAGGCCCTGGGTTATTCATTCACCAAAGTACTGATGACCGATGATCTCGTTGCTTCGGACAATTGCTTCTTTGCCGCTACCGCAATTACCGATGGCGACTTCTTGCGGGGAGTCCGTTTTACCGAGTTCGGGGCCACCACCCAATCACTGGTAGTTCGTTCGCGTTCCGGTACGGTGCGAACAATTGAGACCTTCCACCGGCACAACAAGCTGGCCGAATTCTCAACCGCAATTTTCTAAAGAAACTACTTAACCAGACTTAGGCGAAGTTCGGCTCGGATTAGTGCCGCCTTGGCAATCGAAACGGTAGCGGGGTTGACTCGATCGCCACCACCAATGACTGCATCAGCACGCTCTTTGGCGGACTGCGCTCGAGGGATATCGAGATTCTTGAAGGCTTCGGCCACTGAGGCCAAGACGCTCACGCGAGTCTGGCCATCAGCACCGGTGCTTACGTTGAAGTAGCCCCCGTGCACGATGAATGACCCAGTACCTTCAGCACTCGTCACGCGCACGAGTCCTGGCACCAAGTCGCCCACCGTCAAGGTGTGTTGGGGCATGATCGTGAATTCGCCTTCGCTCGAGCGGGCCATGAGAGCAGTTGCTTCACCGGACCACAGCGCCGCTTCGGGCGAGACGATTTCTACGAACATTGTTGCCATTAGTTTTTCGCGAGCTCCGCAGCCTTGCGCTCAACGTCACTAGCTCCTCCGGCATTCAAGAAAGCCTGCTCGGGGAATTGGTCGAGGTCACCCTTAACGAGGTGTTCAAAGCTCTCCACGGTCTCTTGAACCGGGACGTTGATACCGTCGATTCCGGTGAAGATCTTCGAAACGAACATCGGCTGTGACAAGAAGCGCTGAATCTTACGGGCGCGCGACACGGTCACGCGGTCCTCTTCCGAGAGCTCGTCTAGACCAAGAATCGCGATGATGTCTTGAAGTTCCTTGTAGCGCTGCAGAATCTGCTGCACGTTTCGAGCAACGGCGTAGTGACGGTCCCCCACAATTTCTGGCGCCAAGATGTTCGAAGTTGAGGTCAGTGGGTCCACCGCTGGGTAAATACCCAGAGCAGCAATCTGACGGCTCAACTCAGTCGTAGCGTCCAAGTGGGTGAAGGTTGTGAACGGAGCTGGGTCGGTGTAGTCGTCCGCAGGAACGTATACGGCCTGCAGAGAAGTGATCGAACGCCCGCGAGTCGAAGTAATGCGCTCTTGGAGTTCACCCATCTCGTCAGCCAAGGTGGGTTGGTAGCCCACCGCTGAAGGCATGCGGCCTAGGAGGGTCGATACCTCAGAACCGGCCTGTACGAAACGGAAGATGTTGTCCACGAACAACAACACGTCCTGGTTCTTCACGTCACGGAAGTACTCCGCCATAGTCAAAGCAGCCAACGCTACGCGCAAACGCACCCCTGGTGGTTCGTCCATTTGACCGTAGACCAGAGCGGTCTTTTCGATAACACCCGACTCGCGCATTTCGAGCAAGAGGTCGGTACCCTCACGAGTACGCTCGCCTACTCCGGCGAACACCGACACCCCGTCGTGCTGTTCAGCCACTCGGCGAATCATCTCCATGATCAAAACGGTTTTACCAACACCGGCACCACCGAAGAGGCCAATCTTTCCACCCTGCACGTATGGTGCGAGGAGGTCGATGACCTTAATCCCGGTTTCGAACATGGTCGCACGGGGCTCGAGTTGGTCGAACGATGGTGCGTTGCGGTGAATTTCCCAGTGGTCTTCCACGACACCAATGTCATCGGTGTCCAGAGACTGGCCAATTACGTTAAAGACGTGACCGAGTACTGCGTCACCAACCGGAACGGAAATACCCTTGCCGTTCTGGCGAACAATCGCGCCACGAACCAGACCGTCGGTGGGCTTCATGCACACACAGCGGACTCGGCCCTCGCCGATCTGCTGGGCAACTTCGGCCGTGACGGTAACCGTGACGCCATCGATAACGATGTCCATCTCCACGGCGTGGTTGATTTCGGGCAGGGAGTGGGGTGGGAACTCCACGTCCACTACCGGTCCGGCGATGGCTACTACTCGCCCGGTCTCGAGGGTGTGCTTGTCTGGGGCCATAGTCATTTGTTTCTCACTTTCTCGAACGAAGCGCTTCGGCTCCGCTCACGATTTCCATAATTTCGGTGGTGATCGAGTCCTGACGGGCTCGGTTCATAATGCGGGTCAGGGTTTGACGCAATTCATCTGCGTTGTCGGTAGCCGCGGCCATAGCGCGTTGCTGCGAGACGTGGAAGGAAGCGGCTCCTTCAAGGAGGGCGGCGTAGATTTCGCTCACGAGCGCTCGAGGGGCGAGTTCAATCAAGAGTTGCTCGACCTCCGGCTCGAATTCGGTATAACCGATGAGCTTCTTCGGTGCGTTCTCATCAACAACCATCTCGGGTACTTCGAGGGGAAGCAGCTGACGCGTGCCCACCTGCTGGCTGGCCGCGGAGAGGAAGTTGGTCGAAACCATGAACACCTGTTCGACTTCGCCGTCGATGAATGGCTCGGCAATGGCGCCCGCAACGCGGCGGGCATCTTTAAAGGTGGGCTTGTCAGCGAAACCGGCAAAACTCTGGGTTATTTCAAAGCCTCGGAACTTAAAGAACGCCGGGGCCTTCTTGCCCACGGTAAAGAGCTTCACCGTAACGCCCTTAGCTTGCAGCTCGCGAATTAAACGCTCACCCGCGCGCATGGCACCAGAGTTATAGGCGCCACTAAGTCCACGGTCACCGGTAATTACTAGGACTGCAGCATTCGTGACCTTTTCGGGTAAGGACAACAGTGCCCTAGCCCCAGCGGGATCGCTCTTTACCGCTTCCATAACGATGTGGCGCATGCCCTCTTTGTACGCACGATTCTGTGTGATGCGGGCTTGACTCTTTGAAATCTGAGAGGCGGCGATGAGTTCCATAGCCTTTGTGATTTTGCGCGTTGCCGCAACTGACTTAATGCGTCGACGCAGAATTCTTTCTTGTCCACCAGCCATGGTTCCTCCTTCCCTCTCGTCTCGTTACCTAGAGCTACTTCGTGACCGCGAAGCCGTCCACGAAGGACTGCAACGCCGCATCCAGAGCAGCGGTCTCGGGCAAGGTGCCCTGGGTCTTAATTTGAGTCAACATGTCCGCGTGCTTAGCACGGAAGGTCTGAAGCAGCTCTTGTTCAAAGCGACGAACATCCGCCACGGGTACGGTATCGAGCCAGCCACGGGTACCGGCGTAAATCACGATGCACTGCTCTTCAACTGGTACTGGAGCGTTCAGGCCCTGCTTGAGAAGTTCAGTCAAACGGTACCCACGGTCGAGCTGCTGCTGTGAGGACTTGTCAAGCTCAGAGCCAAAGGTGGCAAAGGACTCGAGGTCACGGACCTGCGCGAGGTCAATCTTCAAGGTACCGGCTACTGACTTCATTGCCTTAATCTGTGCTGCTCCACCTACACGCGACACGGAGTTACCTACGTTGATCGCGGGGCGTACGCCCGAGTAGAAGAGGTCCGACTCGAGGAACACCTGACCGTCGGTAATTGAAATCACGTTGGTCGGGATGTACGCCGAAATGTCACCGGCCTTGGTTTCAATGATTGGTAAAGCGGTCAATGAACCACCGCCGAGGTCGTCGCTCAACTTCGCGGCCCGCTCCAAGAGACGAGAGTGCAAGTAGAAAACGTCGCCCGGGTACGCCTCGCGGCCTGGTGGGCGGCGAAGCAGCAGGGAGATCTGACGGTAGGCCTCGGCCTGCTTGGAGAGGTCGTCGTAGACCACCAAAGCGTGCTGGCCATTGTCCATCCACTCCTGGCCAATCGCACAGCCGGCGTAGGGAGCGAGGAATTTAAACGGCGCAGGGTCACCCGCTGAAGCAACCACCACAACGGTGTATTCCATTGCGCCGTGGTCTTCGAGGGTCTTTACAGTCTGGGCCACCGATGAGTTCTTCTGACCAACTGCGACGTAGATGCACTTCACACCATTGCCCTTTTGGTTCAAGATGGTGTCAATCGCTACCGTGGTCTTACCGGTCTTGCGGTCACCAATGATGAGCTCGCGTTGTCCACGACCAATTGGGGTCATGGCGTCGATGGCTTTGATGCCGGTCTGAAGAGGCTCACCAACGGGCTGACGGCCAGTGATTCCTGGGGCCTGAATTTCCATGCGGCGTTCCTTGGCGCCAACGAGTGGCCCCTTGCCGTCAATGGGCTCACCGAGTGCATTGACCACGCGACCGAGTAGTGCGTCACCCACGGGCATCGACAAGATGCGTCCGGTGGCCTTAACGACCTGCTCTTCTTCAATTCCGTCCACCGAACCGAGAACTACTGCACCAATGGTCTCTTCGTCGAGGTTCATTGCGAGTCCTACGGTGCCATCTTGGAACTCGAGGAGTTCGTTTACTTTGGCTGACGGCAGACCCGATACACGGGCAATACCGTCACCAACCTCTACGACACGGCCAACCTGTTCGGCACCCACGGCGGGGTTGAACTCGGTGACGTGCTTACGCAGTGCGTCGGTGATTTCGCTCGCGCTGATAATGAGCTCAGTCATCACATACTTCCTTTTCTTAGTCGTTAGTTACGAGGGTCGATTCGAATACGCGGCCCGCAGAAACTGCGTCGCGCAGACTTCCTAGACGGCCCTTAATAGAGGCGTCTAGACGGAGGTCGCCCACCTCGACGATGACCCCGCCCAACAGGGCAGCATCTTCGGCGATTTGGAGTTCCACGTTCTTTCCGGTGAGCGCCGCAAGAGATGCGACAAGCTCGGCCTGGCTGGCGTTATCAAGGGCTCGGGCGGTGTGCACACGAGCCACACGCCAGTCACGAACCTTGGCCACGTAGTCCACCAGGTAATCAAGGGTTCCCACCACATCACGAGGACGGCCGCCCTCGAGAACGAAGCGAGCGAGCTCCCAAGCGGGTTGCGCCACCTTGCCCTTAAGCAAAGCTTCGGCGGTGTTGATGCGCGAGGCCAAGGGGGCGTCACGATCGAGTAACAGGCGACGGAGTTCTAGATTGCCCTCGACGGTGCGGGCCCATCGAAAGAGCTCTTCTTCAATTTGCGCGAAAGCGGAGGTGTCGTGGCGGTCGAGAACCGCGTCAGCGAAACCAGCCACGCGACGTCGAGCATCAAGCAGACTCAAGTTCGGGTGCGCAATGGCGCCGTCCTGTGCAAAGGTGCGAGCCAAGTAGCTGAGTTCGGCAATCTCGTGTGGCACCTCTTGCGCGGGCGTTGAGGCGGCGGTGTACACCGCCAGTCGCAATGTCGTTTCACTGACCTTGTCGTGCAACAGGTCCAGGAAAACCTGAGCACGCACTGGCGCCAGTATGGAAGTGTCGGTCAGCATCGCGCGCAGGTCGGGTCGAGCCAGTACGGTCTCTTCGAGCGACGCGAGTTCACTGACGGCCGTGGCGAGCACGGACTTGTCAGCTGCTTCGAGAAGCGCAGAAGCGAAACCTTCGACCTGGGGCAGCATGATTACTTGTTCGATCCCTTAGCTTCAGCCACGAGCGAAGCAACCGCCTCGCGCACCAATTCCTGGTGCGCGTTTTGGTCCACTTCACGGCCAACGATCTTGGCTACCAGCTCAAAGACAATTTCACCCATCTTGGCGCTGGCCTCATCGATAGCGCGCTGACGAGCTTGGGCGACTTCCGAATCGGCGTTAGCCAAAATCCGGTCGTACTCCGCTTGTCCCCGGGTCCCTGATTCAGATTTGATCTGATCAGAGGTGGCTTGCGCACTGGCGACGATTTCGCGAGCCTGGTCTCGAGCGGCGCTCAAGATCTTCTCGCGCTCGTCACCCGCAGCTGCCGCCTGGGCCTGTGCTTGGTCCGCCGCTTCGAGAGCGGTGCGAATCTTGTCCTGACGCTCAGCAATTGACTTGTTGAGGATCGGCAGAACCTTATTCTTCATGACCCACAGGATCGCCAGCACAACGACAACTTCGACGAAGAAGGTGCCGTTAGGCAAGAGGAAGAGCGACGTT
>CAIKUQ010000072.1 GCA_903830655.1 uncultured Actinomycetes bacterium | reverse complement strand
GGTTGATCGTGACTTCAGTTGAACCTTGGCGCAACTGGATACGGATCGGCGGGTCACTCGTGATCGCCGGTGACGTCTTCGAGATCTCGACCGGAACGAACGATCGCATGACAGGCAGCTTCGCTGCCGGACGCGCTGCGCTCCGTGAATCCGGTAGGCGGCCGCCCACAGGCGCAAGGACGCCACATTGAAGCCGTAGTTTTGTGCAACCTGCTTCAGCCCCTGATGACCATCGCAGTAAGCGCGCGCGGCCTCGATTTTTTTACGCTCAGAATATCTTGTCATTGAACGCCCCCGACTTGCGTCCAACTTTCCGGGGTCAGTTCATTTTTAAGTGGACACGTATCCACTTACGATGGGCACCATTCTCGAACGTCAGATATCACTCGCTGACCACCACGCCCGTTCTTGCATTGTACGGAATTGGGATAATGGCGGACGGCCTTACCTACGTTATTGACCGGCGAACGACCAACCCTGAACATTCTTGGATCGGATGTGAAGGCACACATACTCAAAATGCTGCGAAAATTCTCTATCGGGCAGCGACAGATCCAAACCGCTTCGAGTTTATGAACTCTCAGGGCGGCGCTAATCTCTTCATTCGGATTTAATCGCTCTGAAAGCAGACATAAATTTAATTATTTGGACCACATCGTCTTAAATAGGAATTACAGGTTGGCCACGCAGGCAAATTAATCGGAAAGACTCGGAACATTGCATAACATATATCAGAACTGAATCAGTTGATGCAGGCCGGTCAGGTAAAGCGTCCGCCCAGGTAATCTTGCCGATGTTATTAATTCGCAATTTTTGTGATTTTATTCACGTTCTAGCCAATAGTCGCTTGAATGCGCCGATCAAAGACGGAAACTTCACACGGTTTTTACAATAAATGGGATTCGATCATGCGTGATTTATTTACCCGGACAGTGAGCGTAATCGTCGTTCTCTCACTATGTGGATGCGCGTCCGGCCCACAAGTGGCAATTGACCCGAAGTCAATTTCAGACACGGGCAAATATAAAAGCGATATGGATGAATGCACTGCAGTTGCGAAAAACTACGATCTGAGCGGAAATGCTGCGGCTAACGCAGCAGTTGGCGCTGTTGCTGGAGGTGCAGCCGTTGCAGGTGTTGCGACCGCAGTAGCGGGAGCAGTATTTCTACCCGCGATTCCATTTATCGTCGCAGGATCACTTGCGGGTGGTGGGGCCTTGGGCGGTCATGCCAAACAAAAAGAAGCAAAGGCCAGGGAACATATTCTCTCGCAATGCATGACGGACCGCGGATACAAGGCCTACACGTCTTCATGAGATGTCTGTATCTCTTAACGCTTGCAATCATCACTACGAACGTAGTGGGCTGCGCGACAATGGCGGGAGACACGGACCAACCCGTGTCCCTGATTACAACCTGCGAGCATTCAACTGTTGTTGTTCACGCTCAATGCACTCTCGAGAATGCGAGAGGAATCACTATGGTCATGACTCCTGCGGCAGTAAATATTCAGCGCTCCGCAGGTGATCTAAGAATCCAATGTGAATCAACCTCTGGCTCTGGAAATGCAGTTTTACACGCGTCTGGCAATTGGTCGACGGCGGGAAATTTGATACTTGGCGGACTTGTTGGCGTAGGCGTAGATCTGGCCAGTGGCGCGAGCTTCCAATATCCAAAAGAAGTTACATTGGAATTGCAGTGCCATAGGTAGTGTATCCGCCTGGAATTACTGGACCAACCCAAGATATTCCACGAGTCTGTACGCACACCCTAGAAGCCTTGGGACCGCTTATTCGGGGAGCGGTGCAGGACACACGCCTATGCAGAGAAGTTGGCCCGGCCGGCATTAGCTAGCCCTGCGACGTTGATGCGGTGAGGGCAGACCGTTTCATGCTTACGCCACAGGCCTCGGTCAGGTGGTAATCCCCGCATTTTTCGGGGATTTGATTAGTAGATTTATGCGGCCATGGCCAACCGCTGTTTCGGCGTGATGCCGCCCAAGGCCATGTTTGGGCGCTCGTGATTGTAGTTCCAGATCCATCTTGTTGCGTAGTCTTGGGCCTGACCCAGAGATTCGAACACGTACTTTGCGAGCCATTCGTAGCGGACAGTGCGATTAAATCGTTCGACGTTGGCGTTCTGTTGAGGCTTGCCAGGTTATATTCGATCCGGATCCCTTTCTTTTCTGCCCATTCAACAATGATCGCAGAGACGTATTCAGGACCGTTGTCACAGCGTAGTACCTCGGGAGTGCCTCGCCATTCCATGATCTGTTCAAGGCTGCGGATTACCCGCTCAGAAGGCAGCGAGAAGTCGATCTCAATACCCAAGGCTTCGCGATTGAAGTCGTCGATGACATTGAACAGTCGAAACGATCGACCACCTTCGAGTCCTGCATGAAATCCATCGACCACACCTGGTTCGTTGTTGCCGGGACCGTCAGCGGTTCAGGCTTCGCACGGACCATTCGCTTCTTCGGCTTGTTACGCAAATTTAGCTCCAATTGCCGATAAATCCGATACACACGTTTGTGGTTCCAACGGTGACCCTTCACCTTGCGCAGATACAAAAAGCAGAGCCCAAAGCCCCAGTTGCGCTGGTTATCCGTCAGCCGAACCAGCCAGGACGCGATGCGGTCGTTCTCGGCGTTCAGCTTCGAGCGATAGCGATAGCCGCTCTCGCTCAGCCCAAACGCCTCACACGCGAGCCTAATGCTCAATCCGCGTTCTTCGACCGCCCATCTGGCCACCTCGCGCCGGCGAGATGGCCTTAGAGTTTTTTTGCGAGGGCCTCCGCAACGATGTTGGCTTTGATCTGGGCTTGGACATACAGCTTTTTGAGCCGCCGATTTTCCTCTTCCAGTTCCTTCATCCGAGCCATCAGCGAAGCGTCCATCCCGCCGAACTTCGATCGCCATTTATAGAACGTCGCCGAGCTGATCCCGTGCTCCCGGCACAACCCCGATCCGCGATCCCGGCCTCCGACTGCTTCAATACCGCCAGGATCTGGCTGTCCGTAAACCTCGACTTCTTCATGTAGAACTCCTCAGTGAGAAATTTCTACTTATCAGACCCTCACTTTTGTGGGGGGATTACCACCCGTCGCACAGTATGTCGAAAACGACATAAATGCGAGGTATTGATCGAGTTGCTTTTTGCGGGCATCCGAACCAAGGCTGACGCAACTTACACAGATTTTGGGCGCCTTCGAATCGGCGGAAAATCTCTTAACGAACTCACCTACTTATCGCTGATCGCGGAAGTTGTTGCACTGTCGAGATTGTAAGTGACCGTTCAATTCCGCATCCCACCCCGCGGTTAGTGGATTTAAGCGGGTGTCAGCGTCTTAGCCATTCTCCGTATCAGTGCCTTCGAACTTGCCGCCATGAACGTCGTCGAGGTCAGAAGGTTGCGATTGGTTCCCGTGAAGTCGGCGACCTGGCCACCGGCTTCGCGCACACAGACCATCAATGCGCCGATATCCCATGCGCTCATCTTGGGGTCCAAGGCGCCATCCAATTCCCCGCGGCAGAGCAATGCGTATTGCACGCAGTCACCCACGAGACGCACTCGGCCCACC
>CAIKUQ010000071.1 GCA_903830655.1 uncultured Actinomycetes bacterium | reverse complement strand
GTATACCTTAATTGTTACATCAACAGGCACACCAATAGCTTATAGGTTCGAAAAGATGTACAAAGGTTTTTTTACTTAAGCACGAGGGATTTTAAGATTTGTGGCCTCTTAACATTCAGTTTCTCACGTAGTAAGCGTGTCGGGTGACGCCCTCTGCTTCGGTTTAAAATCGACACAAAGTATAAGCATCTTACCAATAGTAACCTAAGATGGCCCGCCCCAAATCTCCTAAACCTGATTCTGCTTCTTCAACTTCCGCCGCGAATTTGGGCTTCGAGGCTAAGCTCTGGCTCACCGCCGATAAGCTGCGCAACAACATGGACGCGTCGGAGTACAAACACGTCGTACTTGGTCTGATGTTTTTGAAATACATTTCAGACTCCTTTGAGGAAATGCGGACGAAGTTAACGTCAGGAAAAAATCAATACGCAGGCTCTGATCCAGAGGACGCAGATGAATATCGGGCAGAGAATGTTTTTTGGGTTCCGAAACTTTCACGCTGGTCGCATCTCCAAGCTAACGCTAAACAGCCGACGATCGGTCGACTAGTTGATGACGCCATGGTGGCGCTAGAGAAAGACAACGTGCGACTGAAGGGCGTGCTCCCGAAAGACTATGCTCGGCCTGCTCTCGACCAGCAGAGACTTGGAGAGCTCATTGATCTTATCAGCACGATCGGCCTTGGGGATGCGGAGAATCGCTCGAAGGATATCATCGGCCGGGTGTACGAATATTTCCTCACTAAGTTTGCCAGTGCTGAAGGTAAAAACGGCGGGCAGTTCTACACCCCACAATGTGTCGTGCGTACCCTTGTTGAGATGTTAGCCCCTTACAAAGGACGCATCTACGATCCTGCCTGTGGCTCGGGCGGCATGTTTGTCCAGTCAGAGAAGTTTGTGGAATCTCGGGGCGGTAAGATCGGCGACATATCCGTTTACGGTCAGGAGAGTAACTCCACCACACGCCGGCTTGCCGTCATGAATCTCGCGATCCGTGGCATTGAAGCAGATTTTGGCCCTGAGCATGAGGACACTTTCCGCCGGGATTTACATAAAGACCTCAAAGCCGATTTCGTACTAGCAAATCCGCCGTTTAACGACTCGGACTGGCACCTCATCGAAGATGATGTTCGCTGGAAATATGGCACGCCGCCCAAGGGGAATGCGAACTTTGCGTGGGTGCAGCATTTCATTCACCATCTTGCCCCTGCTGGCTTGGCAGGCTTCGTCCTAGCCAACGGCAGCATGTCGTCTAACCAAAGTGGCGAAGGCGAAATCAGAAAGGCCATTATTGATGCTGATCTGGTCGACTGCATGGTCGCTCTGCCCGGCCAACTGTTCTACTCAACCCCGATTCCCGTCTGCCTTTGGTTCCTCACCCGTAACAAAAACGACGGCAAGCGCCGCGACCGCAGGAAGGAAACCCTTTTCTTAGATGCCCGAAAACTGGGGACACTGGTCGACCGGGTGCACCGGGAGCTGACCGATGTGGACATCCAAAAAATCGTAGGGACGTACCATGCATGGCGCGGCGACAAAGATGCCGCGAAATACGAAGACGTCCCCGGCTTCTGCAAATCCGCCACCACCGCCGAAATCGCCGCGCACGGACACGTCCTCACTCCCGGCCGATTTGTCGGTGCCGAGGAAGTCGAGGACGACGGCGACCCCTTCGAGGAAAAGATGCCGCGCCTCGTCGCCGAACTGCACGCCCAGTTCGCCGAGTCCGCGAAACTAGAGCAGGCCATCAAAGCAAACCTGAGGGGGCTGGGTTATGGCGGGTGAATGGGAAGACCTAACTCTCGGTGACTTGGGCCGTGTCGTTACGGGCAAGACACCGTTGACCTCTGTGGAAGGGAACTTCGGCGGGCGCATTCCATTCGTCACCCCATCGGACATGGACGGAAGGAAGACCATTAGCACCACTGCCCGATTCCTCACGCAGGCGGGCGCTGCATCAATCAAAGGGTCAGTAATTCCCGCTGGTGCAATTATGGTGTCCTGCATCGGCTCCGACATGGGGAAGGTCGTTGTCGCTGGCTGTGAGTGCGTCACTAACCAGCAAATCAATTCAATCGTCGTGGATGACCGCTTCAGCAGCGAGTTCGTCTATTACAGTCTCAGCACCCGAAAGGATGAAATCCGCCATCAAGCAGCGGGCGGCTCGGCGGTGCCTATTCTGAACAAGGGCGACTTCTCGCGGATGGAAATCACGCTCCCACCCCTCGCCGAGCAAAAAGCCATCGCGGCGGTGCTTGGGGCGCTGGACGACAAGATCGAGTTGAACCGGCGGATGAACGCGACGCTTGAGGCGATGGCGCGGGCGCTGTTCCAGAGCTGGTTCGTGGATTTCGACCCTGTCCGCGCCAAACTCGACGGCCGCCCCCCCGCCGCCCTCGCCCCCGCCACCGCCGCCCTCTTCCCCGAGCATTTCCAAGACTCCCAGGCCGGTCACATCCCGAAAGGATGGACTGTCGGCAAGGTCAGCGACCTCGCCACGCTTAACCGCGGTGCTGTCAATCCCGGCGATTTCCCGACTGAGACCTTCGACCACTTCAGCCTGCCCGCCTTCGACAATGGGCGGACTCCGAAGGCGGAACTCGGCAGCGCCATCATGAGCAACAAGTTCACCGTCAAGCCGAACTCGGTGCTGCTCTCCAAACTCAATCCGCATATTCCGCGCATCTGGCTGCCAGACCTCCACGCTTCCCGCCGCTCGGTCTGCTCGACTGAGTTCATGGTCGCTTGCTCGAAGCCGGGCGTGTCGCGGGAATACTTGTTCTCGCTCTTCACCAGTTCCGCATTCGCCAGCATCTACGGAACGCTCGTCACCGGCACCACCGGCAGCCATCAGCGCATCCGCCCCGAGAGCGTGCTGGACATGAAAATCGTGATTCCGTCTTCCGCGTTGATTCGAGCCTTCACCGACAGCGCCAAGCCGATGTTCGACCGCATCAACCGCAACACGGAACAATCCCGCACCCTAGCCACTCTGCGCGACACGCTGCTGCCAAAGCTGCTGAGCGGGGAGTTGAGCGTTCATGGCGCATCGAATATCTAGGCACCCGAGCCATGAAGAAGCCTTACTCCATAAGAATTTTCCTTCCAGACGGTGACCCCGAAGGGCTACGTACGATTGAGAAGTCGAATTGGAGTGGAGTTGGAATTGTAATGCCCCGGGCGTTACTAGCCGATTGTAAAAGCAGAAAAGAGCTATCTCGAACAGGCGTATATGTGCTTGTTGGCCCGGCTGAGGACGGCGGACTACCCCGTGTTTACGTGGGAGAAGGAGACCCCATACGTCCCCGACTCGAACAACATGCTATTAAAAAAGATTTCTGGATGTCCTGCATAGCCTTCAGCAGCAAAGATGAAAATCTCAACAAGGCGCACGTTCAGTACATTGAGGCCAAGCTCGTAGAGCTCGCCTCCGCAGCCAAGCGTTGCGTTTTAGAAAACGGTAATGAGCCAGCTCTGCCTTCGCTCTCTCAAGCAGACGCCGCAGACGCGGAGGGTTTCATCGATGAAATGTTACTGTGCTTTCCCATTCTTGGCTTAAGCGTTTTCTCCAAGCCCTCAGGGACTGCGAAAGAGGTAAATATCCTCTATGCCTCCGCTAAGGGGGTTGAGGCCAGTGGAGCAGAGACCGCAGAGGGTTTCATAATTTACGCCGGTAGTGGTGCTTGCGGAATAGAGGTGGATTCTTGTCCAAATTATATCCGCCAACTTAGGGCTCAGCTCATTGCCAACAAGGTTCTCGAACCCCGTGGTAAAGACTACGTGTTCACCCAAGACTACGTCTTTAGCTCGCCCTCGCTTGCCTCTGGCATAGTTAAAGCCCGTTCATCAAATGGCCGACACGCTTGGACGACCGCCGAGGGCCGCCCCCTAAAATTGCTGCAGGAGGCGGGGGAATAACAACATGGCCTTCAACGAATCCACAAGTGAGCTCGCGACTCTTGAGTGGTTTAGTGACCTAGGATACTCGACTGCCTTTGGCCCGGATATCGCACCCGGTGAGCCTGCTAGCGAACGCAGCTCGTTTTCTGATGTGGTTTTGGAGGCAAGGTTACGCCAATCGATACGAAACTTGAACCCGGGAATCCCGGCTGACGCACAAGATGAAGGCGTGAGAAAATTATTAAGGAATGAGTCGCCATCACTCGTAGCCAATAACCGCCGGTTTCATGGATTCTTGATCGACGGGGTTCCTATTCAATACCGCCGTTCGGACGGGAGCACAGCGAACGATCGCATAAGGTTGATTGATTTTAACGATACTACGGCGAACGACTGGGTAGCAGTAAACCAGTACACCGTTATTGAGGCCGGAAGGAATCGGCGTCCAGACGTAGTGGTCTTCGTAAACGGTCTCCCGCTAGGAATCATTGAGCTTAAAAATGCAGCCGACGAGGAGGCGACTTTGGATTCCGCTTTCCAGCAGCTCCAAACGTACAAACAGGAGATTGGTAGCCTCTTTGTCTTCAACGAGGTCTTGATTACGTCTGATGGTGCCCAAGCCCGCATCGGTTCACTTACCGCGAATCGCGAGTGGTTTAAAGTCTGGCGTACCATCGACGGCGGCAAGGAAGCGCCGCGAAATGCCGTAGAGTTAGAGGTGATGATTCGTGGGGTATTTGAGAAACAGAGGTTTCTAGAGCTGTTGCACTTTTTCGTCGCTTACGAGGAGGACGACGAGAGTGATCGCACCCACAAGATCATCGCCGGGTATCACCAATTTCACGCTGTAAATGCAGCCGTGGAGGAGACTGTACGGGCTAGCGGCTGCGGAACTGCGGATGCCTCAAAAGCAGATAATCATATCCGTGTGCGCCAAAATGAAGGCAAAGACGGAGACCGTAGAATTGGCGTCGTCTGGCACACCCAAGGCTCGGGCAAGAGCTTCTCGATGCTATTTTATGCTGCCCGCTTGGTGCGTCACTCGGCGATGCAGAATCCGACATTGGTGGTTCTCACAGACCGCAACGACCTCGATCAGCAACTTTTTGATCAGTTCAAACGCTGTCATGAGGCTCTTAGGCAAGTACCCAAGCAGGCTGAGTCCGTGGATAATTTACGTACGCTTTTAAAGGTAGCTAGCGGCGGAGTGGTGTTCACAACCCTTCAGAAATTTGCGACCGGGGAAAAAGGCGGGCGAATGCCCCTTTTATCAGATCGTCGCAACATCGTGGTAATTGCGGACGAAGCGCATCGTAGCCAGTATGACATGATCGATGGGCTCGCGCGTAATCTTCGCGATGCTTTACCAAACGCATCGTTCATCGGTTTCACCGGAACCCCGGTAGAGAAGACTGACGCGAATACCCGAGCTGTTTTTGGCGATTACGTTAGCGTCTACGACATCCAGCAAGCTGTGGCTGATGGAGCGACTGTTCCGATTTACTACGAGAGCAGAATCGCAAAACTCTCATTAAATCAGGCCGAATTGCCGTCGATAGATACCGAGTTTGAACAAATTACAGAGGAAGAAGAGGACGACAAACGACTGAAGCTGAAAACCAAATGGGCCGCACTTGAAGCCTTAGTTGGTGACGCGGGTCGACTAGCCCTAGTTGCTAAAGATTTGGTAGAGCACTTTGAGCGACGTTCCGAAGCTATGACCGGCAAGGCAATGGTCGTCTGCATGAGTCGCCGCATCTGCGTAGACCTACACAACGCGATCGTGAAGCTGCGTCCAGACTGGGGTAGTGCAAGAGCAGATGACCGAGAGACTGAGATGAAACAGTCGAGCGTCGTTAAGATAGTTATGACAGGCTCTGCCTCGGATGGCCCGGAATGGCAGCAGCATATTCGCACCAAGCAGGCGAGGAAGGAACTGGCCAAACGGTTTAAAGATACGCGAGACCCGTTCCGCATCGTGATTGTCCGTGATATGTGGCTCACAGGTTTCGATGCACCGTGCTTACACACGATGTACGCAGACAAACCCATGCAGAGTCATGGTCTGATGCAGGCTATCGCGCGCGTTAACAGAGTTTTTCGTGATAAACCCGGCGGACTGGTTGTCGATTACCTCGGGTTAGCTGATCAGCTCAAGAAAGCTCTAGCCACCTACACCGAAAGCGGGGGACAGGGCAGCCCGAGTATTGATACCAAAGAAGCAATCGCGATTCTGATGGAGAAACATGAGGTGATTGCCGCCATGTTTCATGGGCTTAATTGGGGGAAATGGGAGACTGGCACAGCCAGCGAGAAACTTAATCTTCTGGTTGATGCGCGGGAGTACATCTTAGCTCAAGATAATGGAAAATCTCGTTTCGTAAGTATACTTAACGATCTCTCACGCGCGTTCGCTTTATGTGCGGCTTCGGACGAGGCTGCGGCGATACGCGACGACATAGCATTCTTTCAAGCGGTACGCTCGCAGATGATTAAGGGGTCTATTTCCAATGGAAGACCGCAGGACGAAATTGACTCTGCGATCCGACAACTCGTCTCCAAAGCAATCTCAACCGATGGTGAAATCATCGACGTATTTGCTGCCGCAGGTCTAAAACGTCCCGACATATCGATTCTTTCAGATCAGTTCCTTACAGAAATAAAAGGGCTCAAGCACAAGAACGTGGCGGCTGAATTATTGGCCAAGCTGCTAAAGGATGAAATCAAGAAGACATCAAAAAAGAATGTGGTGCAAAGTCGTACATTTGCGGAGCTGTTACAAAGGACTTTGAATGCGTATCACAACAGGGCGATAGCAACTCAGGAGGTAATCGAAGAACTCATAAAACTCGCCAAAGATATCGAGTCGGCGGCAAAGCTTGGAGGTGAGCTGGGACTAGACGAAAATGAAGCAGCATTCTACTCAGCATTAGCCGAGAATGAAAGCGCCGTCAGGGCCATGGGTAACGATGAGCTCAAGATAATCGCTGCAGAACTTGTGACGCAGGTCAGGAACAGCGTCACCATCGATTGGACTCTACGCGAAAGTGCTAGGGCGAAGATAAAAGTTTTGGTGAAAAGAATCTTAAGAAAACATGGATATCCGCCAGATTTACAGGACGAAGCCACAAAGACCGTCCTCATGCAGGCAGAAGTGCTTTGTGCAGAATGGGCGGCTTAAAGTTACTCGAAAATAAATTAGCCCATTTTGGTGAAATCCGTCCTCACAAAAACCGCAGGTCGTCTTCATGCGACTTAACGAAAACTTTACCACAAATGACTCTCGAAAAAACTACACGCGACGCTTGCTGGAAACTTCTTTTGGCGACTTGGCCGGGGATAGACGACCTGCCGGACGGAGTGTTCGCCCTGATCGTAAACCGGATTCAACGAGTGCTGGAGACGGAAGGTCTGGCAGCGATAACTCCCGAGCGGATCGAAGGGTGAAAGGAGCTGACCGAGGAGCACCTAATGCCGATGTACGACCTGTATCAGGTGCAGAATCGACACCGAGACAAACGATAAGAATCGCCCAAATTTAAATGAAAAAGAAGACGCAATTTCACTCCCAAAACAGCGCAGCTTCCGCATTGACGCTAATATCAGAGCAAAAACTCTCCCGTAGCACCTTAATCTAATACACGAGCAATACCAGTACTCTCAGTATCACTCAGCACCCTCACTCATATATCCCTGAAATACTGAGATATCTCGTACAGTAGAGCCTGCTAGTGCTTCAGGAACCGCTGGCGTGACTCTAATTGAGGTTTACGAGGTTCCTAGCAACTAAAACCTACAAGTATCCCAATACCCATCGGCTTACCCACAGGCCACCTTGCTTCACTGCTGGGTGGCTTTTTTGTG
>CAIKUQ010000070.1 GCA_903830655.1 uncultured Actinomycetes bacterium | reverse complement strand
TGGAAGCCTTAACTGCCTTCTTGAAGGTTGAGCCAATGGATACCTTTGGTGCGCGTGAAGCGGCCACCTGGATAGGCTCACCGGTCTGAGGGTTACGGGCGGTGCGAGCCTTGCGCTCAACGCGCTCGAAGCTCACGAAACCAGCCAAAACAATCTTCTCTCCGGCTACAACGTTCTTAACGATCACGTCTTCGAATGCACGAAGTACATCTCCGACCGTGTTCTTTGCGGCACCGCTTTCAGCGGCAATTGCATCTACCAATTCGCTTTTGTTCATCGGTCGACTCCTTTTTGGATTACTCGTGTAGTTCAGGGAATTCCTTGAACTCTTCTATCTTTATCCCCAAAAGCCGGCAATAGTGGCATTTCCGAGGACTTTTTTGAAATAGATTCGGAACCAAGTACTAAAATCCCTGATAGACGTGTATATTTTGAAACCCCTTTATTCCCTGAAAAACCCTACGATTGAGGTCATGAACACCGTAAATCGCGAAAAATTGGCCGCTTTACTCGATGAGGAGATTGCCCGCTATGAGCGCGAGCACCCCAGATCTCAGGCCCTGCACGCGAGCGCCGATAACCTCTTCGCCCGCGTGCCCATGACCTGGATGAATAAGTGGGCGGGGGGATTCCCGCTGGGATTTACAAGTGCCCACGGTGCACTTATCACCGATCTTGACGGTCACGAACTTATTGACTTTGCCCTCGGTGACACGGGGGCCTTCGCGGGTCACTCCCCAGAGCCCCTCATTCGCGCCCTGCAACAGCGGGTGGGCGTGGACGGTGGCATCACGACCATGATGCCCAATGAGGATGCGCAGTGGGTCGGGGCTGAACTTACTCGTCGATTTGGCCTTCCCCAGTGGTCTTTTTCACTGTCGGCGACTGACGCGAACCGCTGGTTGCTGCGCCTAGTTCGGTTAGTTACCAAACGTCCAAAGATTCTCGTGTTTAGCTACAGCTACCACGGCTCAGTTGACGAAACCTTCGTGGTGGATGATCACGGACGGGCCAAATCTCGCCCGGGCAATGTGGCGCCGGCGGTCGATCCCTCTACAACTACTCGAGTCTGCGAGTTCAATGACCTGGTGGGACTGGAGCGTGAATTAGCGCACGGCGATGTCGCGGCCGTTTTGACCGAACCGGCCATGACCAATATTGGCATCGTCTTACCCGAGCCCGGATTCTTAGAGGGAATGCGCGAACTCTGCGATAAGTACGGGACGCTGTTGATTATTGACGAAACCCACACCTTCTCTGAAGGACCCGGCGGATCCACCAAGCGCCGCAATCTGCGACCCGACGCCATCACGATTGGCAAATCTCTCGGTGGGGGTGTGCCCTGTGGTGCGTATGGGCTCAGTGCCGAGCTCGCGGCTCGCGTGCAAGAGGCCGTTAAGTCCGGCGCGGACATTGTCGACGTCGGGGGAGTGGGTGGAACCCTTTCGGGTAACGCTCTCTCCACCGCCGCCATGCGAGCGGTACTCGGCGAAGTACTGACCGACGAGGTCTTCCCCCGCATGGAAGCGCTGGCGACCACCTTTGCGCAGGGAATGCGATCGAGTATTGATCGAGCCCAGTTGGCTTGGAGTGTTTCACAACTTGGCACGCGTGCGGAATATCGTTTCGCCAGTCCCGCCCCCAAGAATGGTGGGGAATCGGTCGGGGCGGGTGATGAGCAACTCGAGAACTTCCTCCACCTCTTTGGCATTAACCGAGGGGTGCTCATCACCCCATTCCACAACATGGCGCTGATGTGCCCGGCCACCACCGAAGCGCACGTTGCGGCGCACCAACGGATGTTTGATGAGGCGCTGGACCGACTCGTCGGCTAAAAGCCACTTAAGAGTGGGCCATTTAGACTAGAGATATGTCCTCCTTTGTCGACCAAGCACAATTGCACGCCCGTGCTGGCGACGGAGGTGCGGGATGCGTTTCCTTCCGCCGAGAAGCCCACGTAGCCAAGGGCGGTCCCGACGGTGGCGACGGGGGACGTGGTGGCGATGTGTGGCTCGTCGCTGACCACAACCAGTCCTCGCTCTTAAGTTTTCGCGACCATCCCTTCCGTCGTGCCACCGATGGCCAACACGGCACCTCCAAACGCCAACACGGATCGAGCGGCAAGGACCTCGTCGTGATGGTGCCGGTAGGTACCATGGTTTTCTCAGCCGACGGTGAATTGTTGGTTGATCTCAAGGGCACTGGTGACCGTTGGCGGGCCGCCGAAGGTGGTCTGGGCGGCCAGGGTAACAACCGCTTCTTGTCTAACAACCGACGCGCTCCGGCCTTCGCCGAACAGGGTGAACACGGAGAGGAGTGTTGGTTCAACCTCGAACTCAAGCTTCAAGCCGACGTCGCACTCATTGGCTTTCCCAATGTCGGAAAATCCACACTCATCTCTCGAGTCTCGGCCGCCAAGCCCAAGATCGCCGACTATCCCTTTACAACCCTCGAGCCAAACCTTGGGGTGGTGCGCGTGGGTGAGCGTGCGGCTAATCGTGACGCCGCGAGCGAATTCGTAATGGCGGACATTCCCGGTTTGATCGAAGGCGCCGCCGAAGGTAAGGGGCTCGGACACGAGTTCTTGCGCCACGTTGAGCGCGCGCGGGTGCTGTGCGTGATGCTCGATCTCTCTCCCTTCGCCCCCCAGCCCGCTGCTGAGCAACTTGATGTTTTATTAAAAGAACTGGGCGACTATCAGCCCTCATTGTTACTTCGGCCCCGGGTGGTCATTGGCTCGAAAGGGGACTTGGCCGAAGACCCCTCCTTCGATGGATTAGTCATCTCGGCGGTTACGGGACAGGGTCTTGATGCCCTTACGGGTGAGCTGGTGGCCCTCGTCAAGCAAGCGCGCGACGAAGAGGCGGAAAACTCCGCTCACGAAATTGTGATTCATAAGCCCGTCATTGAAGAAATCAAGGTCATCTCGGTGGGGCATCGTGAGTGGTCGGTGGAAGGTCGCGCCGCACAACGCGCAGCGCGCTTTAGCGATCTCACCAATGACGAAGCGCTGGCGGAAATTACTAAGCGCCTGAAATCACTCGGCGTCGATCGGATGCTGATGCGCGCGGGAGTTCTCGACGGAGACTTAGTGCACGTGGGCGACCTCTCTTTTGAGTGGTGGCGTGACGACATGGCGTCGGGCCTGGACCGTACACACCACCGAGTCACCCAGCGCGAACGGCTCGCTCGTTCGGGCAAACTCGGCGACGAGGATGAGGCCAATGGCCACTAGCGTCATTGTGGTCAAGGTCGGCACCTCTTCGGTGACCACCGCCCAAGGAACGATTGACCACGAGGTGCTTGGTCGCATTGCGCGAGACATTGCGGCCCTGCGCGAACGAGGAACGCACTGCGTAGTCGTTACCAGTGGCGCGATTACCGCGGGCTGGGCCAGCGTCGGTGCCGGTAAGGCGCGACCTACCGACACCCTTCTCTTGCAGGCTGTCTCGGCGGTCGGGCAACCACTCTTGATGGCCGCCTGGCGCGAGGCCTTCGCCCCGTACAACCTGCCCGTGGCGCAAGTCTTGCTCGTCCCCATTGACTTTCGCACTCGCGGACTGTACTTACAAGCGCGCGCGACCCTGCAGTCGCTTGACCTGCTCGGAGCTGTCACCATCATCAATGAGAATGACGCAGTCGTGGATGAGGAGATTCGCTACGGGGACAATGACCGCTTGGCCGCCCTGGTGGCGAACATGGTCGGCGCGACTCACTTGGTATTGCTCACCGACACCTCGGGCTTGTTAACCGCCGACCCTCGTCTGGACCCCAACGCCACCTTGATTGAAGAGGTCCGCGCTGTCGAAGAGGTCGAAGCCCTCGCGGGAGCATCCACCTCAGGCGTGGGTTCGGGCGGCATGGCTTCGAAATTGGCGGCAGCGCGCATGGCCACCTGGTCGGGAATCGAGACAATTATCGCTCCCGCGAAGTCGGAATTTCCGGTCGCGGGTGCCCTGAGTGGGGTCGAAGGTCACGGCACCACCTTGGTGGCCCGTGCGGACCGTCTCGCGGCGCGCAAGTCCTGGATCGCCTTTGCGGTAGCGAGTCATGGTCAAATTACCGTCAACCAAGGCGCAATGCAGGCCCTCGAGAACCATGGCCGTAGCCTGCTTCGCGTGGGCGCCACGGGTTTCACCGGCACCTTTGTCGAGGGTGACGCCGTCGACATTCTCGGACCCGAAGGTCACCTCATCGCCAAAGGTTTAACCAAGGTCTCCTCCGAACACTTCAGTGATTCCGATGATGTCATTGTGCACCGTGACGACCTCGTGTTGTTACGTAAACCATAGGTAGCCGTGAGCGAAGAACACCTCTTGCCGCCCGAAGGTTTTCGCCAACGCGGGCCACTACCAACCGAAGCGAGGATCTTGATGATCCGTCACGGTGAATGCCGAGCAAACGCCGAGGGTCTGGCGGGTGGACCACTCGGCGACGGAGGGTTAACCAAGCGTGGTCTGGCGCAGGCCCAGGCGCTGGCCGACCGACTGGTACTGAGTCAAGAGCTGAGTGGCGCCTCCGCGCTCTACTTCTCGCACCTACCGCGGGCCCGAGAAACAGCCCAAATTATTTCTAGTGGGCTGCCCGATGGAATCGCTCAGTTCGAAGAGGCCGGTATCGCTGAAATTTCGGTGGGCGAAGGTGATGGACTCACCTGGTCAGCGTTCGTCGAGCGCTTTGGCGCGGTGGACTGGCAACACGATCCCAACGCGCTCAATGCCCCGGGGGGAGAGTCACTCGTGGGTTTTCACGCGCGAAGCGTGCAAGCCCTGCAAGAGCTAATCGACCGCCACCCGAGCGAACAGATTGTGCTGGTAACGCACGGGGGATTTATTGAACAAGCGCTCAAATTCCTCTGGCAAGTTCCAGCGCATCAACGATTACTGCCCCGAATCGAAAACTGCTCGATGACCGAAATCGAATTTGGTGTCGAGCGCAACCGTTTACTGCGTTACAACGACTTGGCGCCCCTACCGGCACCGTAACGCTGGAGCTTCTCGCCAACTTCAAAGGCTAAGTCCAGTGACTGGGTGCCGTTGAGTCGGGGGTCGCAAATCGAGGTGTAGTTATGGGTGAGATCTGCTTCGCTGGCGACGGTACTACCACCTAAACACTCGGTCACGTCGCCGCCGGTGAGTTCGATGTGAATGCCACCGGGCCAGGTGCCCAGACGCTCGTGGATGTCGAAGAAGCGAGAGGTTTCGAGCATGACCTCTTCGAATTGACGAGTCTTTACGCCGTTACTGGTCTGATAGGTATTACCGTGCATCGGGTCGATGGTCCAGAGTTCACTGCGGCCTTCGAGCTTGGTGAGTTCAACTAAGCCAGGCAGGCTCTGTTCGATCTTGGCGGCCCCCATGCGCGAAATCAAGGTCAAACGGCCGGGTTCGTTTTCTGGGTTGAGCACCTCGCACAGGTCCATTAATTCGTCGGGAGTCATAGTGGCTCCAACCTTGAGACCAATGGGGTTACCGACTCCACGCAAGAACTCCACGTGAGCACCGTCCAGTTGACGCGTGCGCTCACCAATCCAGAGCATGTGGGCGGAGCAGTCGTACCACTGGCCCGTGAGTGAGTCTTGACGAGTCAACGCCTCCTCGTAGGGCAAAATGAGCGCCTCGTGGCTGGTGTAGAAATCAACGGCTTGCAGCGTCGGGTCATCGGAGAGGTTGATTCCGCAGGCGCGCATGAACGACAGTGCACGTTCAATATCATCGGCGATGACCTCGTAGCGCTTGCCCTCGAGGGAGTTGGCGACAAATTCCTGATTCCACTGGTGGACATTGCCGAGTGAGGCAAAACCTCCGGTGGTGAATGCTCGCAGCAGGTTCAGCGTCGAGACACTTTGGTGGTAGGCGGCAATGAGTCGGTCGGGATTGGGTCGTCGAGCTTCGGGCGTGAACTCCTCGGAGTTGATGTTGTGTCCTCGAAATGAGGGCAGACGCACGCCATTTCTTTCTTCGAACTCTTCGCTGCGCGGTTTGGCGAACTGTCCAGCGATTCGGCCGATCTTCACCACCGGTACCCCGGCGGCAAAGGTGAGGACAACGCTCATCTGCAAGATGACCTTGAGTTTGTCGCGGATGGCGTCGGCCGACGATTCATCAAATGACTCGGCGCAGTCACCTGCCTGCAACACGAAGGCGCGACCTTGACTCGCGGTGGCCAAATGGGCACGCAGGTTGCGCGCCTCGCCGGCAAAGACGAGTGGCGGCTTGGCGGCCAGCTCCGATTCGACGCGAGACAAGTGGTCGGCGTCGGGCCAGATGGGGTTCTGGCGAAGTTCTTTGGTCCGCCACGAACCCTTCGACCAGTTCGGTGCCGAGTTACTCATCTACCTATCGTAAGGGTTTCGTAAAGAGTGAGCCAATCGACCTAGGCTGGTCGCGTGCAGCGCAGCCGACTTGGCCTCTTCGGGGGCACCTTTGATCCGCCTCACCTCGGTCACGTAGCCGCCCTGGAGGCGGCGATTTCGACCGACCGCTTCGACCGCATCCTCGTGACCGTAGCGGGCGACCCCTACCGTAAGAGCCTCGAACAGTCGGTGAGCCCGTCGCCCTTGCGTCTCGCCATGGCTCAGGCTGCATTTGCCCACCTGCCACTCGTGGAGGTTTCGAGCATAGAAATTGACCGCAGTGGCCCGAGTTACACCATCGATACCGTCAGAGCGCTCGCCCCCGAGAGTTCCTCACTGGACCTGATTATCGGGGCCGACCTCGCGCCGACTCTGCCCACCTGGCGAGAGGCCGAAGCACTGCGCGAGATGGTGTCGGTCGGCATGGTGCCTCGTCCCGGCCAAGAGGCGCAGATTCCCGCGGGGTGGCGGTGCTACGAGATAGATATGGTGCCGGTGGACCTGTCGAGTAGTTTTATTCGCGTCAACGGCCAAGAACTAAGTGATTTGGCGAAATTCCTTCCGGAATCGGTGATTCCGCTCTATCAGCCAACCGCTCGGTAACATTGAACTAATGGCCCTTCACGCGTACAGCCACTCAGAAAGCAAGCGCCCCGCGCTGCGAGTCGTGGATTCGCCCCGCGCCATTCGATCCCTCTCACGAACCCAAAGTGCGGTCGTCGCTGCCGTTGCGATGGGCGTGCCCTTTCTTGTCGCCGTCATCGTGCTCGGAGCGGGCCACTGAGCGAGATGCCCCTCTCGATTGTCCCCACGGGGAGGTCGAATTCCTTCTTAGAGAATCTCATCGAGGCCGCTGTTTCGGCCGCCGAGGAAAAGCTCAGCCTGGACACGGTGGTCCTCGATGTCAGTGATCTGAATGAAAGTTTGGACGCCTACGTCATCTGCGTCGGGCGCACGGACCGCCAGGTTCGCTCCATTGCTGACGAGGTTGAACGCTTGGCCGAACTCGCCGGTTGTGGAAAACCGCTGCGCGTCGAAGGTAAATCAGTGGGCGAGTGGGTAGCGCTGGATTATGGCGACGTCATTGTCCACGTCTTTGACGAATTAGCCCGTGACTACTACGACCTCGAGCACCTCTGGAGCACCGCCCCCGCGACTCGACGTCAGGCCCTGCGCTAGACCAAACGGTAGCCCCGGCTTCTCAACGTCACCAGATGACGGGGCTTGGAGGGGTCGAGTTCGATTTTTTCTCGCAGTCGCCTCACGTGCACGTCGAGGCGCATCGAGGTGGCCTCGGAGACCTCTCGCCAGAGTTCTTCTTGGATGATCTCTCGTTCGATCAGTCGACCACGCTTATCAAAAAGTAGGGTGAGAATTTTGGCCTCGACTCTGGTGAGCGTCGCGACGACGCTGTCGTCGCGCAAAAAGGTTGATTCTTTCGGGTCAAAGCCACTGCGGTTGGCGAGCCCGAGCCGCCAGTGCTCTTGGAGGGCTTCAATCATGGCCATGAGCGCCCCCAAGGCGTGGTCATCACGGCGTAAGCGGATTAGTGGCACCTTGAGGTAGTCAGTGGGAATGGTGCCCTCGTCGTCGTGGAACTGCACCACGAGGTCTAGCTCGCGTGAGGTTTCGCTCATCACCACGAGAGACACCCCTTCGGGCACCAAGGGACGCAGCCGCTGCGCTTCATCACGAGAGGTGACCCCTACGCCTAATGCCGTTTGGTCCATGTAGTTGAGGTTAGTAAGGCGCTCGTAAGGATGGGGGGATTACTAGGCTTTGGTCATGTCGGATTTACCCTCGCGTCCAGCTCCGTGGAAGCTCGATGACTACGCCGAAGCACTTTTCGCGAGTAATCGCTCGCCCGCCACGCGGCGCGCGTACGTGAGCGACGCGCTGGCATTTATCGACTTCGCCATCGAGCGCGGCACCAAAGCCCCGGCCAAGGTGGATCTGACTCTGGTGCGCACCTACTTGGCTTTTATGACCGAGCGGGGCGATCAACGCAGTTCAATCTCTCGCCGGCGCGCGGCGCTGCGGGCGTACTTTGACTTTCTGGTTGATCGCGGTTTCTTGACCGCCTCGCCCGCCGAGAGGGTGGGCGCGCCAAAACCTGAATCGAAATTGCCGCAACTCGCCGTGCGCGAGCAACTCGAAAATCTCCTCGACGTCGACTGGGGCGAAGAGCCCTTCGACCTGTTGGACCGGGCAGTATGTGAGGTGCTCTACGGGGCGGGACTGCGAGTATCGGAACTCTGCAGTTTGACCTTTGAACGCGTGGACTTTAGGGCCAACACCCTGCGAGTGCTGGGTAAGGGCAACAAAGAGCGCATGGTGCCCCTGCATGCGACCGCGATGGCGGCCATTTCGCGCTGGATTACAGAGGGGCGTCCCCGGGTCCATGCGCCAGGTACCGATCAGGCAATCATCTTCTTAAATCGCCGCGGCCGCCCGCTGGGTCCTCGTGACGTTCGCCGCATTCTCGACAACCGCGTGGGGGCGGGACACCTGCACCCCCACGCCCTGCGACACACCTACGCCACCCACCTTCTCGAAGGGGGAGCGGACCTGCGAGTCGTGCAAGAACTCTTAGGTCACGAGAGTTTGACGACCACACAGATCTATACCCACGTCTCAAAATCCCGGCTTCAGCAGGTTCACACCAAATCGCACCCCCGGGGCTAGTACCGGGTTTGGACTATCATGGTCAAGCCCTCTCAAGGTGAGCGGGTATACGAATCACCCGCAGTTTCGTACGGTCGCCCTCGGGTGCACTGCGGGGGTGAATAACCGAACGGAAGGAAAACTATCGTGGCACTCGTCACTCTGCAAGAACTCCTCGACTCAGGCGTGCACTTCGGGCACCAGACTCGTCGTTGGAATCCAAAAATGCGTCGCTTCATCCTCGGTGAGCGCAACGGCATCTACCTGATTGACCTTCGCAAGACCCTGGCGGGCATCGAAGAGTCCTACGCCTACGTCCGCGACCTCGTCGCCAACGGGGGCACCATCTTGTTCGTCGGTACCAAAAAGCAGACTCAGGGCCCAATCGCTGAGTACTCCGCCGCTTGTGGCATGCCTCACGTAAACGAGCGTTGGCTCGGTGGCATGCTCACCAACTTCCAAACCATCTCTGGACGTGTCAAGCGCATGGCCGAACTTCGCCACATGCAGCGCGCCGGTGACTTTGAAGGAATGCCCAAGCGTGAAGCGCTCCGTCACTCGCGTGAACTCGAAAAGCTTGAGCGCAACCTTTCGGGCATTGTGAACATGGAAAAGGCGCCAGACGCCATCTTCGTGATTGACACCAAGAAAGAGCACATCGCTGTTACCGAGGCTCGTAAGTTGGGCCTACCCGTGGTGGCCGTGGTGGACACTAACTGTGACCCCGACGTCATTGACTACGTGATTCCCGGTAACGATGACGCGATTCGCGCCGGTGCACTGATGTGCCGTTTGATCGCTGACGCCGTAACCGAGGGTCGCTACATTCGCAACAACCGCCCTGCGGTCGCCGCGGCGACCGTCACGGCCTAATACAAGGAGACAGAACGGTGATTTCCGCCAAGGACGTACAAACTCTTCGCCAGGCCACCGGTGTTGGCATGATGGACGCCAAGAAGGCGCTCGAGGCTAACAACGGAGACATGGAAGCCGCTACTCAGTGGCTGCGTGTGCAAGGACTCGCCTCCGCCGCTAAGCGTGCGGACCGCGACGCCTCCGAAGGTGCCGTGTCCGTTGTTCGCAACGGCAACGTGGCGGCGATGGTGGAACTGCGCTGCGAGACCGACTTCGTGGCTAAGTCTGAAGAGTTCACCGCACTGGTTGACGAGATCGCCGCCAAAGTGTGTGAGAGTGGCGAGTCAGCCGTCAGTGAATTCCAAGGTCGTATTGAGACCATGCTCACCACCTTGAAAGAGAACATTTCCGTGGGTCGCGTGTACCGCCTCGAAGCGGGCGCCGATGAAGTTGTCGAAACCTACTTGCACCAGCAATCGGGTCGTGGCGTAAATGCCGTCGCGGTAGTGGTCAAGGGCGGCAACGCAGAGATCGCTCACGAGATCTGCGTACACGTAGCTTTCTCGAAGCCTTCCTACCTCGCTCGCGCTGCCGTACCCCAGGGCGAAGTGGACGCCGAGCGCGCCACCGTCGAAGAGATTTCCCGCAACGAAGGCAAGCCCGACGCTGCGCTACCCAAGATTATCGAGGGTCGCTTGAATGGCTGGTTCAAAGAGCGCGTATTGCTCGAACAGCCCTTCGTGCGTGACGAAAAGCAATCAATTGAGCAATACCTAGGTTCCGCGACGATCACTGCCTACGCGCAGGTCGTCATCGGAGGCTAGATTCAGTACGTGCGTCGACTCGTTCTAAAACTCTCGGGTGAGGCTCTCGCCTCAGCCGCTTCAGACGAGACCATTGATGCTTCCACCGTTGACTTTCTCGCTCGCGAGATTTCTCAGGCCATGGCTAAGGGCGGACTTGAGCTCGCGGTAGTCGTGGGCGGCGGCAACATTTGGCGCGGAGCCACCGGAGCAATGGCTGGCATGAACCGAGCGAACTCGGACCTAATGGGCATGCTCGGTACGGTCATTAACTCACTGGCCCTCCAAGACGCTATTGAATCGCACGGTCGCGCTACTCGCGTCATGTCCGCAATTGGTATGGACCAAGTAGCCGAACCCTACATTCGCCGACGCGCCGTTCGACACCTAGAAAAGGGTCGAGTCGTTATCTTTGCCGCGGGAATGGGTAACCCTTATTTCACCACCGATACTCCCGCCGCGCAGCGTGCCGCGGAGATTGAAGCACAGTACGTCTTGAAGGGAACTCACGGGGGAGTTGACGGCGTCTACTCAGCTGATCCCCGTAAGGATCCCTCGGCCACGAAGTACGACGAAATTTCCTTTGACGAGGTCATCCGTAAAGACCTACGCGTTATGGACATGACCGCAATTACCTTCTGCAAAGACAACCACTTGCCGCTGAGGGTCTTTGACCTGATGCAGCCGGGTAATTTAGGACGTGCTCTAGATGGCGAAGCCGTCGGTACGCTGGTGAAGTAATGGAAAAAGACGACTTCCTCGAATATATTCTTGAAGACACCAAGGATCGCATGCTCAAGGCCATCGAGCACGTCAAGAGCGAGTTCGCCGCCGTGCGAACCGGTCGAGCCTCTTCGAACCTGGTGGAAGGACTTCTCGTGGACTACTACGGTTCGGAGACGCCGCTCAAACAGTTAGCAAACTTCTCTGTTCCCGAACCCCGCATGCTGGTGGTGTCGCCCTTTGATAAGGGCGCCATGGGGGCAATTGAAAAGGCCATTCAGAATGCCGATCTCGGCCTGACCCCGTCAAATGACGGTCAGATCATCCGCCTCGCGTTCCCCGCTCTTACCGAGGAGCGTCGCAAGTCCTTCGTAAAGGTCGTCAAAACCAAGGCTGAAGACGGCAAAGTTGCCGTTCGCGGCGTACGCCGCCACGCTCGTCAAGAGATTGAAAGTGGCGAGAAGGACAATGGACTCTCCAAAGATGACATCGAACGTATGGAAAAGCTGCTCGACAAGATGACCCAAGATGAGGTAGCCACCATCGACCAGCTCCTCGCTCACAAGGAACAAGAGCTCCTTGAGGTCTGACGGTCCCTTTTACGATGACGAGCCCACGGGCGAGTTGCCGGTAACCGGCGTCACCATCTCCGGCGCCGACCAAGCCGCAGATCTCGTCGATGAGATTCCCGCCATTGATCCCGACACCTTGCTGCCGCACTGGACGGAACAGCCCACCGGCGCCGTCCCCTTCGTCGTGTCGCGAGAAACCGTCGACGATGACCCTTGGGCCAACATCCCCGCTCCGGCATGGCGCGAGGGCGAAGCCGACTGGGTCGCTCACGAAGAGCAGTTTGACGCTTCATTTTTGGCGCAACCTAATCCGGTAGAAGATGCTGGGAGCTGGCAGATGCCACCAGCCCGCGAACGTTTTGTTTCCGAAGAAATTACTATCGAAGAGTTCACTCGGCCCGAGCCGGTGGTAGCCCCCTTGGTTCGAAATGGTGCAAATCTTTCTCGCGACCCGCTCGCGGGCCGCGCCGTTCGCCAGGCACAAAATTCAACGGTGGGGCGAGCAACCGCGACCGGTATTGCTCTCGCCCTCGCACTTTTTGTAGTGCTGTACTTGGGCTCAACGATTACCGCCCTCGTGGTGATGCTGGTCTTGGCTACCGCGAGTGCGGAGGTCTTCGAAGGATTTCGCGCTTCGGGCTACCACCCCGCCAGTGGCCTAGGCATTGTTGGCGTGATCACCTTGGCCGCCTATAGCTACGCCTACGGAAACTTCGCCGGCTACGCAGCGACGCTGGTGATGATGATTATCGTCGGTTTCGTTTGGTACGCGCTCTCGCCGCAAAAACTCGATGTGATGGAGGGCCTCGGCTCAACAATCTTTGTTTTTGCGTGGGTGGGCGGACTCGGATCTTTCGCCTTGTTGCTTCTCTCGTCGCACACCTTTGCGGGCCGTCATGGCATTGCGTACCTGTGGGGCGGGATTATGCTCACCATGGCCAACGACACTGGCGCTCTCTTTACGGGCCGCTGGTTTGGCAAGCGTCCGTTAAATCCAACGCTGTCACCTAATAAGACCGTAGGCGGACTCATTGGCGGTAGTGCAATCACGCTCCTCGCCGGACATTTCTTATTGCCTCTCATGTCACCCTGGGCCGCCCAAAACGGATTGGAGTTGGCAATGGTCATCTCACTCGTTGTACCGATGGGTGATTTGTTCGAATCCATGGTTAAGCGATCGTTGGGCGTGAAGGACATGGGCAAATTGTTGCCGGGCCACGGCGGTTTGATTGACCGGGTTGATGGGCTTCTTTTTGCGCTACCCGCGACTTTCTACTTCACCCACTTCGCGCACCTGAGCTAGGCCATGAGCCAAACTTCCGTTGCGTTATTGGGAGCGACTGGCTCAATTGGCTCGCAAACCCTCGAGGTCCTGCGCCGTGAACCCGAGCGCTTTAGGCTCACCGCAATTGCCGGTGGTGGAGGAAACATTGAACGGCTCATTGCTATTGCGCGCGAATTCCAGGTACTGCAGATCGGAGTGCCGAGCAACGAACTTCGAGAGGTGCTGCTGAGCGCTCTTCCCGGCTCTCACGTAGTGGTGGGTGATGAGGGGCTGAAGGAACTTGCGAGCTCGGCTGACACAATCGTCAATGCCGTGGTTGGCTTTGCCGGACTCCCGGTCACCTTGGCTGCACTCGAGGCGGGGAAGCGATTGGCACTGGCTAATAAGGAGTCCTTAATCGCGGCTGCCCCCCTGGTTGAAAGGGTGCGCCACACCCCCGGAGCGGAGTTACTGCCGATTGATTCCGAACACTGCGCCATTCATCAAGCGCTCGCCGGCGCGTCGAGCGCCACGGGATATCGTGATGTGCGTCGATTGATTTTGACCGCTTCCGGCGGACCATTTCGCGGATGGACCAGTGAAGCACTCGATGGAGTCACCAAAGATAAGGCGCTCGCACACCCCACGTGGACGATGGGGCCAAAGATCACCATTGACTCATCAACATTGATGAATAAGGGCTTAGAGGTTCTCGAGGCCTCCGCGCTCTTTGGTATTGGAGTCGACCGAGTTGATGTTGTTATTCACCCCCAGTCAATCGTTCACTCGATGGTCGAGTACGTGGATGGTTCGGTTATCGCTCAATTGTCCAAACCGGACATGCGCTTGCCCATCGCGTATTGCTTAGGTATGCCCGAGCGGTTAGATCACGCCTGGGGAGCACTCGACTTTCGTGAGCCACTCACACTGGAATTTTCTCCACCGGACCTAACGAATTTTCCCGCGCTACCCTTGGCCTACGAGGCAGCGCGTATTGGTGGCGTGGCGCCGGCGTGGATGAGTGCCGCGAACGAAGTTGCGGTGGCCGCCTTCTTAGCTGACCGAATTAGTTGGCGACAGATAGTCGAGGTGGTGTCGTTGACGCTCAGTCGCTATGAGCCCGTTGGGCTTACTTCTCTTAGTGAACTCTTAGAGGCCGATGCGCGTGCGCGACAGGTCGCCACCGCTAACCTGCCCCAATAAGATGAACAACCCAATTCGCCATTCACCCTGGCTACTGCTCGCTGGATTACTCGCCCTCGGAGTCGCTTTGACGGCACTGGCGGGAGTAACGCTGCCATTAATTATTTTGGCCATCATCTTTATGGTTATGGCTCACGAGTTTGGGCACTACATCACCGCTAAACGTTCGGGGATGCTGGTGACGGACTTCTTTGTCGGTTTCGGACCAGTTCTGTGGTCTAAGCAAATCGGCGAAACTCGCTACGGAGTGCGCGCACTACTGCTTGGCGGCTACGTGAAGGTGCCGGGTATGACCTGGCGCGACACCGTTGATCCAGCCATTGAATCGCGCACCTATCGCCAGGCCAGCTTTGCGCGCAAGGTGATCTTCGCTTCGGCGGGTTCATTCATGCACGTGGTGATGGCTCTGATACTCGTCTGGGCCTCCCTTCTCTTTATTGGCCAATCGAGTCCCTCGCATGTCGATATCACGGGTTTTGCTCTCTGGGATGGACACAGCCAAACCGCGGCCCAGCAGGCTGGTCTGCGAGCGGGCGATCGCATCATTTCCATCGACGCACAGACCATCACTAGCCCCACGATGTTGACGAATTTGATCCACGCCAGCGCCGGGCGTGCGCTCACCATTCGAGTGGCTCGGGGCAGCTCCCAATTCAACGTCAGTGTCACTCCTCAAGACGGAAGAGGGCTTACGAGTGGTGGGGCCCCAATCGCGACCGGCAAGGTCCCCGTCGGCTACCTCGGCATTGCGCTGGGTGAACAGATTGTGCCGGTGGGCGTCGCGAGCGCAATACCCAACGGTCTCCACATTGTGGGCAGCACAATTACTGCCGCCATCAAAGCAATCGGTCACGTCTTCTCGCCCTCAATGTTTGCCAGCTTGTTTCACCAGGTGGCCTCTCCGAGCGCTGCGAATTTGATTCAAAATGAGCAGCAACGGCCCCAGTCAATTGTTGGTGTAGTCCGCATTGCCACCCAAGCAGCTGACGCTGGCTGGGCTCCATTACTGGGGGTCCTCATGATGGTGAATATTTTCATTGGGGTACTGAACATGATGCCGCTGCTGCCCTTAGATGGTGGGTACGTCGCAATTGCCACCTACGAAAGACTTCGTTCACGAAAGGGCCGTCGCTATCAATTTGATTTAGCCAAGCTCAATGTTTTAACGATTGGGTTTATAGGCGTGTTACTGGTTCTATTTGCCTGCACCTTGTATTTAGATATAGCCCATCCGATGGTTAACCCATTCAAATAATCGAAAGGAACTCTGGGTTCCTTGAAATTAAGCCCCCAATGAGACTTAGGGGCCAACGACGTACTCACGCCGTGAAAAAGCGGGCAGAATAGAACCGTGGACGTCACCGCAAATTCCTTAACCCCTCGTCGTAAAACAAGGCAGATCTCTGTCGGCTCGGTCAAAGTCGGTGGCGACGCCCCTATTTCGATTCAATCGATGACCACAACCAAGACTGCCGATGTCGAGGGCACGTTGCAGCAAATTTATGGTCTGGCCGGTGCGGGGGCCGATATTGTCCGCTGCACCTGCAATGAGCAGGCCGCCGCAGAAGGACTCGCACAAATAGTTCCTCGTTCTCCCGTACCAATCGTGGCCGACATTCATTTTCACGTTGAGATGGCCCTCGCCGCGCTCGAAGCGGGCGTACAGGGACTTCGCCTGAACCCGGGCAACCTTCGAAAGCCCGAAGAGATCAAATTGGTGGCCCGAGAGGCCAAAGACCGCGGTGTCCCAATTCGCATCGGGGTCAACGCCGGTTCACTGCACCCGGACATCTACGAAAAATTTGGCGGAGCAACACCCGAAGCGCTTGTCGAGTCGGCGCGTATTGAACTGGCCTACTTCCAAGAGGTCGACTTCTCGGACGTAAAAATCTCAGTCAAAGCATCGTCAGTGGCCCTCATGATTGCCGCCTACCGGTTAGCGTCTGAAACCTTTGACCACCCCTTGCACCTGGGTGTGACCGAGGCCGGTCCGTTGCCCGGTGGACTCATCAAGGGCACCGCGGGAATCGCCACGCTCCTGAGCGAGGGGATTGGTGACACGCTGCGCTATTCGCTAACGGCTGATCCAGTTGAAGAGGCGCGAGCTGGACGCCAACTGCTCGAATCACTCGGACTGCGAGAACGCAAAGGGTTAGATCTGATTGCCTGCCCCTCTTGTGGCCGCAGCGAAGTTGATGTCATCAAGATTGCCAACGAGGCCCAGGCCGCATTGAACGAACTACAGATTCCGATTCAAGTTGCCGTGATGGGATGTGTGGTGAATGGGCCGGGCGAGGCTCGCCACGCGGACCTAGGAATTGCGGCCGGTAAAAAGCGTGGTCACCTCTTTATCCAAGGGCAGATTGTTCGCGTGGTGCCCGAAGACGAGATGGTGGAAGCCCTAGTCGCCGAAGCCAAAAAGATCGGCGAGGAGGGCATCGCCGCCAGGCTCGCTAAGCGAGATGTAGGCGCCGAAGCCGAAGCGGAAGCCGACCGCGCGCTGTTGCTTGACGCCAAAGGAGCCGACGCCAACCAGGCGGGCGCGCGAATCCAATTAATTCGCAAGCGTGCCGAGAAGTAGCGCCTGAGTAACCTTTAGTGAAACGCTAGTAAGGAGCACCGTGGCCGAGCCAATCTTGACCCCCCAGGCTGAAGACTTTCCCAAGTGGTACCAAGATGTCGTCGCGAAGGCCGAGATGGCCGATAACGGACCGGTGCGTGGGACGATGGTGATCCGACCTTACGGGTACGCCATTTGGGAGCGGATTCAAAGCGCGGTCGACGTGCGCATCAAAGCCGCTGGCGCCAAGAACGTCTACTTCCCACTTTTTATTCCAGAGAGTTATCTCAAGCGTGAAGCCGAACACGTCGAGGGCTTTAGTCCCGAGCTCGCGATAGTCACCATCGCCGGGGGTGAAGAACTAGCCGAGCCGATTGTGGTTCGCCCCACCTCGGAAACAGTTTTTGGCGAGTACATGGCCAAGTGGGTGCAAAGTCATCGTGACCTTCCGTTGCTTTTAAACCAGTGGGCGAATGTTGTGCGATGGGAGATGCGACCACGTTTGTTCTTGCGCACCTCTGAGTTTTTATGGCAAGAGGGACACTGCGCACACGCAAGTTACGAAGATGCATCGGCCTACGCCACCAAAATTCACTTAGAGGTGTATCACGACTTCCTCGACAAGGTACTCGCTGTTCCTACTTATGTTGGCATCAAGCCAAAGAGCGAACGTTTCGCGGGGGCCATCAACTCGATGACCTGTGAAGCAATGATGAAAGATGGCAAAGCCTTGCAGATGGCCACGAGTCACGAACTGGGAACCAACTTTGCGAAGGCGTTCAACATCACCTTCCAGAGTGAAGCGGGTTCATCAGAACTGTGTCACACCACCTCGTGGGGCATCTCAACGCGGACCATTGGTGGGTTAATCATGGCCCACGGCGATGACAAGGGACTCGTAGTGCCTCCAGTAGTGGCCCCCATTCAAGCGGTCGTGATGGCGGTTCGAGATGACGAATCGGTTAACGCTTCATGCCGTGACTTGGTGTCACGTTTGCAAGAGGCGGGTATTCGCGCCGAACTTGACGTGGCTACTGGCAGTTTTGGCCGCAGAGCCACTGACTGGGAGATTAAAGGAGTACCACTGCGCATCGAACTTGGGCCGCGCGATCTAGCCAACGGCGAAGTAACCGTGGCGCGCCGAGACACCAGCGAAAAAGCTCAGGTGCAACTCAACACCGTCGTGGCCCACGCCCAAATTCTTCTTGAAGACATGCAACGACTGCTCTACAACGCCGCCACGGCGCACCGTGATGCCAACACGCACGATGTGAAAACCATCGAGGCGGCCCTTTCGGCAGCTCAAACTGGTTTTGCGCGCTTGGACTGGAAAACGGTAGACGGGTTGGGGGAGGCTACCTTGAAGAAAGAAGCCATCACCGTTCGGTGTCTGCAGCGCCGGGACGGAACGATGCCGCTTTCGGACCAAGAGCCAGATTTAGTGGCCATCGTCGCAAAGTCCTATTAATCCCTTGATTTAGCCATTCTCGTGACCCGCGGGATCTTCCCTTGAGGATTATCGAGGTCGCTGATAAACTGGACGCCGATAGTCCGCATAGGACGTTTGACTCGTGGACGCGGGCTGAAAGCCCGCGTTTTTCCTTGTCGGCGTCTGTTTATAGAAAGGAGAGGCATGGATCTCGAGACACCCGTGACCACCATCCTTTCCAATTTGGGACTTGACCTCTACGACCTTGAACTGCACGGCGGCAACCTCGAAATTGTCGTGACCAAATCTGGGGGCGTTTCGCTGGACGAAGTCACGAAGGCAAATCGTGAAATTGGCGAGTGGTTAGATGCCAACGACCCAATTCCAAATCGCTACACCTTGGACGTCTCTTCACCTGGGCTGGAGCGAAAGCTCCGCACGCCAAAACATTTCTCGACGACCCTCGGCGAGGTCGTTACGTTGCGTGAATTGCGTGAGGGTGCGCCAACTCGACGTCTCGAAGGTGTTGTTACCAAGGTTGATAGTGATTCAGTCACACTCAACGATGACACGGTGGGCGAAGTTCAAATCCCCTTGACGAACGTCGAGCGCGCACGAACAGTTTTTAAATGGGGTGCCGAGGCGAAGCCCTCTCCCTCCAAAGGCACGAAGACCGCGGTTGGTTCCGCGAAGGAGAAGTAGACATGGCGAACTTTGAATTTTTAGAGGCACTTGGTCAAATTGCACGTGACCAAAATATCGACGAGGGCGAGCTGCTCGTCGCGTTAGCTAACGCCCTGTTGGCGGCCTACAAGCGCCGTCCCGACTCGGCTGAGGATGCAGAAGTTGAAATTAACCCGGAGACTGGTGAGATCAAGGTATGGGGCCTTGAACTAGACCTCGAAGGAAACGTCATCCGTGAGTGGGACGCCACACCCGAAGACTTCGGCCGCATCGCCGCACAAACCGCCAAGCAGGTTCTGATGCAGCTCATTCGTGATATTCAGCGCCGACAGATGTTCGAAGAATTTGCCAACCGTGAAGGGGACGTGGTCTCGGGAACGGTTCAGCAAAAAGACGATCGCTACACCCTCTTGGACTTGGGTCGAGTTGAAGCGCTCTTGCCCCAGACCGAACAAATCGTTGGCGAGTCTTCGCGCAACCCGGCTGGTTCGCGCCTCAAGGTGTACATCGTTGAGGTCCGCAAGACCAACAAGGGACCGCAAATTGTGGTTTCGCGTACTCACCCCGCACTCGTGGCAAAACTCTTTGAAATTGAAGTTCCAGAAATTGCTTCGGGGATTGTCGAAATTAAGGCCATTGCCCGTGAGCCCGGTCACCGAACCAAAATTGCCGTGGCCTCCAATGACCAGATGGTGGACCCGGTCGGTGCATGTGTCGGTGCACGTGGATCACGCGTGCGCAACATCACCAACGAATTACACGTTGAGCGCATTGACGTGGTTCCCTATTCTGACGATCCCGCCCAATTTATCGAGGCCGCCCTGCAACCCGCTCGTGTTCGAGAGGTCATCTTGAATGAAGAAGAGGGTAGCGCCACCGTTATGGTGCATGACCAGCAACTCTCCCTAGCCATCGGAAAAGAAGGTCAGAATGCTCGCTTGGCCGCGCGTCTTACGGGATGGCGCATCGACATTCGCTCAGACAACGAGAACGATGAGATTGTCGAAGAGGTCTGGACTGATGGCGACACCGTGGTTGATCAAGTTGTAGCCGAGGCTGAAGGGGTAGCGGTCGTCGAAACGGTCGTGGCCGACGCCGAAGGAATCGAAGCCGTTGAAGTTGCTGTCGAGGAAGTCTCAGTAGAGGTTGTGACTGAGCTAACTGCGGAGGGCGAAGCATAAGCCCGGAACGTACGTGCGTCGTGTGTCATACGCGTCGCACGGACTCGGACTTACTTCGAGTTGGGCGTGATGCGCAAGGTGCGTGGCAGGTCGGACGAGGGTCAGGACGAGGAGTGTGGCTCTGTGGAGTCGGCGAGTGCCTAAAGCAACTCGGCGTACACCATCTAGCGCGCGCTCTAAAGGGTGAGGTGCACGGAAGTGACCTCGAAGTTGTACAAGAGTTGCTGGTGAGTTTCAACCGGTAGCTGCGGTTTAAATTAACGTTGTATCCACGCAAGTGGATTGAAAAGGAAAGTTTTGGCAAAGAAGATCCGGGTTCACGAGCTCTCTAAAGAGCTGGGGCTCACGAGCAAAGAGGTCCTTGAACTGGCCGGGACGCTGCACATCGGTGCAACCTCACCATCGGCCTCAATCGAGGACGCACAAGCTGACCGTATTCGCCGCAAGGTTGATTCGGCAGGGTTGCGCCGTGCCGTTCAGCCAGAAGAACCCAAGCCCACCAAGGCCGTTAAGGCGGTTAAGGCTACGACTGCCCCTAAGGACATCGTTGCGGCTGTTGAGGTACCGGAAAAGATCGAAGTCACTCCCGCTACGGCGCCCGCTGAGAGCGCTGCACCAGAAGCCGCGCCCGTCGAAGCTGCACCAGTTGCGCCAGAAGCACCTAAGGGTGTTCGCTCGCGCACCGCACCCACTAAGCCGGTGGCTCCTCGCGCACCTACCTCGGGTGGGCCTCAAACAATTCGACCCACGCAACGTGCGGGTGATGCGGGTGGACCCGCGCAGCCGATGTCGCCAACGGGACGCCCAATTCCGCCACCCCCGGGACGTCCGATGTCGCCAACGGGACGCCCCATTCCGCCACCCCCGGGTGCACGAAGTGCTGTTCCTGGCCGATCTGGCCCCGGAGGTCCGCGTCCAGTTTCACCGCGTCCCGGTAGCGCGCCGCGCCCAGGTGGCGCTCGCCCTGGTTTTAGTGCCCCTCGAACTGGTGGACCCGCCGGTGCTGGTGGACCGCCCGCCGCTGGTGGACGCCCCGCTGGTCGTCCCGGTGGTGCAACTGGTGGACCACGTGGATCACAACGTAAAAAGACTGCGCGCCGTCGTCGCAATGTAGAAGAGCTCGAGCCAACTCAGATGACTACCTGGCAGCCATCGTCGGCGCCAGTGCCCGATGGTGAAATCATCATCGAGCGTGGTTCAACGGCGAAAGATGTCGGACCCAAGCTGAACCGCAGTGCCGCTGACATCGTTCGTTTCTTGTTCTTGCAGGGCGAAATGGTTACGGCCGTTCAAACTTTGACCGATGACATGATTGAACTCTACGCCGCCGAAGTTGGCGCGGAGGTTCGTCTGGTTGACGCTGGAGAGCAACAAGAAGCCGAATTAATGGCCAAGTACTTTGACGAAGATGACGACGATGAACAATTGCCAGAAGAGCCACGTTCGCCGGTTGTCACCGTCATGGGTCACGTCGACCACGGTAAGACCACTGTTCTGGACCGCATTCGAAAGACCAACGTTGTTGCCGGCGAAGCCGGTGGCATCACTCAACACATCGGCGCCTACCAGGTCAACTGGAAGGGCAAGGCTATTGCGTTCTTGGATACGCCTGGACACGAAGCCTTTACCGCCATGCGTATGCGTGGAGCCCAAGTCACCGACATTGTCATTTTGGTAGTAGCCGCCGACGATGGTGTAATGCCTCAGACCATCGAAGCGATCAACCACGCCAAAGCCTCCAATGTGCCCATCATCGTGGCCGTTAACAAGATGGACAAGCCTGACGCTAACCCCGATCGAGTGCTCCAGCAGCTCTCCGAACATGGCCTGGTTCCAGAAAAGTGGGGCGGCGACACCATTGTGGTCGAGATTTCTGCCCTGCAGGGAACGGGCATTGATGAATTACTCGAGCAGGTGTTGCTGGTCGCCGAAATTTCCGAACTTACGGCACCCTCCACTGGACGTGCGGTGGGTACCGTTCTCGAAGCCAACCTCGAAGCCGGCCGAGGCCCCGTCGCCACCGTCATGGTGCAAAAGGGTCTGTTGAGTGTCGGAGATATTGTCGTGGCCGGTCCGGCCTACGGAAAGGTCAAGGCGCTCGTCAATGACCAGGGTAAGCAGGTTAAGACTGCAGGACCCTCCACTCCAGTACAGATTTTGGGATTCTCCGAGCCGCCCTTTGCGGGTGATGAGATGCGCGTGGCTCGTGACCTTGGTCACGCCCGTACCCTGGCCGAGGCTCGCGCCCACCGTGCTCGTGTTACCTCGCAGATGCCCGCCGCAAACGCGGGTACACGCCTCGAAGACCTCTTCGAGCAGATTCAGCGTGGCGAATCGGCAACCCTCAACGTCGTCTTAAAGGCCGACGTTCAAGGCTCACTCGAAGCGGTTGGCGAATCACTTCGAAAGCTTGAGCGTGAAGATGTGAAACTCGTGATTGTCCACCGCGGTGTCGGTGGTGTGACCGAGAATGACGTTCAACTAGCCAAGGCCTCGAACGCCACCATCATTGGCTTCAATGTTCGCCCGGACAAGCGCAGTCGTGAGCTCGCTGAAGTTGAAGGCGTGCAAATTCGCACCTACGAAATCATTTACAAACTCATTGAGGAGATTGAGGCATCCTTGCTCGGTCTGCTCGCTCCGGTATACGAAGAGGTTGTTACCGGTGAAGCTGAGGTTCGTGAAGTGTTCCGCGTGCCGAAGCTCGGTGCAATTGCCGGCTGCTTCGTTCGCGACGGTGTAATTACCCGTGGTTCGAAGGTTCGTTTCTTGCGCGATGGGGCGATTATCTGGAAGGGCTCGATCACCAGTTTGCGTCGCTTTAAAGATGACGCTCGTGAAGTAGCGACTGGTTTTGAGTGTGGAATTGGTCTTTCGGACTACCAAGACTTGAAGCCGGGCGACATCATCGAAACCTTCGAAGAGCGCGAAATCCCCAGAACGGCTTAGTTCATGGCCCACGATAAGGCCAGCCACCATCCGTACCCCCGATCTGCTCGGCTAAATGAAATTCTTCGCGAGGTGATCTCCGAAGAGCTCGTTCGCTTGGCCGATTTGGACGATCGGATTGGTTTTTTGACCGTAACCGGGGTGGACACCACGCCGGACTTGCGCGGAGCAATTGTGTTCTTGGATTCACTGAAAACTGAGACCAAAGAAGCATTGGACGAGCGCCGCGCGCAAATTCAAGCATCGGTGAATGCGCAAACGCGTATGAAGCGCACTCCTAAATTGAGTTTCATGGCCGACCCAGCGATTGCCGCGGGGGATGCGGTTGAAGAGGCTCTTCGCCGCTCGCAACATGACGAAGAGTAGCGGCTTACTGCTTATCGACAAGGCCCAGGGGGTCACGAGTCACGATGTCGTAGCTCGAGTTCGCAAGGTACTTGACGAGCGAAGTGTTGGGCACGCGGGGACTCTCGATCCCATGGCCACCGGCTTATTGATTTTGGGGGTGGGAACCGCCACGCGACTCTTGCGATTTGCGACGGGGGAACAGAAAACCTATACCGGCCGGGTGAAGTTTGGCGTGGCCACCGATTCGCTCGACGCCGATGGCGAGGTAGTCCATACCGCAGAGGTACCCGATCTGACGGCGTCACAGGTCAATGAGATCGCTGCGACCTTTCTAGGCGCGCAACAGCAGATCCCACCAATGGTCTCGGCCATAAGACAAGGTGGCCGTCGTCTGCACTCACTCGCGCGACAAGGTATCGAAGTTGAGCGAGATGCTCGGGCGATTGAGGTGTTCGAGTATTCGCTGGAACCAACGAATGATCCCTCGGTGTGGGAGTTTGTCGTGCGGGTATCCCCGGGAACCTACGTGCGAGTGCTGCTGGCTGATCTAGCGGAGAAGTTGGGTACCGTAGGGCACCTGATTGCGCTGCGACGGATCCAGAGTGGATCGCACGGACTCGAGGGCGCGCTCACCTTGGAGCAACTGAGCGAAGCGGTGGAGTCGGGCCGAGAGGTACTGCAACCTCCAAAAGCCTTCACGACAGGTCTCGTAGGGATAACTCTCACCGACGAAGAGATTCTGAAGGTCCGCATGGGTCAGCGGCTCGCTCGCGAGATTGAAGGAGCCGAGTACGAGGTCGCGGTGCACAACGAGAACGGCGATTTTGTGGCAATACTGCGTCGTAGTCGAGACCTGTGGAAGCCCGAAATCGTTTTGGATGGCGCCCACGGGCCCGACCAGTAAATTGGACGCATGCTCATCTTCACCGACACCAGTGATTTGGGCCTCATCAAACGACCTTCGGCCGTGGCGATTGGTGTATTTGACGGACTGCACCGTGGACACGAAGTTGTCCTCGCTACCTTGCGCGACAATGCCAATGGATGCGCCACCACCGTTCTGACCTTTGATCCTCACCCGGCCAACGTCATCGCCCCGGACAACGATTTCAAACTCTTGCAAACGGTTGAGCAGCGACTCGAAGAGTTAGCGAAGCAAGATTTAGACCAAATTCGCGTCGTGACCTTCGACGAAAGGCGAGCTAAGCAAAGCGCAGATGATTTCATTCAAGAAATTCTGATTGAGCAACTTGGGGCAGAAGTTGTGGTGGTGGGCGAGGACTTCCGTTTTGGACAGAATCGTGCCGGCACGGTGCAAACGTTGCGCGAGGCGGGCGAACGCTGGGGCTTCACCGTTATCGCCTGTACCGCCTACGGCGAGGGAGTCAACGGCCGCTTCTCTTCAACGATGGCACGAACTTTCCTTCGCGAAGGCAACGTTGAGGGCGCCCAGGCGGTGCTCGGGCGTTGCTGGCAGATCAGAGGCCTGGTTGTGGAAGGTGACAAGCGAGGGCGTGAGCTGGGTTTTCCCACCGCCAATCTTCTGATCGATCGCCACCAAATTGTTCCCGGCGATGGGGTGTACGCCGGAGCGACGCGGATCGGGGACGAATGGCTGCCGTCAGCGATTTCCGTGGGAACACGGCCGCAGTTTTATGAAAACGGGGCAGTCCTGGTCGAGGACCATTTGACCGATTTCGATGGCAATCTTTACGGTCAATACCTAGACGTGGCCTTCATTGAGCGACTTCGGGGTCAAGCTAAATACGACTCGCTCGAGGCACTCATCGCCCAAATAACCACCGACGTAGCGAATTCCCGGCAGAGTTTCGAAGATTTTGCGCCTTTTGGGCCAACCCTGCTAGGCTAGAACCTCGGTCAGCGACGCTGATCGTGTGGGTCGTCACGTTGGCGGCTTGCAACGGGACACCCGATTATTGAGGCTATACCTTTATGACTGAGAAGCAGCAGATCATCTCCGATTACCGCGCACATGAGACGGACACCGGCTCGTCCGAAGTCCAAATCGCGTTGTTAACTGAGCGGATCAGCCACCTCACCGAGCACTTGAAGATGCACAAGGGTGATCACCACACCCGCCGCGGACTCATGAAGCTCATTGGTCAGCGCCGCCGTCTGCTGGATTATGTGCAGCAGGGCAACGTGGAGCAGTATCGCACTTTGATTGGTCGTCTCGGCATTCGTCGCTAGCCGAGCGGCGTCGAAAATCGACGCCTCGTAACACTTCCGTTTTCATCGGAGCCAGTGGAGAATTTTCGTAGAACGAAGATTGCCCACTGGGATCCGAACGGAATGTTGCACACCATATAAGGAGCACATCCATGACTGACGCAATTCGCGTAAGTAGCCCAATTACGGGCACCGACAAGACCCTAACTTTTGAGGCCGGTCACCTCGCACAACTCGCCGACGGAGCAGTACTTGCTCGTATTGGCGACACCATGTTGTTGGCCACCGTTGCCGCCGCACGTACAGTGCGTGAAGGTATCGACTTTTTCCCCCTCACCGTGGACATTGAAGAGCGAGCCTACGCAGCCGGAAAAATCCCCGGTTCATTCTTCCGCCGTGAAGGAAAACTGTCCGATCAGGCAATTTTGATTTGTCGACTAATCGACCGTCCGCTACGCCCATCGTTTCCGAAGGGTTTCCGCAACGAGGTTCAAGTAGTTGGCACGATTTTCAGCGCCGACCAGGAGAATCCACATGACATCTTGGCCATCAACGCTGCATCAGCGGCCTTGATGATTTCAGGTATTCCGTTCGACGGCCCGATTGGCGCTGTTCGTCTGGCCTATACGACCGATGGCGAATGGGTCGCTCACCCCACCTTCCAAGAGGGCGACGACTCAGTTTTCGAACTCGTTGTTGCGGGACGCGCACTCTCTGATTCGGTTGAGACCGATATTGCAATCATGATGGTTGAAGCCGGTGGAACTGAAGGCTCCTTCGAGAAGTACGCCGATGGCGCTCCGAAGGTTACCGAAGAGGTCTTGGCCGCTGGACTCGAAAAGTCGAAGCTATGGATTCGCGAAGCAATCAACTTGCAGCGCGAACTTGTAAAGAACTTCGTAGCCGCTCGTGGCCCGGTTACCCCAATGGAATTTTCTACCTTTAGCGAATACCAAGACGATGTCATGGACCGCGTGGTTGCCGTTGGTAAGGCCAAGCTCGTTGCCGCTAACAACCACAGCGTTAAAGCCGAGCGCGCCGCAGCACTCGATGCCGCGACGAAGGAAATCGTTGCCGAGCTCGAAGCTGAGTTTTCTGAGCGTGTGAATGAAATTAAGCCCGCTGTTAAGTCGCTGACCAAGAAGATTGTGCGTGCGCGCATTGTTGAAGAAGGTATGCGTATTGACGGACGTGGTATTACCGACATTCGTCCTCTATCCGCGGCACTTGACCTGTTCCCAATGACACACGGCTCAGCGCTCTTCCAGCGAGGAGAGACTCAAGTTGTGAACGTGACGACCTTGGGCATGCCCCGTATGAAGCAGCAGATTGACACCATCACTCCCGATGAGTTCCGCCGCTACATGCACCACTACAATTTCCCCCCTTACTCAACTGGTGAAACCGGTCGCGTAGGAGCTCCTAAGCGTCGCGAGGTTGGACACGGCATGCTCGCTGAGCGTGCGCTGGTCCCGGTACTGCCAAGCGAAGAGGACTTCGCGTACACCTTGCGTGTGGTCTCTGACGTCATGCAATCCAATGGCTCTACCTCAATGGCTTCGGTCTGTGGTTCGACACTCTCGCTCATGGCAGCGGGAGTCCCGATCAAGGCCCCAGTTGCGGGAATTGCTATGGGGCTCGTGTACGAAGAGGGTAAGTACGTCACCTTGACGGACATCCTCGGTGCTGAAGATGCCTTTGGTGACATGGACTTCAAGGTCGCAGGTACCGCAGATGCAGTTACTGCCTTGCAGCTCGACACCAAAATTGACGGACTGCCCGCCGACGTGCTGGCCGCAGCGTTGCTTCAGGCCAAGGTCGCTCGTCTCGCAATTCTTAAGGTCATCACCGACACCATCGCGGAACCGCGTAGCGAAGTTGCCGCAGTGGCACCGAAGATTGTTTCCCTCGAGATTCCAATTGACAAAATTGGTGAGGTTATTGGGCCAAAGGGTAAGGTCATCAACACCCTGCAGCAGGAAACTGGTGCAGAAATTACGGTCGATGACGACGGTGTGGTTGGAACCGTCACCATTGGAGCCAAGGATGGCCGTGCCGTCGAAGAGGCCCGTCGTCGCATTGCGCTGATCTTGGACCCACCGACCGCTGAAGTTGGGGCTGTTTACCAGGGCCGTGTAGTGAACATCGCAAAGTTCGGTGCCTTCATTTCAATCCTTCCTGGTCGTGATGGACTGCTTCACATTTCTAAACTGTCGCCACTCAACGGCGGCAAGCGCATCGGTCAGGTTGAAGATGTTTTGGAGTTAGGCCAAGCCATTGAAGTCAAGGTCGACGACATTGACCCGCAGGGCAAGGTATCGCTTTCGCTCGTCGGAGACTTCCCAGAAGCAGAGGGTTCCTCTGACCGTGAAGAGCGCTCTGAGCGCCGTGAAGAGCGCAGCGACCGCGGAGACCGCGGGGAGCGTCGCAGCGATTCAAACAAGGCCAGCTCTTTCGAGGCAAGCTTTGAGGCCGAGTTGGCTGACGAAATCGGCGATCTTGGTCCTGGCGGCCCATCATTCGGCGGCGATAACAATCGTCGCGGTGGGGGACGTCCCCGTCGTCATTAAGTAGTTTTGTCGTGAACCCGCCACTTGTCGTAGTACTTCGAGTGGCGGGTTTTCGCGCATAATGAGTGAAATGAAAAAGACCCCCACTCTCAACACAATTGCCATCGAGCAGTGGGCTCCCGAGTGGTATCGCCCCTTTGCGCGGATCGATCTGCTGTGCATTGGGATTTTGGCGATCGTTCCGTGGTTGTTGTTTGGCATCCCGACTTTATTAGGACATCCCGCATTGGCGGGGGACAACCTCATTCAGAACTACCCTTTGCGAGTCCTCTCGGGTCAGATTCTGCGCACTGGCCATCTGCCCTTATTGAATGTCTACGCGAACTCTGGAACGCCCTTGCTGGGAGCTATGAATGCTGGTTCGCTATATCCCTTAACCATCATCTTCGCCTTTGTTCCTGCTCCACTTGCGTGGCTCATCAACGTAGTTGGGGTGTATTTTGCCGCGAGCCTAGGCATGTACGCGCTGATGCGTTGGCTCGGCATCAGTTCTGTTTCATCGTTCATCTCCGCGCTTTTTTATGGCTACGCCGGAGCGATGATGGGTCAAATGGTTCACCTTGGGGTCGTGCAGGGGTACAGCTTTTTGCCTTGGTTGGTACTCGTGATGCTGGCTTGGCAACGCACACTCTCAGCGTATGTGGACCCAACTTGGCGGTTGTTACTTCGGGTGAGTGCCAAGTGGATTCTTGCTCTTGCGGGTATTTGGGGGCTCACCTTTTTGACCGGAGAGCCTCGAGCAATTGCTGAAGTCGAATTGGTCTTTCTTATTGTTCTCGCCTACGGACTTGTTGCGGGCAACTCCTGGTCATTACCATCGTTGCGTCACCGCATTGCTCTAGTTGTGGGAAGCATCGTCGCCCTCGCCTGGGGAGTGGCAATTGGCCTAGTGCAACTGTTGCCCGGCTGGGACTTCATCGGACTTTCCCAACGAGCAAGTTTGAACTACTGGTTCTTCGGATCGGGCTCGCTTGTTATTCGCTGGACCGGTCTGTTCTGGTTTCCGACTCTCTTGGGTGGAAATGGCAGCTTTGGACAGCCCGCCTATTACGCGAACTACAACTTGCCTGAGGTGACGAGTTATGTTGGCCTACTGGCCTTATTTGCGGCTGCCATCTTTTTCTCTCGACTTCACCGATTTAGATGGCGCGACGAGGAGCGCAATTTCTCCCTTTTTGCGATACTGGGAATCATTGGCCTCTTTGCCTCGTGGGGAAGTTTCACCCCTCTCGGGCACCTCTTTCGTCATATTCCGCTGTTCGGCTCGACAAGACTGCAAAGTCGAAATGTCATCATCGTCGATTTGGCCCTCACCGCCTTTTTGGCCTGGCTACTCGACGAAGTTAGGGCTGGCCGGTGGAATGCGCCAACGCTGACCCGGCGAACGAAGGTCGCGATTTTGGCCATCACCACTGTGGTCATTGGAACAGTGGGAATACTCTGGATTGGCGGCACGGCCGCGGCGAATTGGCTCGGCGCAATTCCTCGCTCAGCACATCTCGTTACCTTGCAGTGGCCGGTTTTCATAATTTTTGCGCTCCTCGCGTTAAGTTTCGCACTGCTCCTGCTTCGCCAACACAGTCCTCGACGATTCCGCTGGTTAGTCGGCCTGGCGATGTGCGACCTCACCCTCTTTCTCGCGTTGGGCCAGACGAGTGTTTATTTAACGACCGGCACGGTAGTGAATCACCCGATAACCGCCGAACCATCGCATTCGGTCATCAAGAAGCTGATTGGACCAGTGGCTGGACGTACCGCCATCTTGGACCGCTTCGGTGCCAATGAGACTGAAGTTGAGCAGATTGGATTGCCCAATCTCAATGTCTTCACCGGGTTCCCCAGTGTTCAGGGCTACGGCTCTTTAATTAACGCTCGCTATTCGCAGGCTACCGGCACCCATCCCCGAGCGATGTTCGACGTGTGCGCCTTCAAGGGGGGAGTGTTCACGCAGTTGGACTTGACCACGGTGATTGTCAACACCGCCTCACTGGCTGATCACAACACCCCAGCCCATAAGCCGGAGCCTGTTTGCGGGCCGGTGAAGACTAGTCCGTCGGCCTATCGCTACTGGGGACAAGGACTTGCAGCCACGAAATTTGTACTCACGAGCATTGAAGCGCCTGGGAGTTTTGCCGGCTCACAGTACTACGCACAATTGATCGACTCGCAGTCGAATCTGATCGGATCGGCAGTGCGAGGGTCAAAGATTGGCTCAGACGTAACATTCAATTTTGCACAATCCAAATTGACCTCGTATGGAGTCCTCATCTCCTCGATGAACTCGTTTGCGGTGAAAGACGCAAAGGTATTCGAGGGCGCTAGGGCTTCTTACGACTTAGTGACGCCATTTCAAGACGCCATTGCGACACTTTCAAATCACTGGCGGCTGTCAGCCACCGTTGGCGGATTGAGTGTGTTCCGGCATCAAGGACCCGTTCAGCCAACAATGTTGGTTGGGCGTCTCGATGGTTCAGCACTGTTGTCAACACAAGGTTCAGCCTGGGGAGATGAGCTCGACGTAGTACACGCCACCAGATATGTGACTCTAACGCGTTCGATGGCGTATCTTCCAGGTTGGCGCGTTACTGGGCTTAATTTGAAGACGAAAAAAACGGAACCTTTGCCTGTATTCCGACACGGATTAATTTTGTCAACTCGAGTACCGACCGGCAAGTGGCAGATTCACTGGCACTACCATGCGCCCTATATCGAACTTGGCTTGTTGTCTTCGCTCGTTGCTGCTCTGGGCTGGCTCTTTGCAGTTGTTTTCACCCTGATAGGTGTTTTGGCAAGACGCAGAACTAAGGTAGATGCATGATTCGTCTCGCAATCAATGGCGGTGCTGGCCGGATGGGTCAAGCAATGGCCGAAGGTCTTTCTCAGCTGAATGACATTTCTCTGGTCGCCCTCGTTGACTCGAACCAGCCTCGAGAATTATTCGGAGCACGGTGGGCGAGGTCGGTTGACGAGCTTTCGGACACTGAGATTTCTCACGTTGTTGACTTTTCACTCCCCGATGCCATTCCTGCTCTCAGCCTGTGGTGTGCGTCTAACAAAGTCGCTTTAGTGACCGGCACAACCGGACTCAACGATGAACAAACGGCCCAATTGGAGAAAGCAGCCACCGTGACTGGCGTAGTCCAGGCTTCTAATTTTTCCCTCGGAGCAGTGCTGTCGGAGAAATTCGCCGCTCTGGCTGCTCCCTATTTTCCACGAGTCGAAATCATTGAACTGCATCACGACCAGAAGCTTGACGCACCTTCGGGCACTTCGCTGACCACGGCGCGGGCGATTGGTGCTGCGCGCGAAGCCGCGGGCCTAGAGAAGATGGTCGACATGACCGAGCGACAGACCGTGGCCGGAGCCCGTGGTGCACAGAGCGAAGCTGGCGTGCAGATTCATTCGATTCGCCTCCCGGGATTAGTAGCCCACCAGGAGATTATTTTTGGCGGACCCGGTGAAGGTCTCACCATCCGGCACGACTCCTTTGATCGCACCTCATTTATTCAAGGGGTCGCGCTCGCTCTGCGGGCTATCGGCTCCCAACCGCAATTCGTGCGGGGTATTGATTCATTCCTCTCCTGAGCACTCATTTTTCACGATGACTGGTAACTTGGGCACATGAGTTCACCACGCTTCGGCCACGTCCTAACGGCAATGGTGACGCCCTTCACGGCCCAAGGAGAGGTAGATCTCGATGTCGCCTCAGAGGTGGCTCGCTTTCTAGTCGAAAACGGATCTGACGGGCTCATTGTTGCTGGTTCTACTGGAGAGGGCCCCGCACTCAGTGACGATGAAAAATTTGAACTGTTTTCCCATGTCGCCCAAGTGGTGACCGTTCCGGTTTTTGCGGGGTCAACCTTCGCAAACACTCAACAATCTGTCGCGCTGACCAAGCGGCTCACAGGCACTTCTGTCGCGGGGGTACTAGCCACCACACCGGCGTACTCTCGTCCGAATCAGTTGGGCATCAAGGGGCATCTTGGCGCTATTGCTGAGGCAACCGATCTGCCCGTGATGCTCTATGACATACCGTCTCGCACCGGGCGCAAAATTGCCGGTGAAACGACAATTGCTCTAGCCAGAGAACACTCCAATGTTGTAGCACTGAAGGATGCGTCGGCCGACCTCGAAACGGCTCGTCACGTCAAGCAAACGCTGGGTGATGGATTTGACCTTTACAGCGGTGATGATGGTTTGCTCTTGCCCTTCTTAGCGGAAGGGGCAGTCGGAATTGTGTCCGTTGCCTCCCATTGGGCCGGGCCTGAATTTCAACAGTTGATCGCAGCGTTTGAGGCCGGTGACCTCGCACTAGCCCAATCAATAGCTGACCGATTGGTGGCGAGTTGCACATTCGAAGGAAGTGAAATGTATCCAAACCCAATGCCTTCAAAGGCCATGATGCGCGCGCAGGGGATTGCGGTTGGGCAATGCCGACTTCCGCACGCCCCAAGCGATGCTGCACTCGACGCCCAGGCAGTTGCCCTGCTGGCTGAAGTTCGTAGCGCCCGTGGCTGAGCAGGTACGCGTCACCTTTCTTGGTGGCTTAGGCGAAATCGGACGTAATTGCGCTGCGATTGAACAAGACGGTCGCATTGTGGTGGTCGACGCTGGGCTGATGTTCCCGGAGCCCAATATGTATGGGGTGGATTTAATTCTCCCGGACTTCCGATGGCTCATCGAACGCCGAGACAAGATTGACGGCATCGTCTTGACCCATGGTCACGAAGATCACACCGGCGCCCTTCGCTATTTAGTCAAGGACGTCAACGTACCTATTTATGGTTCGCCCTTGACCGTAGGTTTCGCGAAACACCGGTTGAGTGAAGCCAAAGTTTCCGCTGATCTGACCTTTATCGAGGTGGACGACCATGAACGCCGCCGCATTGGACCATTCGAGGTCGAATTTATTCCCGTGACGCATTCGGTTCCGAGTGCTCACGCATTGGCCTTTCACACCAAGGCTGGCGTCATCGTGCACTCGGGGGACTTCAAGCTGGACCTAACTCCAATTGACGGAAGGCGCACCGATGTCTCTCGCTTGGCTCAACTGGGAGACGAAGGCGTAGCGCTCTTGTTGTGCGATTCCACTAACGCCGAGGAGCCCGGATTCACCGCCTCCGAATCGAGCGTCGGGGCCACCCTGAGAAGGCTTTTTCTAGAGCGTGCGAATCGACGAATGGTAGTGGCATGTTTTTCCTCGCACATTCACCGTGTCCAGCAAATTGTTGACATCGCCCTTGAGCAGAATCGCAAAATTTGTCTCATGGGACGGTCCATGGAGGCCAACGCCAAACTGGCGCGCAAATTGAATTTGCTGCATGTGGACAAGGCTGACTTTGTGGATGTGGAGAATATCGATCGCTACGAACCAGGTGAAGTGTGCGTAATCTGCACCGGCGCGCAGGGCGAGCCTATGGCGGCGCTTTCGAAGCTGTCACGCGGTGATAATCGTTTCCTCAAGGTTGGGCCAGAAGACACCATCATCTTGAGCTCGCATCCGATTCCGGGTAACGAGTGGAGCGTTGGACGAGTTATCGATGACCTCACGCGTACCGGAACCGAAGTTATTCATTCGGGCAAGGAGGCTGTTCATGCCTCCGGTCACGCGCGTCAAGGAGAGCTTCGCACCTTTCATCAGTTGCTTCGTCCAAGGAACTTCATCCCGGTTCACGGGGAGTATCGCCACATGATTCACCACGCCGCTCTCGCTGAGTCCATGGGTTTAGAACGCTCCCACATTTTGGTTTGCGAAGACGGTGACCAGGTTGAAGTCTCCGAAAAGGGGATTCGTCGAGCCGGGCAAATTCCAGCGGGCTTTCACTACATCGATGGTGGAGCGGGCGACCTAGACGAACGGCCCCTCGAGGAACGTCGAATGTTGGCCGAATTTGGAGTCTTGATGATTTCAGCAGGAATTGATGGGGAGCGCGGTGAGATTGTTCACGAGGTAAGCGTGACCGCGCGCGGCTGGTTTGAAGGTGAAGGGGACCGCAGTGTCCAACTAACGATTACCAATGAAGTGCGTAGCGCCCTCACTGAAGCATTGCGCGAGGGTGAGCGTAGTGCCGAGGTGCTGAATCGCGTGGCACAACGTTGTGCGGGCAGGTTGCTCGGCCAACGTTTTCGTCGGCAGCCAGTATTGCTTCCAGCAATCGTTGTCTTTTAGGAGTCCGACGTTTTGTCAGGTTCGCCGTGGTCTTGGTTGGCTTTACCTTGACGCCAGAAGGCCTTGGAAGAGATTTGGTCTTCGGTTAAACCACGGTCGAGCAGAGCGAGTTTCGCAGCCTTGATCTGACTGAATTCTCCAAATAGGTAGGCGTGTCCGTGACCTTCAGGAAATTCAAATGCAGCGAGTCCACGCAAAATACCCTCAGCGTCACTCGGGGCACGACCTTGGCGTTCAATAAATATGCCAGTAACCCCGAGCCCTGAGTCAAAGGATGTGGTGACGATGTCAGTAGCCTCTGGAACTTCAACAATAAAGATCGCCTTACCGGGGGTTTCGATAGCTTCAGCGAGGTTGTAGAAAGCGCCGAGGGCAGAAATCTCTCCCACAAAGAGGTACCAATCAGCAAGTGGGTCGAGGACGATTTTTCCACGCGGCCCCACCAAATCAGTCTGCGCTCCCGGTGTGGCGCTACGCAGCCACTCAGACGCCAAACCGTCGTGGTGGGTCGTGACCCAAAAGGTGACGGTACTTTCTTCGGCATTGGTGCTTCTGACCGAATATCGGCGGCGAGCTAATGACCCATCTAATTTGGCAATAGAAATCATGACATCATTCCCCGGCACTCCAGCGATAGCAATATCGGGAACCGAGAGGGTCACGGCCGCTAAGGAGGGGGAGAGCGTTTCCACCGACTTAACTGTCGCGGTAACGGCTCTGACACCTAAGCGCTCAGCTAACGAAGTGGAACTGGCGTCCGGAGGAGTAGTCACCCCTCAAGAATAGGTCGAAAGGTCAGATTTCGAACAAAAGTTCGGTAAATTGGATACTCATGGCAACATCCCGAGGCAAGAAGGCGCCAGCCAAAAAGAGCGCGCCGAAAAAGAAGGTAACTCGGGAGAAATCCGAGCGTGAAGGGCTATGGGCCCGCCATCAGCGTGACATTTGGATTGTGATTCTTTTTGTCATTGGTATTTTCTCTTTGCTCGCGCAGTTCTCCGTATTGGGACCAGTCGGTCAGGGACTCTCTCGCGTCTTGGCTGATGCAATTGGACTTTCAAAGCTCGTGGTACCGCTCGTTCTGCTCATGCTCGGGGTTTTGTTGGTGTGGAACAAAATTGAAGTCGACGGAGCGCGCCTAAGTTGGGGAATTGGCCTCGGTATGGCGAGCGTCAGTGGACTCGCCGATCTTTCAGCGGGGCACCCCGCATTTTCAGCGCCACTGCACGCAATTGCTGATGCGGGGGGATTTCTTGGCGTAGCAATCGGTGATGCGCTGCTGCAAACCGTAGGAACTATCGGAGGGTACGTGACTCTGGTGGCGATGATGGTTGTCGCTTCGATGGTGCTCACTGGAATCGGACTTCGAACTCTGCTGGTCTCCATTGGAAAAGGATTTGGTTATATCTGGAGGTCGTTGCGGGCAACTTTGGCCGCCCGCGATGATCGAGATGACGAAGACATTATCGAAGATGAGTACGAAGATTTGCCTGAGTATGAAGAGGCGGATGAAGAGTATGAAGAAGTAGACGAAGCTCCTGAAGAGATTGATGAAGTCGAGGAACTTGAGGAGGAACCGGCTTCTGAAAGTTTTATTTTCGTTGATGACCAAAATGTCGAAGATGACTCCGAGGTAGTCGCTGCTCCCATTGCATCGCGCGCGAATGTACCGACCCGACCGGACGTTTGGGAACTTCCACCGCTCTCTCTACTGAGTAAAACCAAAGATACAAAGACCGATCGTTCGGCCATAGATGAAGCGGGGGAGGCGCTCGTAGAGGCGCTGGCCGCTCACGGTGTTGAGACAACCCTCGTGGGCTACACCGTCGGTCCAGCGGTTACTCGGTTCGAATTGGAGATTGGCCCTGGGGTGAAGGTGGCCAAGATCACCTCCTTGAACAAGGACATCGCATACGCCATGGCCTCACCGGATGTCCGAATTCTCGCGCCCATTCCGGGACGTTCGGCAATTGGCATTGAGGTTCCGAACCGCAATCGTTCTCTCGTAGCGCTTGGAGATGTGATGAGTTCGCCCGAAGCCCAAGCTGCACATCACCCCTTAGATGTCCCCTTGGGAAGGGATATCTCGGGGAAGACCGTCATGGTCAATCTCGGTGAAATGCCTCACGTTCTGATTTCCGGCGCGACCGGAGCTGGAAAGAGTTCCTGCATCAACTCGCTTATTACTGGTCTGGTGATGCGAGCTACCCCTGATCAATTACGTCTCGTACTCATTGACCCCAAGCGAGTTGAGCTCGGTCAGTACAACGACTTGCCACACCTTCTTTCCCCGGTAGTGGTAGACCCTCGAAAAGCGGCCAACATCTTGAACTGGGCCGTGAAGGAAATGGAGAGCCGCTACGATCTCTTAGCGGCAAACGGTGCGCGTGATATTACGAGTTATCACCAGATGGTGGAGCGTGGGGAAATTACCCCCAAGCGCACATCCGCCCACGAAGTAGGCGAAATCATTGAACGCACCACTGGACTTGATTCGGGCGTTCCCGCACCGGAAGAGCCCTTGGAGCTTCCCTACATAGTCATTGTGGTTGATGAGCTCAACGACTTGATGATGGTGGCGGCGCGAGACGTGGAAGATTGCGTGGTCCGGATTTCCCAGATGGCGCGCGCAGTCGGTATCCACCTCGTACTTGCGACCCAACGACCCTCGGTAGACGTTATTACGGGTGTCATCAAAGCCAACGTACCCTCCCGGATGGCCTTTGCAGTCTCCTCCCTCGGTGACTCACGGGTCATTCTCGATCAAGCCGGAGCGGAGCGGCTGATTGGTAAGGGTGACATGCTCTTGCTAACCGCTTCTTCAAACGTGGCACGTCGCATCCAGTCCCCCTGGGTATCAGAAGAAGAGGTGCGCAAGGTCGTTGGCGCATGGAAGGCGCAAGGCGGGCGGACCGAAACGATTGTGGCCGCCGATCTTCCGGGCGAGAGACAGGGACTGGCCGTGAGTGGCGCCGTTGCCGATAGCGACGATGAAGTGGTTCTGCACAAGGCCCGCGAGCTCGTACTTTCTACACAATCAGGCTCTACTTCGATGCTGCAGCGCAAGTTACGCATCGGCTTTGCTCGCGCTGGTCGAATTATGGATCAACTTGAAGAAGAGGGTATCGTCGCCCCCGGAGATGGCTCGAAGGCTCGCAAGGTCATGATGACACTTGAGCAATACGAAAACGAAAACCTGTAGCTCATGGCCCAGAAACTCCGAGTGAATCACCCACTGCGCGGTTTTTTCCATCGCCTCGCGGGCGCCTCTTTGGGGCTGGTTCTTGCTGCCGCACTAATTGCGGGTCTTGCGCTGAGCGCTCCTTTGCCCACGGCGCACATTGTGGCTAAGAGAATTGGATTCGTCACAGCCACGCCGCTGGCCTTTCCGCCAGTATCGACATCCATCTCCTACGGAGTCTCAGTACCTGCCCTGCACTTGGGTTATTACCCGCCGTCAACTCCAGTCTCAATTGCGAGTATCACAAAATTGATGACCGCCTATGTTGCATTGACTCAAGTTGACCAATCGAAGCAGGCATCTACCTGCCACACCGTCGATGACATCGATGTGGCTGCATATCGCCACGAGGTTGACACGGGCCAATCTACGGCGTTGATTCAAGTTGGGCAATCACTGTGTGTGCCCGATTTGATTCGCGGGCTTATCGTTCATTCCGCCAGTGACTACGCCCTTATTCTCTGCCGTCTGTTCAGTACCTCGACCGTGGAATTCGTATCACAGATGAATGCCATGGCGAAAGCGCTCGGAATGTCAAATACGGTGTACGCCGACCCTACGGGTATCGAGGCTGGAAATAAGTCGGTGCCGCGCGATCAACTTGTACTGACTGACAAATTGATGAAATTTAGCCTCGTTCGCGACGCCGCCAAGTTGCCTTCGATTGACCTACCGGTAGCGGGTGTTTTGAATTCGTTCACGCCCTATGCCGGCCAGTACAACGTAATTGGGGTCAAGTCTGGCCGTACTGATGCAGCAGGTGGATGTGACGTGATGGCGACGCAAATGCAGTTTGGCGGTAAATCCTATTTGGCCCTAGTTGCAGTGTTCGGAGCACGAGGGGGAGACCTCCTGAAGCCAGCGGGAGATGCGGCGCTAGCTGTTTCTGAAGCTATACCTACTTTGATTGCTACACACCGCTTTAGTCCCAGTGAAACACTCGGCACAATCTTCTGGGAGGGTCAGAAAGTTCACTTCACCCTCGCCCAAACAATCACAAGCACTACTTGGAAATTCAAAACGAGTAGTAGTTGGCGAGTGCACATGCGTCGAATTAATTCTGCTCTGCCCGCCCGTTCAGTCGTCGGCTGGATCATTGGGGCGGACGGGGCCGTTGAAGCGAGCCTCGTAACGACTGCCAGTTTGCGTGCTCCGTCACTCTGGCAGCGAATACTCTAGAACTATGCTCGCGCGCGTCCCTGCAAGTTCGGCCAATCTTGGCCCTGGTTTTGATGTATTGGCCGTTGCCTTGAGTGCCTATATTGAGGTGGAGATCAACCCCGCCGATGCATTTTCTATCTCAACGACTGGATTTGGGGCAGGGGAATTTGACCATGAAGGACATCTGGCCGCAAAAATTGCGCGCCAGGCTCTCGGGCATTCAAACTTCTCATTGAGAGTTGATTCTGAGATCCCTCTCTCCAGGGGATTGGGCTCTTCGGCGGCACTCGCGATTGCGGCAGCACTAGCGTCCCAAGCGCCGGAAGCATTGGCCATTGGCACCGAAGTAGATGGACACGCGGAAAATGCCGCGGCGTCACTGGTTGGCGGGCTAGTCGGTGTTCAAGTAGTTGGAGAACGGACCTTGGTTCGCTCATTCCCAATTGATGAAACGTGGAGATTCGTTGCCGCAATACCCGATATGGAGTTGGCAACTGACGACTCGAGGGCGGTACTACCCAAAAGCGTTCCCTTTAGTGATGCGGTTTCTAACATGGCTGCCCTTGCGATGCTGTTACCGGGTTTGGCTGACCGGTCACTCTTCGTTTCTTCCTCGCTCAACGACCATTTACACCAGACTTACCGCTCCGCGCTCTTGCCATTCAGCGGTGCTCTTTTAAACGTGATGAAAGATGCGGGTGCCGACGGAACTTGTTGGTCGGGGGCTGGCTCGACAATGTTGGCGCTAACTGGAGAAGTTGAATCGAGCGACGTGGCTGAGGCGGCGAGATCATATTTCCACGACGAGGGTATTGCGGGTGTAGTTCGCGTGTTCGAAGTTGACCATATCGGCGCGGTGGTTCGTTGAACTCAAATCGGAAGCAAGCGCTCTTTGGCGCTGCATTCATTGTTGCGGGAGTCACTTCCATCCAAACCACTTCGGCCCTGGTGTTGCCAGAGTTCGGGCACTTCTCGGCCGGTGAGATTTCCGCTTGGCGGTTTCTCTTTGGTACGGTCTTCCTACTTCTTATCGCAAGGCCAAAAGTCCGCTCGTGGAGTTGGTTGCAATGGCGATGGGTCATCATCGTTGGAGTGACGACGGCATTGATGAACCAATTCTTTTATCAATCCATTGGACGCATCCCACTTGGTGGGGCGGTCGCACTCGAATACTTGGGCCCATTTGCGGTGGCCGTTCTAGGGCATCGCAAGCCTCGCCAGCTCGTGTATGTACTGGCCGCGGGATTAGGAGTAGTGGCTCTCACTCGCCCCGGCTCTGGGCTGACGGCGCTCGGGATTACCTTCGCCTTTATGGCGGCATTCATGTACTCGATGTATGTCTTGGTCACGCACAAGATGGGAAACCTCATTCAAGGTGTTGAAGGTTTATCGATGTCCATGGGTGTGGCGACGGTCGTGACCTCACCCTTTTTGTTTCACTCTTGGCACCGAATGAGCCACGCGGGTCCCTTGTTGTGGCGGTTGGTCTTTATTGCCTTCCTCGCCATTGCACTGGGCTTTAGTTTCGAGCTACAAGGTATTCGAAGAGTGCGTCCGGCCACGGCGGGAGTGCTCTTCGCACTAGATCCGGCTATGGCCTTTCTGACTGGGCTGATTTTCGCTAATCAACAGATTTCCGGGTGGGACCTCGTTGGTTGCGCCCTCGTGGTTGCGGCCGGCATTGGAGCCACTGTTGATGCCGCTCGGAGTGTCCCAGTCTTACTTCAGTAGAATAGGGAAGTGACAACGCCAAAGACATTCACCATTCGAACCTTTGGCTGTCAAATGAACGAACACGATTCTGAACGCCTAGCCGGCATGTTCGTAGCTGAAGGTATGACTCCGGTGGCGAATGAGTCGGAAGCCGATCTCGTCATATTCAACACCTGCACAATCCGTGAGAACGCCGACCTCAAGCTGTATTCCGCACTCGGGCACGTGAAGGCTCTTAAAGAGGCCAACCCAGAGATGCAAGTTGCCGTAGGGGGCTGTATGGCGCAGAAGGATCGCGGCAAGATTCAAGAGGTAGCGGGCTGGGTGGATGTGGTGTTTGGCACCCACAACATCAACCAGGCCCCTGAATTGCTTCGCCGCGCTAAAGCTGAGGGCCCCTTGATGGAAATCTGGGAAGCCCCCGATCCAGAGGCCATCTCGGAAATGACGCCAGCGCTGTACGCCGTGCGCGAACTGCCCTATTCGGCTTGGATGACCATCCAGATGGGATGCGACAATTCGTGCGCCTATTGCATCGTTCCCTCGGTCCGCGGCGCAGAGATATCTCGCCCCCTCGAAGATTTGCTGACCGAAGCGCGCATGCTGGCCGATTCTGGGGTCACCGAGATAACCGTTTTGGGTCAAAATGTGAATTCCTATGGTCGCGATATCACGGGTCGCAGTCCACTTTTTCCTACATTGCTCCGTTCGCTCGGAGAGGTGGAGGGTATCGAACGAATCCGGTTTACCTCGCCCCACCCCAAGGATTTGAGCAGTGAAACAATTAAGGCCATGGCCGAGACTTCTGCGGTTTGCAATCACCTGCACTTACCACTTCAGTCGGGAAGCGACCGAGTGTTAACTGGGATGCGTCGTGGGTATCACGTTGAGCGCTATCAGCGCATTCTCGAAGAAGCGCGAAGCACAATCCCAGACCTTGCGGTGACCACGGACCTTATTGTGGGCTTCCCTGGCGAAACGGATGCCGAATTTGAGGAAACATTGAAGGTCGTAGCGGACTGCTCATTCGATTTGGCCTACACCTACATTTTCTCGCCGCGAGAGGGCACTCGTGCCGCTCTTATGGGCGATGAATTTGTTCCGGACGAACTTGTCGCCGAGCGCTTCAAGCGTCTCAAGCAAGTACTTGATAGAAGCGCTCTAAGTCATCATGAAGCTCGAGTTGGACGTATTGAAGAGGTCCTCGTAGAAGGGCCCTCGCGCAGAAATGACCAGATGATCTCTGGGCGCACCCGCCAAGGCAAATTGATTCACTTTCCCGTCACCACGACACCGATGAGAGCGGGCTCAATGGCGAGTGTGAAAGTCACGCACGGCGCTCCGTACCACCTATTGGGTGAAGAGGTTTCCCTCTTGCGTGGCCCCAAGCACAAAACTCGAATTCCCCTCTCTATCTCGTGACATTCCAGCGCAAAGCCGTTGCGGTGGTCGGAGCGACAGCATCTGGCAAGTCCGCTGTGGCCCATCAGGTGGCTCTGGAACTTGCCCCACAGGTGGAAATCATCTGTGTCGACGCAATGACGGTCTACCGAGAGATGAATATTGGCACCGCCAAGCCCACGCTGAAAGAGCGCAGCGAGGTTACCTATCACCTAGTGGACGTAGTGAATCCAGATGAAGAATTCACCGTCGCGGAGTTTCAGCGTCAGGCTCGGAGAGTTGCCACGGAGATTTGGAGTCGCGGCCATGCGGTTCTCTACGTGGGCGGTACCGGACTCTACGGCCGAGCAATCATTGATGATTTTGAAATCCCTGGACAATACCCCGAGATACGACAGTCCTTGGAGGCTGAAGCCGAGGTAAATGTCGAAGCGCTCCACGCTGAACTAGTCAAAAAAGATCCGGTGGCGGCCGCAAAAATGGAATCAAACAACGCCCGTCGAATTATTCGCGCGTTAGAGGTGGTGCGAGGCAGCGGGAAAGCATTTTCCAGCTTCGGTGATGAGATGTCTGAGTACAAGCAAAGCCGTGTGTGCCAAGTCGGTCTCTCGAGCACCGCAGAGGGTTCGAAGTCGGCCGTCGCGGAGAGATTCAAGACGTGGCTCGAGGAGGGCCTCCTCGAGGAGGTACGCGCGCTGTCCGCTCGCCCCGCAGGATTAAGCCGCACGGCACGCCAAGCGGTGGGATATCGGGAGCTGCTTATGCACGTGGAACATGGAATTCCTCTCGATGAATGCATTGAAGATGCGCTGAGGGCGAGTCGGCAACTGGCGCGCCGGCAGCGGGCATGGTTCAGGCGAGATCCACGAATTGAGTGGTTTGATAATGGTGAATCCGCGAAATTACGGCTAATTGCCCTGCTGCAATCTGACGCCAGTCTCGTGAGAGACTAAAAGGCATGAGTCGGCACCTCCAAAAATGGCACGGGGCGGGAAACGATTTCCTTGTTGACGTGCAAGATGGTGCCGGTTTTACTTGGACCTCGGCTCTAGCGGCCGCTGTGTGTAATCGCACCCACGGAGTAGGCGCAGACGGTTTATTGGTCGCCACGGTTGGTGATCCGCTCCAAATGGTGCTCTTCAACGCAGATGGGTCGTTTGCGGAAATGTCGGGAAACGGCATTCGCTGTTTAGTAGCGGCGGTGCGACGAGCAACTAAAGGGGAGTGGACTGAGTTGCCAGTCGAAACTGCCGCCGGGATTCGACTCGTGCACCTCGAGATGGATGGCGACGTAGGGATGGGATCGGTCGCTATGGGTGAGGTAAAACTACTCGAAGCCTTGCCGGGAACTCTCGGGGTGGCCAATGTCGGCAACCCACATGTGGTGTTGCTGGACGACATGTCCGCAACGATGGCCGAGAGGCAAGAGAAGGCAATCGAATTGAGTGACGCCGTAGGCGGAGCGAACGTTGAGTTCGTTACTATCAAGAATGCCGCTGAGCTGTCGATCCTTGTGTATGAGCGTGGGGCCGGTTGGACGCAAGCGTGCGGGACTGGTTCTTGCGCCACCGCAGCCGTGGTCCACGCCGCTGGACTTGCCGGTAGTTCGGTTACCGTTCATAATCCCGGTGGGCCGTTACGGGTTACTCTCGATGATGCGCAGGCCACTCTCACTGGGCCAGTGGTGTTTGTGGCAGACGTGGAGTGGCACGGCGCTTGACGTACATTCCAACAACACTTATCGATCGCACCTTTCGCGAGAAGATTGTTCTGGTAGGTGTTTTGTTCCCAGGTAATTCTTCAGAAGAACTAGATGATCAGTTGGATGAACTTGAAGAGTTGGTAAATACCGCGGGCGCCGATGTCAAAGCCAGAGTAATTCAGCGACGAGACTCACCAGATCCCGCCACGTTTTTGGGTTCGGGAAAGGTTCAAGAACTCAAAGAAATCTGTCTAGCCGTTGACTCGGACACGGTGGTCTTTGAAGACAACCTGTCACCCGCGCAACAGAGAAACCTCGAAGCATTACTCGGGCGAACTGCGATTGACCGCACCGCGGTAATCCTGGATATCTTTGCTCAGAACGCGCGCACCCCTGAAGGCAAAGCCCAGGTCGAACTCGCCCTGTTGGAATATCGACTCCCGCGTCTTCGCCGGGTCAGCGGCTCACTTTCGCAACAGAGCGGACGAATTGGAACGCGTGGTCCGGGTGAAACCCAGCTCGAAACGGACCGGCGACGCTTGGTGCAACGAATCCACCACATTCGTCGTGATCTAAAAGAAGTGGATCGCTCGCGCGAGGTGCAACGCCAGGGGAGAGACCGCGGACGTCACCGAGAGGTGACCCTGGTTGGCTATACGAATGCGGGAAAATCGTCCATGCTCAACGCGCTGACTGACGCCAACGTTGAAGCGCAGGACCGCCTATTCGTAACGCTCGATCCACGAACGCGGCAGAAGCAACTTCCCGGTGGCGAAACTGTTCTGATTACGGACACCGTGGGCTTTATCTCGAACCTCCCACACGGTCTCATTGAGGCGTTCATGTCGACCCTCAAATCGGTGCAGCTGGCTGATTTGTTGGTACACGTCGTGGATGGATCGAACCCTCATTTTGAAGAGCAGATTGCCGCGGTTCGCGAAGTACTCGCCGAGATTGGTGCGACAAATGTTCCAGAGTTACTGCTTTTCAATAAAGCTGATATTCCCGGCTCGCTCTCCAAGGACCTCGCTGCCAAATACGAAGGGAGCGTCTGGGTATCGGCCAAGACGGGGGAGAATCTCACCGAGGTAGTGAGTGCGATTGGTGACCGACTACGGACCGGCGATCGGGTTGCGACCTTGTCCTTCCCGCTCGAGAGGGGCGATTTGGTGGCCGCCGCTCACCGCGAAGGCGAGGTGCTTGATTCCAAAGTTGAAGAGAATTCTGTGAGGATGGACGTAGTGTTAGACGCTGTGGGCATGGCTCGATTCCAGGAATGGCGAGTTTGATGTCAGGATTTGTCCCGCCTCCCTACCCCTACGAACGCCTAGAGGCGGTGCGGGAGTTAGCACGCCGCCATAACGATGGGCCTATTGAATGTTCTATCGGGACTCCGATTGATGCACCACCGCAGATCGTGTTGGACGAGCTTGCGCACGCTCGGGGTGTGCGTGGATACCCGCCCTCATTTGGATCACCGCAATTTCGTGAATCGTGTGCGAGTTGGCTGGAGCGTCGCTTGGGAGTTCCGATTGAGGCAGATGAGATTGCGGCGTGTATCGGCACCAAAGAATTTGTGGCATCACTAGCGGGCTATCTTCATTTACGCTCGCCCGAACGAGATACCGTGCTCTATCCGGCCATTAGCTATCCGACTTATGCGATGGGAGCGACCCTGGCGGGGCTGCGCAGCGTCCCAGTTCGATTGGTTGACGGGCGTCTGGACCTAGAGAGTATCGATCCATCAGATGTTGCACGAGCGTTAGTGCTCTGGTCTAATTCTCCGTCCAACCCGACTGGTTACCTAGATGACCTCGAAGCGGTGGCGACATGGGGGCGTAAGCATGGCGTACTTGTTGCGAGCGATGAGTGTTATGCGGAATTTACCTGGACGACTACCCCACAAACCATTTTGCGCTGGGGACTGCATGGCGTATTGGCAGTTCATTCGATTTCGAAGCGTTCTAACCTCGCTGGAATCCGAGCCGGTTTCTACGCTGGAGATCCTGAACTGGTGCGCTACCTCCGCTTGGTTCGCCAACACGCGGGATTAATGGTTCCAGGCCCGGTACAGTCAGCCGTGGCGCTGGCCTACCAAGACGATGAACACGTAGATCAGCAGAGGGCGCGGTATCTAAACAGACTGACTTTGTTGAGCAGGGCACTCGAGGGATATGGCGTGTCGGCCCCCGTTCCCGAAGGTTCATTTTATTTGTGGTGTCATCGCGAGGGAACCGATGGCTGGGCTTTGGCCAGTGAACTCGCTGAAGTGGCGGGCTTGGTGACAAGCCCTGGAGAATTCTATGGATCAGACTCGGCGAATTTTGTCCGGGTGGCTGTAGTTCAGCCCGATGAGCGTTTAGCGGTGGCTGCTAATCGGCTCGACGAAGCGCGCTAACGCCGGTACGCTAGAACTATGAGCGAACTCGAAGAACGCATTGCCCACTGGTACAGCCAAATTGGGGATTTGAGCCCTTCAAACCTTGAGGCTCGACGCGATGTAGAGCTGGTGATCACCAAACTTGATGAGGGCACGCTTCGAGTCGCTGAAATTCAGGCGGACAATTCCATCAAGGTCAACGAATGGGTCAAGCACGCGATTCTGATGCTTTTTCGCTTGCGTGAGATGACCGTTACCGAAGCTGGTCCGATGGAGTTCCTCGACAAACTTGACCTTAAACGTGATTATGAACGTCGGGGCGTCCGTGTTGTGCCGGGTGCGACTGCCCGGTACGGTTCGTATCTCAGCCCCGGAGTTATCTTGATGCCCAGTTACGTCAACATCGGAGCGTGGGTTGGTCCAGGAACGATGGTTGACACCTGGGCCACAGTTGGCTCTTGTGCTCAGATTGGCGCCAATGTCCACTTGGCCGGCGGGGTTGGTATTGGTGGGGTTCTCGAACCCGCGAATGCAGTACCGGTGGTAATTGAAGACGGTGCTTTTATCGGAAGTCGCTGCATGGTGGTCGAGGGTGCTCGCGTCGGCAAGGGCTCGGTGCTCGGAGCGGGAACAATTCTTAATCCCTCGATACCAGTAATTGACGCCGAGACGGGGGAAGAGATTTCCCGTGGTTATGTCCCGGACTATTGCGTGGCAGTGGGAGCGAGCCGTAAGCGTGAGTTCAATGGAGGCGAGTTCTACTTGCCCTGCGTTTTAGTTATTCGTCGTATGAGCGAAGGCGAGCGTCACGATAAGGTCGCGCTGAATAACATCCTTCGCGACCATGGGGTCGCCACATGAGTCTGCTCGACGAGGCCTTGGCCCTAGTAAAAATCGACTCACTATCTCGAAACGAAAGAGCGCTCGCGGACGAAGTTGAACACCGCTTATCCAAGGTTGGTCACCTTCAGGTGTCCAGAATTGAAAACAATGTGGTGGCGCGCACCGTGGGGGCCCATACGAACCGTGCCATCGTGGCGGGACACCTCGACACGGTGCCTGGCCACCTCGAGAAGGCGGGCATATCCGGTTCAGTTCTTACGGGACTCGGTGCGGTTGACATGAAGGGTTCTTTAGCCGTCATGCTGGAACTGGCAAAAGTCGTCCCCACCAAACAGGAGATCACCTGGGTTTTCTACGCGAAAGAGGAAATCGCTCGTTCGGAGTCTGGCCTCCATGAGATTCACGGACCACACCCAGAGTTGTTAGAGGGTTCTGTGGCGATTCTCTGCGAACCTACTGGAGGTTCAGTTGAGGCAGGTTGTCAGGGGAGTATCCGATTTTCAATAGCTTTGCGCGGAGAACGAGCGCACGCCTCGAGGCCCTTTACTGGCCGTAACGCGATTCACCGCATGGGAGATATCGTCAAGCGCATTGCTGACTTCGAGCCCAGGGTGGTCGCGGTGGACGACATTGAGTATGTCGAGCAGCTGCAAGTAGTGAGTGTAGATGGTGGAATCGCGGCAAATGTTGTTCCCGATCTAGCGACGATGGTTGTAAATCACCGAGTAGCCCCAGATAGGACTCTGGATGAGGCGATTACTTGGTTCAAGAACTATATAGGTGACCTACTAGAACCAGAAGACGGTTTTAGAGTTGAAGACGCTGCTTCGCCCGCAGCTCCCGGTCTACATAACAAACAACTACAAGAGCTGGTTGCGCTCACTGGAAGAGAGCCTCGAGCAAAGGTTGGCTGGACCGACGTGGCGACATTCGTCGATATGGGAATTCCTGCAACCAATTTCGGTGCCGGCGATCCACTTCTCGCTCATCACTCTGACGAGCGTGTTTCACTGGCGGAACTTGAAACCTTCGCCGCGGTGCTGCGGGCTTGGCTGTTTTAACTAGCTCTTAGTAGTTTCGTAGAACCGAGATGACTTTGCCGAAGACCGTGACCTCGCGGGCATCGAACTCCATAGGCTCCATAGTGTCATTTTCTGGCTTTAAGACCACCTGAGTTCCCTGCGGGAAGTAACGCTTCACAGTCGCTTCATCCCCGGGTATGCCAGCAACAATGATTTCTCCCGTGTTCGCCGACGCTTGACGCTGGACGACGAGAAAGTCTCCCGGCAAGATGCCAGCGTTGATCATTGAATCACCACGTACTTGCAAGACGAAGCTCTCCCCACGTCCGGCAAACTGCTCGGGAATTGACATGATCTCATTAGTGGTTTCATCAGCGATAACCCCGACACCGGCCGCTACATCACCCACAAATGGAATTTGTCGAATGGACTGAATGTGCGAGGTGGTTTCTGGGTCAAGTCGGACGGTCAAAGTTCGCGGTTGTTGAGGGTTGCTAACTATGTAGCCAGCTTTTTTTAGAATCTCAATGTGATTGGCGACTGTGGCGGGAGAGGCCAAACCAACGTGCTCGCCAATCTCACGGATGGTGGGCGGAAAATTGCGCTCCCGCTGACAGTTGACGATGAACTCTAGGATTTGACGACGCTTGGGGGTTAGAATTTCAGCCATTGAGACCTTTCACGAACAGTTGTTCGTATATTAGCGTAGATGTGGCCCTAGAGCAAACATTTGTTCGCTTTCAGGCAATTCTCAGTAACTCGAGAAAAATGTTGCAACCAGTGAGCCACGCTGCTACTTTTTTACAACGACCAAATTGGTCGTAGTTCGATTGGTGCTGGCGGGAGCCACCCTGAAATCGGCGTATTACTCACAGTTAGGGAGAACGATGAAGATTCGTTTGAACAAGACCATGGTGGCTGTGGCTACGAGTGCATTGCTGCTCGTGAGCGTGCCAGTTGCAGGCATCACCGCTGCTGCAAATGCCACCGCAAAGCCCACCTACACCATCGGTTACCAAGGACCGCTTTCGGGTGGTAATGCTCAGCTTGGTTTGAACATGGAATACGGCGTACAGCTTGCAATTCAGCAGGCTAACGCTTCAGGAAAGTACAAGTTCAAGCTTCGGTTCCAGACTCTTGACGACCAAGGTGACCCGTCGGTCGCTCCGGGCGTTGCTCAAGGTGCAGTAGCGAACACGAACCTTGTGGCTATCGTTGGTCCATCGTTCTCTGGAGCTACCGCTGCGTCTATGCCGTACTACGGACCAGCCAACATTGCCATGGTGTCGGCTTCCGCCACACGCACTTCGCTGACTGACTCGACTGCGAACCCGAACAACAACACTTTCTTCCGCGTTGTTGCTGATGACTCCGTTCAGGGTCCAGCCGACGCCAAGTACTTGGTCACCACTAAGAAGATCAAGAAGTTGTATGTCGTTGATGACGGCAGCTCGTATGGTCAGGGTGTTGCCTCTCAGGTTTCGACTAGCGCAATCGCACTAGGTGCAACGGTTACCACCGCTTCGGTTCCCGGAACCACTCAGTGCCAGGCCGGAACCGGTTCGACCTCTGAGTACAGCGCTGCAGCTACTACAGTTGTTGGCAGCCACGCCACCGGCCTTTTCTATGGTGGTTACTACTGTGACCTCGGCTTGTTCCTCGGCGCGCTGAAGACTGCCGGTTACCACGGCCTAATTATGTCTGACGACGGTGCATTGTCCAACTCGTTGATCTCGGGAACCACTCCACGTTCAGCTGCGAACAACGTGCTGATCTCTTGTGCTTGCGCAACCTCAACCAACGCTGCATTCAACGTTGCGTACGACAACCTGGCTGGATTCCCAGCAACCAACGCAACGTACGCCGCAGAGGCGTATGACGCGGCGAACGTCATCATTAAGGCGATGAGCCAACTAACGACTATTAGTCGTGGTGGAATCGTTGCCAAGTTGAAGTCTTCCGGCTTCTCCTTCAAGGGAATCACGAAGACCATCAAGTTCCAGCACAACGGAAACATCTCGGGCTCGGCGATTTACGTCAGCAAGGTTGTTAACGGAGTGATCAAGCAACTCGGTCTCGAATAAGCTTTCAACACCATGAAGAAGCGCCGAGGCTCCGCCTCGGCGCTTCTTCTTTTGCTAGCGTGAGTACATCAATTAAGGAGGGCGCGTGGGTGGATTTATTCACTACTTCTCAAGCCATTTTCAGACCCTGGGTCAAGAATTCTGGCCACTGCTCGTAGGTGGGCTTGCTAACGGTTTTTTGTACGGAATGGTCGCGGTCGGCTACACGTTGGTGTACGGCGTGCTTCGATTAATCAACTTTGCGCACTCAGAAGTTTTCATGGCGGGTGGCTTTGCCAGTTTTTTCGTTATGCAACACCTCGTGGGCACTTCGTCGCCCAACGGCATATCTTCAGTTTTGTATATTTTGATCGGGATTCTCGTCGGAGGGCTCACCGGCTCTCTCATCGCGATGGCTATTGAGCGTGTTGCCTACCGGCCACTTCGAAAAAGAAATTCCCCTAAACTCGCGTACCTAATTTCCGCCATCGGTGCCTCCTATTTCCTTTTCAACTTCGCGGGAAAAGAATTTGGTCGCTATTCCGTCTCCATGGCTCAGCCCTACACCAACCACCCATTGTTCACTATTTTCGGCGCTGGGGTGCAGATGTATGACATCATTATTTTTATTGCTGGCGCCTTAATGCTCTTCGGTTTGGACCGCCTCGTAACACTCACGAAGCTGGGTCGATCTATTCGTGCTGTCGCACAAGACGCTGAGACCGCCTCTCTCATGGGTGTCAATATCGACCGCACTATCGCGCTGACCTTCATGATTGGTGGCGCGCTCGGCGGTGCTGCCGGATTCTTATATGGAATGAATGTCGGCGTGGTTTATACGATGGGGTTTACTCCGGCTCTAAAGGCATTCACCGCGGCGGTACTGGGCGGTATCGGTAATCTGCGAGGGGCAGTACTGGGAGGATTAATTCTTGGAACTATGGAGTCATTTTCGGTTGCATTTTTGGCGCCGTCGTACATTGATGTCACGGCATTTGGAATTCTCGTTCTAGTTCTCCTGGTCCGCCCCACAGGAATCATGGGAGAGCGTCTCGGGAGGAGTGCCTGATGAAGTCGCTTTTAACGAACAAGTGGTTGAAGTCGTTCGGCATCACGGCGACGCTGATGGTAATTATTTGTTTCATGACGGGGCCTTCCGGGTCCAACACTGATCCTGTCGCTGGATTTTCGGGCTCACTGTTTAACTCCGCCCCCTTCCTTGGACTATTCATTACCCGGCGCTGGGTTGTATTCTTACTTTTCGCGCTTATTGCATTCGTTGTCCAGCAAGGCTGGCAGGCCTATGGGCGGCAAGTGAAGGTTCGCTACGCGAAAGTTATGGCGACACCACGCGAGCTCAAGTCCAAACGACCAGTTCGCCTCGGAACCTACGGAGCCTTACTACTTCTAGCCCTCCTCTTGCCGCACCTCGTGACTGACCCGTTCTGGCAAGTGGCTATGGTTCAGCAAATTGCTGTCTACGTCTTATTAGCGCTTGGCTTGAATGTGGTCGTGGGCTTTGCCGGACTTTTGGATCTTGGTTTTGTGGCGTTCTATGCAATCGGCGCCTACGCAACCGCTTGGGTTGTCGGCTCGTTGCCGTTGCCGCCATTATTTGGACACGCCTTGAATAACTTCTGGGCCATTCCAATTGCGATTCTCATTGCGATGGCCGCTGGAATTATTCTTGGTACGCCAACCCTTCGTCTCAGGGGTGATTATTTGGCCATTGTTACCTTGGGCTTTGGTGAAATTATTACTCTCTTTGCAAACAACCTGAATGGCATTACCGGGGGGCCGCAGGGGAGTCGAATTATTCCTCACTTCCACCTGAGTTTGGGGCCACTGAAGTATGTCTGGGGAAATGGTCCAATTCCTTACTACTACTTGATTCTGGGCTTCCTGATTTTGTTTTTAGTGGGATTTAGTTTTCTCGAGCACTCTCGCGTTGGAAGAACTTGGACTGCCATTCGCGAAGACGAGGTCGCTGCGGAATCACTCGGTATTAATCCATTGAAATACAAGGTCATGGCATTCGCCATTGGAGCTGCTTCGGCTGGTTTTTCTGGAGTGATGACCGCAAGCCAACAGAACTTCGTTTTTCCCACAACCTTTTCCCTGTTCTTTTCGATCAACATCCTTGTTCTGGTAATTTTCGGAGGGCTGGGATCGATTCGGGGCGTAGTGTTTGGCGCAATTGTTGTTCAAACCATCACGATGTACCTACTTCACTCGCCGCCATCCGGTTACCAGCCCGCCGACCTGTATATGTATATCGGTGCAATGTTGGTAGGCATGATGATTTTCCGTCCCGCGGGTCTATTGCCTGCTACGCGCAGAAAGCGTGAGATTGTTCAACTTCGCGAGGAGGCGCAATGAGTAGCAACGAATTACTCTTGAGCGTTGAAGACGTCACCCTTCGATTTGGAGGGGTGGTTTCGCTCAACAAGGTATCGATGAATCAGAGACGAGGCGAGATTCTTGCGGTCATTGGGCCCAATGGAGCGGGCAAGACATCCCTATTTAATTCACTGACCGGTGTTTACCAGCCCCAAGAAGGTACGATTCTGTTGCATCGTATTGATCAACCAGCTCTTTCGGTGATTGGCCAAAAGGCGCACCGAGTGGCAAAGGCTGGTGTTGCTCGAACCTTCCAGGCTTCTCGGATGTTTGGAGCACTGACGGCCTTTGAGAATGTCAAAATCGGTGCCGAGGATCATTCTGGTTTAGGTTTCGTCGGCGCTATGTTCAAAGGGCCACGAACCCGACGTGGTGAGCGCGCGTCTGACGCTCGCACCTACGAGTTGTTGGAATTTGTTGGATTGACCAAGCAAGCCAATACGGTATCGGCCTCGCTGAGTTATGGCGATAGGCGCAGACTCGAAATTGCGCGTGGCCTAGCGACAAACCCTACGGTTCTATTACTCGATGAGCCGGCGGCCGGGACTAATCCTTCTGAGAAGGTCGAACTCACTGAGCTCATACGAAAGGTTCGTGATGACATGGGCGTGTCGATCCTACTGATTGAACACGACATGAAATTAGTCATGTCTTTGGCAGAACGCCTCTATGTACTAAATTTTGGCGCGGTAATCGCCGAGGGAACTCCCGATGAAATTCGAGCTAATCCCGCCGTGGTCGAAGCATACCTAGGTTCGTCAGCGACGAAAGGCAAGAACTAATGCTGAAGGTTGAAAACGCGATTGTTCGATACGGCGCAATTGAGGCACTGCACGCCATTTCCTTTGAAGTGAACCAAGGTGAAGTAGTGGCCCTTCTCGGTGCAAATGGCGCTGGGAAGTCAACGACTCTGCGCATGCTGTCGGGGCTCCATTCGGCGTGGAGCGGTTCGGTCACCTTTGAAGGGGTAGACATCACCAATGAGAAGGCTCATGACATGGTGAGCCGGGGGATTGGTCTCGTTCCAGAGGGGCGGAGAATTTTTCCCCAGATGACGGTCGAGGAGAATTTAGAGATGGGCGCTTTTGCTCGCTCGGGTTCTTTTCACGATGAAATTGAAGAGCAGTACGCGAAGTTTCCGATCTTGAAGGAGCGACGCAAGCAGCTCGGCGCAAATCTTTCGGGCGGTGAGCAGCAAATGCTCGCGATCTCTCGTGCCTTGATGGGCAAGCCCCGTCTGCTTCTCCTCGACGAACCCTCCATGGGCCTCGCCCCAATGATTATCGAGCAGATTTTTGAGATCATCGGTCAAATTCGCGAAGCGGGCACGACGGTCTTTGTGGTTGAGCAGAACGCAACTCAAGCGTTGCAAATAGCCGACCGCGGCTACGTCATGGAGAACGGGAAGATTGTCTTCAGCGATAGCGCGAAAAATCTCTTGGTCGACCCACGGGTACGGGCGGTGTACTTGGGAGAATCCGCTTAGGCACAGCACCATCTAGCGCGACCGTTGGGGCCTGAGTGAAAGGACCCAATGGAAGAGCTGGAACTTGGACAATGCTGGCGTGATCTGCACGATGTCATGGCGAACGGCCTCGCGCGCGTGTTGCTGTATGGCCCACCGGGCACCGGCAAGACCTTTGCGGCTCTGTATTCGGGGGTGGGTGCTGTCCCCGCTGAGCGTCTGGTCTGTACCGAGGATTTGACCTCGGGTGAGATCATGGGAACCTGGCTGCCCACTAGTCAGAACCGGTTTGAGTGGCGAGAGGGTCCCGCCATTAGGGCCTGGAGAGGATTGGATGGACGCGGCTCGCGCCTGGTTGTCGACGAGGTGGATAGAGCTTCTGGCGATGCGCTCTCGACCTTGCTCGCGGTCACCGATTCGATTGAATCGGCTCGCTGGCGTCACCCCGACACTCTCGACTGGGTGAGACCCGGACCCGAGTTCTCAGTCGTGATGACCTCAAATGTGGAGCACCACGATGACATTCCCGCGGCACTGCGTGACCGGTTTCCCGTCGCCATATTCATCGATCGCCCCCATCCCAAGGCGCTGCGTCGGTTAAGTCCTGATCTGCATGCCAGTGCGCTGGCCGGCAGTCTCGGCCCGGAGGAACGAAGGATCTCGCTCCGCTCGTTCTACGCCTTCGATCAACTGCGCGCAACGTTGGGCGCACCGCGCGCTGCGGAGTTGGTGTTCGGTGCGACGAGCGCGGAGGGCATCCTTGATGCTCTAGCGATAAGTGCGGTCGGATAGTGCGGTCCAACGTCTTTCCGGAACTCGTGACTGGGCGCCGAGACGGCCTCGAACAAGGGCGATGGTTGGTCGAGGGTGGCTCAACGCGCCGGGGGCAAGCGAGTTGTAATCTGCGGGACCGCATTATTGAAATTCCCCTCGAGGATTCGCCTACTGCGCGGGTAGTGAGAGCGCATGAATTGATGCACGCTCGAGTGTCACCATATTTCGAAGAGCACCCACCGGCGCTAGAGGAAGTTGATTTGCAGGCTCTGAATGTGGCCGATGAGTTTCGAGTTAATTACATCCTCGGAAGGATTGGCTTTGATACGGCACTGCTGAGAGACGGTACTGAAAAGGCCGGAACGAAGCTGGCGGCCGAGTCTCACGATTGGAACGAGGCGGTGTGCTTCATGCTGGCGGTCTTAGGAACCGGGGCTGAGAAGGACTTCTTTAGTGGTATTCGCATGGGGCGCAAAGAGTGGGGAGCGCCATTGCGGGCTCTGCGCAAGCAGATCTACGCATTAATCGACCCAATCGAAACGCACACCATAAGTGATACGGCGATTGGCGAACACTCGCTGCCGCGAGGCTACGAACTCACCGTCATGCCCATTGCCCGGCTCCTGACGCGAGTCTTACAGAGCCGAGCTCCAAGCAATTCTCATGAAGCTCGGTTGTTTGAGCGATCGCTGCATCCAGGGGCCAAGAGAGCGCCGAGTGGGCGGTTTGCGGAAATTCTATGGTCGACGCCTCTGGCATCAAAGAAGATTCGAGAGCAGCGCCCCGTAAAAAATTACCGTGCAAGTCAGACGGGTGCGACAATGAGGTATCCCTCACGATGGGTCACCGACACCCAACGCCGCACCTTCGCCGCCAAGACTCGAACGGGAGGTGGCATCGTTGTGATTGATCAGTCTGGTTCGATGGATATAGATTCGCTAGAACTAAAGCGTCTCATCCAGGCAGCGCCAGGAGCTCTAGTAATTGGCTATTCCCACAAACCTGGTGATCGGGGCCAAACACCCAACGCGTGGGTCTTGGCCGAGGGTGGGCGAGTAGCGATAGATCCACCCTCGGGCAACATTGGCAATGGTGTCGATGGCCCGGTTCTTCGCTTCGCGATTTCCTCGCGCCGCCGCGGCGAGCCAATTGTCTGGGTCTGCGATGGACAGGTCACCGATAGCAACGACCACCCAGATGCGACGTTGAATGAAGAGGTGGCCCATTTGGTACGCGCCAATGCCATTCGGATGGTTCGGGGCCTCGCCGAGGTCCACCGAGCCCTGCGAACTAGCCCGCCGACTTCTGCCGCCTATAGGCAATTTGGCCGGGTAGGGGCAATTTTGTCCAAAAAATAGGGATTTACCCGATCCGAAATTTCCCTTGCAATACGAACACCTGTTCGATAAGATAACGAACAAGTGTTCGCCCCTAGTTAGGAGAAACCTATGGTTGCCTTGGAAGCTTTGACTACCGTCCCGGAGATGCCCCGTCGGCGGGACCACCTGCGCTTGGTGCCTATCAGTTACAGCACGGCCCACTACCGAGTCAGCTCACCATTGGCCGAGCGCAGGGCCAAGCGTTCGAGGGTTCTGCAGCGTCGGCGACGGGTTGTCGTGGGGCTGATTTTGGCTGCGATTTTGGCCATTCTCCTCGCTTCGCAGCCCCAGTCGAGCACGTCGAACTCTGGCGTGTTGTCACACTCGTCGGCGCTTAACGCCGGCCAAACTTACGTGGTGCAGGGGGGAGAGACGTTGAGCACGATTGCCCGCCTCGTAAACCCCGAGCACCCGTCAATCGCTTACGCGGCTCTCAAAAAGCAGGTTGGATCGTCCGTCGTCATCGCTGGGGAACACCTACTAATTCCTTAGTTTTCTTGAGGACTGATGACTAGGCTTGGGAGCATGAAGTGCCCATTTTGCGCGACCGACGATGACCGCGTAATTGACTCGAGACTCGCCGAGGATGGCGTTGCCATCCGTCGACGGCGCGAATGCGGGCACTGCTCGCAGCGCTACACCACCTATGAGCGGGTTGAAGAGACTGCTCTGTTCGTGGCTAAGCGCTCTGGCGACCGAGAGCCCTTCGACCGGGAAAAGCTGTTGCGGGGAGTGCGAGCGGCGGCAAAAAACCGGACTATTGAAGAAGATGCGCTTGTGGCCCTGGTGATTTCGGTGGAAGAAACTATGCGGGTACTCAACCGCGATGTCCAAAGCGAGGAGGTCGGCTTGGCGACTTTAGAGGCCTTGAAGGCTCTCGACGAGGTCGCTTTCCTTCGCTTCGCCTCTGTATATCGCGGTTTTGACGATGCGCAAGATTTTGCTCGAGAGATCCGAAACTTGGAAAAGACAACGGCTCCAAAGACCAGGCGCTAGTGAACATTCTTTCATTAAGCCCCAAGGTGGTTCTTGCGATCTACGCTCATCCCGACGACGCTGATGTGGCGGCTGGAGGGACTCTGGCGACCTGGGCGCAGCAAGGTACCGATGTACACCTCGTAGTCCTGTGCGATGGCTCAAAGGGTGCCCATTATTCAGTTGAGAATGTAGCGGTACTCTCGGGACACCGCAGAACGGAACTTGACCGTGCCGCCAGCGTGATGGGTTTGATGAGCGCCACGAATCTTGGGTACGTCGATGGTGAAGTGTCCAACAGCGATGAGGTCCGTGCCGAACTGGTTGGACTTATCCGCAGCATTCGTCCCGATGTTGTGATTGCTCCAGATCCAACGGCCATATTTTTTGGCGGGGTCTACGTTAATCACCGCGATCATCGCGAAACGGGCTGGGCAGTGCTGGATGCCTGCGCGCCCGCTGCGGCGATGCCGCTGTACTACCCAAAAACTGGAGAGGCCCACCAGGTATCGACCTTGTTATTAAGTGGTTCGCTCGAACCAGATGTGGTGGCGAATGTGGGCGTTGGAGTGGAGGCCAAGGTTGGCGCAGTATTAGCCCACGGTTCCCAATTAGACGGAGAAACAGCTTCGATTCGCGAAGTAGTTCTCGAGAGGGCGCGTCAGGCGGGTGCCGAAGTTGGTCTCGAATTCGGTGAAGCCTTCCGCAGGATCGATCTTGCCAGCTGAAAACCCTTCAGTGTATGAGGCGCCAATTTTGCATATTGATTTGGATGCATTCTTTGCATCGGTTGAAATTCTTGATGAACCATCTCTGAAAGGCAAGCCGGTGGCTGTCGGTGGGGCGGGGGCTCGCAGCGTTATTGCTTCGGCTAGTTACGAGGCGCGCCGATACGGGGTCAAGAGCGCCATGCCGTCTCTACTAGCGCAGCGTATGTGCCCCGATCTGATTATCCTCCCTGGCCGTTTTGACCGATACGAGTATTACTCGCAGCGTTTCCACGACATTATTAATGACTTAACTCCCGATTATGAACCTCTTGGTCTCGATGAGGTCTTCTGTGATTTACGAAGCCTCTCGCTGCTGACGCCTGATCCAATCGCTGCCGCGTGGAACTTAAAGGGACGGATTAATGACGAACTCGGTCTCTTGAGTGGCGTGGGTTTGGGAAGAAATAAGTTGTGGGCCAAGTTGGCTTCGAAGCGGTCGAAGCCTCATGTGGTGAAAGGGCAATTGATTGATGGGCCGGGTGTTCTCTGGGTCGATCCCGAGATGGAAGCCAAATGGTTGGTCGAACTGCCAATTCGTTCGTTGTGGGGGGTGGGGCCGGCGACCGCTGCCAAATTGGAAAATCTGGGCATTCACTTTGTTCGCGACCTATCCAAGGTGGGGGAAGAAACGCTCGCCATCCACGTTGGACCAGCGATGGCCCGCAGCCTCGCAGACTATGCAACGGGTGACGATGAACGCGCTGTCGAAATTAACCGGGAGCTTAAATCTATTGGACATGACCAAACCTTCGCGAAGTCAATTAGGTCGGTAGAAGAGCTGCTGGAAATCGCGAAATCACATAGCGCAATAGTGGCTCGAGCTTTACGTTCCAAAGAGCAGGTGGCGCGAACCATTTCGGTTTCGCTCCGCTTTGACGACCAGAGCGCAGTGTCTCGAAGCCAAACATTGCCCTTTGGAGTCGATGACGAGACGGCGATCAGTGCCATTGTGGGCGCTCTTATGGAGACCGTTCCTTTGAAAGAGTCGGTCCGGTTAGTGGGCGTTCATCTTTCGAACTTTCTTGACCGTAGTGAGAACGCGGTTCAATTAAGTTTTGACATCGACTCGGGTTCAATCGAAGGTAAAGCCAAGGTCGCTCAGTTGAGCCAAGAACGTCAAGTCTCTAAAGAAGCCCTGCGAGACGCCGTAGATGAGGTTAGGGCTAAGTTTGGCAACACCAGCCTGGGCACGCTCAGCGAGTTGGGTGACGAGGGCCTTGAGATTGAGCGCCAACGAGGGTCCCACGCCTTTGGGCCAAAAGACTCTCGTGCTACCTAAGCGAAGAATTTTTTAGCGCGCTGCTACGCGTGAACTGAAACGATGGTGCCGATCGGCGTGTGGGGCCACACAAACTTTGCGTCGAACATGCTCATCTCAATACAGCCCAGAGATTGGGGCGAACCATAACTTGGACGGGGGAATTCGTGCAACGCCTCGCCACCGTTGAAGTAGGAAACCCATTCGACGCCGGCGTCAGAATAATAGGAACCATCAGGGTTAAAACCGCTCATAGTTTGAGATCGGTAACGGTAGTAGACGGGGAAGGTCCCAAGGTCAGTGGGGGCGACCGAAATTCCCGTGTTGACTTTCACGTAGGGACCAGAATCCCAGCACGTGGAACAGTGCGTGGGGGCGACAATTTTGCCATCCACGTACAGGGCGAGAAGCTCAACGTGAGCGTTGCCGTAGCCAACCATCGAGATGTCAACGTAGTTCCACGGACGTGGCGATAGTCCGGCTGCGCCCGCTTTGATCTCTTTCTGCAATGCAAGGAGGACGGGGCCATCCATCAGCCCATTCTGAACCATTCCGTGAACATCTTGAAAAGACATCACTGCGCCCAAGAGAATTGAATTATTGATGCCAGCCGTCCATTGTGATTTGAGAGAGCGGGGTAAATTTGGAAATCGCCAAGTAAAGGTACCAAGGGTGGGCTGGCTCAAGTCGGCACTTGGATTAGCGGGGGTGAATTTCACAGGCAAGTAATTGAGCTCGGCCAGTAGTTGTGCCTCATAGGTCATGCGAGCCAGGGAATACATGGTGACAGTGCGTGAGGCTGAAACCGTGCAGCTTCCGGAGCATTGGAATCGAGTGGGGACTTTAACGCTAAACGAGGTTGCTGCGGGCAAGATGCCGGTGATGACTGCTTGCACTGTACGTGGTCCCACCTGGACCCAAGCCGACCTTAAAGCCGGTGTGGTCACCAGTTTTGGCAATTGTGCTGCGCTAATTGCCGCGGGGAAGCTCAATCGAACTACCGGGGCGTTAGTCGCGAGCGCCGGGGCGAGGGTGGCTCGAAGGGGAGCGGACGTAGCACTGGCTAGCGTTGCAGGTAGCAGAGCGGCCGAGGCCACCAGCATTCCAGACACTACTTTTCGAATATTCGCTCGTCGCACACTCCTAGACTAGTAAGTAGAGAGAAAAGAGAGATCCATGACCAAACAACACCTCGCTATTGAAGTACTGATTGTCGTGGCCGCGGTTTTCCTGGGAATCGGCTTGATTGATCTGGCCAGTCACATAGTCATCTGGCTGATGAAACTCCTCTACCTAGTAATCATCGCCTACGGGGTATTCATCTACCACCAGAAACGCGGTCAGGCTAAAGCCAAGTAGACTGGACAATTCTGGCGGCGTGGCCGAGCGGTTAGGCAGGGGCCTGCAAAGCCCTCCACTCCGGTTCGAATCCGGACGCCGCCTCCAAACTGGGGGCACTGCCCCCAGGTGTTGTGACCAGGGGGTGCCAGAGTGGGAAGCATGGAAGCCAGCGGGAAATTCACCCATGTCCCACAACTCATGTTGGGCTTCGATACCGAAACAACGGGGCTTGATGTAGAGGTTGAACAGGCAATTTCCTATGGTTTCACTCTGTATGAGCTGGGTGTGGCGTCCTGGAGCACTCAGTTTTTTGTCCGGCCGGACAGGATGATCGAAGAGGGCGCGCAGAGAGTCCACGGCATGTCCCTGGCTGACCTCGAACAGCGGGGCGCCGGGGAGCTTCTTTCGGTGAGCGAAGGACTTGAGAGGGCTGCGGACATCTTGCGGGAGTTTCACGAAAAAGGTGCGTACATCGTCGGCGCGAATGTCACGGGATTTGATATTGCCATGATGCGGTTCAGCATGCAGAAGTACTTTGGTGGGAATGCTGTCAACATGAAGTTTTTGCAGGACTTGCGAGTCATCGATGTTGTCGCCCACGATGTCAAAATCGAGCCACGGGAACTCAATCCACGGCGCAGGGGGTTGTCAGCCTTGTGCGAATACTACGGAGTGATACCAGGTGGGCATGATGCCCTCGAAGACGCTCGTGCGGCGGTCGAGGTTTTTGTCAAGCAGGTTGAGAGAAATCTCAACGGCCAGGCTGGCTTTGATTTCAAAATTCTCATGTAGCCAAATGGCTGCTTAGTCCTAGCGCTGGTTACGCAGCTGGGCTGGTGCTAAAGATAAAAGTGGTAAGGTGTTGTACCCAACGGGCGGTTGGCGCAGTCTGGTAGCGCACTTCCTTGACATGGAAGGGGTCACAGGTTCAAGTCCTGTACCGCCCACTAAAGAGACCCTCAGTGCAAGAGGCTTATTTGAATACCGTGGCGTGTTCGTCAGAAATCAGCCCTATCGGTAGTTCAATTTCTTGAGTTCCGGAACTCTGATGTCGAATGACGTACGCCTTTGCTTGGGGCCACTTCGAAATCGAGTCACTCACCACCGAAACCGGTGTGACATTTTCATACCATACGCCGACGTGATCGTCAGTAGCCAGAGCTACGGGAGCGAGGACTTTGTCGCCAACCAATTGATGGAGGAGCGGTCGGCGCTGAAGCTCGGAGTCGTAATGAACGCCATTGGCGTAAGGCAGAAATCCCAAGCCATTAGTCACGGGCTTGAGTTCGGGTCCATATGAATCCGTCGTTCCGCCCGTGTGCCAGCAAATACTTCCGGCGGATACCCCAGCGAGGATGACGCCCTTTTCCCACGCCGCTCGCATGCCCTGGTCGACCTTGTGAAGTCTCCATAGTTCAAGGAGGTTTGCTACTGAGCCACCACCCACCCAAACTAGGTCACTGGTGGTGAGGCGCTCCTCGGGGTCAGCGCTGGGCTGGGTGAATAACTTGAGTTCGGTTACGTCACAGCCGGCGGCGTTGAACGCCTCGTAAAGGAGTGCGTAGTAGCTACTGTCGTCGCCGCTCGCGGTAAGAACCAGGCACACCTTTGGGCGAGTTTTGCCCGTCAGGGTAAGTGCTTCGGCCAACATGGCCCCGATTCGGGCGCTGCCTTGGACGGGACCGGGGATAAAACCACCCGAGGTGGCCAGGATTCGTTTAGTAACCATTTGTCTTTTCTAGTCGAATTTGACGGAGATCCGTGTCGTGTCACACCCAGTTGCCACCATTGCATATGTCAAAAGGAGACATATGAGTACCGTTTCAGTATCCGCCCTCGTGGGTGAACCCGGTCGTTACGACGATGGCATGTACCACTCACACTTGTTTTTGCTCCACGAGGGTGACGCAATGGCCTGGGAGATGTTTGACTTATTAACCCTTACTAAAGAGACAGTTCGGTGGCGCCCCGCTGGACCAGAGTTGGCCGGCCAGGCGCTGCTCGCCATGATTGGCATGCACTTGTTGAAGGAACCAGCACCTCGAGCCTTGAATGCGAAGGGTCTGGTCTGGCTCGAAGAGATTGACCCAACGGCCATTGCCACCCTCGCTCAAACCGCGAAAGAATTTGACAACATCAAAATTCAGGTTTCCGGCCCCGAAAGCTCACTCTCGCTCTTGGGGGGCATATTTGAAGCGAGGGGATTGGTCTGGGCACCCTTTGACGAGATGTCTCCGTTCTTTAGCGAAGGTGGGGACCTTTAGGCCGCGAAAATAACGGGCGAAGAGGTGAATCCTCGATGCACGATAAGACCAAGGCGTGGAGCCGTCTATTCTGTAGAGAGAAGCAAGGAGACTCGAGTGGCCATGAACTTCAGCCCCGGTGAAATTTATTTCATGCAGGAATACGATCCACAAACAGCGAGACCCACCAAGTACGTGAAAATCGGCCTGGTCCGAAATGGCCGTACTTCCGCCGAACGCATCAAAGAACATCAAACGGGCAATCCCAGGGCCCTCAAAGAAACCAAGCTTTTTCAGACCCCGGCGGTGCATTTTGTCGAGAGGATGTTGCACCAGGTCTATGCGGAAAATCGAATCACCGGTGGCGAATGGTTTATCTTCACCGAAACCGAGCTGCGTGAGTGCCTCGAGAGTGCAAAAGATCTAGTGGCCGATGTGAAGAAGCAGGAAAGCATTTTTTCTGCGGCCGAGGCGTTTAAGTCCAAGCGCTCGAAGAAGGCTGTAATTGTCGCTACCAAGTCCGCGTTGGCTTTGCATAAAGAATATTTCAAAGAAGACTTGATTGTTCGAGAGCTGAAGGCGCTTGTCGCGAAGTACGAAAGGCAGCTTGACGAAAAGTCCGCTGAGGGTGGGGACGTCGAAGATCTCCGAAGCCAAAAGGTAGTGCAGACGTCCCGTTTCTCCGAAACTGAGTTTCGCTCAGCCTTTCCGGGAATTTATAAGAAATACATGGAGGCGACCTACCAAATTGGTGGATCTTTCAAAATGATTCCTAACGACCGCTATGACCTTTCGCTCGGGCAGGTCGCGCCCAATCTCGAAACTTTCGTTTCCGGTTTCCATAACATCCTCGATCAACTAAAGAAAAATCCTAAAGTTCTAGAGGTTGCCAAAGCAAAATATTCCTACATCAAGGGTCAAGTAGCCCTTGCTGAATGGAATAAAGCAAAGGCGGAGAATCAACTTCGCCTGTTGTGCGCCAATAACGCTGGTATTGCAGGTATCTGCACGTGGAATCGGACTGCGAAGGAAAAGGTTGTTTTCAGTCGGGCGGCATTGAAAGCAGAACGACCCGAGCTCTACGCGAAGTTCACGAAGACATCCGCCACGACCCGTCGGGTCACCCAGGCCGGTCGGACTTCAGCGGCGAAAAAGAAGCGATAATTTTCCTGCTCGACGTGAGCGATTGTCGCTGGTAGAGAGTCGCGCTTAGAACTGAGCGCAGAAGAAAGCTGAACTACCGCAGAGCGCGCTTGCGAGCGGTCTTCTTGACGGGCTTGCGTCCTGGAGCCTTTAGCCCTGCAATGAGAGCGCCACCGTCGATCTTCAGTGCTTCGGCAACTCTAAGGATGTTGGTGAGAGAGGGGTTTACCTCACTACGCTCCAGGTGACCGATGTAGGTACGGTGCAGTCCACAGCGAGCGCCCAATTCTTCTTGGCTCAGGTCAAGAACTTTACGAGCTTCGCGGATGCGTAGACCAAAATTGTCGCTCTTAAATTTCATCTGTGATACCCATCTCCCTGTCGTCATTGACACCTGCTTCGAAACTGCGCAAACCCTGTTTTGGTTTGATACTGAACATCTTAACGAGGTTCAATAAATATGGGCCATGATTTGAACCAAGATGCTACGCATTAAATACAAAATGGTTTCTTCGTGAATGTGAAATGCGAGTTATAAATCGCTTTTCACAACACTCAGTAACACTCCTAACAAGAAGTTGAGTTGTTACTCACCATTTACTTTCTAAAGTTTTTATTCGAATGAGGGGCTGACGGTGCGCGAGCGCTTCAGCTCGAAGAAACCAGGAGTCGCGGCAACTGCCACTACTCCATCGAAAAGTTGCCCCGCTTGTTCGCCCTTTGGAGCGGGGGTGACTACGGGACCGAAGAAGGCAATCTCTCCCACGTGAACCACTGGAGTGCCCACGTCAAAGCCAACAGGATCCATTCCTTGGTGATGACTCTCACGAAGCGCCCCGTCGAAGGTCGAATCAAATGCGGCGTCGGCCAGCGTGGCGTCCAACTCGCATTCTGCGAGAGCTGCGGGGATTACCGAATTCCAGTCCTTGTTGCCCTCAATGTGAAACCGACGACCGAGCGCGTTGTAAAGGGGCTTAATAACCTCACTCCCGTAACGCTGTTGCGCTGCAATGAGGACACGCGCGGGTTCCCACCCACGACTGATGAGTTCGACGTATTCTGCGGGTAGGTCCTTGCCTTCGTTGAGAACCGAAAGGCTCATAACGTGAAATTTCGTCTCAATATCGCGCACTTGCTCTGCCTCGAGAAGCCAGCGCGACGTGATCCAAGCCCATGGGCAGAGGGGGCAAACCCAGAGATCGACTGATTGCTTCATTTTTAGCTTTCCTTTGATTGTGCGTGTGCGGTAAGAATTGTTACGACGGCGTTTGTAACACCGACTGCGGTTGGCAGGTCCAGCATTTCATCGATGGCGTGGGCGTTTGATTGTGGTCCAAGTACGCCCGTGGCGACAAACTGGACCTCGGGGTAGCGCTTGGCCAATTCTCCAAGGAACGGAATGGATCCACCCTCGCCCGTAAAACCAGGTTTCCGTCCGAAGGCTTCAATCGAACCCTGATCGAGAGCGGCTGCCAGCCAAGGTGCCAATTCGGGCGCCACCCAACCTTCACCCGTCAAAAAGCTGGCTTCTACGCGAGCGTTTGAGGGAACGTTTTCAGTCAGTGCTTTGATGACTGCCTGACCAGCCTTGTTCGCATCAATGTTTGGCGGAACGCGAAAGGAGAGCACTGCGCTTGTAAATGGTCGTAGTACATTGCCGGCAATTGATGGATCGGGTATGCCGGCCATTCCGACAACTGAAAGCGTCGGGTGCCAGGTGCGACGCACGATGCGGTCTGCGGCCGATGAGCCCATGAGCTTGAGTCCCTCGAGAGCGGGTAACTCGCGGGCGAGCACGTCACCGAATTCCCTAGCCACCTCTTCGGCGCTGTCCTTCACGTACTCAGGTATCTCCCCGTAGAGCTCGGGAATGAGAATGTCGCCGGTGCTCGAATCCTCGACCCGCTCGAGCAACTGGCGGAGAATTCGAAATGAAGAGGGGATGACTCCGCTGGCTGATCCGGAGTGCTGGCCGTACTCGAGAACCGAGACCGTGAGCTCGATGTTGATCACACCCCGCAGAGAGGTGGTGACCCAGAGGCGGTCGTAGGTGAGCGCGCCCGAATCGAGACAGATCATCAATTCAACTCGACCCAGCTGCGCTTTCAGCAGGTCCAAATATGCATCTAAATCGGGGCTGCCTGACTCCTCGCTAGCTTCAATCAATACGACGCAACGAGAATGGCCAATTCCTTCGCGTTCCATGGCTTCAAGAGCCAAAATTGCCGCAAATGTTGAATAGCCATCGTCGGCCACCCCACGCGCATAGAGGCGATCGCCTCTGCGCACTGGCTGGTAGGGCGCCAAGCCTTCGGACCAGTCACCCAACGGTGGCTGTTTATCCATGTGACCATAGAGAACACACGTTCCCTCGCCAGGATTGGTGGCGCCAATGGTTACGGTCATAAGTGGGGTGCGCCCTTCGATACGGTGAATCTCGATTTCAACATCATTGAATTCACGTTCACGCACCCAATTAGCAAGCAACTCCATGGCCTGATCGATGTAGCCATTCTCACTCCACGCAGCATCAAAGGCTGGTGACAAGCACGGGATAGACGCGTACTGCGTCAAAGTTGGAAGTGCATCGCGTTCGAAGTCCGAAAGTGTCAAATGAGTCATACTGCGAGATTACCCCTTGTGGAATTGCTGGCGTTCATGTTCCAATGCTCGCCAGCAATACCACGCGGCGTGAGATTCGACACCCGCAAAAACTGCACCCGCAGCCTTAAGTTCTTTGATACTGATCATCTCGGGCAGTGCATGGATACTGCTCCAACCTGCACGGACTCCATAATCGAGATGGGGCCAAACGTCCTGTCGGGCGAGTGAGAACAAGAGGTACATTTCCGCTGTCCAGGGCCCAATTCCCCTCACGGACATGAGCTCCTTGGCGACCTCGGAACTAGGCATTTTGTGGTGTTGCTCGATGTTGATCTGCCCGTTTAGAACATGGCCTGAGAGTTCCAGCATGGCTTGAGCTTTGGTGGTCGACAGCCCCGCCGAACGAATCGACTCGAAACCCGCTGCGGCAAGGGAGCGTGGCGACACCTCTCCGTCACAAATTGCAACAATTCGGGCATAAATAGTGTCCGCGGCCTTAATCGAAACGAGTTGGGAGGCAATCGATTCGATTAGTGCTGGAAAACGTTTGTCGAGAGGCGCGTTACGGCGCTTGGGTGGTGGCCCAACCCTTTTCACCGTTGGGCCAAAGGCTCGATCGCGCTTAACGATGAGTTGAGCAATCTCTTCGGGTGTTAGCTGTGAAACCATGCTCTAATTTGCTGCTGTGGTCGCGGGGAGTGATTTTGGTTCAGCGACCAAGAAATTGGCAGAAACTATCAACGCCACCATGATTGCGAGAATTATATTTTGCTCCAAGAAATTGTTCAATGCCTCGATAGGACTGTGTGGTGTTGGGTTGCTGATGCGCAGAAATACCCACGGGAACATCAAGAGGATAAAGCCGCTCGCACTTACTTTCGAAAAAGTCGCTGACCAGCCGAGTTCGAGAATGGCAAAGAAGAGGAAGGGAATAAAAACGAAATAGTGATCCCAAGCAATTGGCATGACAATGCGCATGGCTGCGGACAAAACTGTGAAAGCGGACATCATGTTGCGTCCATCGACGAAGCGCGCCGCACCTCTGAATGCCAATACCAGAAGAACTAACGACAGGACTGTGACGAACCAGAATGGCGCATCACCGCTATGAAATGGCGGGCGTGAGAAAAAAGCAAAAAGACTCGACGAATTGAAACTTGGCCCTCGGAATCGGTACAGAGTACCGCCACCGAACACTTGGGTGACGAAGAATGTGTGGGCGCTTTTCCACCAGATGAGTGTCGCGAGCAGAGTGAGAAGCGAGCTACTCAAGAGGGCCAATCGCACTTCAGACCATCGCCTTCTCCAGGCCCACCAGGCAACAAAAATAATTGGATAGATCTTGATGGCCGCCGCGATCCCAATTAGGACGCCGCGATACTTCGGAGGAAGTACGAAGAAATCGATCACGGTGATTGCAAGAATCACGGTGGAGATGTTCCCCCACACCAAATCGGACATCAGCGGAGGGAAGATGGCCGCCAGGATGACCGAGAGCCAGCACCCAAGGGCTAAGGCATTGCGCCAGGTTGCTTGACGAAGTTTCTGCAAGACGAGTGTAAAAGAGAGGGCCATGGCCCAAAGCGTGACAATCGAACTGAAATACTCCCAGAAGCGTACGCCCAAGTATTGGACGGGCCAGAAAAAGAATATTGCGCCAGGCGGGTAGGTAAATGCTTCGGGGCCATTCCAGTTATAAATATTGCCTGTGTGCTGGAGCTGTTTGAGGTTATTAATTCGCCCAACGAGGTCGAGAAATGAAATGTTGTAGTGCGAGGCCCAGAGCCAGGGGGTGAAACCGTGCGGGTTGACCAGGCAATAAGCGAAACCAAGCGTTGCCAGCACACCACTGACCGTGAGTGCGCGCGATATCCATGAAGGCCACTGTCGCTTCAGCACAGCTAATTCTTCTTTGAGAGGTTGTTCGTCGACGGGACATAAACCCCATCGGGCGTGCGATCTTCGGTCATAATTTCCTGTAGCAAGCCTTGCACCGCTCGAACTGGGGCCGAGGGGAAGCCGAATCGGCGAATGGCGAGCACGGCCCTTCGGCGTTCGATGCCCGCAATCGAAAGCCCCGCAAAATTCACACGAGGATACTTCGCCAGCATGGTGGCGGGAAGGATTGCGAGTCCGTAACCATCGAAGGTGAGTGAAGCTATCGTGCGCAGGCCATCCAGTTCAATTAATGGGTGCAAGGTCACGTGAGCCTTGGTGGCGGCCTCATCAATTTCTTGTCGAATCGGGGTGCCCACCATTGGCAACAGCAACTCTTGTTCCGCGACCTTTGCGAAGGGGAGTGGCAGGGCCTCTTTGGTTAGCGGGTGATCTTTTGGAACAATGAGCACGAGGTCTTCGCTAAAGAGTTCCGAGTCAGTTAACTCTGGTGCAGCGATTGGCCAAGCCAAAACACCAAGGTCCAATTCTCCCGAAACAATTCTCGGTTCAATCGAGGAGTTTGTCCCTTCGGAGATCTTTAGAGCTATATGAGGAAATTGTTCGCGTTGCAACTCAAGTATCAAAGGAACAATCCATCGCCCCGCAGTTCCAATCATGCCCAGGTGCACCTCGCCACGGACATCTGAGGCCAGTTCAGAGACATCGGCCCCGATTCCACGGATCTCCGTGAAGATTCGCCGAGCCCGCTGAACGACTACTTCACCCGATGCGGTGAGAGTCCCGGTGGCGCGGTCGACTAGTTCTGACCCAAGCTCTTGTTCGAGTTTCGAGATGCGACTCGAAATATTGGACTGGACGGTTCCCAGCATTTCAGCGGCGTTCGAAAAAGAATGATGGTCGGCAATGCCTATAAGCGCTTCGAGTTGACGTAATTCCATTATCGCTATTATAGATGAGAAGTATCTGTCGTATTCACTTGCTAGATAGAGCCATTTTCACGCATACTGGATGCAATCCGCTGTACCTGACATTCCCCCCTTAGTCAGGGACAGCGAAGGTTTCGCAGAAGGACCAGCCGCCCCCCTGGCTGGTCCTTTTGCTTTTCCGGGCTTGTTAGCGTTTGCCTATGACTTCTTCCCCGCAAGTGCAGCTCGCACGCTTGAGCCTGCGGGCCGTCAACTTCATTTCGCGTGTTGCGGGACTTGGAGCGGGCACTGTCATTGGCGGCAAGGTTGGATTGCTACTCGACCCGAATCTGCTCGCTCATTTGAAGCCCAAGCAGGTGGTGTTAGTTTCCGGCACTAATGGAAAGACAACAACCACGGCAATGATTGTCGAGGGATTGGGTCTGCGTGTTACGACTAACAGCACGGGGGCCAATATGCCTGAGGGTCTGGCGGCAGCGCTCGCCGGCACGCGTCGAGAGTGCGCCGTCCTGGAGGTTGATGAAGCGTGGTTGCCACTGGTCGCGTCGAGCCTGAATCCCGATGTCCTCGTGCTGTTGAATCTTTCCCGCGACCAACTCGACCGGGCGAATGAAGTTAGGCAGATTGCTGAAGGTTGGCGCGAGGTGCTCGGTAATTTGACGACCACCAAAATCATCGCAAACGCTAATGATCCTTTGGTGGTCTACGCCCTGGAACGAGCGACCGGAGTTTCTTGGTGTGATGTTCCAACACAGTGGCGCCAAGACGCCACTGCTTGCCCACGATGTAATGGGACAATCACCTTCTCGAAACGGACGTGGCACTGTGGATGCGGATTCGCAAAACCTGGAGCGTCAGTGACGGTTCTCGATACGACTCTTAGGATCTATAACCGACGGATACCACTTGAGCTTTCGTTACCCGGTGAATTCAATCGAGTCAATGCGGCCCTAGCGCTTACGGCAATTCAAGTACTGGGTGCCGACTCACCGATTGTCGCCAGTGTTCGCATTAGCTGGCTCACTTCCGTTGCGGGGAGATACGGCCTGCGTGAACTGTGGGGAAGACGCACTGAACTCTTTCTCGCGAAAAATCCGGCTGGGTTCAGCGCGCTCTTGGAATCATTACCCCGAGATACCCGGGAGCTCTGGATTGGAATCAACGCGGAGATTGCCGATGGGCGAGACCCATCGTGGCTCTACGATGTGCCGTTCGAACTACTGGGCGACCGGGTGGTCTACTGCTTTGGCACTCGCCGCCTTGACCTCGCGGCCCGGTTGTTTTATGCCGGCTTAAAACCTCGCGTTATTGATGAAAGGGGCCAAGTGCCCACCGGTCGCAGGGACGTTGCGGCTGTCGGTAATTACACCGTGTTCCAAGAATGGCTGAAGGAATCTAACCCACTATGAAGATCGCTGTCTTGTATCCAGAACTGCTCGGCACTTACGGGGATGGCGGCAATGCGCGGGTCCTTCAGCAACGCATGCGGCTACGGGGGCTTCGTGCAACCGTCGTTGAGGTTTCATTAGCTGACCCTATTCCCGCGGCGGACCTCTACTTACTTGGCGGGGGAGAAGATGGCCCGCAACGCTTAGCCACCCAGACGCTGCGGAAAAGACATTTCCCAAAAACCGTTCGCGGAGGCGCCCTTGTGTTGGCGGTATGCGCTGGTCTGCAAATCCTCGGCGAGAGTTTCGCGGTAGAGGGAGGCTTGCAGTTTGCAGGGCTGGGACTAGTGGACGCTGTTACTCGAAGGGGCGATGCCCGTAGTGTGGGAAATCTCGCGGTGAAGATTGGTGAGCGCACCCTGGTGGGCTTTGAAAACCACGGCGGGAAAACCGAATTGGGCAAGGGGGTTGAGCCGCTGGGTTCTGTGCTGCTCGGGCAAGGCAATGATGGGTCGGTGGATGGCTATGAGACTGAGCAGATCTGGGCCACCTACGCACACGGGCCAGTTTTGGCACTCAACCCGTGGTTCGCGGATCACATTTTGTCCATAGTGACCGGCAAGGAACTCGCTCCGTTGAAGAGCGTGGCCGACGATTTATACCGTCGCCGCGTTAACGCCCTCGGCCTCTAGTCGGGGAGGCCACCTTCGGAGTCGTCCTCGCGGGTGATCTCCATGGTTGGGTCTTGTGACACATCTCGGGCAATAAAGAGGACCGCCTCTTCGATGCGCGCTGCATAGGATCGAACATTTTCATCAACCTCTGAGCGAATGCCTTCGCCAAACGAAACGACAACGGGGTGTCGCCATTTGTCGAACTTCTTGAAGGAGGGGGCTTTTGCGAATCGGGCCCCTTGAAGCTTTCCCGCCTCATGAATGTAAGTAGGAATGACGGTGGCGTTGGCTTTTTGAGCCAAGAAGGCGGCCCCACCCTTAAATTCCTGGAGGTCACCATCGGGAGTACGGCCCCCTTCGGGGAATATCACTAGGTTCCATCCGTCTTCTACTAAGTCCTGGAGAAGTTGGGCACTACGCCGACTCACCTTTTGACGATCCACTGGCACGGCGTTAAAAAACAGGACTGTGCGGAAGGCGCGACCAGAGTCCATAAAAAAATTGTCCATGGCGGCAGCGACCACGGTGCGTCGGCGCTGGGGGTCGGGCATTGCGGTCAATAAAAGTGCGGTGTCAAGGTGACTGGCGTGGTTTGCGACAAAAATGAAGGGCCCAGGACCCTTTATGTTTTCATCCCCGATGACCGTCAGCGTCGAAAGGTAACGAATAACCGGCGAGAGCACGTATGAGTGAAAGATCTCTCGAAAGATGCGCGCTGCGTATCCTCGTCCCCACTGGGTCGGGTAATCGAGACCTAACTGGCTCATCGGAATTATTTACGCCGTCTTGTAGATTTGCGCTTTGGCGTGTACCGCGAGGATTCGCGGACCACCGGCCTAGGGGTGTTTACCTCAACTTGAGCCTTCTCGGCTGCCTGGGTGGCGGTAATGACTGTGCCGGCGCGGCGAGCTTGGCTCATCTCACGCTGGATCCGGCTCGAACCAAAGAGGGAGGGGTCACCGTACTTCTGCAGTCGGTAGGCACGAATCAGCAGCCACACTCCGACATACAAGAAAACGATGCCCGCCATGCCTAGCCGTAGACCGAGCATCAGGGAAGAGAAGATAATTCCTGTGCGGCTTCGTCGAAGCGCAAAGATCAGCATCAAGGTGGCGCAGACAAAGATGTAGCCAAATTGGAGCGCCCAATCGGCGCGTGATCCCGGCACGCTCTTCTCACAAAGGCTCGCTACTTGGTGGTAGCCAACCTGGCAGGCTTCATGAGCAACCTTTTTGGCGGTGAGCAAGTTCGGTGAGTTCTTGACCCAGCCGTACACCGAGCCCAAGGACATGACATAGGCAATACCGACACCGAAAAGGGTGATTTTGCGCTCGAGGGGGTCAACCCCAATCACTGCCTCGCGTGGTGCAACCGAAACCCTTTTGGCCATCTGAACTCATTTCGTACGCAATCGAGGGTATTCCCCCGTCTAAGGCTACCCCGAGAGTCATTCGTACTCGGCATTTCAGGCAAGTAGCCTCGTTACCTCGGGCGCTTAGCTCAGTTGGTTAGAGCGCTGCCTTCACACGGCAGAGGTCAGAGGTTCGAGTCCTCTAGCGCCCACGCTGAAGCGTCGATGAAGCCGTGCAGCGGATAGTGCGCGGCCGGGCAGCGAGCGGTTAGTCCAAACCCGTGATGAATCGCTCAATAGCGTTCGCGACCTGAACTGGATTTGACCACATTGAAAGATGACCGGCCCCTCGGATGATGATCGGTGAGGGCGCGCCAATGCGCGCTGCCGTTTGGTCGGCAGCACGAGCGGAGAACGCTGAGTCGTTCGACCCGAAGATGATCTCTGAAGGGATTCGAATGGAACGCAGCTTTTTCAACTGGGGCAACGTGACGCCAACAATTGGATGCTGAGCGTAGGCGAGGAGTGCATCCTCGGCACCAGCAACCTCAAATGGTCGTTGTATCGCTACGAGAGCTTGATTACTCAAAGGGTGACAGTAAGGACCACAGGCGGCACCAAAGATTGTGCGCAGAAGAAACCCACTGTGTATGCCGGTTTGATACAGCGCCGAAAGGTACAGAGATGGGATCAGGTCCATTACGAATTTCCCCGGGTAGGTGAGCTGGAGTCCATCGCCATCGAGGAACACGATGCCCGCAGCAACGTGCGGGTGATCGAGGACAAATCGAGCAATCACACCGGCACCTAATGAATGGCCAACCAAGATTGGGTGCGAAAGTTTTCGTGCCGACAAGTACGCGTACAGCTGCTGAGCCAAGGCCTCAGTGGTGTAGGGCCCGAGGTGAGAGGTATATCCGTAGCCCTTCAGGTCATAAGCCTCAACGTGGACTGAGGCGCCTAGCAACTTGGCAACCGGGCCCCAGGTATCGCTGGACTCGAAGGCGCCGTGAATGAGAACTAGTGAGTGTGCGGTGGGCGCACCCCATTGTTGAAACCTCGTTTGGAGTCCATTGGTGCTGACGAAACTCAGCCCGAGCGGGACTTTTACCGGGGGGTTAGTGGCAACTACTAGTTCGGAGACCAGCGAAACACCAGTAAAACCACCGATAAATAGGCCCAGAAGGGTGAATCGAAGAAGTCCGCGTACTCGATTCTTTCGCTTGAACACATCTCAAAGGCTACTGATTAAAACGCCACTTCATTCAGCCAAACGGTCACGATTCGCTATCGCAAACTGCCGGCCCTGAGTTGAGTACAATTTCAACAGCCTCGAAATACGGTCGAGGCCCAATAATTTTTGGAGAAATATGCTAATCGCAGTTTTAGTACTTATCGCACTTGTCGTTCTGGGTGTTGTCGCCTACATTGGCGGCGAGAAGAACGTCAACAACGCTTCGAAGTCTCAGGTCAAGCGCCAAGAAAAGGACGACCTTGCCAGCAAGCTCGCCCACACCGAGAACCTCCTGGAGAACTGGGCTGAAGACTTGATGCCGGCTAAGAAGTTTGTCGTGGCTAAGAAGAGCGTCGCAGTGAAGTCGTCCGGCAAGAAAGCTCCAGCAAAGAAAGCCGCGAAAAAAGCCACCAAGAAGGT
>CAIKUQ010000069.1 GCA_903830655.1 uncultured Actinomycetes bacterium | reverse complement strand
CTGGGCGGTCCTTCATGGTTGATTCATACAGAATCTCGAGTGCGCGTTCTCGTGCGCGGTGTCGCTGTTGGCCGAGCTCGCTCACTAGGCGCGAGTCATGTATTCGCCGGTACGAGTATCAACCTTGATTAACTCGCCTGGCCCAACAAACAATGGCACTTGAACTACGAATCCCGTCTCGAGGGTCGCGGGCTTGCGAGCACCCGAAACGCGGTCCCCTTGGATGCCGGGCTCGGTTTCGGCGATGGTTAATTCCACCGAGGCGGGTAGTTCAACACCGATAATTTCACCGTCATGGCTCACGATCATGGCCTTACCCGTTTCCTTCAGAAAGTTCGTGGCTTCGCCGAGCGATTTTGAAGAAACCTGAACCTGGTCAAAGGTGGCCTGGTCCATGAAGATGTAGTCATCTCCATCGCGGTAGAGGTACTGCGTGTCGGCCTTGTCGATGATGGCTTGTTCAAGTTTTTCGTCAGCGCGGTAGGTGCGCTCGATCACAGCACCGGTGCGGGCGTTGCGAAGTTTGGTGCGAACAAACGCACCACCCTTACCGGGCTTTACGTGCTGAAACTCAATGACCGTGAAAAGTCCGTCATCGACTTTTATGGTAATTCCGTTTTTAATATCCGAGGTATTGATCGTGGCCATAACGGCGTGCCTTTCGAGGTTGTGCGCTGCCCATTCTAGGCAACCCGCTCTAAAGTGGCGAACCTACTGATTGAGTAGGGAAACTACCGCATCAATACCGAGTTCGTAACTAAGAGGGCCAAAGCCCGCTATCGAACCCGACACCACGCCCGCAAGAGTTGAAAGGTGTCGAAAGGGCTCGCGCGCCGCCGGATTTGACAGGTGGATTTCTACCTTGGGTCCAGCAAAGGTGGCCAGGGCGTCGTTGAGGGCCCACGACGTGTGCGTAAGAGCCCCCGCATTGATCACAATTCCCGAGGCCACGCCTCTCGCTTCATGGATGGCCTCAATCAGCACTCCTTCGAAATTGGATTGGAGGTGACGCAATTGGAATCCCCCGACTGCTGCGCGCGCGGTGGCGCGTGCCACGTGGGCCTCGAGGGTGTCGGTCCCATAAATTTCGGGAGAGCGAGTGCCGAGCAGATTTAAGTTTGGCCCCGACAAAAGCAGTATCTCTTTACTCATGGTTACGAAACTCCTCTAGTACTCGCGTGACAATCTCACGATCAATTCCCGCGACTACCCCAAAGCCGGTGGGACCGGGCAACACAAAGGTTAGGTCGTGATGAGCCTTCTTGTCGTGGCTCATTGCTTGCACGAGATCCGTGGTACGAAACTCTCGGGGGATGGCGAAATCTAGGTCAAAGCCCGCGACTACTGCGTCGGTTTCGGCCACCACCGCGCTGTCAACGCGCTCTAGAGCCAGGGCCAATCGAACGGCGAAGCGCAGACCAATCGCAACCGCTTCGCCGTGTCGCATTGGAGTGCTCTGCGCGAGGCAGAGCTTTTCGATGGCGTGAGCCAAGGTGTGTCCGTAGTTCAACAGTGCGCGTTGCCCACCCTCACGTTCATCGTCGCTGACAATTCGTGCCTTCAAATTCACAGCCAGTTCGAGCAAATCCTGCGGCGAGGTTGCAACAATCTCTGATGCGCTCTTGCCCTCGAGCAACCAGCATTTGGCCACCTCACCTAAACCACTTCGAATCTCCTCGGGGGCCAAAGTTGCCGTTACCTCCACGTCACACAACACGGCGCGGGGTTGGTGAAATGCGCCAGCCAAGTTTTTACCCGCCACCAGATTTATTCCGACCTTGCCCCCAATTGCGGCGTCCACTTGAGCCAGCAAGGTGGTCGGGATGTGAATTACTGCAATACCCCGTAAATAGGTGGCCGCGGCGAATCCCGCCAGGTCGGTGATCGCTCCGCCGCCGACACTTACGACTAGATCACGTCTTGACAATTTTGCTTCAGCAAGCTGTTCGAGAACCTGACCGAGGACTTCGATGGATTTACTCTCCTCGCCATCGGAGACCGTAATCGTGTACTGGTTAATGCCTGAATCAATGTCAAACCACTGCTCATTCACCAAAGTTTCTGAAGTGACGATGCAGCAAGCCTGCGCTTCGGGGAGTAGTTGCGCGATGAGTTGCGACAATTTTCTACGGGCTCCCGCTTCAATGATGATTTCGTACGAGCGCTCTTCGAGATGTACAGGAATGTTCATGATCGCGTACTCACCAGGCGCAACACCTCATCGGCGACGAGTTGCGCATCCGCCGAACAGTCAATTTTTGCGTCGCTCACAAGTCCATAGAAATCGTGGCGACGGGTCCGCAAGTCCGCTAAACCGTGGGCCTTATCTTGGCCTAGCAGTGGACGATTTCCCTTTTCCAGTCGGGGCAGCAAAACCTCGTCGGAGGCGTCCAGCCACACGACAAATTGGCTCATCAATAATCCTCTCGCCGCTTCAGTTTCGACAATTCCCCCTCCAGTCGAGAGCACCACATCGGTGCCGAGGGCTTCGCCCAGCACTCGCAGTTCTTCCTGTCGAAAGGGCGCTTCGCCGAAGTTCACCAAATAGTCAGCAACTCCACCAGGGAGCTTGGCCTCGAGGACTGCGTCGGTATCAACGCAGGCCACGTGCAAGACCTCGCCCACCAGGCGGGCTACTTCTGTCTTGCCCGTTCCGGGCAACCCGACCAGCACCACGCGTGACACTTATTTTGGCCGGGCCGCTGATGAGGTTGAAGAGGTGTTAGCGAGAAAGTTCGAGCAGTTACGAGTGAACTCTTCGACCGAGTCGCCTCCGAATTTACGCAGGGCCTCATTCGCCAGCACTAACGCCACCATCGCTTCGGCGACCACCCCCAGTGCCGGGACTGCGGTTACGTCGGTTCGTTCTTTAAAAGAAACACTCGAGTCACCAGTGTCGAGGTCGACAGTTTCGAGCACCGGTCGATTCAAGGTCGCGAGGGGCTTCATCGCGACTCGAGCAACCAGCGGCGCACCCGAACTCACGCCACCTTCTAATCCACCGGCGTGGTCACTTCGTCGGCCAAAACCACCGGCGTTATCGGCTGACTCATCAAAGAAGATGGCGTCGTGGGCTACCGAACCGCGTTGACCCGCTTGCGTGAACCCATGGCCAATCTCGACACCCTTGACCGCTTGGATACTTAAGAGCGCTTGACCAATGAGTCCATCGAGCTTGCGATCCCAGTGGACGTACGATCCAAGTCCTACTGGCACCCCGTACGCCACGACCTCGGCGATTCCTCCGAGAGAATCCCCCTCTTTCGCGGCAGCCTTAATCTCAGCGATCATCAACTCTTCGACTTCTTTGGTCGCACAGCGAACCTCTGATTCGTCAATGGCCGCTCGATCGCTAAAGGCGGGGAGATGCTCGGCCGGGGCCACAACAGAACCGATACGCACCACGTGCGAGAGAATGTCGACGCCAATTGAGCGCAGCAGAGCCTTGGCCAATGCTCCGGCCGCTACGCGAGCTGCCGTTTCTCGGGCGCTAGAGCGTTCGAGCACGTCACGCGCATCATCAAAGGCGTACTTTTGCATGCCCACCAGATCCGCATGTCCGGGCCGAGGTGAGCGAAGTTTCTTAGTCGGAACTCCGGGCGCGGCCGACATCTCCTCTTCCCATTTGGGCCATTCGGTATTGATGATCTCAATGGCCACGGGAGAGCCCAGGGTGCGGCCGTGGCGCACGCCAGCGGTAATGCGAAGTTCATCACGCTCGAAGCGCATTCGTGGCCCCCGCCCAAATCCCAGGCGTCGGCGCGCTAATTCGTCGCCAATCGTCTCGACATCAATCGCGAGCCCCGAAGGAAGTCCCTCGACGATGACCGTGAGGCTTGGGCCGTGGCTCTCGCCGGCGGTGAGGAAGCGCAACATCTCCTAAGTCTAGGAGTTGCTTCGCCTAACTGTGAGCGTAGAAGGGGTTGACGCCCGAAGCGTGGTCGGTAACGTCCACAACCTCTTTCAAAACCGGAATCTCTTCGCGGAGTGTCTTTTCAATTCCGTCGCTCAAGGTCATTCGGCTCATGGCGCACCCTTGGCAGCCACCCGAGAGCATGATGTAGGCCACCTGATTGCCCTCGTCGAGCGCAACTAAGTCTGCGCGCCCACCGTGACTCGCAATGGAAGGGTTGATGCTCTCGTCGAGCACTCGAATAGCAATCGTCGCCAGCTCGCCCGTCACTCCGTGGGCCAAAATCGCCTCCGGAATGCCGGGGTGCATCTCGTCGGGCGTAGGTTGGTTGGGATTTACGAGGACCAAGCCATCGCTCGCGAACTCGAGACGAGCGCCACGGAGTCGTTCCACGGAAGCGGCGGGCACCACGACAGTGATGTCGCCGTCGATGCCGATGGCGGCCCCTTCGGGTGCTTGGGCCACTTCAGAGAAGTACAGGTCGTAGGAGTAGCCGGGGCCCTGGGTACCGGTGACCTCAATCCAGAGGCCGAGTTCGTTACTACGGTCCTCACTAGCCAGGGCGCCTCGAACCATCTCGCGGGCCTCATCGGTCAGGGTCAAAATGTCAAAGGGTTCGCTGCTCACGAGTTCAAGTGTAAAGGTTCCTACGAGGTGGTGTTGCGCCTACTAAGTTTTCTGCGTGACAAATATCCCCGTAGACGCCCACGAGTGGGTTACCTTTGAAGACCCCAAGCGCAAGCGTGAATGGCGTTTTGACGTGAGCTTTCTCGAAAGCAACTGGACCTGTATTTTCGGTAATGGATGCCAAGGTGTCCTCACCGAGGATGCCACCGAGCTCGTTCAAGGTTGCTGCAGTTACGGTGCCCACTTCGTCGACGACAAAGATCGTCGTCGTGTTGAAAAAGCCGCTAAACGCTTAACTGATGACCAGTGGCAGTTCAAAGCCAAGGGCGCCAAGGGCACAACTCGCACCAAGAAAAATGGGGAGATGACGACGCGACTCGTCGATGACGCGTGCATTTTTCTTAACCGTCCGGGCTTCAAGCGTGGCCCTGGTTGCGCGCTGCACGTTCTCGCTATGGACACTGGAGAAAGTTACATTCCGCTCAAGCCCGACGTTTGCTGGCAGGTGCCGTTGCGCCGTGACGACGAGAATCGCGATGACGGTTACATCGTTACCAGTATTCGTCAATGGGATCGTCGAGATTGGGGCGGTGGCGGAGAAGAGTTCCACTGGTGGTGCACCGAGACACCAGATGCGTTTGTCGGGAAGACTCGCGTTGTTGACTCCATGAAAGAAGAACTCATCGCCATGATTGGTGATTCAACCTATGAAATGCTGCTGGCGTTCCTCGATGCGCGCGCCACCCAACCTAAGGGCGTTCGCTTGCCGCACCCGGCGGTTCGTTCGAAGGGTTAACCTTCGGCGGCGAGGGGATCCTCTTCGCCCGAACTAACTCGCGGCAGTGAGCCGAGAATTTCATCGAAGGCGTCTTCGTCGGCCATGCACCATTCAGCGTGAATGTCCTCGGGAACCGCACCGCATTCATCACAAGTATGAGCGCGTGGACCGGTATTGTGCTTCAGTTCACGGGCCTCGACAAATCGACGGTGGCGTCCCTTTTTCACGAAAAACTCCTTACTAGCCCCCACATACCTCTAGGGACCTCGACGCTTGGCTAGTCGGGAATCCATTCTACTCACTCGCCCGTCACGATGAACTAATAGTCTCAAGGTATGAGTACTTTCGACCCCCAAGCAATGATTCAGCGTTTCCAAGACCGTGCCGAAGCCGTAAAACGTCGAGGATTTCCGCCCGTGGAGGGGCCCGAGCGTCTGAGATTTATTGAGGCGGCCAATCTCGACTTTCAAGACTTCGCGATGCTCGCTGACGCCACCGCGTCGCTCAACGAGGGAATACTGCGTCTCGAAATCGATCTGCGGCCGTCGAACTAGGGCGTTGAGGCTGTCGCGACTCGAGCGGTAGCTTCTGAGAATGTAGCGGTGGCCTTCGACAATTCACGCAACACCGCTGGCCGCGCCATCAGCGAACTCGCGTCGTAACAAGCATTGGCCGCAGAAGAGAAGTAGTCATAGGCCTTGCCCAACAACTGCGTTGCTTGGTCGTCGGGAGTAGGCAGCGAGGAGTTAGCCTGCTGAGCGTCGAGGTACAGAACGGCACAGACCGTGTGTAGGTCTGCTTTCGTAGCTTTAGGATTGCGCAGATTGTTGGCCGCGATGGCGCTGTCGGAGGCAAAGGTTCCAACCGCTGACTTGAAGTTTGATTGCAGCACCCAATTGGACAACGCCACCGATGCCTTAATTGAACCACAGCCCGCGAGCAACAATCCTGCACAGAGCAAGACCGCGATGCGCTTCATCAACCAACCATTACCAGGTGCAAAGACTTGCGCCCTCGTCGCACCACCATGTAGCGGTTGTGCAACAACGACTCGGCACCGATCGTCGCGCCGTCGTCGACTCTGACGTTATTGACGTAGACGCCACCTTGCTCCAGGAATCGTCTGGCCTCACCCTTAGAACCGGCAAGATCGCAGCGAACTAGGAGGTCGCCAATCGCCACTCCACTCTCAATTTCTCCTCGACTCCAAGTCGAGGAGGGGGCGTCGGCGACGACTTCGAGCAAGGTTTTCTCATCGAGGGCCGCAATCTCCTCTCCGAATAGGGCGGCTCCCGCGCGCTCAGCGTTAGCGGAGGCTTGCTCGCCGTGAACCAAGGCCACCACCGCGTTGGCCAGAGCGCGCTGCGCTGCACGTTCTTGCGGCGCGTTAGCCGTGGCCTCATCTAGTGAGCGAATCGTGTCGTGGTCCAAGAAGGTGAAAAAGCGCAGCAGCGCCGGCACCGTCTGATCATCGGCGTTCAACAAGAACTGGTGCATTTGAAATGGCGAGGTCAACGAGGCGTCCAGCCAGACTCGCTCATTTCCCCCTTCGGATTTTCCAAACTTCTGTCCGTCCGCGCGCAGCAAGAGCGGAGAGGTCACTCCTGAAGCCGACTTTCCCGTGGTCTTTCTCACCAGTTCGGTACCCATGGTGATATTGCCCCACTGGTCCGATCCGCCCATTTGCAGGGTGCAGTTGTGGTCGAGGTTCAAACGCAAGAAGTCATAGGCCTGCAAGAGCATGTAGGAAAACTCCGTGAAACTAAGACCCACGTCGTCTCGATCAAGCCGAGACTTCACTGAGTCCTTCGCAATCATCTGGTTCACGGTGAAGTGTTTTCCCACGTCCCGCAAAAAATCCGTTAGCGGTGTCGTAGTGAGCCAATCGGCATTGTTTAATAACAGCGCTTGGCTCGGTCCCGGCGTGAAGTCCAAAAATCGCGCGAGCTGTTCTTTGATGCCCTCGATATTGCCCTGCAACTGTTCGTGGGTCAAAAGTGGGCGTTCGGTGGCCTTAAAGCTGGGGTCACCAATGAGTCCGGTCCCGCCACCGGCCAGCGCGATTGGCTGATTGCCCGCGAGTTGAATTCGACGCAGTAGGCAAATCTGAAGTAGCGAACCCAAGTGCAAAGAGGCCGCGGTCGGGTCAAATCCGATGTAACCGGTAACGCCACCGGCACTCAGCCGATCCAGGATCTCGTCATCCGTTACCTGGTGAACTAGACCGCGAAATTCCCAGTCATCTCGTAGTTTCATAGTTTCAGTCTAGGAGATGACCCTAAAGGAACGATGTAGAACTAGGAAAAGTTGTTTGCAGCCACAGAACAAATGTGTGCCACCAACCGGTCACTTCGCAGAGTCCAATGAGGATGAGCATTACCCCGCCGATGCGACCGAGAAGTTTTTGGCGCCGGCGCAACCACGCTGAGGCGTGAGCCATCCACTCGGTGGCCAAAGCGGCCACGATGAATGGGAGCCCTAAACCAATGCAGTAGATAAGGGCCAGGAATGACCCTCGCCACGCAGTGGTGCCACTCGAAGAGGCCGCTAGCCCCAAAATTGCTGCCAGGGTTGGTCCGATACATGGAGTCCAACCCAGAGCGAACAGAAAGCCCAGGGCGAAGGCCCCAACTATCGACGCCCGTGGCAGCCGATGCGAGCGCACTTCACGGGCCAACCATTTCGACGGCCACCAGCCGGCGAAAAAGAACCCGAGCACGACAGTCACTCCCCCGAAAAAGATTTCCAAAGTGCGCTGATATGTCTTGAGCGTGGCACCAAAGCTTCCGAAGGCCGCCCCGAAACTGATGAAGACAATCGCGAAACCCAAAACAAAGGCGAAGGCGCCGGCAATCGCACGACCCCGTCCCCGCTTGGAATCAAGACCATTGGTCGCACCACTCAAGAATGCAACGTAGCCCGGGAGAAGTGGCAGCACACAGGGTGACAGAAACGAAACGAAACCCGCCGCTAGGGCAATCGGTATCGCCGCCCACAATGAGCTGGGCAAAGCGGCGCCAATCATGCGAGCGCCTGAGCGAGTTCGCAGACCTTCGAATTTAAAGTCTCGTGCGCCGTCACATTTGCGTTGCGAGAAGGCATAGGCGTCACAATAACGCAGAGCCCCGGCGCGGCCAGCGCTCGAGCGAGGGCCGCCTGCAATTCGCTCTGGGTGGTGGCGAGCTCGGCGGTGTGCCCGAAGGACTGAGCAACCTTGACGATGTTGTGATGACGGGGTGTGCCAAATAACTTTTCGAATTGTTGTTCGCCCAGGGATCCGGCTTGGGGTAGAAACGAAAATATGCCGCCTCCCCCGTTATCTGAGACAACGAGCGCACAACTTCCGCCGTGCTCGCCCAATCCATCCACCAGTGCTGAAACGTCATGCAAGAAGGTCACGTCACCGATAAAGCCAATCGCTCGACCTTGGCTCGCAACGCCTAGGGCAGTTGAAACAACGCCATCGATTCCATTCGCTCCTCGGTTCGAAAAGGTCGCCGAGGTGCGTGCGGGCGCCCACCATTCGATGTCTCGAACGGGCATCGACGAACCCACCACGAGGGGCACCTGGTGGTCATTAGCAAAGGCGGTCACCGAACGCGCAAGAGCAATCTCGTCCCATTCGGTGCGGGTTGCGAGCTCCTCTTGCACCCTCTTGCTCGCCGCGACCCACGCGTCAAAGTACTCGCGGTCCCCCACCTCGTTGAATGGGTCATCGGGCAGGCCCTGGTGAATCTCGCCAATCACCCGATCTGGATCGGCGATGGGACCATTGAATTCGAGGCCAATGGTGCGTACATTCCATTCACCGACTCGAGTGGCTAAAAACTTCGACGCGGGAATTCCGCCAATTCGCACAACAACGTCGGGCCTCATCACCGTGGCAAAATGATCAGACCGCAATAAGGGGTCCACGTGAGGCAGGGTTCCTTGTGCCGTGGCGTCACCGGCTACGACCCAATGTCGCGCTTGGCAGATCGAAACGATTTCATTGGTTACTCCGGCACCAACCACACAGAGCACTCGCTGGCCGGAGAGATCAAGTGGTGGGTGCTCGTGCTCGACCTCTTCGGGAAGTGGCGCGAGCGCTTCGGGGAGCGCGAGGGCGCGGCCCACTAGTGGTTCACGAAACGGAGTGTTCAGGTGGACCGGCCCAGTACGAGCGCGCTGCCACAGACGCTGCGCGTGACCTCGCCACTGGTCGGCGGACTCGTATGTGGGTACCCCAGCGTCTAGGAAATCTCGCACCATGGTGCCAAAGAGATGGCGTTGGTTGATGGTCTGGGGAGCGCCCACGCCCTGCAACTCGGGGGGTCGGTCAGCGGTGATGATGATGAGCGGCACTCGAGCGAGGTCCGCCTCGGCCACGCACGCGTGCAGCTCGGCCGCGGCGGTCCCACTGGTCACCACTACCGCAACGGGGCTTCGGGTCATGAGGGCTCGACCTAGTGCAAAAAACCCCGCCGAGCGTTCATCAATCCGCACGTGCACTTTGAGAGAAGGGTTTGCCACCGCGGCGAGGGCCAGCGGAGTTGAACGCGAACCCGGGCAGAGCACCACATCCAAAAGGCCCCAGCGAGACCATTCATCAAAGAGCGTCGCGGCAAAGGTGACCTGCACCTCGCTCGGAGTCGGTACGCTCGTAGTCAATGACGCTCCTCGGTCTTGAATCAAATGGAACTGGACCACTGCTGGTTTGGCTACACGGCTTTACCCAAACCAAGCACGCGGCGCCCGAGTTCCGCTCCATTCTTACAGAGAGATTTGAAGTTCTGACCGTTGACCTCCCCGGCCATGGCGAGAACGCCCACATCAGGGCAAATTTGCCTCGGGCGGCCAACCTCCTAGCGGACATTTTGCCGAACGAGCCATTCATAATCGCGGGATACTCGATGGGTGCACGGATTGCCTTGCACCTCGCTCTGCAGCATCCCCACCGCATTAACGGCGTCGCCACCATTGGCGCTACTCGAGGTATCGAAGATGCTCAGGCGCGAACCGAACGTCGATCTCGTGACGCGGACCTCGCTGATCATGTACGCCGCGTCGGCAGTGAGGTTTTTTTGGCGGAGTGGCTCTCCCAACCAATGTTTGCCAATTTGCCCCCGGAGGCGCCCGAGGCTCGAAGCCGCAATGCCGAGGGCCTTGCTCTCGCACTCGAAGAACTGGGAACCGGGACGCAAGAATGGCTAGGCGCAAGACTCGCCGAGATTGTCGTTCCCTACATTGCCCTCGCGGGGACACTCGACACCAAGTTCGCCACTGAAGCGCACGCCCTGGCTGAGGCTACGAGAGAAGGAACTTGTTGGCTCATCGAGAATGCGTTGCATCCCGCTCATATGGAACGCCCCGATGTAACCGCAACCCTTATTCGGTTTTAAATAACTCCGAAGTGCAACGTGAGCGCAATCGTCGCCACGGCCCCAACGACCAACTGAGCACGCGCTGACGACTTCAGTAGCGGAAGAAGTGCACGCCCCGTCGCCGGTCCCGAGACCAGTCGCAGTGCGGGGGTGTAGGCCGCCACCAGCACGAGGGCAACTACCAGGTGCCGGGTCACTAGAAATCCACCGAAGGCCTGCGACAGGCATAGCCAATACAGCCAGCCCGCCCTGCGGCGTCCGAGGCGTGCGGCCAGAGTCCTCTTGCCCGAAGACTGGTCACCGTCAATATCGCGCATATTGTTTGCTTCGAGCAGCAAGCACGCGAGCATGCCAGCGGCGTAGCCCAGGGGCCATGCGGCTCGGGGTACTCCCAGACCATTCACGCCAGCGTGAGTGGCCGTTTGCGCAAAGGCGGTGCCGACCACTGCGACAAAGCCGAAGTAGATCAAGACGAAGAGTTCACCGAAACCGTAATAGCCATAGGGCTTGGGACCTCCGGTGTAGAACCAGCCGGCGGCGACTGCCGTAAGTCCAATTACCAGCATCCACCACGAGGTACGCGAGGCGAGCACGATGCCCGCGGCACCACCAATGGCAAAACTAAAAAAAGCGGCGTTACGCACCGCACGCGCAGGAACCATCTTTGAAGCGGTCAGACGAAAGGGGCCAACTCGCACCTCGTCAGTTCCTCGGACACCGTCGGAGTAATCGTTTGCGTAGTTAGTACCAATCTGCAGGGCCAGGGCCACGACCAAACACAGCGCCGTGTTCAACCAGTTCACCGCGTGTGGGCGAACACACGCCACACCAATAGCGACCGGCACCGCGGCGGCGGGCAACGTGCGTGGACGTGCGGCGGCGACCCAACGCTTGAGCGCAGTTGAGGGGGCGGTCACGGTCTCTTGGGGAATCGACTGAAATCAGGAGCGCGGTGTTCTTGGAATGCGTTACGTCCCTCTTGCCCCTCTTCGGACATGTAAAAGAGCATCGTCGCGTCACCGGCTAGTTGTTGTACTCCCGCGAGACCATCTTCGGCGGCGTTAAAGCCCGCCTTCAGCATTCGCATCGCCATCGGTGAAAGAGTCAAAATCTGGCGACACCAAGCTAGGGTCTCACGTTCTAAATCCTCGAGTGCGACCACAGTATTAACGAGTCCCCACTCCAGCGCCTGCTGGGCATCGTACTGGCGGCACAAGAACCACACCTCTTTGGCGCGCTTAAGTCCGATCGTGTTGGCGAGCAACGATGAACCATATCCTCCATCAAAGGAACCAACCTTGGGGCCGGTTTGTCCAAATCGAGCATTCGTAGCCGCAATAGAAAGATCGCACACCAGGTGCAAGATGTGACCGCCGCCAATTGCGTAGCCAGCTATTTGGGCAATCACCGGCTTGGGCAATCGTCGAATTTGCAGCTGGAGATCGAGCACATTTAACCGCCCGACGCCCTGCTGGGCCACATGGTCAGAACCGATGTAGCCATCATCGCCGCGAATCTTTTGGTCACCCCCGGAACAGAAAGCATCGGGTCCCGCCCCAGTCAGTACTACTACCCCTACGGAAATGTCGTCGCGCGCAACGGTGAATGCGTGTGAGAGTTCGGTAATCGTTTGGGGGCGAAAAGCGTTGCGAACCTCGGGACGATTAATGGTGATGCGAGCTACACCTTCACCTACTTCCAGAATGATGTCCTCGTAGGTGCCAATCCGGTCAAAGACCGGCAACGGTGCCGAACGAAATTGTTCTACGGGGTCAATCGGGTCACCGGTAATAACGGTCTTTTCCATGCGCACCACGCTAGTCCGCCTAGCCTTAATCCGTGGCCAAATTAGTTGCACTCGACCTCGAACTCAAGCCCCGCCTCTTTGACGCCATCACCGAACTCGTTGAATCACGGACCGCCTTTTGTGTGCTGGACCAACGGGTTTCTACTGAACTAAAGAAACAACAAGCCCTGCAAATGGGTGCCACCCATCTGCACGGGCCCGCAGGTGAACAAGTGCTGATTGGTGGCACTCCGGTGGAAGAGGACATCGGGCTAGTGATGTTGACCTCCGGTTCGAGTGGTGAACCAAAGGCCGCAGAACTTTCTTGGGACGCACTCCTCGCGAGCGCTCGAATTTCCTCACAGCGCCTAGCCATCGAATCCGATTCCGTGTGGGTACCCGCCCTCCCGGCGAATCACATCGGTGGCTTGGCGGTACTGATGCGGGCGGTCTTTGGTTTTGCGCACTTGCAGTGGACGAGCGACCTGGCCACGGCTCCGGAAGAGGGTGCCACCCATATCGCAATCGTGCAAGCCCAAGTAGCTCGGGCCGACTTCTCCGGCTATCGCCACGTTCTCGTGGGTGGCGCCAAGGCACCCTCGAACCAGGCCCCCAACATGATCGCCACCTGGGGTATGACTGAAACCGGATCTGGCATTGTCTATGACGGCCACATGCTCAGCGAAGTCGAGGTCGCGGAGATCAACGGCGAACTCCTCGTTCGCTCCCCAACTCTGTTCAGTCGGTACCGAAACGCCGAGCGACCTTCAGCCAGTGGTCCCGACGGGCGTGCCGATTGGTTTCCCACCGGTGACGGTGGGTCTGTGAGCGATGGACGGGTGCAGGTCTTTGGTCGCATAGGTTCAGTCATCACGACGGGGGGCGAGAAGGTGTGGCCCGAGCAACTCGAGCAGGCTTTACGAACCCACCCCGGGGTGGCTGAGATTGCCATCACCTCCGTCGAAGACCTCGAGTGGGGTGAGGCCGTCGTGGCGGTCGTGGTCAGTGATGGTCCGCTTACCCTCGACGAACTTGGAGCGAGCGCGCAGTCCCAAATTGGCCCGTGGGCCAAGCCAAAGTTTCTCCTGAAGGTGGAGGAGATTCCAAGGACCTCGAACGGCAAGATTCGCCGAAGTACTCTCGCGACGTTGGCTCAACAGATGCTCAACCCCTAGGTCGGTGTAGTCGCGGTGGCCCACTAGAGAACCATCCATGAGGCAGACTTAAGGCATGGCTAACCCGACTTTCAGTGAATCCATTCAGATCAACGCGACTCCCGAGGTGCTGTACGACATGATCACCGACCTATCGAATATGGGCAAGTGGAGCCCAATTTGCAAAGCCAGTTGGTGGAAAGAAGGTGATGGTCTTCGAGTTGGTGCCTGGTTTGTTGGTCGCAATGAAACCGATTACGACAGCTGGGAAACGGAGTGCCTCGTCGATATCGCCGATCCCGGTAAGGAGTTCTCTTTCCTCGTCGAAGGCGATCTAATTCGTTGGGGATATCGATTCAACAAAATCGATTCGGGTACCGAGCTCACCGAGTACTGGGAGTTTCTCGAACCGGGTCTCAACTATTTCCGTGAAACCTACGGCGACCAAGCTCAGTGGCTCATTGACCGCCGCACCACAGAAGCTATCGAAGGCATCAGCGACACATTGATAGCCATCAAAGCCAGCGCCGAGGCGTAACCGGCGTGCGGTCATCTCGCCTTTGGGCCTGACCGCACCGAGCCACGGAGCCAGTTCGCAGTGGCTACGCTCGCTGAGTGCCTAATCGTCTCCAGTATTCATCCAGCGCCTATCTCGCGCAGCACGCCGACAACCCGGTCGACTGGTGGGAGTGGAGTGAGGAAGCCTTCGCCGAGGCCACTCGACTCGACAAGCCCATTTTTCTTTCCGTGGGCTATGCGGCTTGTCACTGGTGTCACGTAATGGCGCACGAGTCCTTTGAGGACGCCGCCATCGCGCAACTTCTCAATGCCAATTTCATTCCCATCAAGGTCGACCGCGAGGAGCGGCCTGATGTGGACGCGATTTACATGGCCGCCACCCAACTCATGAGTGGCCACGGGGGCTGGCCGATGTCGGTGTTCTTGACCCCCGAGAAGAAGCCCTTCTTGGCGGGCACCTATTTCCCACCGGTCGATCGAGGTGGCCAACCGGGATTTACCAAGGTCGTTAACGCGCTCAGTGAAGCGTGGAAGAGCGAGCGAAGCCGCATTGAAGAACAAGCCGAAGAGCTCTCGCGGGCTGTGCGTGAAGAGGTGACCTTCATTGACCGCCTTAGTCCAGTCTCCGAGGCTCCCAATCTCGTTGAGATACGCATCAAATTGATCGAACAACTCTCGGAGCGATTTAATCGTGGGGGTTTCTCCGTGGCCCCAAAATTTCCCCGGACCAGTTTCGTTAACGCACTCTTAGAGCATGAAGATGCTCGAAGTATGGAACTGACCAAGGACGCGTTGCGGGCGATGAGCCACGGTGGGCTCTACGACCACCTCGATGGCGGATTTGCCCGCTATAGCGTTGATGAGTTCTGGGCGGTCCCCCACTTTGAAAAAATGCTCTGTGACCAGGCCCAGTTGGCCTCGCTCTACCTTCGCGCGGGGAAGCGTTTCCACAACGACGAATTCACGCAAGTGGGGGAAGCGACGCTCGATTTTGTCATACGAGCAATGAAGGTGGAGGCCGGATTCGCATCCTCGCTCGACGCCGATGCCGCAGGCGTTGAGGGTTCGCACATCACATGGACTCGAGATGAGGTGGCTGAGGTTTTGCGCCAAATTGGTCAAGACGATCTCCTTTTTGAGGTGTGTTCACGCTGGCAAATCACCAATGACGGCAACCTCGAAGGGCGCAGCGTTCCTCGAATTCCAGATGCGAGCCCCTTTTGCACGCCCTCCCATCTCCAGTCGGTCGCTAGCGCTTTGTACGCTTCTCGTGCAGCTCGACCTCAGCCAGGTCGAGATGAAAAGGTAATTTTGGAATGGAACGCGATGTTGGCCTGCGCGTTCTTGAGCAGCCCCAATACCTCTCATCGCGAAGAGGGCATCAATCTTTTGAATGGCTTGTTTCGTTCGCACTTCGAGAGTGGGTGGTGGCGAACCGAATCTCGTTTAGCTCGAGCGACATTGGCCGACCTCGCTTGGCTCATTGACGCGTGCGTGAGCGCCTTCGAGGCGACTGGTGATGGTGAGTGGACAGCGCGGGCACTGGGGGTTTCTGACTATGTGCACGAACACTTCCAAGACCGCAAAGAAGGTGGTTTGCCAAGGGGCTACTTCTCTCAAGACCGACTCGTTCGCGATATCCCCGCCCGTACCAAAGACCTCTTTGATGGTGCGGTTCCCGCGGCGCATTCGGTCTGGACTCGCGCGCTCGCGCGCCTAGCGCTGATCCGCGGGGACTCCACCTTGCTCGGTGAGGCACAATCAATGGTCCTCCTTGCCGGTTCTGTAGTGCGGGACTATCCAATGGAGGTTGTGGACCTCGTGAGCGCCGCCGGTTTTGCCTTCGAAGGACTTGAAATTGTTGTTCCCGGTGAGGAAAACTCGCTTTCTTCTCACCTACGATTGACTCCGATGATTCGAAGCGTTCTAGTCACTGGTAGTAGTTCTAGCCCCCTGCTGGAGGGGCGCGAAAGTGGTCTCGCCTACGTTTGTCGAAATGGCGTCTGCCAACTCCCCGTCAACAATTGGGCTGACTTGGATTCGCAGATTATTGAATTGCTCTACTAATGGCTATTTTTCAATCCAAGAACCCCGAGAAGATCAATCGTCGACTGGTTCACAAAACTCCGCACAGTGATTTTGTAGATCTCGATCCAGGCTCGTCAATGTTGGCGGTGGTTCTCGGCAGTAGTAATTCCATTACCACCGTTATTGATGTCGCTTCAAAATCCATTGTGCGTTGGCGAGTGCCGTGGCCCACGGGAGTTGAAACAGACCTGCGCCTCTTTGACCTCGTGCGTGGAGAATTGGCTTACTCTCTCGAACGTGATGACCTAGCTCAGCCCGAAGCGATCACCTTGTCTGATTTACCGGTGCGCCTTGGAAGTTACCGGGGCAAAAAAATGCGCGAGTGGTTAGAGACTCTGAAGACCCCCAATGAGGGCCAACTCTTTGGATTCCGGGGCCCTTCCTCCCCCTATTGGGAATTCCGAGGAGAACGTCCGAGCGTTGCTCTCATTAGCGCCGAACGGGGACCCCAAGTACTACGCCGTGACGATGACGGGACCACCTGGGTGCGTTTTGGCTGGGCGGGAGAGGACATCTGGCTCTTCTGCGACGACCCATCCCTCATTCGCATGATGGAAACTACTCGAGTCGCATCGCTCTCGGGTAAAGATCTGGCTGTGGCAATGGGATTTAAACCGCAGTACATTCTGGCGGCGCTCAGCGACCCCGTTGGTGGTCACTGCTACAAGGTTTGTCTCGGGATTTTGCCCCGAAACTAATTATTTCGGCAGCTTGCCCGAGGCGAGTGCTTCGGCCATAGCCCAACCGAAAACAACGAGACGGTCTCCCTTGGCCGTCTTCACACCTTTGAAGTGTGCGCTGGCACCTTCAGGAACAACGGACTTGGCCGCAACGTAGTCGAGACCCCCAACTGGCGTTTCTGCTGCGGTCATGACGAAGGTCTTTTCGTCGAGGGTCTTTTCAGAACCAAAGCGCTTAGCCAATCGACGTCCCCAGGCGCGATCTTCACCCGTTGGCTTGTACCCAATTCGAGGAACAACATCTTCCAATCCTAAGAAGGCGCGGAACCCGTCGGGAGTAGCGAGTCGTGATCCCAAGAGAACATCCTCATCTGGAAAGGCCAGTAGCGCGCGACGGTACTGGTCGGCGAGAATCGCCTTGAGGGTCGCATCAGACTTGGTGTTGCGGTCGACCAGCATGACCCCGATAAGCATCGCGGGAGTGCCGCCAATTCGCTCGAGAGTGCAGTAGGCGTAGCCACGAAGTTTATTTCCCTCGCGAGCCTGAGTAACTAGCACCCATGCTTCACGTTCTTTCGAGAGGAACCCAATGTCAAACTTGGGGTCTCGGTCAACGCACAAGTCAGCCATTTCGGCTAGTTCGGCGTCGCTTAATGCGGTGGTGTCTTTCGTGGTGACGTCAATTGCCATAGGTTCTATTCTACGACTTTGGGGCCCACCCCAAAACTGGCCTAGTTGACTATGACGTGGCGCCCAAATTCTGAGCGAATATCCCCCACGGCAGCCTCAATAGAGACATTGCACTCGGGGCCTAACTGGAAGACCTTCCCATCCGAAGAGGTGACGAGTTCAACGGGCGAAGGACCGGGGTAGAGCTGGAGAATTGACTTCAAAATTGTCACATTCTCCTGAGTCATTCTCTCGGAAGGGAACTGCAGGCGCAAGGTTCCAATATCGTCCGACAACTGGATTGGGGTAAATTCGAATCCGGTAACTCTCAAATCCTCGTCGTACTCAGAAATTCTTGCCGTGAAGACCACGGCGGAGTCCTTTACCAACAGGCTTTGCATTTCCGAAAACTTTTTCGATCCCACGGTGACCTCCACATGCCCAGTGAGGTCTTCGACCTGAAGGATCGCGAATTGCTTGCCATCCTTGGTTGTTTTCACCATGACTCCAGTAATGATTCCACCCAGTGTCACTGTCCGATTAGAGCTTCCAAATTGCGCAGTCTGTTCGCGAATCTGCGCCAAGGTCGCGTCAACCATTTTGGCAATCTCCGCACCCGATCCACGCAGCGGGTGATCGGAAATGTATGTCCCCAGCATCTCGCGCTCGAAATCAAGCTTCTGAGCCTTCCCAAATTCGAGATCACTAATTTGCACATCGGTACCCGACCAGTCTTGCCCCGCATCTTCGTCGAAGGAGGCGAAGAGAGTCGCGATTCCTGCCGAATGGTCTCTGCGCCGCAACAAGGTGACATTTACAAGTTCCTCTTGTTTCAAGAGCAGCCCCTGGCGAGACACGTTTAGACAGTCGAATGACCCAGCCTTGATGAGCGATTCCATAGTTCGGCGGTTGAGAACTCGGGGGTCGACACGACGAACAAAGTCGTAAATCGAGTTAAACGGCCCGCCCGCTTCACGTTCGGCGACAATCATCTCTACCACTAATTCGCCAACGTTGCGGATTGCCGCCATGCCGTAGAAGATGGCGTTCTCTTGCACCAGTGAAGGGGAATATTCCGCGAGGGAATCATTCACACTGGGGACGCTAACTCGTATGCCCATTTGACGAGCCTCGTTTAAGTAAGACGATGCCTTGTCTTTGTCATCACCAAACGATGTCAACAGAGCCGCCATGTACTCAACGGGGTAATTCGCCTTCAGCCAAGCATTTTGGTAGGCAATGAGGGCATATCCATAGGCGTGTGATTTATTGAAGGCGTAGTCCGCGAAAGGCTCGATTTTGTCAAAGAGGCGCTCTCCAAATTCACGCCCATAACCTAAGCGGTCAGTACCGTCGACGAACTTAATGCGCTGGGCGTGAATGAGTTCACGGTCCTTCTTCGAACAGGCCTTACGCAGGTCATCCGCTTCGCTCATCGTAAAGCCCGCCACCTTTTGGGCCACGCGCATGACATCTTCTTGGTAGATCATGAGCCCATTCGTATCGCCGAGAATCGCCTCGAGGTCTGGGTGGTCGTAGGTGACGTCCTTGCGGAGATTCTTACGGTCCGCGTAGTCGTTGTGTACATTTTCTGAAAGTGGACCTGGTCGATAAAGCGCCACGAGTGCGCCAATGTCCTCGAATTGTGTCGGAGCCAAACGTCGCATGAGTTGGCGCATCTTGTCGCCCTCGAGTTGAAAGATTCCCATCGAGTTGCCCTGCTGCAAGAGAGCGAAGACCTTGGGGTCATCCAAGGGAACGTTGTCAATATCTACTTTGATTCCGTGCCGGCGTTCAATATGTTCCAGAGTGCGCTCAATAATTGCTAGGTTGCGCAGACCTAAAAAGTCCATTTTCAGAAGACCCAGCTTTTCAATCCAGTTCATTTCGTACTGCGTCACGACTGGAGCGTCATCACCGGTGCCATTAGAGCTCTTACGCGAGACTGGAACGTATTCCATAACCGGTTCTTTAGTGATGACAACTGCGGCGGCGTGAATTCCAGCTTGTCGACGCTTATTGACAAAACCCATCGCTGTATCAACAACGTGTTTAACCTCAGCATCGTCGGCGTACATTTGGCGCAGACCCGCAGCCTCGGGAAATCGCTTTTCGTAACCCTCGGTCACTTCAAAACATGCTTGCAGCGGAAGGTCTTGGCCCAAGACTAAAGGGGGCATGGCTTTGGCAATATTGTCACCGATCTTCGGGCTGTAGCCCAGCACGCGCGCGGCGTCGCGCACCGCCGCTCGCGCTTTAATCGTCGAGAAGGTGACGATTTGAGCCACGTGATCGACTCCGTAACGCTCGCCGGCGTAGCGAATCATTTCACTGCGGTAACGCTCATCAAAGTCCATATCGATGTCGGGCATGGATTTGCGGCCAGGGTTCAAGAACCGCTCAAAGAGCAGGCCGTACTGGATGGGGTCGAGGTCGACAATGCGCAGGCAGTAAGCAATAAAACATCCCGCCGCCGAGCCACGTCCGGGTCCGACACGAATCCCTCGGTCACGGGCGTACTTGATGAGATCCCACACCACTAAGAAGTAGTCGGCGAATCCCATCTCATTGATGACCCGTAGCTCATACTCCAGGCGCTCATTCTGCTCGTCGGTGAGTGTGGGACCAAAGCGGTCATGGGCTCCGCGGTAACAAAGTTCACTGAGGTACTTGGCCGCACCCTCTTTATGGGGCAGTTTTGCGAGCTCGGGTGGGAGCACAAATTCTGGCAACGCGTCCTGGTCAAATTCGATGGCGACATTGGCGCGCTCAGCAATCAGCAGGGTGTTGTCGCAGGCGTCGGGAATATCGCGAAAGAGATACCGCATCTCCGCGGCAGTCTTCAAGTAGTGCTGGTCACTGGCAAACCTGAATCGCTCAACATCCGCGACCCTCGACCCAGTTCCCACGCACAACAATGCGTCGTGCATCTCGTAGTCGGAGTGCTTCACGTAGTGAAGGTCGTTGGTGGCCAAGAGCGGTGCGTTGATTTCCTTAGCAATTTTTAAGAGGTCAGGATTTGTGCGGCGCTGTTCGGGCATGTTGTGGTCTTGCATTTCAATGAAGAAATTGTCTCGGCCAAAGATGCTCTGGAGGCGTGCGGCGTCACTTTTCGCAGTCTCGTATTCCCCTCGGAGTAGCGATTGCAGAACGGTTCCACCCAAGCACCCGGATGTGGCGATCAAGCCCTCGGAAAAACGCTCAAGGAGCTCCCAGTCCAAGCGCGGCTTAACGTAATAGCCCTCGAGAAACGCCAAGGAGGAAAGCTCTCGCAAGTTTCGATAGCCCTTGTCGGTTTCGCAAAGAAGGGTGAGGTGGTTATAGGCCTTCTTGCCGCCTTCAATTTCACCGCCGGTGTCGTCATCTTTCCCGCGTCGTGCGGGACGCGAATATCGATCGTCAACCATGTACGCCTCAAACCCCAAGATGGGGTTCATATCTGCATTTTTAGCCGCGGTATAGAAATCAATCGCCCCGTAGAGGTTGCCATGGTCGGTGATGGCGATCGCCCGCTGCCCATCGGCCTTCGCCGCGGCAACCATCTCTTCGATTCGAGCCGCCCCATCGAGCATCGAATACTCGGTGTGGTTGTGCAGGTGTACGAACTCTTCGGCCATTACCGTTCGTCCCGCTCGTAGCAATTCATCGTGATGAGGCTAGTGCCAGCGGGTGACACCTGGGTTTGTTTAAAGATAATTTCCTGGCTGAGTCACGTTTTGGCCAGGGCTTAAGGAGCGTTCGCGCATTTGCTCCAGCTGGGCTTGAGCGGCTGCTTGCTGCGCAAAGAGTGAGGCCTGAATCCCATGAAAGAGGCCCTCCAGCCAGCCGACCAATTGCGCTTGGGCGATACGGAGTTCCGATTCGGTCGGTACGTTCCCGCTAAAAGGCAGGGCCATACGAGAAAGCTCTTTTACGAGATCGGGCGAGAGCGCACCGGAAAGCTCCTCTATCGACAGGGAATAAATCTCGCCCAATCGTTTCCGGCCAGCGTCATCAATCTCTGCGGTGCGGGCCTCGTCGAGCAGGGACTTAACCATCGATCCGATTCGCATTACCTTGGCGGGTTGAGAGATGTAATCCGACTCACCCTCTACGCCCAATTTTTCAGCCTCAGCACTCTCCACTCCTGGAGCGAGCACTTCGTCAGGATTCAGCGGGGCGGTTGAGTCTGTCACCCCTACAGAATGCCACGAAAAGTGAATATCCCTGTTTGCTTTCCAGAACGGTGTTCGTAATCCCGAGGGTGAGTGTGCTCATTTGACTAGGTCGAAGGCTCTTTGTGGACACAGCTGTTGGCTTGCACCTGGCAAATTGTGCATCTGGGGCCAAGCAAATTGCAAACAATTTGCAGTAACTGGTCCCAGAATTTATGTTTTTCTCATATTTCAACAAGTAACCGAGTGGTAAAATAAACATAACGAAATAGGAAAAATGGCCACTAAGGGCCGTTGGAGAATAGAGAAAATATGAACACCACTAAGGACACCAACGCCCGCCGTACGGCCATCAACACCAACGACATGCTCGGTTTGTTGATGCGCGACCTCGATCGCTACCCCATGCCGAACTACGACGAGCAAGTCGAGCTCGCCAAGCGCGTGACCGCCGGCGACGAAGAGGCCAAAAAGCAGATGGTCGCCGCCAACCTACGCCTCGTCCTTCACTGGGCCCGTCGCTACCAGGACCGCGGCGTCGAAATGACCGACCTCGTCCAAGAGGGAGTCTTCGGACTTTTACGCGCCGTCGAAAAATTCGACTGGGAGCGTGGTTTTAAGTTCTCGACGTACGCGACCTGGTGGATTCGTCAAGCCTTACAACGTGCCGTGCAACAGCATGGCCGAACCATTCGTATTCCACTCGAGGTTGGCGAGCAGCTCCAGCGCCTTGAGGCAACTACCGCAGAGCTCACTTCCATCTTTGGACGCAAACCTACCGACGATGAATTGACCGAAGCCACCGGCATGAGCAAGGAGGTCCGCGAAGGACTCCGCGGACTCGCTGGTGTCACCGCTTCGCTAGACCAGCCCGCTTCGGCGGACTCGGCTACTACCTTGGGAGACCTCGTTGCGCCAAGCCAGAGCGACTGGGTGGGCGATGTCGAGCAAACAATGATGGACAATCAAGTCCATGGTGCGTTGGCGAAGCTCACCAAAATTCAACGTGATGTGCTCACACGTCGATTTGGACTCGATGGGACAACGCCACTGTCGCTGCAGGCAACCGCCACCGTCTTAGACATTGGGGTGCGTCGTGTTCGCCGCGCCGAAGAAGAGGCCCTGGCTACCTTGAAGGGCGACACCGCAATACTGGCCGCCCGCGCAATCGCTTAAAACTCAATACCCTCGGGCACCATAGAGGCAATATCGGCCGGCAGTGGCACCTGCTGACTCACCCACTCTCCCGTGCGCGGGTGAGCAAAGGCTAGAGACTGCGAGTGCAAGAAAAATCGATCGTCGTCGAGGCGTCGTTCACGGCGGTGTCCATAGCGCGCATCATTCACAATTGGATGACCAATAGTGCTCAGGTGAACTCGAATCTGATGTGTCCGTCCGGTGTCTAGTTGCAATCGCAATAAACTCATGGCGTGTGGTTTGTCAATCCGGGTCAATACCTCATAGTGAGTACGCGCCGGGCGACCATCACTGCGCACCGACATCATCGTTGGGGTTCGCGAGGACCGGCCAATTGGGGCGTCGACTATCCCTCGCTCCTCGGCGACATGACCCTCGACCATGCCAATGTAGATACGCTCCATCGAACGGTCCGCCAATTGTTCAGACAAACTCGCAAAGCCTTCCGGAGTTCGAGCGAAGGCCAAGACCCCTGAAGTTCCCTTATCAAGACGGTGGACAACTCCGGGCCTAATGGGGTCACACAATCCCATTCGAGCGAGCTCCATCATCTCGGGGTATTTTGCCAAGACACCCGCTACGAGCGTTCCCTCGCGCTGACCCGCTCCCGGATGGACCACTTGGTTCGGTGCCTTAGAAACAATGATGAAATCGCGATCTTCGAAAACAACCTCAACTGGAACGGAACTATCTGCCGAGACTTCGCCTGAGTCAGGCGCGGGAAGCATGGCGGTCAAATGTTGTCCAGGCAAAAGCGAGACTGAAGCCTTCACGATTAATTTTCCATCAAGGGATACGACACCCGAGTCCAGGATTGCTGATGCTTCCGAACGGCTCAGACCGGTCAGGATAGATAGAGCGCGGTCAATGCGTACGCCCTCGAGCGCGCCGGGGATAATGACATCAAGCTCCTCCCCCGCAACATTCTCTTGTTCGAAATCATCGGTCATCGAGCCATCAATCGTTTGTTTTTGACTACCGCCAGCAGTAAGAGCACGACTCCAACGGTAACGGCAACGTCAGCCAGATTGAACACTGGGAAACTAGAGATAGCAACGTAATCAGTAACTTCATGAGGCGTGGCTGCGAAACGATCAATTTGGTTCGCCAAACCGCCTCCTACGAGCAGGCCAAATCCAGCGGTCGGCAGCCCTCTGGCGGCCCCCAGGCCGGCCAGCAACACTGCTGTTGCCACCGCTAAGGCGACCACGGCAACAACGAGGCTGTTCGCAGAACTCATCGAAAATGAGAGTCCGGAGTTGTAGTGCGTCTTTATGGCTACCTCGCTACCGAAGTGCCATCCAGCACTCGGCAAATCGCGGCGTAACCAAGCCTTAACCGCAGCATCAACCGCGATGACGACAAGCGCAATGTAGGCAACGCTGAGATTCCAGCGAATCCTTAAACGTTGGCGCGGCACTTGAGGCACAAGAAGACTGGCACCTGGAAACGCAAGCGGTCTCGACCAATTGATTCGTAACACTCGTCACAGCGACCGTAACTGCTGTCCGCAATTCGAGAAAGGGCTACATCGATTTCGTCAATCTTCAAACGCAGTTGCGACGCATATTCCTTCGCTTGGTCACGTTCGATGTCAGAGGCCACACTCGAGCCATCCTCATCGTCGTATTCAAGGCGCTCGCGGTCGACCAGCATCTCTTCAGCTTTGGCGTCGGAATCTGCAACTTGGGCTGCGGTCACTTGGCGTTCAGCGACCAGCAACTGGCGCACCTCTTCGAGGAATGCGCTGTCACCGGCGTAGGGCTTGGAATTCTTCTTACGATCTAACGCTTCGAGACGTTTTAACTCCTCAGCTTCGCGACGCGCGACTCGATCAGCCTCGACCTTGTTTAGACGCTCAATTTCTCGTTGCTTGCGGAGCTTCTCGGTTTCAATAGCTTTGCGCTTCGCTTCTTGGTCACGGAGCTTCTTGGCTTCCGCCATGGCCTTTTCCTTGGCCTTACGACGAACCTCAGCCTCGCGAGCAGCAATACGGGCCTTGACTTCGCGTTCCCGCTTAGCTTTAATCGCCGCTTGCGCCTTGGCCTTGGCCTCTTGAATCTTTTTCTTGGCTGCGGCCTTGGCCGCAATTTCTCGATCCTTCTTTGCCTTAGCAATTGCTTGCGCCTTCAGGCGGTCGGCAACGCGCTTGGCGGCTACCTGGGCGGCTGCCTCACGTGCCTTCTTGGCTTTAGCGAGTTGGGCCTCTTTAGCCCTTTTCGCTTGAAGTTCTTTAGCTTCACGGAGTTTCTTTGCTTTGAGTAACTGCGCTTCGCGCAACTTTTTGGCCTTCAAGAGCCTTGCCGCTTGTGCTTCCTTAGCCTTTTTAACCTTGAGCAGCTTTGCGGCTTTCGCTTCCTTTGCCTTCTTGGCGGCAACTTGGGCCGCGAGGCGCTTTTTCTTTTCCGCCACTACTTTGAGTTGCTGCGCTTTCTTAGCGGCCGCGGCCTTTATTTGCGACGCGCTCTTCTTTGGGGCGGACTTTGCTGCAGTTTTCTTCTTCGGTGCGGGCTTCTTGGCCACAACCCTCTTCTTCGTGGTTTTCTTACCGATTGGCTTCTTGGCGTGGCTCTTTTTCGCCACGGCCTTCTTCGTTGCCACTTTTTTAGTGGCTTTTTTAGCGGCTTTTTTAGCGGTTGGTGACATGGTTACTCCTAGATGCTTACTTAGCCCGCAAACTTACCAGCCTGGGGTTAGGTGGTTAGTGATTACCCTCGTCCAGCGTTGGCTGGCGCTCAGCGGGTTTTGGTGGCCAAGTTGCTCCCGCTGAAGCACTTTGTGGGTGGCGCTCTTCAGAGGCCGCAGGCCCAGGGGCAGGCGCCGCTGGCGGCACCACAGGCTGGGCCTGAGTGACTGGGGACGGGGCGGGTGGATCAGCGACAAAACTCTCTGCTTCGAGGACCGGTTCCTCAATCTCAGTAGGTGTTTGCTTGGTTTCGCCGGTGTGGGGTTTTGCAACTTGAAAGGATCCCTCTATCCAGCGGGAAAACTCGACTATCACGGTAGTCAAGCGAGCACGCTCGCTTTCAAGGCGAGTGGACAGCGTTTCGATATCCTCGCCGAGACGCTGCTTCAAGCCATTAAGGCGAGTCACTTCATCTTCTGCGCGACTCTTGGCTTCAGCCACTAATTCGCGCGAACGCTCTTGTGCGGCGCTCATGATCTCGCGGGCCTTTGTCTCGGCATCAACCTTTGCCTGCTCGACAAACTTCTGGGCCATAGAAATCATTGAAGTCACGGTTTCAGATTCGGCGCTGCTCGCAACTCGACCTACCTGGATTACTCCGGCGGCTACTGGTGCGGCGGCGGGTACTTGACCAGTGGCGGGACCACTCACCCCACGCTCTTGGGCAACACGTAGTTGCTGGCGCAATTGCGAGACCATGTCCTTTAATTGGTTGACTTCGCCCGAGAGTCGCTCTAGGTACTCATCGACTTCGTCGACGCTGTACCCCTTGAGACCAACCTTAAAGGTGATCGAATCAAGGTGATCGATGGCGCTACGTTTGCTGCCTGGATTTTCCATGTGATGAGCCTACTTTCCCCGAGTTAGATGAAGGAGTTGATTAGTTGCAACCCGAAGACCGCTATGAGTAGTGACAGATCTACGCCAACTCCCCCAAAACGAACGGGCGGAATTGCTCGGCGAATCGGGCCCAGCACTGGTGAAGTGATTGTGTGTAGCGCATTCTTGAAATTATTGAGGCCGGTTGAATTGGGCGACGACGGAAACCAGCTTAAGAGAGCTTGAATGATCAAGCACCAAACAAAAAGGGTGATGGCCAAGTGAATGAAACCCATTAGAACTGCCCATCCGAAAGGTTGGCGTATTTGATTCGCTCAATGAATTCCTCGTCAATGACGAGGCCTTGCGGAATCAGAAGCCAGCGCACATCGCTCAATTTCTTAATACTTGCCCTCAGTGCGTAGACCGAGCCGGAGGTGAAGTCTAAAAGCCTCTGCTGGGCCTGCTTGCTAATCCCCGCAGTCGAAAGGACAATGGCGCGATTCTCACGTAAGGTCAAGACAATTTGATTGGCGTCGTTTATTGATTTCGGGGCCAGATCTACTAGGTCGGTCGAATGATTGAAGTTTGAGGGGGCGCCACGACGAACGGAGTTCATTGGCTCCATTATTCGAGGGGCACCACTGGGCGCCCCGATAACGGTGACACTCGGAATGGTGCGACTCTGTTGGGCCGGGCGAGGTGGTTGCACTGGCTGAGCAGTACGCGGCACGGGACGAGACTGAGGGGAAGGTCGGCGTTCGCCAACGCTCCATGAATCATCAACTTCCGACTCACGAATCTCTCGCCCGTAGTTTGGACCAAAATCGCCATGATCGTCGGCGACCAGGCCGAGGAATCCCAATAGACCACGCCAGCGTTCTTTCATTGACATCTCCTGTTGCTAATTCTCTGCCGGCAACTATTGTACCGTCCGAGAGTTACTGGGCGGTTCGTGAACCAAAGAGTGCGCGGCCGAGGCGAAGTTCCGTAGATCCAGCCATTATTGCCAGTTCCAGGTCCTCGGTCATGCCCATTGAGCACCCGTCGAGTCCTAATTCGTCGGCCAACGCTCGGGTGTCGGCAAAGGCCTGTTCAGCCCCGGCCCCAACTGGCGCGACAGTCATGAGACCACGAACGCGAACACCCTTGGAACGGGCGTACGCCACCAGGTGGGCCACCTCATCAGCGGGTGCGCCGTTGCGTTCGGGAGCACTAGTGAAGTCAACCTGTATGTCAATCACCAGCTCTCGCGTGGCGTTCGCGATACGGTCAATCTCCTTAGTGCGACTCACACCCGAAATAACGTCCGCCACCGCCACTATGCGAGAGATTTTATTGCTCTGCAACGCTCCCAGATAGTGCCAGCTCAAGGGTAAATGAGATAGGGCTGTTCGCTTCGCTTCAAGTTCTTCCACGTAGTTTTCACCAACGGCGCTGAGTCCTGCGAGTAGAGCCGCTTCGGGGGCCTCGGGGCCAAAGGTTTTGGTGACACCGACGATGTCCAGCGACGCGAACGCCGATGGAATTTTGGCGATTCTTTCTCTTACCTCGGTTAACCGCGAGGCAACTAGCGCAACATACTCGTCGTTAGCGAAGGAAGGGCGGGATTTCGTCATCGTCACCAAAGTCAAAGCCCCCGTCATCGAGGCCGCCAAAGATATCAGCAATGGGAGCCTTAGGCGTGAGCGATGGTGCTTCGGTTAAGAAGGGAGAGGCCGAGGTGGAGCGACGGGCGTCACTGTCAAAGCCCGCGGCGATAATCGTGACACGAACCTTGTCGCCAAGGGCGTCATCGATTGCCGAACCCCAAATCAGGTTGACGTCAGGGTGCGCCACGCTGCGGACCATTTCTGAAGCCTTGATGATTTCATCGAGGGTGATTGACTTCGATCCAACAATATTCAAGAGAATGCCACGGGCGCCATCAATCGGAGCTTCGAGCAGTGGTGAAGTGAGTGCGGCTCGTGCGGCATTTACCGCGCGTGCTTCACCCGTTGATTCGCCAACTCCCATAATCGCGGTACCAGCATTGCGCATGATTGAGTCAACGTCCGCAAAGTCAGTATTAATAAGTCCGGGAACGGTAATTAATTCAGTCACGCCACGCACTGCGTCGAGCAAAACGTCATCAGCAATGCGGAACGCATCGAGCAACGAGGTGTCAGGCTTAATGACCTGCTGAAGGCGGTCGTTAGGAATAACAATCAAGGTGTCAACAAGTGGGCGTAGCCGTTCGATTCCCTGATCGGCTTGCAGCAACCGCCGCTTACCTTCAAAGGAGAAGGGACGAGTAACGACACCGATGGTCAAAATTCCAAGTTCCTTGGCAACCTCGGCAACTACCGGAGCAGCCCCAGTACCGGTACCACCACCTTCACCGGCCGCAATGAACAACATGTCGGTGCCTCGTAAGACCTCTTCGATTTCTGCACGGTGGTCTTCGGCAGCTTGACGACCCGTTTCTGGGTTGGCCCCGGCGCCGAGTCCGCGAGTGAGCTGACGGCCGATGTCCATTTTGATGTCGGCGTCACTTAGGAGCAGCGCCTGCGCGTCGGTATTGGCCGCAATAAATTCAATGTTACGTAGACCAGATGCAATCATTCGGTTGACTGCATTAACTCCACCGCCGCCAACGCCAAATACCTTGATAATCGCGTGGTGGCTGGCCGAGTTGAGTGTCATAAGTGGTCCTTGAAGTCTCTTGGCTCGACACTTTCGCGCCCCGCCGGTTATGAAGTTATCAAAGGCTAGTCAGCCTCTGCCCTAGGGTCAAATAGGGGTAATTCAGCCCTTGGCGGGAGTTACCGCAATCTCACCCGGAACGGTCACGTCAATGACCTCGCCGGGGCTCAAGGTGTAGTTCGAGATGACCGAGGCAATGGCCACGAACTTTTTTTCGAGATCTATCGCGGGGCCCAGAATAAAGGTCACGGGAGTGGTGAGTCTGAGACGAATTATGCCATTGGCCTGTTCGCTTATGTAAGAAATCTGACTTCCAAAGCTTGCGGGAACGGCCTGTGCCACCGTTACCGCCCCGAGCCCGTTCCTTTGGAAAGGCCAGGACTTGGTCGGAGCCACCAGTGCCACGGTCGGCAAGTTTGCGGTAAGAGGCGCCGGGCCTAAATTTTGGCCCTGGGTGCCGACATACCGCAACTTACCGTGGGAGTCATACGCCACCGCAACGGCGTGCGTTTCGAAGATGCGCATGATCACCGTATTGGGCCAGTGTCGCTCTACTTGGACGGCAGTGACCCAAGGGAATGGGCCCAGGTTCGCGAAGACCGAATGATCGGTTAGACCAAGCATTGTGGGGTGGGCCAATAGACCAGAGCGCCGCAAAATGCTCTGCGCATCTTCGTGCTGCGCACCAACTACAGAGGCGTGCTGGACGCGCAGGAATGATGTGTGGGCCACCCACGCTCCCCCGATAATGAACGAACTACCGGTGAACACCGCCGTCACGCCTAGCCGGATCAATTTCTTCGAGACGCTTTTCTTGGGCCTTTGCGAAGCTGGTTGGGCCGGATGCGCTGTAGGTGAAGATCGTTGATCGCGGGTATCGTGGCGCCGCTTCTTCGCTGGAGCAACCTTTCGCCCGTTGGTGTTTCGCGAAGTGCTCTCGGGTTTGCGCCGACTCATCGTGATAGCCCGAATCCGAAAAATCTATTCTCGCTCTGCAATGCATTGCCCGAATCGGCGAGTACGCGGTCATGAATAAGTTGAATTAACGCCGCCACGTCTGCGGCACTGCCCCCGTCTTCAACTTGAATAAAATTTGCGTGCTTAGTCGATACGACCGCTCCCCCGATGCGCTCACCTTTCAAGCCCGCACGCTCAATAAGTTCTCCGGCCGAGCCACCCTCTGGATTACGGAACACCGATCCAGCGTTTTGTCCTCCCGGTTGATGCTCTCGACGCCAACGGACAATTTCGCTCAGCCGTTCCTTAGATTCTTCGGAGGAGCCAACTCTCAATTCGAGGACCACATCGGTAACTACGTCAGTGGGCTGAACCGAGCTATGCCGATATCCAAAGCCCAGGGCGGACTTATCCCACGACGAGTATTGCCCTTCACGCCAAATACCCGCACTGACCACTGAAGCCGCCATGTCGGAACCATGTCCACCCGCATTCATCACCACCGCACCGCCAAAGGTGCCCGGGACCCCGACCGCCCATTCGAAACCGGTGATTCCCTCACTCCCAAGGCGACGCGCGGCAATTGGCAAGTCCATGCCCGCACCGGCAAAAACGCGCACCGACTCTCCGTCAATCTCTGTCGTTAACTCGGCCAGCTCTCCACTTACGTGCAGGGCAATCACCTCGTGTTCGCCATCGGCCACTAACAGGTTCGAGCCATTCCCCACCATGAGTAGGGGTAAGCCGCTTTGCTGGGCCAACGGAATGACCTCAGCGGCCATTTCGTGCGAATTGATTTCGACGAAATACTTGGCGCTGCCCCCCACCCGATAGGTGGTCATCGAGCCAATGTTCACGCCTTCACGCACGATGCCGGCTCTAATCAGGTCTGCGAAGATGCTCATTCGTTCTCCAACCCGCGGATAGTTTGCGCCACGTCGCCGGCACCCAAAAAGAAAATTGCTTCAACCTCAGAGCGCTCCGAGAGTGATTCCCACAACGTCGTCATGTCCGTACTGTAAACAACCTCTCCATGCAGCTCTCGCAACGGGGCCGCGACGAGTTCGCCCGTAACCTGATCGGCATTCTCCTCGCCGGCGTCATAGATATCAGTTACGACCACCCACGCCGCGCTGGTTAGTGCAGCGGCCAATTCAGTGGCCAGCGCTTTGGTCCGAGAGATGCGATGTGGTTGGAACACCACACCGACTCGCTCGTAGCCTGCGTCACGAGCCGCCGCCAGTGTGGCTTCAATTTCGCCGGGTAAGTGTGCGTAATCTTCATAGATATCCATTCCGCGATGCACGCCACGAAACTCGAAACGACGTGGGGAGCCCTGGAACTTTGACAAGCCTCGAATGATGGCTTCATCGCTCACGCCAATCTTGTGAGCCAACACGGCCACCACCGCGGCATTGGCAATATTGTGACGTCCCGTTACCTGTAACGAAAGTGCGATGGACCTATCGCCAGACACCAACTCAAAATGAGCCGTGTGGCGATCCAACTCAATCCCTTCGATCTGCCAATCACCACCCGCGCCAACTCCCACCGCACCGTCGAGCGTGTCTCCCACCCGTCGAGCACCGGGGTCATTGTTGTAGTACACGACCGGTCCCGTCACTCGCTGCGTCAACTCTTGGAAGGCGGTTTCGAGGGCCTGAATATTTCCGTAGTAATCGAGGTGGTCTGCTTCAATATTTAAAAGGGCCAGCGCCGCGGGGGCTACTTGCGAAAAAGTGCCAAAACTTTCGTCGACTTCCACCACTAAACCATCCGGGCCGTACTGGCCATTTGGGCCAAGCCCGCGTACCTCGGCGCCGAGCAATCGGCCCATTTCGAACTCGGACTCGTGCATGATCCACGCCAACATCGAGGTGGCGGACGTTTTTCCGTGGGTGCCGGTGACACCAATCAATCTATTTTCGGAGCCCAGTTTGGCCAGGAAGGTCGCACGGTCCATGCTGGCAATTCCGAGTTCGGCCGCTCGGAGCCGTTCGGGGTGAGTAGGTGGAATGGCCGGAGACCAGAGCAGGAGATCTACACCATCAAGGTGCTGCGGGCCATGCTCGATAGATACCTCAATGCCAGATTCCGCAAGGGCTTCGAGCACCGAAAAAGAACCGAAGTCACAGCCACTCACCGTGTAACCCTGCCCCACCAGCAAACGCGCAACGCCACTCATGCCCGCGCCCGCAATGCCAATGATGTGTACGCGCTGGCTCATGAGGCGCTTACTTTCATGAGAACACCGGCAATGTCCCGTGTCGCGTTGGGCTTGCCCATCTCTCCCATGGCGCGCGACATGGTGTCGCGCAGCGAGTTCTCAAAAAGTGGCTCAAGGGCGCTGCGTAGTGTTTCCCCAGAAACATGGTCATCGCCAATAACAATTGCTGCCCCGGAGTCGGCTAGTAAGCGGGCATTTTGACCCTGGTGATCTGATGGTGAATGTGGCAGGGGCACCAGAATCGCCGGGACGCCGACCACCGCAAGTTCCGCCACCGTGGTTGCTCCCGCTCGGCAAATCGCGATATCGGCCACGGGCCACATTCTCGACATGTCGGCGAATTCAACGACTCGGTAATCCAATGTTCCCTTGGGCGTTAGCTCTTTGACTCGCTCGAAGTCTCGTCGCCCGGTGATGTGAATCAGCACGACATCGGTGCGGTCATGCCAAAGGGCCGCGAGTTCCAGCACCGCGTCATTTACTCGCTTTGCGCCAAGTGAGCCAGTCATCACGAGGACAACTTTTTTCGATACGTCAATCGGTGGCGTTTCGGAACGCTTGGCGGCCGAGCGGGCTGGTTCGGTGGTCCTTGCCAAGGTAGAGCGTATTGGAGCTCCCGTAAATATTGCTCGGGGGTCCGTATTGGCAAACGCCGTGCAGCGAGCGGTGCAAAACCGCAAGACCAAGCGCTGAGCCAATCCAGTCGCGGCGTCAAGTTCAACCAGTACCAGCTTGCGCCGCGCGACCACGGCGCCAAGTGACATGGGCAGCGAGGCGTAGCCACCTACGGATACGACTACCGAAGGTTTCCAAATTAAAGCAGTCATAATTCCATAGACCAACGAAACTGCGATGCCACTGAGTGCGCGTAGGTTCGCGAGTGTTGCCCGCAGTGAAAACGCTCGGCGGATTCCTCGACCCGGCCACAAAGAAACGCGGTACGGAGTGCCCGCAAAAATTCGTCGATCTTCACCCCGTGATGAACCCACTAAGCGAATATCCCCACTAGCGACACCCGCTTCAACCAAGGCGTCGGCAATCGCGAGCATTGGGTACAGGTGACCACCCGTGCCACCACCAGTGATGAGTACCTTTGGCACTAGTACCTCGGTTGGGGGCGCTGTGTCGTGTGAGTAGGAACTTGGCGTTGGCGAGCTACGCCTACTTCGTGCGGCCGTCGAAGTGGAACCAGGGTGTGGACACTGCGATATTCACGAATTGCCAGATCTTTTGAAACTGAGCGATCATTAGCGATGTTGTAGAGAATTCCTACCGCTACCAGCTCCATGATCAGCGAAGTTCCACCATAACTAAAGAATGGAAGTGGAATCCCAGTGACGGCCCACCAACCCATCACCGAGGCGATGTTAATAATGGCTTCGAGCGCAATCCAGACAGTGATTCCCATCGCGACGAAGCGGTACGCCTGATTGGTGCACCGAGCAGCGATGCGCACCGATACCAGCAAGAACCACGCGAAGAGAACGATGACTAGTACCCCGCCAATCAGACCCATTTCTTCTCCCAGGATCGAAAAGATGAAGTCCGTATGTGGATTCGGTAAAAGCCCCCACTTGGCTCGGCTGTGGCCAAACCCGAGACCACTTATTCCTCCAGAACCTATGGCCATTTTGGATTGGTCAATCTGATAGTTCAACGACTGCTGAAACTCGCCAAAGTGCAAAAAGCTCGTGAACCGAGTCCACGCGTAGGAAAAGCTCGTTAACCGAGTCCACGCGTAGGACTTGAGCGCCACGAAGCCCACAAGCCCAACACCCATCAGTGCCCCGATTGACAGAATGAATCGCCTGGATAGACCCGCCACGGTGAGCATCGTGAGCGCAATAGCGATCACCATCGAGGAGGTCCCCATGTCGGGTTCGAGAAGAATCAGTCCGACTCCAGCCAGAACTGGCGCGGAGTACTTTAAAAAGTCTCTCAGGCGGCCCAGTGTTAAGTGATATTTCTGGATGACCCAACCTAGATAGAGGACGGTAGCCAGCTTGAATAATTCGGAGGGCTGGAAAACGATGACCTTTAAATTAAGCCAGCGTTGACCCCCGTTAACGGACACGCCATGTTTCGCAACCGCCACTAATGCAAAGAGTGAGAGGACCATCAACGGGAAAGAAAGACTCAATAATTTTTGCAGTTGCACCTTGCTCGCGACGTAGAGGGCGATGAATCCGAGTATCGCGTAAGCGACCGAATGTACGAAAAGGCTGGTTGGGGTTCCGCCGGTGGCACTGGTTTGACCTTCGCTCGCAGAAACAACAAAGGCAGTGCCGGCAACAACCATGATCCCGGTTAGTGCCAGCAGCATCCGCCCACGCGAGTCCCCCTTTGGGAAAGGTTGAAATAAGACATCCGGACGATTGGTGCGCTGCATCACACAACCCTGGCAATTCGGACAAAGTCGGCGTAGTAAATACCAAGGCCGAGTGCTGCGAGCAGGCCCGCAAGAATCCAGAAGCGAATGATTACCGTTGTCTCCGGCCAGCCGAGGAGCTCAAAGTGGTGGTGAATAGGTGCCATCTTAAAAATTCGCTTCTTAAACAAACGAAAGCCAATGACTTGCAGTATCACCGACAAGGTTTCGGCGACAAACAACCCCCCAATGACCACCAGCAAGAGGTCTAAGTTCATCAACAAGCTGAGCCCACCTAGGGCCGTACCAATGGCGAGCGAGCCGGTGTCGCCCATCATGATCCGAGCGGGCGCAGCGTTCCACCATAAAAACCCCAAGCATGCACCAACCATGGCGACCGCAATCAATCCCAAGTCCAGTGAGGCGTGCAGCAAATACAGGTGGTAGTGACGAAACTGCCAATACCCGATGATCGCCAGAACCCCGAAGGCGAAAGTTCCAGAGCCGGCGGCCAAGCCGTCTAGGCCGTCAGTGAGATTTACTGCATTAGAGGTTCCAATGACGACCAAAATAGCCAACAGGATCCAACCAAACACCGTCAGGGGGATGCCCGGCCATGAAGCGCGCGTCAGTGACAAGCTTGTACTCGTGTGGACCCAGTACACCGCACCAAAGGCAAAGCCCGTCGCAATAATTAATTGCCCAAAAATCTTGCCCCGTTTGTTGAGCCCCAAGTTGCGCTTATTACGAATAGCGAGATAGTCATCAATAAAGCCCAAGAGGCCTGAAGCCAAAATTGCGGTCATCACTAACTCACCCGAACGAGTGAAGAACAGCGCGGTTCCTACGTGCCCCATGCAATAGCCCACGAAAGCAGAAGCGACAATAACTACCCCACCCATCGTCGGTGTACCGGCTTTTTTATGATGATGTGAGGGTCCATCATCACGAATGAGTTGTCCCATGGAGCGTTCACTGACGAAACGAATCCACAGTGGCGTGGCAAAAATGGATAGCAGAAACGCTACGCCGCCAGATTCCATCAAACTCAGCATCAAATCCTCTTCATTAATTCTCGAACAACCGTGTAATCATCGAACTCAAATTCTTCGCTGCCCACAGTTTGGGTTTTTTCATGACCCTTACCGGCAACCACGAGTACATCACCCTCTTCGAGCATTCCAACCGCTGTTTTAATAGCCTCTCGTCGGTCTACTTGCCGTTGCCAATTGGATTGCGTCGACAGGTCCTTTACAACCTCATCAATTATCGCATTTGGGTCTTCGAAACGAGGGTTATCCGAGGTGATCACCACCGCATCGGACAATTCAGTTGCGACTTGACCCATGGTGCTTCGCTTAGCGTGGTCACGGTCTCCGCCACACCCAAAGACTGTGACTAACCGGCCCTGCGGGTTGATTTCATGAATGTCCAATAGAAGACGCCGCAAGCCAGCGGGCGTATGGGCGTAGTCCACCACCGCGGAAATTCCGCGATTTTGCAACACTTGGAATCGCCCCGGAACGGGCAGCAATGTAGACGCGGCGTTGGCGAGGTCTTTTTCATCGGCGCCCAGCATTCGCATGATTGCGAGGGCCATCAAGAGATTGTCGACATTGTAAGAACCAATCAACGGTGTGTGTACCCGATTGCCGCGCCAAAGAAATTCGGTGGAATTTAGTGACAGGCAAATGCCCGATGCGTCTCCTCGCGAAACTCGTTCGACCGGTATTTCGAGACTTTCAGCGAGGCGCTCCCCGTAGGGATCATCGGTCCAGACCATTGCCTCGTCGGCCATAGTCGATCGGAAAAGAAGGGCCTTAGCTTTAAAGTAACTCTCCATGTCGCGGTGATAGTCAAGATGATCGTGGCTCAGATTGGTAAAGGCCGCAATCTGGAAATGTAGGCCCTCGATTCGTTGCTGATCAAGTGCGTGACTCGAAACTTCGAGTGCCAGAACTGAACGGGTCGTTGAGGCAAAATGCGACGTCATCTGTTTGATGGTCCGCAACAACTCAGGCGCGGCCGGGGTGGTTCGCGCGTTCGTCAAGGTCCCGATACTGGCGCCATTCCAACCAATCGCTTGGGCCAATTCCGACACCAAGGTGGCGACACTCGTCTTGGCGTTGGTACCGGTGATTCCGACCAGCGAAACATCACGTTGCGCTTCACCAACGATCGCACTGGCCGCCAACGTGCACTCGCGAAAAATATCTTCAGCCCTCACCACAATTACTGGGACGGAAAGTCCATCAACCGTGTGCGTGGCTACTACGCACACGGCTCCATTCGCAACTGCGGCCTGCGCGTAGGAGGCCCCATCGGCCTGGGTACCGGGTAGGCCAAAAAACAATGTGCCGGGCGCGCACTCCCGTGAGTCGATCTCTACTCGAGCTACATCGATTGATGCAATCGCGCCATCGAGTTCAATGTTGGACAGTACTTCGATAAGGCGCATCAGGTCACATCCGACGAAATATTCGTTTTGCCGGTGAGTGGCTTCTGCGAAACTCCCGAGGAGGGAATTCCGTAGTGGCGCAGTGCATACCCCATCACCGCTTTAAATACTGGCGCCGCAACCGCGCCTCCAAAAATGGTGGTCTGGGGACGTTGCACAATCACAATCATTGAAAGGACGGGGTGGTTAGCTGGAGCGAAACCTACGAAGGTCGCGTTATAGGCGTGTGCGAGCAGGGTGTCTTTACCCGGGGTCGGTATGGTGGCCGTTCCGGTTTTACCAGCCACGAGGTAGCCCGGGATAATGGCGTTTGAACCAGTTCCCGCGAGCACTACCTGTTCAAGCATCTGAATCATAGTCTGGTCCACACTTGCTGACAGCACTCGGCGCTTGGCGCTTTTGGGAGTTGATTTCATCGAACCATTTGGGTAAACGTATCCACGCACCAACTTTGGCGATACGAACACGCCTCCGTTTGCGATTGCGTTATAGGCATCAAGCACTTGAATCGGAGGTACCGCATCTACCTGGCCAATCGGCAGCGCCACGTTGTCTGAGGCGTAGTAGTTAGCGGCGTTAACTACCAGACCGCGGGTTTCGCCGGGGAAAGCGAGCCCGGTGGGTAGTCCAAATCCAAATCGCTGGACAGCCGCCAAAATTGCATTCTTACCAATCGTCTTGCCGACGAGGTAGGTACCTATGTTTGAACTCTGAGCGAGAATCTGGGTTGCGGTGAGGTGCAAGGTGCCATGTGCTTCTGCGTCATGAAACTTGCGCGTGCCAACCACAATGTGGCCCGGCACCGTAAAGGGTGTATTTGCGTTGATCGTTCCTTGGGCCAGCGCCGCGGAAAAGGTCACAACCTTGAACACTGAACCGGGTTCGTAGGCGGAAGTGAAGGCCAGGTTATTGATCGAGGCCTGTACTCCCCCAACGCCAATATTCTTCTGCCAAGTTGGAATCTTTCCCAGGACACCAGGATTAACTCTGGTGTTGACGAGAGATGCGTTCGCCAGAATCTCACCAGTTTTAACGTCCATCACAATTGCAACGCCACTCACCGCGTGCGTCGAGTTAATTGCTTGGGCGAGGTTTTGTTCAGTGACGTATTGCAACGATGAATCAATCGTGAGTTCCAGCCCGGTGCCCGCAACAGCTTTTTTAATCACCGTGGCGGTCTCGCCGGGGATAGCCACGCCCGAAGGCGTGACAAACAAGCGGCTGACGCCATTCTGCCCAGCCAGAGTCGAGTTGCTGGCTAGTTCAATGCCGGCATTTCCCAAACCTTGCGAGTCAAGGCCCCCGATGAGCGATTGCGCAATAGTGCCTTGCGGGTAGCTACGCATCGAAGAATTTTGTACGACGATGCCATGAAAGTTCAAGCTGGCAATGTGCCGCCCCTGATCGAGATTGAGCGAGTGGGTAACGGGAACATACCCGTTGTGAGTTGAAAGCATGGCACGAAGCTTTTCAACAGGAATATGGACGAGTGGGGAAAGAGCCCGAGCCTCCTTGAGCGGATCTTTGATTTGAAAATTGTCGGCAAGCACCAGAGCGGTAGGACGGGACACGGCGATGGTCAAACCATTACGGTCATAAATACCCGCGCGCAGTGCTTTGGTAGTGAGTGTGCTGCGAAATTGCGCCACTGAGGACTTAGCCCAAAAGGAATGATTCAGAACATCAAGGGTGACTAGGCGGACAATCAACGCAATAAAGATAAGGAGAAACACAACTTGGATACCCGCTATCCGACGAAGGCTTCGCCTTTCCCCGCCGGCTCGATTCGTCGAACGCGAGCCAGGGCGCGAATGGGCGCTCGGGTATCCAGTGGTCATCGGTGGGTCCTTGAAATTTCAATGACCGGACGAGTGAAGTGAGGCATTGGCACGGGGGTGAGCAGAGAGACTGACAGTATTTGCGTCACCACCTTTGGCGCCACGAGATGCAGCGAACTGGCGTGGGCCGTGATCTGCGCGGGAGCTGAGAGCGCTGAAACAGTATTCACCGAAAGGGCAAACTTTGATTGTTCTTGCTGCAGCTGATATTGCAATTGGTGCAACTGCAGTTGCTCACGTCCCACCACCAAGGTTCCCGATACCACGAGAACAATGGCGATGCCAAAGATAACGAGAGCACGAAGCAGAGGTGAGCTTCGACGAACTCGGGGGCTCGATGACTTAACCGGCAAACGAGTAGGCGTTGGTGCTGGAACTGCGCGCGGGTGACGAGACGGCCGTGTTGAAATTTCACGACGAGGCAGTGGCATCGTGCTCATTGCGAAACTTTTCTCGCAATACGAAGTCGCGCTGAACGCGCACGTGGATTTGTTTCCGATTCAGCGACTGAAGGAAGAATCGCTGACGCCTTAAATACCTCGACGCGCTGGACCGCTCCACACACGCAGCCCAGAGCCACTGGGCACTTGCAACCCCCCGTGTGAGCCTGGTGAAGAATTTCCTTGACAACGCGATCTTCACCCGAGTGATAGGAGATAACAACCACTACTCCGCCAATCGACAAGAGATTGATTGAGGCTGCCAATCCGGTGACCAGTTGCTCGGCTTCACCATTCACAGCAATGCGCAGGGCCTGGAATGCCCGCGTGGCGACGTGACCGCGTCGACGAGCCGCCATTGGAACCGCGGCTTCTACGGAGGCGGTAAGTTCATCTGTCGTGGTCGGCAGAGCGCGCTTCATCGAATGAGCGATGGCTCCCGCGAAGCGACTTTCACCATTTTCACGCAGAATGGAGACGAGTTCGTGAACATCTACCCGGGCAATGTACTGCGCGGCACTCTCACCTGAAGTTGGGTCCATTCGCATGTCGAGTGGCGCATCAGCGCGGAAAGAAAAGCCCCGAGTAACGTCATCGAGCTGGCGTGAGGACACACCTAGGTCCAACAACACTCCAACGATGGGTGCGCCACCTATCCACTCAGCGGCTTGGGCTACTACCGTTTCCATTTCTGCAAAAGTGGCCTTGACCATGCGCACTCGATCACCAAATTCGCTTAGGCGTTCGGTGGCAGCGGTGTGCGCTGCGTTATCACGGTCAATTCCTAAAACACGAATCTGTGGGGCACGCGCGAGTAGTGCGGCGGCGTGTCCACCACCACCCAAAGTTGCGTCAATAACTACGCCAGCCTCTTGGCTAGCTAAGAGTTCGGTTATCTCCTTTTCGAGGACCGGCTGATGGTAATTACCTTGGTTCATCTGCAGCCTTTCAACCGGGCGCACGAACGAGATGGCGGAGGAGAATCCTCGTTCGTGCGCCACAGTTGCCAGGCTGCGCATGCCCCTAGGTCGAAATTGTTGATTTGCGTTTCTCACTCCTTACTGTCCTGCCTTGAAGGCCTCACTCGCGCCGTCAACGACATCGGCAAACAAAGTTGGGTCCCACAGTTCAATGTGATCGAGCGCGCCGACGATAATTACTTCAGCGGTAATGCTCGCGTAGTCACGAATGTCGACCGGCAGTACAAAGCGTCCCTGTTTGTCAAATTCGATCTCGCGAGAGAGTGATGCCCAGTAACGAGCTTTGTTACGTGCGGTCTTGTCGCCTTCATTGACGACAGATTCACGCTGAGAAACTTGGCGCTGAAAACCACCTTGGTCCCAGAGGCCAATGCATCCGTCGATCTGCGGGGAAAGGTTTCCTCCACGTTCAAAGCCGAAGCGAAACTTGGCGGGAAGAATGAGGCGGCCCTTGTCATCGAGGGAGTGTTGATATCGGCCTACAAACTTTGACATTGCTCCCCCTTCTGGTCGCTCTCCACTGCGTTCCACCCTAGCCCACTTTGCTCCATTTCTCTCCACCAAAGCCCACTTTGTGCCATTTCTCGCCCCACAGAGCCCTAGAAAAGGAAAACACCGGCCTCGAAAGACCGGTGTTTCGTTGAAAAATTGGGGTTTTTAGGCGGTTAGGAGTAACTGCCGATACTGCCAGGGACCTGAAAGTTCTCTCAGATTCTGAATGATCGACTCACCATCGCGCAGGCCTGCCGTACCCGCAGTGTGGTGGGCAATCGCCTCAGTAATAACCGGGCTGGGAGTTACGAGAGCGCCAGCTAGGTAGTCACTGGGTTGCTGGTGGAGCACGGTGGAGAGGAAGACCCCCTCGCGCACTCTCCATTGGGTCACCCCAACGAGTTTGCGATCTTCGTAAAAGAGCTCGCCCGGGCCCTTGCCCGCAAAACAGAGCACTCGGGCCACTTCGTCGCCTTCGACCCCTCCGTCGTGAAGGTGGGTCTCAAGACCAGCTCCCAACAGCGCCTCTTTCCACCACAATCCCGCTTGATGGGAACTTTGATGCACGTCTTGGCGCCATCGCTGATCATCAGCGGGAATCCACCAATCGACCCAGAGATCGTCTGGTTGCAGCAAGACCATTCCCCCGCCACCGCGTCGGCGGCGAACTTCAAATTCCAACTCGCTGATTAATAAGTCCCGGTCTTGCATCGAACCCAGGACAATAACCGGCGCCTGGGTGCGAACCACAAACATTGTTGGCTGGAGGATTGTCCGCAAAACTTCGTATTCGTACAGCTCTTCGACTTCGCTCATGAAGCTCGTGGGAGGTACGGGGCCCATAGGGGATCTGGATCAGAAAGATGGCGCCATCGCCACCACGGCCCATCGGGTACTCGCGGCTCGAAGTGCATGCTCCAGCCAATTTCTTCCAGCAAGCGATCACCCTTTTGCATGTTGTGCCGTCGACACGCCGCCACAACGTTGGTCCACTCGTGCTTGCCCCCTCGACTCCGAGGCACTACGTGGTCAATGGTGTCGGCTAATTCGAGGCAGTAGGCGCAGCGATGTCCGTCACGAAGTAGGAGTGAACGCCGAGTGAGAGGCGGGGTTCGAACCTTGCTCGGAAGTTTGACCATCTCGTGAAGGCGCACAATCGCTGGAATTTCTACGGTCAAAGTGGCCGAATGCATGAGTGACGGCTGCTCGGGAATCACAATGGGCTCCGCCCTCCCGGCCAACATCAAAACCACCGCGCGGCGTTCACTGACGAGCTGAAGAGGCTCGTAGGTCGCGTTCAGCAAGAGCACCCGCGCCATGAGTTACCTCGCCACCCGTTGAGCCTTAGCCCATCGAGCGGCCGCCACGATCTCTTCGGCGTTCGGCTTTACCTCCGTTGATCCATTCAGAGTCGTCATGCGAAAGTGCCAATACTGCGGACCGGGCAGTGGCAGGAACGGGGCGTGTCGCCACCAGCCCCGGCGGCGTAAGTACCACGCTGCACTGAGCACCACCGCGCTGTCGCCTGGGTGCGTGAGGAGATGGCGAACGACCACCGGTGCCACGTGGAGAGGACCAGGAGCGCGCAACCGCGCTCTGGTACTACTCACTGGGTTTTGTGGCGGTAACGCGACAACCAGTCGCGAAATAATGCGGTGCGGGCTCCAACTGGAGCCACGACATCATCTGCTGCCGCACGACGGGTAACGTCGCGCCACGAAGCCTTGCCTAAAAGGCGCACGTTGCGCTCGAGCAAGATTGCAGAGAGAAACATAACGGCAACGCCCAGAAGCCCGAGCCAAATGTTGCGTGAGAAATAGAGAACGAGAACAATGAGGCCGGCGACGAACCCGACAATTGACTGACGAACCCGCCGGCCAGCGTGCACGTAGACGTTTTTATCGTGGGCGCTCTTAGCTAATTGGGGGTCCAGCCGGGTGAGGGACTCTTCAAGTTCGGCAAGAACGCGCTGTTCGTGTTCACTCAATGGCATTGGCCCCTCCTATTCCTACTGTATCGCCCAAAATCAAAAGCCCAACCACTTTTACGCCACTACTCGCCCGTGGACATTGGGATTTCTTCGCCCACATGGTGGGCGCTCGAACGCAGTGACACCTCGGGAAGCCTCAAGGAGAGCAGGAGTGCCAGGGCGGCTATCGGCACCGCCCAACGATAGATCGAGTCAATCGATGCACTTATGGCGTGCAAAATTACCTGCAGAGTTGCGGGAGGCAATTGGGCAAGTAGCTTCGGCGTCCAGCGAGCGGGACTCTGGCCCAAGCCCGCAGGAATTACCCCGTGGAATCCCTTAGCCAGTTGCCGTGGCAACTCATTGATGTAGAGAGCGCCAAAGATCGCCGTACCAAAAGAGCCGCCAATCGACCGAAAGAAGTTGCTGCCCGCTGTTCCCGCTCCAATATCAGCGGGGTCGACAGCATTTTGCACGGCCACAATCAAAATCTGCATGACCATGCCAATTCCCGCCCCTAAAATAAACATGTATAACGCCATGAGCCAACTCGAGGTGGCGACGGAGATAGTCGATAGCAGCGCCAACCCAACGGTCATAACCGCGCAGCCCATGATTGGGAACTGCCGGTACTTCCTACCCTTTGAGACCAACTGACCCACCACAATCGAAGCTCCGAAGAGCCCAATCATCATTGGCAACAGTCGCATTCCCGATGCGGTAGGGCTCACTCCCCGCACCTCCTGGAAGAAGACAGGCAAGAAGGTCATAGCGCCAAACATCGCGAAGCCGACAACAAACCCAATCGCCGAAGCCGATGAGAAGACCCTATTGGCAAAGAGGTGTGGTGGCAAAATTGGTTCGACCGCATTACGCTCCACAAAAACAAACACGACTGACAACGCCACTCCGGTGAAGATAAATAGCAGTGAACGAGGTGATCCCCAGGCCTCGGATGAACCACCGAGTGAGGTAAAGAGAATGAGGCATGACGCCGATACCGTCAGTACAGCGGTTCCGAGGTAGTCAATAACGTGGTGGCGCCGTTGCGCATCGGCCGGGAGCGCAATGGCGGTGACCAAGAGAGCGATTGCGCCAAAGGGGATGTTGATGTAGAAAATCCAGCGCCAGGACAAGTTATCCACAACAAAACCACCAAGCAACGGTCCCAACACCGTCGCTGCACCGAAGACTCCGCCAAACAGACCCGAGTACCGTCCCCGTTCTTTTGGTGAAACAACATCAGCAATAACTGCCTGGGCGCCAACCATTAGTCCACCACCCCCTAAGCCCTGCAGCGCCCGGGCCAAGATTAAAAACAGCATTGAATTGGCTAGCCCCGAGAGGACTGAACCAAGTAGAAAAATGAGGATTGCTGATTGGAAGTACTTTTTACGTCCGTGTAGATCGCCTAATTTGCCCCATAAGGGAGTCGATACGGTCGAGGCGAGCAGGTATGAGACCACGACCCAACTGAGGTGGTTGGCTCCATGGAGTTCTCCCACAATCGTCGGCAGGGCGGTGGAAACAATCGTTCCGTCAAGCGCGGCGAGCAGCATGCCCAACATCAACGCACTGAGAATCCAATTCAGTTCTCTCTTTGAAATGGTCTTGGTCAAGTCAGTGCCTTCGTTAGTTTCGTCCATTCTATAAGCACGGTTACTTCCAGAGTTCACTAGCCTTTAACCATGACTCGGCGGTATAGATTTCATCACTCCCCCTACCGTCAGGGTCTCACCATGCTTATTGGTCTGGTCGTCGCATTGACGTGGAGTTTAAGTTCGAACAACACCTATAGCCATGTGACCCGTGGACAAGTCGCAGGTAATTTGCAGAGTTGGGGCCTTGATTCGCTGCACGCAATCACGCTCAATCTTTTATTGACTCTCTTCTTTTTGGTCATCGGTCTTGAATTAGCTCGCGAAATTCAATCTGGTCGACTCGCAAACTGGTCTTCACTTGCCACCCCGCTGTTTGCCGCACTTGGTGGCATGGCCTGTACTGCGATTCCGCTCTTGATTGTCGGGCGTCTTACCCACAGCTCGCTCATGGTGCACGGCTGGGGAATCCCAATGGCCACCGATATTGCCCTCACCCTGGGGGCGCTGACGTTGTTGGGCCCGCGCGTTCCGGCCTCACTTCGGCTTTTCGTTTTAACCCTCGCGGTGCTCGACGATGTCGGTAGCGTGATTGCGCTGGAGTTTGTGCACCCCGTTACCTTCGAACATTGGGTTCTGGGTACTAGCGCCTTGGCTATTTCCCTTCTCGCTTTGCGGTGGTGGAGAAAGGGGTACACGGGGGCGGTGTGGATAGCCCTCGCTGGAGCGTGGATCTTCTGTCAACGTTTCGGGATTGAACCAGTCCTCGCTGGGGTGTTTATTGGAATGTGGGCTCGGCCCGGGCAGAGTTCAGCCTTGCTCGAGAAACGACTGACCCACCTCAGTAGCTATTTCGTACTGCCCCTCTTTACCTTCGTAGCCACGGGAATTGTCATTAATTCCACCTTGTTTCGGGCGGGAGCTGGAAGGGTTCTCCTCTCAATTCTCTTGATTCGCCTGCTGGGAAAGGCCCTTGGAATTGCTGTTGGCGTGCGACTGAGCGAGAGCGTTGGTGGCGTACATAGCGAGCTCCTGCACGGATCGGTGCTGGTGGGAGTCGGCTTCTTGTGCGCAATCGGCTTTACCGTTCCACTGGTGTTCGCTTCAGCCATAGTTCCAAGTGGAACCACCCTCTACAACGCGATCACCATCGGACTGTTGCTCGCCTCGGTCCTTGGTGCTGCACTGGGCTTGTTATTTCTGTCCCGAGGGCTTAAACAGCACCTAGGCCAACTGGGCAGCTAACACCCGTTCCGCCAATTCCGCAATACCCGTTCGGATTGGCCACGAGGTACTGCTGGTGGTACTCCTCGGCGAAGAAGTACTCACGCGCAGAAGATATTTCGGTGGTGATAGCACCATACCCGGCCGAACCGAGTTGCTTCTCATACTGGGCGGCAATGTCACGAACAACTAGTTCCTGTTCTGGCGTTTCAAAGAAGACCGCACTGCGGTACTGCGTTCCTCGGTCAGCTCCCTGGCGCATTCCTTGAGTTGGGTCGTGTCCTTCAAAAAAATGTTGAATCACGCGAGCGTACGTAGTCTTTGTTGGATCGAAGATAACCCGAACCGTCTCCGTGTGCCCGGTCAGTCCCGAACAGCATTCTTCGTAGGTTGGATTCTTGGTGTAGCCACCCATATACCCAACACTGGTTGACACCACACCGGGCAAGTTAAAGAAGGCGCGTTCTGCGCCCCAGAAACAACCCATCGCCACGTACGCCGCTTCCATCCCCTCGGGGACGGCTCCGTAAAAAGGTGCGTTGAAAAAGAGGTGATTTCGATTGGTAACGAGTGGTGTTTCCCGGCCAGTCAGCGCCTTATCGGGAGAAACCATTTCAACGGGTGATTTCATACCTTCAGACTAGAGCCTGCTACTCGCCCCTATGACCCTATGCTGGGAATGTGCCCACCCCAACCAAGTCTGCGAGTGACATCATCTGCACTATCCGCGAGAGTGGCCACCGGGTCACCAACGGCAAACGTGCCGTAGCGGAGGTCCTTATCAGCAGTACCTCGCACCTCAGTGTTGACGAGGTTGTGCAGGCGGTCCGAGCGATTGAGCCCGAAATTAACCAATCAACCATCTACCGGATTCTCGAAGAATTTGAGGAACTGGGGCTGGTGGTCCACTCCCACCTCGGCGCCAGCGCTGCGGTGTACCACCTCGCAGGGCAAAACCATGCTCACTTAGTCTGTGACAACTGTGGCCTCACTCAAGAAATTCCAGCCACTACCTTTGATGTAATGGAAGTACAGCTTCGAGAGAAGTTCGGCTTTAACCTAGACCGCCACCACGTTGCACTAAGTGGATTATGCGCGACCTGTCGCGAGAACCAAGAGAAATAAGAATGATTTCCGTAGAGCATTTAACTAAACGTTTTAACGACACCACCGCTGTCGATGATCTCTCATTTGAAGTGAAACCCGGTTTGATTACCGGATTCTTGGGGCCCAACGGTTCGGGAAAATCCACCACCATGCGCCTCATTCTGGGGCTCGATCAACCCACCAAGGGGCGCGCACTCATTAACGGCAAGTCCTACCACTCGCTTTCAGCACCACTGTGTGAGGTCGGTGCACTACTCGATGCCAAGGCGGTGCACCCCGGTCGTTCAGCACGCAATCATCTCTTAGCGTTGGCGGTTTCAAACGGTATTCCCACCTCTCGCGTGGATGAAGTGCTCGACTTTGTGGGCCTTGCCTCGGTGGCGAAAAAGAGGGCGGGGAATTTCTCGCTTGGTATGAGCCAGCGTCTGGGTATTGCTGGTGCCTTGCTCGGGGACCCGCCCGTTTTACTCTTCGACGAACCGGTTAACGGACTCGATCCCGAAGGGATTCGCTGGATTCGCGAATTTTTCCGCACGCTCGCCGACGAGGGGCGTACCGTTTTAGTTTCTTCGCACCTCATGAGCGAGATGGCCGTTACCGCCGATCAAATCGTAGTCATTGGTCGAGGCAAATTCATCACCGCTGGTTCCGTCGACGAGTTAACCAAAAACGCCTCGGGAACAGTGATTGTTCGCTCCGCCGATAATACGAAGCTCAATAAGGCGCTCCTTAGCGCCAACGCCAGCATCAGTGAAATTAATGATGAAGGAATACGAGTGAGTGGAATGAGCGCGGCCGAAATTGGTGATTTGGCATTCGCCGCTGGCGTCGCAGTTCACGAGTTGACTCCAGAACGGGCTTCGCTCGAAGAGGTCTTCATGGAGCTCACTCACGATTCGGTCGAATACGCCCAAGCGGCAAAGGAAGTTAAATAATGACTCGCTCCCCTGGACTGTTCGCGGTAGTGCGATCCGAATGGATCAAATATCGCAGTGTTCGATCAACCGTCATCGGAACCCTGATAATGCTGATTTTGACGATTGGTATCGGCCTTTTGATTGGCCTCGCCGTCAAGGGTCACCTCAGCACCATGACACCGGTCGAGCGCGCCACGCTTGACCCCATCCAAGTGGCGATGGGCGGCATTTTGTTCGCACAATTCGCCGTTGGCGTGATTGGTGCGTTGCTCATCACTTCGGAATACTCTTCGACCTCTATCCGCACGACTTTGGCCGCGGTGCCAAATCGCCTGCGGCTCATTGCCGCCAAGGCAATAGTTTTGTCGGTGGTACTTTTCGTCGTAGGAGAAATTGCTAGCTTCATCGCCTATTTTGACGGAGCCGCGATATTCCACGGAACAATTGCCGCCATGCCTTCACTCTCTCAGGGCAAGACTTTGCAGGCGGTTCTACTTAGTGGGCTGTACTTGATGCTGATGGGGCTCTTCGGCTTGGGTCTGGGCCTTGTCTTGCGCCAATCAGCCGGGGCGATTTCGACCTACACGTCGCTGCTTCTTATTTTGCCTATCTTGGTCTTCCTCTTGCCCTCTTCATGGCAAAGCCACATCACCAAGTTTGAGCCTTCAGTGTTGGGTCAAGCCATGCGATCTACTACCGGAGCTCTCAGGAGTGGAACTCCGGTCTTTGGCACGTGGAGCGCAACGGGGATTCTGTTTGCGTATTGCGCCGCTGCGTTGGGCGCCGGAATAATTTTGATGCAGCGACGAGACGCTTAGCTATCGAGCAGTTCGGTGTTATCTTCACCGAACTGGTGCGGTCCCTGTCTCACTGGTGGACGCTTGCCATCAATCAGCAACGGTGTCCCCATGGTCCTCAGCTTTCCAAATGACGAATCACTCTCGGACACAAAATCCCCATCCACAATCACCTCTTGGCTAAAGGCACCGGCCACATCTAAAACTGGAGCGTGCGGAACGCCCGATGGCTCAAGCGCGGTCAGCCACTCATCGGTGCTCTTAGCCCCAAAGATCCGATTCAACTCACCCGTGAGGATTTCTCGGTCAACCACTCGCTGGTCATTTACCGACCACTCCTCATGACTCGAGAGTTCGGGGTCACTTAACAATTCGACCAATCTCGCATACTGGCCATCGGTGCCGACCGCGAGGAGCAAGAGTCCGTCTCTCGAGCGAACTGGGCCATACGGGGCGATACTCGGGTGATCGTTACCTAGACGCATAGGGTTCACGCCCGTCGCTAAATAACCCTGGGCTTGATTTATGAGAGCGCTCATTGTGCTTTCCAAAAGCGGCGCTTCGAAATGTCGGCCGGGTCGATCGCTTAATCGCGCAACGAGTCCCACGAGAGCGGCAATTGTTCCATAGAGACCGGTCACTACATCGGCGAGCGGAGAGCCCACCTTGGTGGGGTCTCCCTCAGCGGTTCCAGTAACGCCCATAAGGCCTGAGCGCGCTTGGGCCAGAAGATCGAAGGAGGGTTGGTCGGCCAATTTTGACCCACTCGTCGCTGGCGTAATGCTGACCCAGACACAGTCTGGATTGGCCAATCTGAGCTCGTCGATTTTTAGTGCGCGGACTTGCGACGGGAGGTAATTCTCCACAACCACATCAGCCTCTGCTACTAGTTGCGAGATGTGCGCGAAGGTCTTGGCGTTACGAAGATCGGCAGATATATTTCGCTTGTGACGGTTCACCGCCAAGTAATACGTCGCAACTCCGCCAAACACCGGTGGTTTGAGTGAGCGAACTGGGTCACCCTCTGGTCCTTCAACCTTGATGACGTCGGCACCGAGGTCACCGAGAATCATGCCAACTAGAGGCCCCGCCAAGACCCGCGAGAAATCGAGGACTCGAATGCCTTCTAGGGGTAAACCCGTTGCAACATTGTGCTCATCGAGTGGCCACACCATAGAACTCAGTCTAGAGAATTGCCGTGACGCCAAGGGCAAACCTTGATTGTCGCTACAGCGCAGTCTGTCGTCGTTGACCTCACTGTGGCTACCCGAGTCTCGGTGGTTTACGCTTCATCCCCCACAAATCGGCGTAAGTGTTGTGCAAGGTCATCCATGTCCGCCCGAGCTTCGGGAATTATTGAAGCCAGTCGCATGAAACTATGAATCATTCCCTTAGCTTCAAGCAACACAACGTGAACGTTGAAGTGTTCGAGGAGGCCGGCATACGCCAAGCCCTCATCTCGGAGCGGGTCGCATTCGGCAATCACCATAATTGTTGGTACGACATCGTGCAGGTCGGTTGACATTAAGGGTGAGACTCGAGGGTCAGAATGGTCGTGGTATCCCCCGAGGTAGCTCGCATAGTCGTATCGCAATTCATCAACATCGCACAGATAACCTGTGCCGAATTCATGGGCAGAACCCGTTACGAGCTCAGGTCCAAGTGTGGGATAAATCAAAACCTGTGCGCAAAGCCTTTCTACGGAATTCTTCACTGAAGTACCGGTGACCGCTACCAGGTTGGCCCCGGCTGAATCACCCATCATGATGATTCGCGAACGTTCATCCGCGAACTCACTAATGTTTTCGTCCACATAGTGCAGGACGTCTCTCGCGTCATCGAGGCTCGCCGGAAAAGGGTGCTCGGGCGCTAAGCGATAGTCAATGGCGAGAAACCTCATCAAAGTTTGTGAAGCTAGGCGTCGGACCAGCGTGTCGTGCGTTTCTAGATCACCTTCGACGAACGAGCCTCCATGAAAAAAGATAACGAGAGCCTTGCCTGCATCGCCCTTGGGAATATAGAGGCGGCTGGAAAGCTCACGGCCCTGGAGGGAAAGTTTCAGCTCTCGAACTTCCGCCATCTCTTCAGGTTCCCCACGCAATTCTTCGGCGCGGCGGCGATTCGCAGCTCGCCGTTCGGGATACGAAAGGGTTGAAAAATGAGGAGAGGGGGCTTCACGTCGACTCGCTACATAGTTGACTAGTGAAGGGTGCAGCATACGAGCTCCGAACCAGTTTCGCTAAAGCGACCTACAAAACTTTCGACAGAAAGTTCTGTAGCCTCTCCGAGCGGGGATTTGAGAGAACTTGCTGTGGTTCACCACTCTCTTCAATCACTCCTTGATCCAAGAAATAAATGCTATCGGCGACTTCTCGGGCAAAGCCCATTTCGTGCGTCACAACAATCATGGTCATGCCGGAATTGGCTAGGTCCTTCATCACTTCCAGCACCTCACCAACTAGTTCGGGGTCGAGTGCGGAGGTGGGTTCGTCAAAGAGCATCAGTTTTGGTTCCATGGCGAGGGCTCGCGCGATGGCGACGCGTTGTTGCTGCCCACCCGAAAGCTGCGAAGGGTAACTAGCTTCTTTGTTTACCAAGCCCACTCGACGAAGCAATTCACGGGCCTTGGCTACTGCCGCATCCTCAGAGAGCCCCTTAACCCTGATCATGCCAATGGTGATGTTGTCAAGCACGTTCAAGTGGGCGAAGAGATTGAAGCGTTGGAATACCATGCCAATCTCTGAACGGCTCTCGCAAATTTCACTGGACTTGCGCTCAAACAGGCGATTGTCCTTTAGCTCGTACCCAACCAGTTCGCCGTCGACGAACAACTCTCCGGCATCGTGCTTTTCGAGATGGTTAATGCATCGCAAGAGCGTTGACTTGCCCGAACCCGAAGGTCCAATCAGGCAGGTGACTTCGCCACGCTTAACCTGCAGGTTCACGCTCTTCAGTACCTCAATTGCGCCGTACTGCTTAGCGATATTTCTAGCGTCAACCATTAGTTCGGTCATCGCACAACTCCTGGCCGTGTGGTGTGCATCTTGCCGGCAATCCCCTTTAGGTCACGACGTAGCCGTTCGATTGGGGTGAGGGGCTGATTGCGCAGTGCGCCTCGGCCAAAATGACGTTCTATGTAGTACTGACCAATGGAGAGAACGGTGGTCATGATGATGTACCAAAGGCTCGCACAAATGAGCAGGTCCATGACCTTATAGTTCGAAGCATAAATATTCTCGGCGGCACCAGTGAGCTCAATCACTCCAATGCCCGCAGCTAGTGAAGTCGTCTTCAACATTGAAATCACTTCGTTGCCGGTAGGGGGCAAAATTACTCGCATCGCCTGAGGCAAAATGACCAGCCGTAGCGTTTGCGCTCGCGTCATACCTAGAGCGGTCGCAGCTTCGATTTGTCCTTCGTCAACCGATATCAGACCAGCTCTGGCAATCTCCGACATGTACGCCGCTTCGTTTAATCCGAGTCCAATGACTGCTGCGACATAGGCCGTGATACTGAGCGTGTTGAAGGTGAAGAAGTGAGCGCTACCAAAGGGCACTCCAACCGCGAGTACCTTGTACAGCGCCGCAAAGTTGAACCAGAAGAGCAATTGCACGTAGACCGGTGTGCCCCGGAAGAACCAGGTATAGATCCAGGCCGGAATGGACAAGAGGCGATTTGGCGACAGCCGCATAATTGCGACCAGCACGCCTAGAACGATGCCGATGGACATCGCCATAAGGGTGAGCTCAATGGTGGTGAGTAGGCCCCTGAGCATCAGCGGCGAGGTGAAGTATTGGAAGACCACATCCCAGCCAAAGCGCCATTCCATCACGCCGTGACAAGAGCGCACACCATTGGTGGTGGCACAGGCAACTTGTCCTGTTGGGACCTTAGAAAAAATCGTGTGGATGACCATCGCGCCAAATACAGCAATCACGGCGGCGGCCACCCAACGACCGTAATGACGAACGGGGACCACCCGATAGGTGATGTCCCCGTTCGTCGTCACTTCAAAACCTCTGTACTACGCGATGAAACTAGTGTCCGCCGTTAAGGACAATCTGGCTGGACTTCAATGCCCCCGCCTGAACGCCGTACTTCTTCAAGATGGCCTTGTAGGTGCCATTCTTAATCAATACCTTGACGGCAGCTTGAATCGCTTTCGCGAACTTCTTGCCGGCCACGGTCTTAGCGGTGGCGATGCCGTAGGGAGCGACATTGACCGCTGAGCCCAAGAGCTTGAACGCACCTGAAGATTGTGCCACGACGTAGCCCGCGATCTGGCTGTCGAGGAATCCGACGTCAGCTTGACCAGACGAAACGGCCACGTTGGCCTCAGTCTGAGTTGAGTATGACTGAACAGTCACTGTTTTTCCGCCCGTGCACTTAACGGCTTTGGCGTCATCGGCTTCAACAGTTCCAGTTTCCACGGCGACCTTCAAGCCACAGAAGGACTTCAAACCCTTGAATGTTTTGTTCGCGCCAGCCTTAGCGTAAACACCTTCGCCAGCCTGGAAGTAGTCAACGAAGTTAACGGTCTTCTGACGAGTGGCGTTGTCGGTGAATGAGGAGTTACCAATTGCGTATCGACCAGTTCCAATCCCAGGAAGAATGTTGTCAAAGGTGACGTTGTTCTCGTTTACCGTGATTCCCAGAGTCTTAGCGATGGCGTTAATAAGGTCAACATCAAATCCGACCATGGTCGTGCCACTCATTGACTCATCCGGCGCATACGAAGCGTCAGTACCGACCTGCAAGGTGGTTCCCTTGTACATAGCGGGCACGAGCTTGGCGGCTGCCGCGTTGAATTTACCCGTGGTACTCGCCGCACCGGCGCTCACCGTGGTGGCCAGTACAAGACTGGCGGTTCCAAGAGCGATGCTCGCTCCACGCATGAATGAAAGCTTCTTCATTACTTCTCCCCTTACGGTCACGTTTGTGACATTTGCTTACTTATTATTACCAGAAATTCTGGGGGCTCAAGCAGGGATTTTTAGAGCCTATGAACTAACCGGAATTCCGCTTCTATTCATAAATTCTCTGGCTCTCGAGCCGATTTCGATGCCGCCACCTGCCCTAAAAGCCAAAACGCTGCAGGGCCAAGCCCGCGCCCAGCACAATCATGGCGACCCCCGAGGCGCGTGAAACAGTCTGGAGGTGATGGGGTCGGCGCGCTAACGCCGTCACGCTAAAGGTGCCCAGCACGAGATAGAAGGGGACGAAGCTACAGGTAAAGACGACCCCGAGTAAAAGAATTTGGAGATAGAGGGGAAAGGGTTCGGCGGTCTTGGCGAATTGGGGCAACAGAACTAAAAAGAACAGCAGTCCCTTCGGGTTAAGTCCACTGACTCCGAACCCCTTGGCGAACAACAACTTGGCGGTAGATCTTCGTCGCTCAGTCGTTTGTTCGTACGTGGCCGGGTTTCGCACCAATCCCGCACCGAGAAAAAACAAGTACAGTGCCCCCACGATGGTTAACACATCAAGTACGACGGGTACCTTTGCCACCAGGGCGGCCACCCCAAAGGCCACCAGGACAATCACAAACCAGTAGCCCAGTAGCAGCCCACCTACTGCGGCGAGGAGGTTTCGGCCTCGCGAACCAGATCCGATGATGAAGGCCCAGTCGGGCCCAGGCAAAATAAGAATAAAAATGGTCAGAAGCCAGAAGCTGAAAATTTGACTCCACGACATCGATTCGACGTTACCAAATGGTCGTCGAAACGACTGAGGTTGGCAAAGAGTTTACGACTACGGAGTTTGGTAGAAGGTGGTTCCACCCAAGGTGGCGAACACGAGGTGTCCAGTGCTCGACACCGTCATCGAGTCCTGAGGGTGCATCGTCATTTGAGAGTTCCAGACCGCTCTCGAAACGCCGCCCACTAATTGGCTCGTGATCAATGAACCAGTCCTTGACATCACTGTCGATGGACTAGCACTCGCCGACACTCCGTTGGTCCAAATGGTCATGCCGTTCGGGGAACGGAGCCTCAAGGCACCGGAACTCGTTTGGGTCAAGCTGCACAGCCCGTTAGCGGAATACACGCTCCAGCCCGTTCGCAGAGTGTCGCCAGAGAGCATTTTGCTCCAGATCGAATTGGACTGCCATACCACGGTGCCCGACTGCATTGTGGCCAGGTTGCCGTTGTTGCCCAAGTTGAGCGAGGTCGCACCCGTGCCGGTCGAAGACCACACCGTGGTTCCTCCATCGTTAACCTTCAAAATTCCATCTCCGGTAAAGGTCGCGGTGGCACCAGGGTGCCCGGCGGTGTTTGTCGACCACAGTGTTCGGCCATCGGTGATTCGCACACTGAGATTTCCGTCGGAACCCATCTTGAGGGTGAATTCACCATTAGGCGAGACTCGGCTGTCACCACTCGCGAGAGTGGTACCCGAGGTAATTGAGGTGGAGGCTCCCGCTAATGGACCTGGGTTGGTGCCCGGGCAGGTATTCGGAGCACCACTGCGACCTAAGAGGTCGACGAAGGTGTAGCCGTGGGCGAGGAAGTGTTGAATGATGATTGGCAGTGCGGCAACCGTAGCGGGCATGGTGTGGTGCTGGTCGTGCAGGAGAATAACCACGTGCGACAATTTCAACCCAGTGCCAACGGCACTGGTCCAAATGTGGCGGACCCAGTAGGCCGAACCCGAACCCTGAGCGAGGAAGTCGCCGGTTCCGTCGTTCCACATCCACATGCCGCTATTGCGCAGTGCGGCGGCCTTGATCGTGTTGTTGTCAAAACCACCGTACGGGGGCCTAAACACACAAGCAGAGGTCTTGGTGAGGCCGTAGGTTCGTGCGATAGTCCGGTCAATTTCAGCCAGCTGCTGTCCGAGAGTGAGGCCGGTCAGCAAGTGGTGGTTTCCAGTGTGATTGCCCATCAGATATCCAGCGTTGAATTCCTGAGTCATGAGAGAGGGGTAGTGGGTGTCGTCATTGAGCCAACTAGCTCGAATGTGATAGGTATTAAGAACATTCATGATCGCCGGCACGCTCGGTCCGGGGCCATCGTCGAAGGTGAGCGATACCGTGCGGCCACCTTCAATAGCGGTGGGCGCAGCCTCCAGTGGTCCAGTGGGCTCGGGTGGACACATCGCAGTGACGAAGGAAGGATATTTTGGAGGTCCTACCGCATAGAGCGAGGCCGCAGCTACTCCCGTCAGGGACAGGGCCATCACCAATGAAGCGGCGAGCACAGTGCGCGAAGAGTTAAAGAGTTTGCGAGTGGGATTCTTCATGGAAAAATCATAATCGAGCCAGCCCAGAAAATGCCACCAATCTGGAGCGGACGACCGGGCTCGAACCGGCGACCTCGACCTTGGCAAGGTCGCGCTCTACCAACTGAGCTACGTCCGCGTGGTGTGTCTAGTGTAGCCGAAGCCCTACGGCTCGCACTAGGCCCTAGTGGCCGGTAGATCCAAATCCGCCCGCCCCGCGGGCCGATTCAGGGAGATTCTCTACTACTTGAAAATTCAGGTGTTCCACCGCCATAACGACGAGTTGGGCCACGCGGTCACCCACCTTGATGGTGTAGTCATTCTCGGGGTCCGTATTAACGAGCGCCACCTTCAGTTCACCGCGGTAACCAGAATCGATAAGGCCTGGTGCGTTCACTACGGTCACGCCGAACTTCGCCGCGAGTCCACTTCGAGGTAGAACGAATCCGCCATATCCAAATGGCAGGGCGATAGCGAGGCCCGTTGGAATTAACGCTCGCCCGCCGGCTTTAGCCAAGGTGACCTCGGCCACTGAAACCAGGTCACTCCCCGCATCGCCTTCGGTGGCGTAGGAGGGTACGACGGCATCAGGGTGGAGAACGGTGACGGGTAATTCCATGCGCCAACGATACCAACCGTGCGCCCTCGCTGAGTAACCTCAGAAGGTGCTTGTGTGGATGGATCTCGAGATGACTGGGTTGGAGCCCGACAAGCATGTCATCGTGGAAATCGCCACTCTTATTACCGACGACCAACTTCAGATCATCGCCGAAGGGCCCGACCTGGTGATTCACGCCAGCGAGGCCGAACTGGCGCATATGGGCGAGTTCGTCACGGCGATGCACACAAAGTCGGGGCTGTTGCCAGAGATTGTCGCGTCGACGCTCACACTTTCCGAGGCCCAATCTCAAACTTTGGCCTTCATCAAAGAGCACGTGACAGAAGCCCGCACCATTCCCCTGTGCGGGAATTCAATAGGCACCGATCGTCGATTCCTCCAGGAGTACATGCCCGAACTCGAGGCCTACCTGCACTACCGCAACGTTGACGTCTCGACCATAAAAGAGCTGGCCAAGCGCTGGTTTCCCGAGGTGCTCGCACAGGCCGAGGACAAAGAAACGACTCACCGAGCGCTTGATGACATCAAGGCCTCAATCGCAGAACTTGCTTTCTATCGCCAGCACCTGTTTACGTCCGCACCGGCCAAATAAAAAAGCGGCCACCCGAAGGTGGCCGCCACTTTTCTTCAGCTCAAATTATTTGTTGGGCTGAGGAGTAAAGCGCAAGTAATCTTTCACCTTGCGAAAGCCCTTGGGGAACTTAGTCTTAGCTTCTTCGTCGCTGACCGAAAGCGCCACGATGACATCCTCGCCGTCCTTCCAGTTAAGCGGGGTGGCCACCGGGTAGGCGGCGCTCAACTGCAGTGAGTCAAGCACTCGCAACACCTCGTCGACATTGCGACCAGTCGAAGCGGGGTAGGTCAAGGTGAGCTTGACCTTTTTGTCTGGTCCAACCACGAACACCGAGCGAACAGTCATGGTGTCGCTGGCGTTGGGGTGAATCATGTCGTACAGGTTCGAAACATTCTTTGTTTCGTCACCGATAATTGGAAAGTTAAGCGGCGTACCTTGGGTTTCGCCAATGTCGCTCTTCCAACGGTTGTGGCTTTCGACGTTGTCAACCGAAACGGCAATTAGTTTCGTGTTGCGCTTGTCGAAGTCTCCCTTACGCGCAGCGAAACCACCGAGCTCAGTGGTGCACACTGGGGTGAAGTCTTTGGGGTGACTGAACAAAATGCCCCAGCTGTCGCCAAGCCAGTCGTGAAATGAAACGGTTCCTTCGGTGGTCTCGGCGGTAAAGTCCGGGGCCACATCTCCGAGTCGAATTGACATGCGGTGCTCCTTAAACAAGTCGTAGTCCTTTGACTACGCCCCCACTCTAGTGGACTTCAGCCTATTTTCAACTACTTTGGTAGGAAATAGGTCCCTCTCGCCCGAGTGGCTTTGCTAGACAAGATATCTATGGAAACTCCAGTTGTCGCCGCCTTTGACCTCGATGGCACCATCACTGACGGGGGAAGTGTGTTTCATTGGCTCGAGGAGATCGGTGGGCGCGTCCACACCTACGCTCACGCCACCCGCCTCGCCGTGCCCCTGACCGTTGGGGCTATTCGTTCGGGCAAGTGGGCCGATGGCGCCAAGGAGCGCCTCTTTCACGCTCTACTCAGCGGACGAAGCGAGACCGAGGTGCGCGAAGCCTCGGCCAAGTTTGGCCTCCACCATCTCGCCGAAAAAGGTCGACCCTACGTCCTCGAGCGCGTCAAATGGCACGTGGCCCAAGGACACGACGTCGTCATTGTTTCGGCCTCGCCCCAGCTTTACGTCGATGCCATCCGCGATCACTTAGGTATTAGCGCCGGACTCGGCACGCGCTTAGGCGTTGATGCCCGCGGGCTACTAACGGGAACCTACCTCGGGAAGAACTGTCGCGGTACCGAAAAGATGCGTCGACTCAGTGAGTGGATTGCCTCGCAGAACTATTCCATGCCCCCAACTATTTACGCCTACGGCAATTCCCGCGGTGACCGACGACTACTCAAGGGTTCCACCTACGGATTCAACTTGGGCAAATTGGGCAAGCTCGGCGCGCTGCGCCACTACCCCACTCTCGAAAACTAGAGCTGGGTAATAGTCGGGGCAATCTCGACGATGCCCTGTTCGCGGCCATCGTAGGAGACCTGAATGGTGGCGGCTTTTTCGCTCCACGCCATGACGTTTTGACCGAGTTCGTCAACAATGGCTAGGTTCACGTCGTAGACGCCGTCCAACAAGGGCATCTGGGCGATGTCGATGCCAATGCTGTTCGCTCCGGGCGTTAATTGCACCGGTGAGGAGCTCGCGTCCGAGCGCGAAATCAATTCGCCACCTCGCGAGTACAGCTCCATAAAAAAGTGACCGGCGTAGGCGTGGGCCGACTGCACGCCCACGTCAAAGTGCATCCCCGCACCGGTACGGACGTCAAATGAGCCCGAGGGCGTGGTCACCGAGATGATCTGGATGTGGTCGCTCGCCGCCGCATTGGGTGAACTCTCATCGGCGTGAAGGTAGTCGCGGAAGGTCTTCAGACTTTCGCCCGTTGGACCGTCGGCCACGAGTAGGCCACGGTTTAGGACAATCGCCCGCGAACACAGGCGGCGCACCTGGTCGGCGTTGTGGGTGACGAGCAAGATGGTCCGACCCTCTTGTTGAAATCGCATGATTCGGTCCATGCACTTGGCCTGAAAGCGTTCGTCACCAACGGCCAGCACCTCATCGACCACCAAAATGTCAGGGTTGACGTTGACCGCCACCGCAAAGGCCAAGCGCACGTACATCCCCGAGGAGTAGAACTTCACCTGAGTATCGATGAACTGGCCAATCTCTGAGAACTCAACAATCTCGTCAAAAATTGCTGCCACCTCGCGGCGCTTTAGACCGAGCATCGCGCCATAGAGGTACACGTTCTCGCGACCCGAGAGTTCGGGTTGGAAACCGGCACCGAGCTCGAGCAGGGCCGCTAGGTTGCCCCGCAACTTGATCTCACCGGAGGTGGGCGCCAAGACGCCACAAATTGTTTTTAACAGTGTCGACTTGCCCGAACCGTTGTGCCCGAGAATACCCACCGTTTCACCGGCACCGATTGCAAAGGAGATGTTCTCGAGCGCTCGGAACTTTTCACTCGAACCAGTGCCCGGGTGCAGTAACCGTTCCTTGAGGGACTGGTGACGTTCGTGGTGAATCACGAAGTCCTTATTGACGCCAATCACCTCGATAGTGTTCACCATTAGAGCTCGCTCTCGAAGTTCGTCTCGAGTCGACCAAAGAGATATTCCGCGGCTAGGTAGAAGAATCCCACCAGGCCCAACAAAATTAGGTTAACGACCCAATAATGCGCCATCGACCATTGCGGCAACACGTGCAAGACCTTGCCAGTTGTCAACGACGTGACGTTGGTCGCGCCATAGAAGATTCGCTGGAAGGTCATAACCAGTGGGGTCATGGGGTTGATGAAGTAGAGCCACGAAAGGCCGTGCCGGGCCAAGGCGGGAGAAATGGTGTTCTCGTACGAGTACACCACCGGGGTAAGCCAAAAGGTCAATTGCAGCAGGACTTCCACCAGGTGGGCCATGTCACGCATGTAGACGGTAATACCTGACATCAAGACCGAAATCGCGGCACTCAAGAGATAGAGCGTGACAAAAGCAATGGGCAGCAAGGGCAGGTAGCTCCACGCGGGTTGGTGTCCGAGGACCACTAAGAACAGGCCCAAGACGAAGAGCTGGACAAAGAAATACACCACGGTGGCCCCCACCGTGGACAGCGCCAAGATCTCTCTCGGAAAGGAGACCTTCTTAACGAGGCCGGCGCGCGCGATGACCACCGTCGTTGAGCCAATAACAGCGTTAAAGAACATGTTCCAGACCACGAGGCCCGAAAAGAGATAGATCACGAAGTTCGGAATTCCATTTTTCAAGAACACCGAGAAAACCAGGAAGTAGATTGCGAGGTTCATCGCGGGTGCCAGCATCGACCAAAATAATCCCAGAGCCGAGCCTTTGTACTTAACGCGAATGTCCGAAACGATTAACTGCCCGAGCAATTCACGGCGCTGCCACAAGTTGGTGAGCCGCCCGCGCAGCGAGGGACGCGCACTTACGGTGCGAACGGGCGCGTCACTAAGGTTTCGCGACGCTGACTCGCTCACTACGCACCTGGGGTGGGCTGCGCGTGTTCAATCACCGCATCAATAAAGCCGTATTCCAGGGCCTGCTGTGCGGTAAACCAGCGGTCACGGTCCGAGTCCTTTTCGATCTGCTCAACGCTCTGGCCCGTGTGAAAGGCAATGCGTTCGGCGAGCATCTTCTTCAAGTAGACAATCTGCTCAGCTTGAATAGCAATGTCCGAGGCCTGGCCCTGCATGCCACCCATTGAGGGCTGGTGCATCAAAATGCGACTGTGGGGCAACGCGAAGCGCTTGCCCGGCGCGCCCGAGCAGAGCAAGAACTGCCCCATCGAAGCGGCCATCCCAACACAGATAGTGCGTACGTCAGGGGCGATGTACTGCATGGTGTCGTAGATAGCGAGCCCGTCGATAACCGATCCGCCCGGTGAGTTGATGTAGAGACTGATGTCCTTTTCGGGATCTTCCGCGGCCAAGAGCAAGAGTTCAGCGCACACGCGGTTGGCCGATTCGGAGTCCACTTGGCTAGCGAGGAACACGATTCGGTTCTTTAAGAGGCGCTGGGAAAGGTCAAAGCCGTTGTTGTCGGCCATCATTTGAGTAGTCATAGCGTCCAATCTACCGTGAGGGGCTCTAGGGAGTGCTGTCAATCCTCTAGAGTAGAAACCCTGCGGGCGTGGCGAAATGGCAGACGCGCTGGTTTTAGGTACCAGTCCTTCGGGGTGTGGGTTCAAGTCCCTCCGCCCGCACGAAAAGTTTTATTGCTATTTGACAGGGCCCCTGCTAACCTTGTCTCTTGCTGTACATCGCTGCAATCGCAGTGGAGACCTTCTCGATAGACATTCCGAGTTGGGCTCACCAACTTGTAGGAGTCTATATATGTCACTGTCATTTGCCGAACTCGGCGTCCCCGAACACTTTGTTGCTCGCCTTAAAACACGCGGTATTGAGACCGCTTTTCCTATTCAAGAGGTATGCATCCCCGATGCCCTCTTGGGACGAGATGTAGTCGGCAAGGCCGCCACCGGATCAGGCAAAACCCTGGCCTTTGGTCTGCCCTTGCTGACTCGGACCGAACCCGCCCGTCCCCGCAAGCCCCACGCCTTGATTTTGGTGCCCACTCGAGAATTGGCCGCTCAGGTCCAAAAGGAACTGGCCCAACTCACCGAGGACAAGGGTCGCCGTATTTTGGCGATTTACGGTGGCACGAGCTACCACACCGCCCGTAAGGCCCTCGCCGCCGGTGTCGACGTCATAGTCGCCTGCCCCGGACGTCTCGAAGACATGCTCGAACAGGGTGCTTTTGACCTTCGCGAGTGCACCACCATTGCTATCGACGAGGCTGACCGCATGGCCGACATGGGCTTTATGCCTTCCGTGCGCCGCATCATGCGCGCGACCGCCGAAAAGCGCCACGTCATGTTGTTCTCCGCCACCATGGGACCCGACGTTCGCTCCCTCGTCAAGGAATTCACCAACGACGCCATCACCCACGACGTGGTGGGCGACGAGGCTCCCAGTGATGTCGACCACTTCTTCTGGCGCGTGCCACGCGACCAGAAGCCCAACTTCTGTGCCGAGGTAATTGAAGAGCATGGCCAAGCCATTGTCTTTACTCGCACCAAGCACGGGGCTGACCGTTTGGCCAAGCAACTTGGCGAGCGTGGCCTTTCGGCTGTTCCGCTTCACGGTGACCGCAGTCAAGCACAGCGCGAGCGCGCCTTGCGTTCAGTTAAGTCTGGTCAGATCCAAGTTCTTGTCGCCACCGATGTGGCGGCTCGTGGAATTCACATCGACGACCTTCCGGTTGTCGTGCACTACGACCCACCCTCACAGGCCACTGACTACTTGCACCGCTCGGGTCGTACCGGCCGTGCCGGTGCTTCGGGTGTTGTTATCTCCCTCGTGGGTGACGATGTCATTGGTCAGGTCAAGCGCATGATGAAGGCCCTGGGACTCAATCCCAACATCGAAGCACGCGAAGATGCCGTAGCTATTCGTTTGGGCGCCGTCGATGACGCCGAGGCCGCTGAGCGCACTGATGACCGCGGACCCGCACCTCGCAAGGGTGCTGACCGCTTCGTTCGTGGCGAAGGCCGCGAGAAAAAGCACAGCTTTGGCCGTCACCGCGAAGAGGGCGCCGATCGTCCGTCGTTCCGTGACCGTGAAGACCGCGCGCCCCGCGCGCCTCGTGAAGACCGTGGTTTTGCGCCACGTGGTGAGCGCACTGAGCGCCCCTCCTTCCGTGACCGTGAAGAGCGTGCCCCTCGTGAAGATCGTGGATTTGCGCCGCGTCCAGATCGTGGCGAGCGCCAAGAGCGTCCATCATTCCGTGACCGTGAAGATCGCGCGCCCCGCGCCCCTCGTGAAGACCGTGGTTTTGCGCCACGTGGCGATCGTGGTGACTCTAAGCCCGGTAAGGCTGGCGAAGGCATTGTGGCCTTCTTCAACGACTCCAAGGGATTTGGTTTTGCGACCGACGCTAAGGGCGATGACCTCTTCATCCACTTCTCCTCGATTCAGGGCGACGGTTTCAAAACCTTGACCCAGGGTCAGCGAATCACCTTCGAAGAGGCCTCGGGCCCCAAGGGCCGTGAAGCACGTAACGTGCGCGCCGTTGGTGGTGAGCGTGGTGGTAGCCGTGGTGGTGAGCGTCGCGAAAGTGGACGCCGTGAATTCTCCCGTGGTGGAGACCGTCGTGAAGAATCTCGTGGCGGCAGTGGCGGACGACGCGAGCGTCGCAGCTAAAGTTGCACCATGTCTGACAAGCCTTTCGTAGACCCCTATCTCGGAGATACTCCGAGCGACCTCATCATCGAAGACCTCAGTGTCGGTGAGGGCGCCGAAGCCGTAGCGGGGAAAATGGCCACCGTTCACTATGTGGGCGTGGGCGTTTCGTCTGGTGAAGAGTTCGATTCCAGTTGGAATCGCAACGAGCCCTTCGCCTTTGAACTCGGGGCTGGTTGGGTTATCGCAGGTTGGGACCAAGGCGTTACGGGAATGAAGGTTGGCGGACGCCGCCGGCTGGTTATTCCCGCGCACTTGGCCTACGGCGATCAAGGAGCTGGGGGCGTCATCGCTCCGGGCGAAACATTGATTTTCGTGGTCGACCTCTTAAAGGTCGGCTGACCACTCCGATTCGTGAGCGCTTGCTTGTATGAGGCGCTGATACTCATCAAAACGTTCATTGCAGAGTTTGCGCAGTAGGCGCAGTCGTGCATTCGGGTTGGTAACTGCTAACAATCGATATTGATTATCGAGTGACAACGGTGCGAGAGCCGCAAGTTGCCAAACCAGTGATTTGTCGCTCCCCTCAATCGGGCAACTCTTATCCAACCGTTCTTGTAAGTGAATTTCGCTATGCAAAGCGCGCAACGCCATGACTGCATCTGAGGCCAAATGCAAAAGTTCCGAGTTAACGGAATTACCACTGCACGGAGATTCATCGATAACCGCGCGCGGGTAGGGGGCGTCCTCGAGCCATTTGCGACTCAGAAAGCGTTGCTTGCCCTCAATAGCCACGAGGGCCTTACCATCGTTCAGGGGCTGCACACCCGTCACTTGAACAACCGTTCCAATCGGGCTGCGTCTAAGGGGTCGGCCAGCAACTTTTGGTCCGCCCACTAAATACGTACCAAATTCCAAAGTCTCTTGCACATCGGCAAGGAGTGCTTTGTAGCGATCTTCAAAAATATAGAGACCGAGGGTTTGACCGGGATAGACCACTGCCCCCAGCGGGAAGATGGGAAGTACGCGGTTGGTCACCGGTTCAGCCTACGGGTGGAGGCGGTGAACCTGACCTAGTTCAGAGCCGCGGCCAGCGCGCGCAAGGCACGGGCTCGATGAGAATGCTCATTCTTTTCTTCAAGTGTCATCTCCGCCAGTGTGCGAGCGTTCTCGAGGTCCGGCAAAAATACTGGGTCGTAACCAAAGCCATGCTCCCCCGCGGGTGATTCGAGAATTACTCCCGGTAAATGTCCTTCCACCACGACCTCGCGCCCATCGGGGTACGCCACCGCAATCACCGTGCGAAAGGTGGCACTTCGTTTTGCGGACTCGACCCCGTCGAGAGCGCGAAGTAATTTTTCAACATTCTGCAAGTCCGTTGCGCCCTCGCCGGCGTATCGGGCCGAGTACACACCCGGCTCACCATTCAGCGCGTCAACGAACAATCCGGTGTCATCCGCCACCGCCGCATGGCCACTAGCTTTCATGACGGCCTGCGCCTTGAGCAGAGCGTTACCGACCAGGGTGTCGGCGGTCTCGTCAACATCAGCGAGTCCTAGAGGGCGGGGCAATACTTCAATGCCAAGCTCGGCGAGAACGGCAGACATCTCGGCAGTCTTGTGCGGATTGGCAGTCGCTAAGACAAATATGGTCATTAACGCTGGGCTGGTGGAGTCGCAATAATCGCGCGTTGGGCCGCGTGAATGTTGGAGATACCCGCTCCCGCCAAGTCCAGCAAGGCATCGAGCTCTTCTCGCTTAAAGGCGGCATTCTCGGCGGTGCCTTGCACCTCCACGAAGTTTCCCGCTCCAGTCATCACGACATTCATGTCAGTGTCCGCGCGCGAGTCCTCTTCGTAGGGCAGGTCGAGTACCGGTACGCCATCAACAATCCCAACTGAGATGGCCGCGACCAGATCGGTGAGCGGGTGCTCTTTAATGAAGCCCGACACCATCGTGCGAGTCAGTGCGTCATGCAGAGCGAGGTACCCTCCACAAATTGACGCGGTTCGCGTACCGCCATCGGCTTGGAGTACGTCGCAGTCAACAGTGATCGAGATGTCAGGCATTTTTTCAAGTTCGGTGACCGAACGTAGCGAGCGACCAATGAGGCGCTGAATCTCCTGGGTGCGGCCTGACTGCTTACCCTTCGCGGCCTCACGAGTGTTGCGCTCGGGAGTTGAGCCCGGCAGCATTGAATACTCCGCGGTCACCCAGCCCTTTCCCGTGCCCTTCATCCAACGAGGGACGTCGGTCTCAACTGAGGCGGTGCAGAGCACCTTGGTGTTCCCAAAACTAACCAGCACCGACCCCGGCGCCATCGCGGTGAAATCGCGAACAAATGAGAGGGGGCGAGCCTCGTTTACTTGGCGGCCATCGGCACGTGAAAAATTCACAAAATTCCCTTCGTTGTCGCTCTTAACTTAGTGCAGGGTGTTGTTTAGAAGTAGATAATGCGCTTGGCGCGCTCAACGACTTCATCGATGTCATCAGTCCAAGCGCCAGTTGAAAGGTACTTCCAACCATCGTCACAAACAATGGTGACAATTACGGCCTCTTGATCATCGGGAATCGTGAGGGCGCATTTGATAGCCCCTTGCATGATGGCTCCCGCGGAGATACCCACGAACAGACCAATTTCACTCATTTTGCGCACCCATTCGATTGATTCTCGGGGTCGAACAATTACTTTGCGGTCTAGTAGCTCAGCACCATGCTGATCGGTGAAGATTGGCGGCACGTAGCCATCTTCCAAACTACGCAGTCCATCTACCTGCTCACCCGCTGGCGGCTCGATGGCCCAAATCTGGACACCCTCCTTGTTGTCTTTCAAGAAGTGCCCAACACCCATCAACGTGCCCGAGGTACCAAGTCCCGCAACAAAGTGAGTTATCTCCGGCACATCGCGGAGTATCTCTGGACCGGTAGTGGTGTAGTGCGCCCGCGGGTTGGCGGGATTGGCGTACTGGTACAAGAACACCCACTCGGGGTTTTCTGCCGCGAGCTGTTGTGCCATTCGAACCGCTCCATTCGAACCCTGCTCGCCCGGTGAGTCAATAATCTCTGCGCCCCAGGCTTCGAGCAACTGACGGCGTTCGATTGAAACATTGCCCGGCAGAACAACCTTCAGGTGATAGCCCCGCAGGCGACAGACCATAGCTAGCGCAATCCCGGTATTTCCCGACGAGGGTTCAATCAAGATCTGGTCGGGCTTACCCGGCACCAGCAAGCCATCACGTTCAGCCGCTTCAACAAGTGATTTTGCTACGCGATCTTTAACTGACCCGGCCGGGTTGCGCCCTTCGAGTTTGGCAAAGATTTTTACGTTGGGCTTTGGCGAAAGTTGCGAGACATTAATGACGGGAGTCTCACCAACCAAATCCAGGACCGATTCGTATCGCGCCACTAGTGAGCGCCGCCCGCAACAGCTGGCAATAAAGTGACCTCGTCCGATTGAGCTACGGCTGCGTCGAGCCCACCGAGGTAGCGCACATCGTCGTCATTGATATAGACATTCAAGAAACGGTGCAAGGCACCATCGTCACTCAACAACTGTCCGGCTACCGCCGGATACTGGGTGGTGAGTTCTTTCAAAATCTCACCGATGGTGGTGCCCGCGACAGCGATCTCGTTCTGGCCGCCCATTGCGGGTCGTAGAACGGTGGGAATTCGCACAACTGGGGACATGGGCAACCTCGTTCGTAACTCTCGACTTTACGAGTCAACATTAGTTGACCCTTTCTCATACGTGACCGAGGGAAACCTCTTCTTCGTTTACCTCCCCCTCCATGATTTGGTAACTGCGCACCCCCGTGGGCAGGTCACGCAATGAGACGAGCACGTAGTGCCAGCTGGGGTCCGGTGCTTGGCGAATGTCAGTCGGGCTGGGATAGGCCTCGGAATGAGTGTGTGAGTGAAAGACGCCAATAATTTCTAGACCGGCATCGTCGGCATCGCGCGAGGCTCGGAGCAGAACTTTCGGGTCAATTTCGTAGACCTTGGCCGAGTGTGCGATGTTGGTGCTGGGCACGACCATCGTGACTACACCGGCTGGGGTGCCAATGAGAAGCCCACATCCCTCATCAGGGAGCGCTCGAATACAGGTGGCAATGATTGAATCGCGTTGATCACCGGTGAGTTGCAGCACCCTTTCAGTGTAGGGAGTTCGGGCCCTCTCGCCACCTCAGTACGCTTGACGTGTGGCACGCGCAAAACAGATGCAAGAACGTCGCGCCAAGTCCAAAGAGGACAAAGGCGCCGATAAGGTCGTGGCCACCAATCGTCGTGCCCGATATGACTACGAGATACTCGAATCCCTCGAGTGCGGCATGGTCTTGACCGGTTCTGAGGTCAAGTCACTTCGTGAGGGGCACGCGCAGATTGCCGAAAGCTACGCCCGCATAGATAGCGGCGAGTTGTGGGTTTTTCAAATGCACATTCCGCCGTGGTCCTTTGCCGTCGGGTTCGGGAGCCACGACCCCGACCGCAAACGTAAACTCCTCGCCCACCGCAAAGAGTTGATTCAGTGGGAAACTAAAGCCAATCAGCAACAGCTGACGATTGTTCCACTGAAGATCTATTTCAAGGACGGGCGCGCCAAGATTGAACTAGGACTCGCCAAGGGCCGTAAGCGCCAAGACCGGCGCCAAGCCATTTCCGAGCGCGACGCCAAGCGTGAGATGGACCGCGCCGCGCGTCAGCGAGAAAAACTCGCCTGAGCGCCTGTAACTGAGTACCGGTACACTGTTGGCACGGGAGTTTCCCGTAGCGAGGGGATGATTGGTTTCGACATCGGATGTTGAGTTAGAAGAAGCGAGCCGTGGTCTCAGGAGCCACGTTAAAGAGCCTGAAACAAAAAATAAACGCCAAGCCTCAGCTTGCGCTTGCTGCCTAGGTAGCAACGTTTGCCTAGATCCAGATCCACGGTCTAGTAACAAACGTCATTCAGTGGGTCTTACCGAATTCATTCGTTGATGGTGATGAGGGAAATTCAAGTCAACTACGGAGAACTTAGGGCGCTGGCCCGCAAAGGACTCCCGACAATTTAAGGTCAGCTGCGCTCGGAGAATGTCTAGTGAAATGCCGTTGGACCTGGGTTCGATTCCCAGCATCTCCACGAATTAGCGACTGCGAAGTCGATGATTGGTGGAGTTGAAATCATCACCAGAATTTGTGCGGTTCGCTGGCCAATGAAAAGCGCGCCACCTCCTCACTCCTTGGGGGCAACTATTTTCCATTGTCCGGATTTTTCTTTCGCCTTCCATCCGTTCCAGCGAAAACCAACCAGCCCATCAAGTCCGTTGGTGAGGAGCACTCGAGCCACAACCCCCTTGACCGCCTTGGCATCGTGACCCGCCGCTTGAGTACCGTTTGCCCCCACGAATTCAATGGTTGCAACCGTTGCTACCTCCGAAAGCGAGTTGAGATTGATGGCCCGTCCATGCTCTTTGGGTAACAAGTTGAGAACAACAGATCCCAAGAGATGCGCTCTCAAACACTTGGTGAGTGATGGTTGCCAGAATTTCGCGACATTCCCGATCCCGGCGAGCGAGATATTCATCTTCAATCGGTAATCCGCAATCATGTCCTCTGCGGTCGTTAGGCCGTAGAGGCCCGAGGGAATCACGATTTGCTTTCGCTGATCTGCGCTCAGAGTTGATGGTTCGAGATGGCTCCAGACCACGCCGCTGTACCGCTGGTAAGCGGGAAGTACCGGCGCCCTGCCTTCAACCAGTTGAGTCATTGACTCGATTGCTCGTTCTAAAAGTGGCCCTCGTACCCCGAAGGTTTTTTCCAAAACCATCGGATTTGAGTTTTTAAGTACACCCTTGACCTGAGAGATGACAGTTTTACGCTGATCAGTCAAGTCCTTGGAGAAAATGCCACCCTCTCTTCCCTTCGCCCCGCCTACTTCTTTGCCTTCTGAGGGCGGGAGCAGCAAGAATAACTTCGAGGGCATGAAGTACCACCGTACTGGTGAG
>CAIKUQ010000068.1 GCA_903830655.1 uncultured Actinomycetes bacterium | reverse complement strand
TGCAATTGCCGCTGAGAGCGGTGCCGCAAAGAACACGGTCGGAGATGTACTTCGTGCATTCGAAGACGTGATCGTTAAGACCGTTGTGAATGGTGAGAAGGTCGTTTTGGCTGGATTTGTCAGCTTCGAGCGCGTCGAGCGCAAGGCCCGTACCGCCCGCAACCCTCAGACCGGTGAGCCCATCCAGGTGGCCGCTTCACGCGCACCAAAGGTTTCCATTGGCTCAACCTTCAAGAAGGCAGTTAAGGCTTCCATGTAGGCCCAACGTTTCAAAGAAAAACCCCCCGGGCGCAAGCCCGGGGGGTTTTTTCTATAGGAGGAAAGCTCAGTTAACTACGTCAACTAGCTTTCGGCCGCCGCGGAAGCCGAACTTTACAGTTCCTTCTGCGACTGCGAACAACGTGTCATCCCGGCCCTTTTCAACGTTTTTTCCGGGGTGGAACTTGGTTCCACGCTGGCGAACGATGATACTGCCGACCTTGACGATCGTGCCATCAAATACCTTTACGCCAAGGCGCTGGGCATTGGAATCGCGACCGTTCCTTGTAGAACCGCCACCTTTAGTCTTTGACATATAAGTTCCTTACTTGGCTGAAATCTTGGTGATTTCAACGGTCGAGTAGTGCTGACGGTGGCCCCAGCGGCGACGCTGGATGGCCTTAGCCTTGTAGGTCAAACCGCGGATCTTGGGGCCCAACTCCTCGCCCAAAAGCTTGGCCGTAACGGTGGCCCCCTTAAGGGCGGGACCGGCAACGACCTCGGTGTTGTCTACAAGCAAAACTGGCTCAAAGGTGATGGTTGAGCCCACCTCTTCGCGGCGCAGGTCGACACGGACCACTTGGCCCTCTTCAACGCGCTGCTGGGAAGTTCCTGTTCGAATTACGGCGTACATAGTTCGTAAATGATAGCCGATTCTGCGGGGGCGGAAATCGTGATTTTTACAGACCGGTGGCGACGACGAAACCACGGCCGTCACAGACCGCACACACGCTGGAAACGGACTCCAAAAGACCCTCATTTACGCGCTTTCTCGTCATTTCAACGAGCCCGAGCTCGGAGATGTCAAAGACCTGGGTGCGGGTCTTGTCGCGGCTGAGGGCATTGCGCAGGGCCGCGGCGACCGCTTCGCGGTTCGCCTTGGGCTCCATGTCAATGAAGTCAATCACGATGATGCCACCAATATCGCGCAAACGTAGCTGGCGGGCCACCTCTTCGGCCGCTTCAAGGTTATTGCGAAAGACCGTCTCTTCAAGATTATTTACGCCCACGTTCTTGCCGGTATTGACGTCCACCACGGTCAGAGCTTCGGTGCGTTCGATAATCAGTGATCCTCCCGAGGGCAAGAAGACCTTGCGATCAAGTGCACGGTGCAACTGTTCGTGAACAAAGTACCGTTCGAAGAGCGGGAGTTCTTCGGTGCCGCGGTCGTAGTACTCGATGCGATCGGCGAGTTCGGGGTTCACGGCCAACACGTACTCGCGTACCTTTTCGAAAAGTTCCTTGTCGTCAATGATCACGCCGCGGTAATCATCGTTGAGCTCTTCGCGCAGCACGCGAACCGCGAGGTCTAAGTCACGGTAGACCAAACGAGGCTGGTTGGACTTGGCGACTTCGGTTTCAATCGCCGCCCACTTTTCGGCGAGCGAGGTGACATCGCGCGCGAGGTCTTCGGCGGAGACTCCCTCGGCGGCGGTGCGGATGATGATGCCGTGCTTTTCGGGCTTGACCTCGTCGATGATGCGGCGCAAGCGGCGGCGCTCTCCGTCAGGCAAACGCTTAGAGATTCCAATCGTGCTCGAGTTGGGCACGAGAACGGCAAAACGACCCGGCAGCGAGACCTCCTGGGTCAAACGTGCCCCCTTGGCCCCAATGGCGTTCTTGGTGACCTGACAGATAATGGTCTGACCGGATTTAATTAACGCTTCAATCTTGGCATCGGACTTGGGCGTTGGGGTTTCCGCGTCCTCATCTTGCAGGTGAATATCGGCTCGGTAGAGAACTGCATTCTTCGGAATACCAATGTCCACGAAGGCCAGTTCCATACCGGGCAATACATTTTGAATCCGACCAACGTAGATATTGCCATCGATTTGTGAAACCTCGTCGGCGGCCTTGGCCACGGTGTACTCGACCATCGATCGACCCTCGAGAGTGGCGATGTGCGTGGCATCTTTCGTGGTGTGCACACACATGAGGTAGCGCCCCTGAGCGCGGGTCTTGCGCTCTCCGCCGCGACGGCGACGTGAGGCACGATTGGCCTCACTCTTGTCGCTGCGCGAAACGGCGTCGGGGGCCGAGGCCTCTACCGGAGCGTCGTTGCGACGTTGGGGGTTGTTCTGATTCGCTTGGCCCTGGCCACTGGGGCGACCTTTGCCCCCGCGACGGCGGCGGTTTCGATTGTTAGCTCCCGAAGCGCTCGCGCCTCCAGAAACGGATGGCGCGGGGTTGGGACGAGTTTCACCTTGCGGTGCAGGTCTCGTATCTCCAATGCGAGGGGCGGAAGATTGAGGGTTGGTTTCGTCGGTCACGACAAATACTCCTTGAGTTCATTGGGCGATGACACATGTCCATCGCAGGCGTCACGGTGCGTGACAAGTTCTTTGCTGGGGAGACGCCAGATACCACGCGAATAGCGTTTTTGGTACTTGCCAACATCATGGTCCTTACTGCAGAAGAGTTCACATGTAGGGGCAAACTCAAAGCGTCCTTTTGTGCTCACCTTCGAGCACCCAACTTGGCTATTCTACTGCCTCGAGGAGGGGGCGCTCCTCTTCCCTATCACTTTTTTAGAGTGGTGGGTGTTCCCTTGGGTTTGGTGGTCGTCGTAACGCTCAGATTGCGTTGGAGGGTAACGGGCTTAATCGGGTGAGCCACTAGGTAGTTAAAGGCCCGAGCAACCACCGGAGCGGCCGCATTCGCGCCATATCCCCCCTGGGCCACCACGCACAGAACCACGTACTTGGGGTGCTGAACCGGTCCAAATCCGACGAACCACGAGTTTGGCTCGAGTCCGGGCGCGTTCGAAGCGGTCCCGGTCTTTCCCGCGATCAAGAAGTTATTCAAGTTGAAGTTAGCCACACTATGGAACGTGCCGTATGCCGTTCCGGAGGGGTTATTCACCACCCCAAGGAGCCCTTGGAGAATTGGATTACGTACCGAGGGCGGAAGACTCACGTGCGCTGCTACCCGAGGCAGGTACCGCGCAATCACTTCGCCGTGGGGACCTACGACTGCCGCGGCAACCTCAGGCGAATAGCGAGTTCCCCCGTTAGCGAAGGTGGCGTAGGCGGTGGCCATTCCGATAGGGGTCACGGCAGTCGACCCTTGGCCGAAGGCCATTTCTACGTTGTCACCGGTATACCAAGTCGTGTTCGGAAAAGCGAGTGGAGCTTGCGCGTGCAAGGTGATGCGCACCGCTGGCGAGTCCACACGGCTCTGGTTCTCATTAGGTAAGTCAATGTTTGTATAACTGGCGAGCCCGTATTTGGCGGCCACATCTTGGATTGGAGTTTCACCGTAATGCTTGGTCTGAGACCAGAAGAGATAACCCAAGTTATAGAAGTAGTAGTCCGAAGACTTAGTCAGCGCCAGCGACATATTGACAATGCCCTCACCACTCGGGGTGTCGTCGTGGAATAGACAGCCGTGGCCGCCCTGCAAACAACCAGGCACCTTGAAGACACCCGTGTCATTGATGTAGAGGTTGGGAGAAATGATGTGTTTTTGCAAGGCGGCCGTGGCGGTAATCATCTTGAAGGTCGAGCCCGGGGTGTAGTCACCCTGGATGGCGTAGTTGTTGAATGACCCATTGTTAAGCAGCACCTTGAACTGCTTGTTTGATAAACCCGTTACGAAGTTCTGCAAGTTATAAGACGGGTACGAACTCATTGCCAATACCGCTCCGGTATTGGGATCGAGCACCACCGCCGCACCATTCATTGCCGGTGGGCGCTTGCCCGACACGGGGTCAACACTTTGACGAACGGTAAGAATATCGGTGGCGAGAGCTTCGTCGAGGGCCTTTTGCAGGCCAGAATCAACATTCAAGACCACCGTGTCACCCACCGCGCCTGGCTTGTTGTGGGTAGTTCCCAAGATTTTTCCCTGGGCGCTCACCTTGAGCGTTTGGACCCCATCTTGGCCCTTCAAGAAATGTTCGTAGAAGTTCTCAACACCCGTTTTTCCGTAAAGTGAGTTTTGGTGATAGCCGTCATACGGGTGAGCGGCGATCTCACCACCAGTTATTGGTCCGACGTAACCCAAAAGCTGGGCGCCGGTGTCGCCCCCTTGTGGGTAGGAGCGCACCGCTACATCCAATACCGACACCCCCGGAAATTCATCAGGGTGCAATTTGATGAACTCCAGTTGCGAGGCGTTGGCGATGGCGATGAGTGGCACCGGCTGGAAGGCGCCGTACTGCACGCTGGCGAGTTCGGATTTAATTGTTTGCACCTTCGTTCCAGTAAGTGCCGCCAGCGCGCCGATGGTGGAAGGGTGCAGATAGGACTCCGCACGCGAGAGGCGGACCTCCACGGTCACCTGGTTGGAGACGAGTGGTCGTCCAGTGCGGTCGAGAATTAACCCCCGCGTAGCGGGAATTACCGACACCTGGTATGAATTTGCATTCACCGTGTCGATAGAAGTTTTAACCTCAACTATTTGCAACATGAACAATCGGTAAATGACGATAAGCAGCAGCAGGGTAAAAAACCCACCAATCACGTACCAACGCCGTTCCGGGCGAACGTTCTGCTCGTCGGGGAAGTTGACTATGTCTCGAATACCAACGCCGGGAGTCTCATTGATGCGTCGACCACGTCCCTTGAAGGGATTGAGGGTCTCCCACGGACGCCATAACCGTGAGAACCAGGTCCCCGTTGGTCGCTGTCGCCATGAGCCTTTGCTCATCGTCTTGCCCTTACGGGTCCGCTACTCCAGCGAGCAATCCGAATCAGGGGGCGAGACAACACAAAGAACGCCAGGCAATTGACCATCATCGCTTCGAGGACGCTCCCGCGCCACAGCCCGAAATCCAAGGTAAAGAGGCCCGCCACCAGAAAAAGTACTGGAGCGATCAGCCCCCCGACGGCGGCGATAACTGGGGCGACCCACCACGCTGCCGATTCCAAGTCGCCGACTCCTTCACGACCCAATCGCACTGCCGAGTAGGCAACAACTAACGCCACCACCGCCGAAAGCCCAAATGGGGTAGCGGCGTGTGTGTCGAAAAACACTCCACTCACCAGTCCACTCAAGAGTGCGGCGACCGTCGAGCCCGCGAGCCCAACACAGAGTGGCCAGAGCCAAATAAGCATCACGACCACTCCGTTAATGCGAAGGTTTGAGAAAACGACCAATTGAAATGCGACAATGACGAGCGAAACCAAGAAAGTCGGAAAGAGTTCTCTAATCATGTGGAAGGCTCCCACAGCACGACATCGACATAAAAAATGTGACGTAAGTCGGCCGTGGGTTGAAAGTTCAATTCGTAGGTGGCCGCGCCAGGAGTTAGGCGAACTTTGGACACCCGCGCAATCGGCAGCCCCCCGGGATAGAGCCCACCTTGAAGCCCGTCGGTGAAGACCATCATGCCCGGTCGAACGTTGATCGAGATTGGAACACTGGCGGCGGCGAGCCCATTATTAAGCCCCTGGCCAGAGATAATGATTGGAGTGGTTTGACTAGCGAACACCGCACCTAGGCGAGAGCGTTGATCGCTCAGGAGGCGGACGGTAGCGCCGTGCAGGGTGGTCGAGATCACCGTTCCGATGACTCCCCCGTTGCCGACTACCGGCATACCCGCGAGCACGCCATCAGCGCGACCCTTAGAGATGTCGATGGTGCCCGCAAAGGAGGTTGGCGCGAAGCTCGATACCCGAGCGGCCACCGTTGGCAGAGTACCAATAAAGGGGACGTTCAGTTCTCCGGTCATGCGGGCCATCTGCTCTTGAAAGGCGCGAGACTCATTGAGTCGTAATTGGGCTTGCCCTAGTTCGTAGCGGAGTTGCTCATTCTGCCGCACCAGACTCGAATAGTTCAAAGAACCCGACAGGGCGTGTCCCACCGGGTCAGCCACGAAGCGAATAGCCGCCGCAAATGGCGACACCGCACCATTGGCGATAGTGCGAAGTCCCGACCCGACTCCCACCGAGAGCTGTAATCCAACCAGAGTGACGACTAGGCCCACGAGCAACGTGAGGTTGCGTCGAGTCGACCGACGAATTGGCACGAAAAACTACCTCGAAGGTCCGGACTTCAACATACGAGCAAAGAGGTCCATCTCTTCCAAGCAAGCACCGCTACCCATGGCCACGCAGTAGAGCGGGTCATCGGCCACGCGAAAGGGCATGCCGGTTTCGGCCTGTAAGCGCGCAGCAATGCCGGTGAGCAATGCTCCACCACCCGTTAGCACGACTCCAGTTTGTGCGAGGTCTGATGCGAGTTCCGGTGGGGTGCGGTCAAGGGTTGCCTTAATGGCGTCAATAATTGCGTTGAGTGGCACATTGAGTGCTTCGCGAATTTGCTCGGTGGTAACGATGACCGTTTTTGGCAAACCCGTCTGGAGGTCTCGTCCACGAATTTCCGCACGCGCCTCTTCTTGCAGAGGGTAGGCCGAGCCAAGAGCGATCTTCAGCTCTTCTGCCGAACGTGTACCAATAGCTAACGAGAATTCCTTATTGGCAAATCTGATAATTGCTTCGTCGAGTTCATCTCCCCCGACGCGAATCGACTCGCTGGAGACAATTCCACCCAATGAAATTACGGCCACTTCGGTCGTTCCACCGCCGATGTCAACCACCATGTTTCCCGACGGTTCGTGAATGGGAAGTCCAGCCCCAATCGCAGCGGCCATGGGCTCTTCAATGATGTACGCGCGTCGTGCACCGGCAAATTCTGCCGCTTCAATGACCGCACGCTGCTCAACACCGGTGATTCCCGAGGGCACGCAGATAATCATGCGGGGCTTGGCGAAGCGCCGCTGATGGACGCGTAAAATGAAGTAGCGAAGCATCTTTTCGCAAATATCAAAGTCGGCGATAACGCCATCTTTCAAGGGGCGAATTGCTTGAATATTTCCCGGAGTACGGCCAACCATCCGCTTGGCTTCAGCACCAACGGCAATGGGCTTGTTGTCCTTAGTGTCAATTGCCACAACCGATGGTTCGTTGAGGACAATGCCACGTCCGCGAACATAGACGAGAGTGTTAGCGGTGCCCAGGTCGACAGCCATGTCACGGCCCAAGAATGAAAAAGAACGATTAGCCATAAAACCTCATTTGAGTACTCGAAGTACCCTCCGCACTACAAGGTTAGGCGAAGGGGCCAAGTTTCAGTCGGTTAATTATTTCCTACAGGTTGGGGAAAAATAGGCCAATTTCACGCTCAGCAGAATCTGCCGAGTCTGAGCCGTGAATAATGTTTTCACCCATTTCCAGACCTAAATCACCACGGATCGTCCCTGGGGCGCTGTCTGCGGGGTTGGTGGCCCCAATCATGGTGCGAACCGTTCGCCACGTATCGGCCGATCCTTCGAGGACGGCCAGCAGGGCTGGGCCCGACGTAATGAAGGAAACGAGCGAGTCGAAGAAGGGCTTTCCGTCGTGCTCGGCGTAATGATCTATCGCAGTGGCGGTATCGATTGTGCGAAGTTCAGCCGCAACAATCTTTAGGCCACGCTCCTCGAAACGGCCGAGGACCTCTCCTATGAGTCCACGACGGACGCCATCGGGCTTAATGATAATAAAGGTGCGATTCACGATTAGTAATTCTAGCCGTTCCGACGCAGATGCCTCGAGGGAATTGTTAAGAGCTCTCCCCTGACCTCGGCAATTAAGTACAAAGAACCACACACCACAATCAGGTCCTCATCGGTCGAGTGTTCTCGAGCCTGGGCCAGTGCACGCAGCGCACTGGTGTGTTCTACGACAATTTCGCCATTGTTACGGAGCTCTTGCGCCACCGTGGACGCTGCCATTGCTCGTGGAGAATCGGGCGCACACACGTGAAACTCACTAAAGCCCAGATTAAGCAGTGGCTTAATCATCTCGTCCACTTCACGACCTTCCAGCATGCCAATCACACAACGCCGACTGCCGGTGACGTGAAATGCGCCATCTAGGGTGGCGGCCAACGCGCGCATGCCCGCGGGGTTATGCGCACCATCGATAACAATCATTGGCGCCCGAGAGAGCAGTTCCATACGCCCAGGCATTCTTGCCTCGGCGAGAACCGTTCGGACCAACTCCTCTCCGAGTGCACGGCCCAAAAATGCTTCTGCTGCAGCAATGGCGTTGGCCGCATTCTGCCCCTGGTGAATGCCGTGCAGTGACAGGAGAATTTCTTCGTACGTGGCGAATGGGGTTCGTACGCTGATCAGTCGCCCGCCTACTGCCAAGTCATTCACCAAGAGAGCGAAGTTCTCTTCGGCCAGCCAAAGCGTCGATCCGAGTGCGGCCGCCTTGGTAGCGGCAACCTCCACCACCATGGCGTTAGTAGTACCGACGATGGCGGTTCCCTCACTGCGAAAGATGCCGACTTTGTCGGTCGCAATAGCGGTGACGGTGGTGCCCAACACTGCTACGTGGTCCAAGTCGACATTGGTAATAACTGCGACGTCCGAGTCAATCACATTGGTTGAGTCCCAGGTTCCCCCGAGGCCAACTTCAATCACGGCAACGTCGACTCCTTCATCAGAAAAGTGTAAGAGGGCCCCGGCAGTCAACAGCTCGAAACGAGTTAATTCGATACCGGTGGCCTCTTCAATGTCACTGAGGCGTTCAATGAGGGTGACGAGTTCACGGTCGCCCACGGGTTCGCCATTAACCGCGATGCGCTCATTAATGGCGTGCAGGTCTGGACTCGTAAAGGCCCCCACCCGTAGCCCCGTCGCGTGGAGCAGGGCGCTGGTCAAGGTTGTCGTAGTCCCCTTGCCATTCGTGCCGGTGATGTGAACCGATGGGTAGTCCCTCTGCGGATCTGCGACCGCTGCGAGAAACTGGCGAACCGGTTCTAGCGATGGGACGTCGGCGTGGTTCGGTGCTAAGCGCTCAAAGTCAACGTGGGCTTCGAGCCAGCCGAGTGCATCCTCGTAGTTACGAAATCGCACGAAACTAGCTTGCGCGGCGCGCGCGAGTAGCTTTACGCAACTCGTACGTTGGGGAAATCTCGCCTCGGACGGCGGCAACGGTGACCACGCACTTGGCGACATCACTACGGCCTGGAACGTCATACATCGCCTCTAAGAGAACCTGCTCCAGAATCGAACGCAAGCCGCGCGCACCGGTGCCTCGCTCAATGGCCAAGTCCGCAATTGCCTCCAGGGCGTCAGGCTCAAAACTCAGCTCGACGCCGTCCATGGCCATGACTTGCTGGTACTGGCGAACGAGTGAATTCTTAGGCTCGGTGAGTACGGCAATCAACATCTCACGATCAAGCTGTTGAACTGCCGCGACGATTGGCAGTCGTCCGATGAACTCTGGAATTAAGCCGAACTTAGTGAGGTCTTCGGGCAAGACTTTCTTGAAGAGTTCTATATCTCCGGTGGACTTTGATTCCACGGGCTGATTAAAGCCCATGGACTTTTTGCCGAGGCGACGCTCGATAATCTCTTCAAGTCCAGCGAACGCACCACCGCAAATGAACAGGATGTTCTTCGTGTCGAGGTTGATGAACTCTTGGTGGGGGTGTTTGCGTCCGCCCTGTGGTGGAACGCTGGCCACGGTACCCTCGAGAATCTTTAAGAGGGCCTGCTGTACTCCTTCGCCGGATACGTCACGGGTGATCGAAGGGTTTTCGGACTTGCGAGCAATCTTGTCGATTTCATCGATGTAGATGATGCCCCGCTCAGCGCGCTTGACGTCGTAGTCCGCGGCACTCAAGAGCTTGAGCAAAATATTCTCGACATCTTCGCCGACGTACCCCGCTTCAGTCAGTGCGGTAGCGTCAGCAATGGCGAAGGGCACATTCAACATGCGTGCGAGCGTTTGCGCGAGAAAAGTCTTTCCGCAACCGGTCGGCCCAAGCATGAGGACGTTGGACTTAGCGACCTCTACATCATCATCGTGCAGCGGCCCGGTCTGGATGCGCTTGTAGTGGTTGTAGACCGCAACGGCGAGAATCTTCTTGGCTTCATCTTGGCCAATAACGAACTCATCCAAGAAAGAGGACACCTCGCGAGGGGTTGGTAATTCACTCAGTACGAACTCAGGGCGATCGCCCAATTCGTCCGCAATGATTTCGTTGCACAGGTCAATGCACTCGTTGCAAATGTAGACCCCAGGGCCCGCAATTAACTTGAGTACAGCCTTTTGCCCCTTAGAGCAAAAATTACATTTTAAAAGATCGTTGTTTTCGCCAAACTTTGCCACTTCAGTCCTCCGACACGACCTCCGCCGTATTCCATCCTACGAGAACGGCACCCAAAAATCGGGCATTACGGACGTTGGGTAATAACCTCGTCAATTAGACCGTATTCCACCGCATCCTTGGCCTCCAAAATGAAGTCACGGTCGGTGTCTTGGGTGATGCGCTCAACCGTTTGACCGGTGTCTTGAGCAAGCATTTCGTTCAAGATGTCTTTCATGCGCAAAATCTCACGAGCCTGAATCTCAATGTCCGAGGCCTGCCCGCCTACGCCGCCCCAGGGCTGGTGCAAGAGGACTCGCGAGTGGGGCAAGGCGTAGCGCTTGCCCTTGGTTCCCGCCGCGAGCAAAACGGCAGCCGCCGATGCAGCTTGGCCGAAGCAGAACGTCGAAACGTCAGGTTTGATGTACTTCATTGTGTCGTAAATCGCAAAGAGGCCCGTGATATCGCCACCGGGTGAGTTGATGTAGAGATTGATGTCTTTTTCGGGGTCTTCGCTTTCGAGAAACAGCATCTGCGCGCACACGAGATTGGCAATCGTGTCATCGATACCGGTACCGATGAAGATGATGCGCTCACGCAGGAGTCGGCTGTAGAGGTCGTAGGCCCGTTCACCGCGGCTCGAAGACTCGACGACCGTTGGGACGAGATAGTTCTGAAAGCGATAGTTGTCATTCATGAATTCCACCTTAGAGGTCTGCTCCGGCAGTTTGATCCGCTTCTAGCAAATCCTTGTTGATTTCGACACCTTCGGGGTCTACGTAGACCACCCGCTCTTCGAGCCACTTCTGAGCCTTCATCTTGGCTACTTCAGCCTGGAAGGAGACTTGGCGACCGGAGTCGTAGAGGTTGGTGCGCAGGACCTCAGTCTTCACCTCCATCGAAAGAGCGGTCTTGGCGAGCTCCTCTTCAATCTCGTCGGCGCTCGCTTCCAACTTCTCGGCCTTCACGATGGCGCGTAGAGCCAGGTCAGAACGGACTGCACGCAGAGCATCGGCGCGAAACACCTCGATGAGCTGCTCGGCAGTTTGGCCCGTCGCTTGCAGGAACGTTTCGATGGTGAAATTCTGATTCGACAAACGGTGTCCAAGGTCGTGCAGACGTTCATTGGTTTCCGCGTCGAGTAGGGCTGCGGGGCACTCGTTCTCGGTGACTAGCTCTGCGACCGCACTGGAGATAGCCTCACGCTTGCCCATCTGGGCCTCCATAACGCGCATGCGCTGCATCTGGTCTTGAATGGTGGTACGCATCTCTTCAACGGTTGTCCACTCAGTGTTGTCTTTCACCCATTCATCATCCAACGCTGGGAGCTCGCGCTCCTTGACGGCCTTGATTTGAATGACGTAGGAAACCTGAAGCCCGCCGGGCTGAGTGGAGGCGAAACTGAGCTCTTCGCCCGCTTTCATGCCCACGATAAGTCCATCAGTCTCGGGGGCGAGGGAGTTCGACCCTACGGCGTACATAAAGTCAGAAACTTCGAAGGGCTCTACGCCTTCGATGCCGACTTGCTCGGCCTTTACGTCCAAGGTCACCATGTCCCCAGTAACGATGGGGCGCTCAACATCCTTCAGCACTGCATCGGTCTCTAGGTAGCGATTGATCTGCGCGTCAACCTCATCGGGAGTGACCATCGGCGAAGGCAACGTTACGCGCAGCTTTTGGTAACCAGAGACCTTCACCTCAGGGCGAATTTCTACAGTGCATTCGAAGGTGAGGTTTCCCTCTTCTTCACCACCGGTGATGTCGATATCGGGCTGACCGATCGGGTCGATACCCGCTTCGACAACAGCGTGTGCATAAAAGTCAGGCATCGATTCGCGAATCGCTTCACCCCGAAGTGCACCGGGTCCACCCAAGTGCGCTACGAGTACGTTTCGAGGGACTTTGCCCTTGCGGAACCCCTTAATGCTGACCTGGCGACCAACGGTCACGACGGCCTTGTCGATGGCCGTGTTCATTTCGACGTCATCGAGTTGGACGGTCAGTTTTACTTTGTTGTCGGGCAGGGTGGCAGTAGTGGCACGCATAAGGGAAAACAGCCTAGTTGTTGGAAACTGAGAGGTAGTCGCTAGACCCGCGGCTAGGGAATGTGACGGCTCACCAGCGCAAGTAACCCACGCTCTGCTTGGCTGCTTGTTCGAGGGGGCAAAAGCGCATCTCGAATTTGTGGCATTGTAGATACCTCGGGAAGTAGCGCAGCTTGGTTAGCGCGCCTGGTTTGGGACCAGGAGGCCGGGGGTTCGAATCCCCCCTTCCCGACCAACGGCATTTCCATGGTTTTTTAACTATCCTCGTCTTGATGGTCGACCTCAACAACCAGCAGACGGACCCGCGGATCGACCTGCTTGGCGCTCGAGTAGTCACTGCGACCCAGTCAATGATTGAACTGGCAGGAAAATCGCGTAATCGCACCGAACGAGCGAATCAGAAGCGAATTGCTCGCCTCTTTGACGACCCCAAGGCACTGGACGTTACGGTCACCTTGACGGACCAAGTGATGCGGGTTTCTTCCAAAAGGCGAGGGAGCGCGCTGTTGCGCGAAGCCTCCGGCAAGGCACGCATTGCAGGCTTTGGGCCATTCAATACAGTGGGTTTGAAGTTCCTCGGCGTGACCTCACGCCTCCTCCCCTCTTTGGTGATCAATGCTGTTCACTGGCGAGTGCGGGGGATTTCCAAAGATTTAATTCTCAATGCCGACCAAGCGGCATTGCGCTCGCACTTACGAGAGCGCTCCTCCGAAGCTCTCTCTTTGAATATAAACGTCTTGGGTGAAGCGGTCTTGGGCGAAGGCGAGGCGAACGCTCGACTTGACCAAGTGGTGGAGATGATGTCGCGCCCCGAGGTCAATTATCTATCGGTGAAGGTCTCTTCGATCGTCTCGCAGCTTTCAAACTCCGACCCCGAGGGTTCTCGAGTGCGAATCATTCCAAAACTCCGCACACTGTATTTGGCCGCCCGCGAACATGGAGTCTTCATCAATTTGGACATGGAAGAGTTCCGAGACCTCCGGCTGACTCTGGACGTTTTCTTCACCGTTTTGTCTGAGCCAGATTTTTTGACAACGTCAGCGGGCATTGTGCTCCAGGCGTATCTCCCAGAGAGCCACGCGGCGTTCGAAGAACTCGTCACTTTTGCGCGCAAGCGAGTCGAGGCTGGCGGTGCGGATCTGAAGGTCCGGATAGTTAAGGGCGCCAATCTAGCTATGGAAACTACCGAAGCCGCGATGCACGGCTGGACTGGCGCCCCCTACGAATCCAAAGCGGACACCGACGCCAGTTACTTACGACTGGTGGACCTGGCGCTTCGTCCTGAAAATGCAGCGTTTCTGAGGGTTGGTGTTGCGAGTCACAACCTCTTCCATCAGAACTTCGCAATAGCTTTGGCCGCTGAGCGCGCAGTGCAAAGTGCCATGGACTTAGAAATGCTCGAAGGTATGGCCAATGCCGAAGCGCTGTTACTTGCCAAATCCGGACAGCGAGTTCTGCTTTACGCTCCGGTCACCCGCTCGGAGGACTTCGGTGCCGCGGTGGCGTACCTCGTACGGCGCCTCGATGAAAACACCGCGCCCGAAAACTATCTTCGAGCCGCGTTCACCATTGACCATGATCCCGCAGTCTTCGAAGAGCAGCGTGCGCGCTTTCTTCAAGCATTGAAGGGCCGACACACAATTTCAACTGAGTCGCGCAGGCATGTTCCGCCTTTTCGAGTTGGTTCAGAATTTGAAAACGCCAGCAGTTTAGATTCAACCCGTGCCGGTGTACTTGAGGCCTATCGTGCAGAACTCTCCGCGATTGCGAGCGCAGGAATGCTTCACATTCCAATCGTGATTGCGGGCGAGGCAATTAGCTCCGACGACGAAGTTTCTGGTCTTGATCCGAGTGCCGAGAATCACGAGTGGTACCGATACAGCGTTGCTTCTGCCGCGCTCGTTGACCAAGCCGTCCGTGAGGCTTCGCTGGGCGCGAATGAATGGAGTGGCACTTCACCAATCAAGCGCGCCGAAATTCTCCTCATCGCCGCCCAACGAATGATGGATGAGGCGCCCCGCGCCTTGGCCACCATGTCTTATGACGCTGGAAAAACGTTTCTCGAAGGCGAAGCGGAAGTTTGCGAGGCGAGTGACTTCTGCGCCTATTACGCCTCTCTCGCCACCGATGATTCTGCTTCGCAAGCACTTGGCGTGGTCGCGGTGATTCCGCCCTGGAACTTCCCCTACGCCATTACCTGTGGTGGTGTGAGTGCGGCATTGGCCGCTGGCAACTCGGTGATCTTGAAGCCGGCCCCCGAAACCGTCGCCACCGCTTGGCTCCTGGTCAATCAGCTTTGGGATAGCGGTGTGCCAAAATCTGCACTCCACTTTGTGCCCACTAGAGATGACGAGATTGGGCAGCGACTTATTACTCACGCCGGAGTAAGCGCGGTGGTCTTGACCGGAGCGTTCGCTACCGCTCAACTCTTCATTTCGTGGAAGAGCAACCTTCGACTGTTAGCCGAAACCTCGGGAAAGAACGCAATCTTGGTTAGCGCCTGTGCGGATATTGACCTCGCGGTGAAGGACTTGCTCTCTTCTGCGTTCTCACACGCTGGGCAAAAATGCTCAGCCGCTTCCTTGGCCATTGTCGAACAGGGCGCGCTGGATGACCCACTTTTCATTCGCCAACTCGTCGACGCAACAAATTCTCTCACGGTGGGGCGCGGTTGGGAGTCGGCAACGGTCGTTGGTCCTCTCATCCACTCCCCCGAGGGCAACTTAGAACGGGCCCTTTTTAACCTTGACGAAGGTGAGAGTTGGCTCCTAGAACCAAAGCAACTCGACGAAGTCGGAAACATCTGGCGTCCCGGCATAAAAATTGGCGTCAGACCCGGCTCATGGAGTCACCAGAATGAATGGTTCGGGCCGGTACTGGGAATCATGATCGCTCCCGATTTTAAGACCGCTCTCGAATGGCAAAATGCCACGCCCTACGCCCTAACGGCTGGACTTCATTCGATGGATGAAGACGAATGTTCGTGGTGGATTGAACACTGTGAAGCCGGCAATTTGTACGTGAATCGTGGCATCACTGGTGCCGTCGTTCGACGCCAGCCCTTTGGAGGTTGGAAGCGTTCGAGCGTTGGACCAACCGCCAAAGCGGGCGGGCCCAATTATGTGAACGCCTTGCGGAGTTGGACTCCGCTTACTGACGCTATGGCGGCACTCGAAGGCTCTAGGAGTTGGTGGACCGAGTCGGGCAAAGTCGCTGTTGACCCAAGCAATTTAGGGGTAGAGCGCAACCTCTTGCGTTACCGGTACACCCTTAAGCCCATTGTGGTGCGCTGCAACCAATCAACCGATTCACGTTGGTTGCGCTTCATCGAGTCTCTCCAAGATGACTGCGGTCTCCGGATTGTGGTTAGTGCAGACTCGCCCATTGACACCACGCTTCCCTACCGACACGAAGACATCGGTGAACTTGTTGCTCGTCACCACGAATTCAGTAGGGTTCGATGGCTAAGCGACGAGGTTGCTCCCCAGCAAGAGCTTCTCGCTTTTGGTATCTCTCTTGACACTCGACCGATTGCCCAGAGTGGTGAAGTCGAAGCGCCCCGATGGTTTTTGGAGCAATCTGTGGCAATCACCAACCATCGTTATGGCAACGCCAACGCTGGTCCACGCCCAACATGCGAAGGCCTTCGACCTTTGACCCGTTCCTACAATCCTTAAGCCTCGAGACTATTTTTTGACCAGTTCAGCGTCTGCGACGATGCCCTTGAGCATGCCAGGGAAAACAAAGAAGTGAAAGGGCATAACGCTGTACCAATAAACGCGGCCAAATAGTCCGCGGGGGTTGTAGCGCGCTCGTTGGACGATGTGCGATCCAGTGCCCTCCGGGGTAATCTCCCATTCGAGCCAGGCGTCACCCGGTAGTCGCATCTCGGCGTGGAGTACGACCTTGGATGGCGAATTCGCTTCAGTGACCCGCCAGAAATCGACAAAGTCTCCCACTCGCAGTACGTCTGGGTCGCGGCGACCACGACGTAGACCAGGTCCACCCCAGATGCGGTCGAGGGCACCTCGCAGATACCAAAGCCAACCGCCCGAGTACCAACCTTTGGTTCCGCCAATACGTGACACCGTGTCGTACAGAGTTTGGGGACTCGCTTGTGAGTCTCGTTGCCGTAGATCACTGAGTTCCGTACCACCCGCCCAACGAGGATCGGTGGCGTAAGGGCGAAACACCTGTAAGTCCGCATCACTGAAGGTGGTGGGAACGTCATTGCTCTGAGATCGACCCAGAGCCAGATGAATTGCTTCGCGTAGTGAGCGCTGTGGCGCACCAAAGGCCTTTACCGCTTTATCGTCATGAACAATCACTTCATTAACCAGCGATTCAATCAAGGGGCGAGCTAGCGAGGCCGGTACCGGAGTCACGATTCCCACCCAGTGACTCGAAAGCCTCGGGGTGAGAACCGGCACGGGAATAAGGCGACGTTTAGCTAGTCCCGCCTCTTGCGCGTAGAGCGACATCAATTCGGCGTAACTCACTACATCAGGTCCGCCAATTTCGTAGACCCCCGCGGAAACCGAATCTGCAGTTATCGCTTCGACCATGTAATGCAGTACGTCCGAGATGGCGATTGGTTGCGATCTGGTCTTCACCCACTTGGGAGTAACCATGACCGGAAGTACCTCGACTAGGTAGCGCAGCATCTCAAAGCTGGCCGAGCCAGAACCAATGATTACCGCCGCGCGCAATTCTAAAACCGGAATTGGGCCAGCCGCCAAGACCTCTCCGACGGCGTGGCGACTGCGAAGGTGCACCGAGAGATCGGATTTATCATCGCCCATGCCGCCGAGATAGACAATTCGTTTTACGCCCGCTACTTCACAAGCGGTGCGGAAGTGTTCAGCGTCACGCGTCTCTTGGGCGGCCCAATCAGGTCCATCGCCAATACCGTGGACCAAGTAGACCGCGACATCGATTCCCCGTAGAGCAGTATCGAGTGGCCCGCTCAAGTCACCAGGAACAATTTCCACCTCGTTTCGCCAAGGCGCTACCGAGATCTTCGCTGGGGTGCGGACCAAGCAGCGTACGGCGATGCCCCGAGACAGTAGCTCGGGAACAAGTCGTCCCCCGACGTAACCGGTAGCCCCGGTCATCAGTACTTGAAGTTTCTTGCTCACCACTTAATCCTAGAAATATTTCGCGGACGCATCGACACACCATTGAACGAGTTGCTTGCGACTTTCGGGCGTGTCACTGGCCCTACTAGACTTGGTCTTATAGAAAGAGCGCACGCGCCGGTCGAACCAGAACTCGCCAACTTCAATTTCGTCACTTGGCGCGGTGGCTAACCACAACGCCGTATCGATTCCTTGAGCCAGCGAGCGCAGCCAGGGGCGCATAACCAAGCCAAAGACCGGCAGGCTCTGGCGAAGTCCCGGGGTGTCAACCCAGCCTGGATGGAGCGCCGCCGTCATGATGCCCTCGTGAGCCAAGTCCGGTGCTAGCTCGGCCATCAAACTCAACTGAGCGCGCTTGATTTTTGCGTAGGCCGCAACCCCCCGGTAGTTGAGGTCGGGCTGCTTGAGCCACTGCAGATCCAATGATTCGCTGTACAAACCACCCGACGCCATCCAGAGCACTCGCCCCTGGCCAGCTTGCAGTTGTTGTTTTAGCAACACCGTGAGCAAATAGGGGCCCACCAGCTGCGCGGCTGCCGTCATCTCGATGCCGTCGGCATTTACTGAATAGGCCGGTGTGATGGCCCCCGCATTATGCACCAGCAAAGAGATTGATTTCTCCGGAGCAATCTCGTTCGCAAATCGTTTAATTGAACTCAAGTCACTGGTGTCAACCTCATGGATTCTCCAGGTGCCCGAGGGATACTTTGCTGGCCACCCTTTGACTGTATTTTCAGTTTTGGCTCTACTACGAACGAGTAGCCGCACGTCACAGCCCGCCGCAACAAGTTGCTCGGCGAGGTAGAGCCCAATACCTGAACTCGCTCCCGTGACCAAAGCGATTTCACCCCGCAAGGGCTCAAGGTCTAGCGGTGACCAACGCCAAAGGCGTGCTCGCGCGAGAATGCCGACCTTGGAAAAGCTGCCAACGACACTCTTTTCGAGTGCCTCATCGACAGCAGCAGCGAGGCTCATTACTTCAAGTCGGCGTCAAGATATCGCTTCAGCGAATCGCGTGCTCGATCACCAATCTTGCGGAAACTTAGGGCTAGAAGTGGTGTTGCCAAAATGGCAATTCCCCTAAATCGGAGTGTTGCGTCGTAGGTCATCTCGCAACCAGTAGCCGTAGAGACAAAGCTCAATCGGTCTAGTGACTCGAGGCGTGGAGTGAGTGCTTGCAAGGTCACCAAACTATTGGGCTCAAACTCAGTAATGACGTACTTGAGTTCCATATACGTGCCTGCTGCCGGGACCGTTAACAAGAAGGCCGAACCGGTACCGACAGCCCCCTCGCTGGCCTTCAGTGACTTAATGACACCGGGGTCCCAATCCTGGGCATTCGTAAAATCGGCCATGCGGGCGAAGACTTGATCGAGTGGTTGGCGTGAAGAAAGGGTGACAACATAGCGTGGCATCGGGGCTCCTAAAGGGGAAAATTCTCTGTACCACTAGCCTAGAGCGATGCCCTCTAGCGCAAAACGAGAACGAATCGCTGTGGTGGGTTCAGGGGTTTCGGGACTCGTCGCCGCCTATCTACTCGACCCTCACCATGACGTAACGCTGTTCGAGGCGAATACGTATGTTGGCGGCCATGTCGACACCCACGAGGTGCACCTGGATGACCAAACGGTGCACGTGGATACCGGTTTTATCGTTTACAACGATCGAAACTACCCCTATTTCAGTGCTCTGCTAGAAGAACTCAATGTCACTACCCAAGAGAGCGAAATGACCTTCAGTGTTGTCGATCGCCCGAGCGGCAATGAGTATGCCGGAACTAGCCTCAATGCCCTCTTTGCCACTCGGAGCAATATGTTGCGCCCAAAATTCTGGCGAATGCTGATCGATATTCTTCGTTTCAATCGGGCGGCCAAGAAACTCTTGGCCCAAGAGGACCTTTCTCTGTCCGTCGCAGAATTCCTCAAGGAAAAGCGATTCGGCAAACCTTTCATTACTAACTATCTAATCCCGATGGGTTCTTCGATTTGGTCAGCTAATCCGCAGACCTTCGATGCCTTTCCCGCTGGTCCACTAGCTCAGTTTTTCCATAACCATGGACTTCTCTCGCTTGGTAATCGGCCCCAATGGCGCACCGTCACTGGCGGGTCGGCGACCTACGTGCGCGCCATCACCTCTCGCTTGAAGAACCCAGTTCGCTGTGACACTGTCATCACAACGATCACGCGCACCGCGACTGGAGTCGAGTTGCAGTCGCCCACCTTTTCCGCGCCCCAGGTTTTTGACCGCGTTCTCTTGGCCACTCACGCCGATACCGCACTCGCCATGCTCGTAGACGCCAGCGAGTTGGAAAAAGAAATCTTGGGGTGCTTCCCCTTCCAGGACAACCTCGTGCAATTGCACACGGACACTTCACTTCTGCCCACCCGCGAGCTAGCCCGCGCGAGCTGGAACTATCTGTCCTATGGCGACGACGCCACCGCGGCGACCTTGACCTACTACGCCAACAAGCTGCAGCGAATTGAAAGTTCCGTCGACCTTTGCGTGACCCTGAATGCGAAAGAGCACGTCGATCCCAAGAAGGTACTTGCGGAGATGCGTTACACCCACCCGGTGTACGACGAGAAGGCCTTTCGCGCCCAGAAACGTCACTCCGAAATTGATGGTCTCTCTCGCACCCACTTTCTCGGGGCCTATTGGGGATTTGGCTTTCATGAAGATGGGGCGGCGAGCGCCTATCGCGTCGCCAATAAGTTGATCTCGAAAGAAACGCCACTTGACTAGGTCGGCACTTTACGTCGGAAGGGTAAGTCACGTGCGAACCCAGTCGCCCGCTCGTACCTTTACGAATCGCATCATGATGCCACTGCTCTTTTTGGACGAGCTCGAAAGCCTAAAGCTGTGGCCGCTCTGGAGCTCGCGCTTTCGCACACCTATTCGCTGGAGCCGCAAAGATTTTTTTGGCGATCCCGATGTACCCCTGGCTGACGCGGTTCGTGCGTTTGTCAAAACTGAAGCCGGCTTTGAGACGGCTGGTCCCGTTGCGATGTTGGGGCACCACCGCACGTGGGGTTGGCTCTTTAACCCGATTGTGGTGTATTACTGCTTCGCCCGAGATGAAACCACCCTTGAGGCGGTCGTCGCCTCGGTCAGCAACACGCCGTGGGGAGAGAATCACAATTACGTCATTGATACCCGCGATGGGTTCGCGGATTTACCACTGCAGCCAAAGGCGCTTCACGTATCACCCTTCTTGCCAATGGACCTGGCCTACAGATTTCGACTCACTAGTCCCACCGAGAAGTTGGCTTTTACGGTGTCGGTGTTGAAAGATGAGAGTCAGGTCTTTCGAGCGGGCATGACCCTTCGCCGGGTACCGCTGTCGCGGTGGAACTTGCTTCGAACACTCGTGCTCTACCCGCTACAGACCTTTCGCGTCTCCGAAGGAATCTACCGCGAAGCGGTCGTTTTGGCGTTCCGCAAAGCCAAGTTCTACACTCATCCGAGGAAACAGCTATGACCCCCTCGATTAAAACTGCCACTCCCCCCGCCGCACGTCCCACGAATGGCTTAGCCCGACTCATCATGTTGCGTATCGCCAGCCAAATTAAAGGTGGCCAACTCACCCTTGTTGAAGATGGTCAGACCACCCTCTTTGGTTCGGCGGGTGAAGGCATCGACGCAACGCTCACCATTCACTCCAAGGATTTCTGGTCGAGACTTTTATGGCGCGGCGGAGTGGGCCTAGCCGAGGGATACATCGTTGGCGATTGGACAAGCGAAGACACCGTGGCAGTACTTCGTTTACTCGCGGTGAACCTCCAGTCTCTTAACGCCTTTGCCAACCGAACCCTCTGGCTTAAAAAGCTCTGGCGGGTTGGACGTAACAATGACGCGTCGGACACTCGCCGCCGTGACCGCAAAAATATTTCTGCTCACTACGACCTGGGAAACGACTTCTTCCAACTGTTCTTAGATCCCACTCTCGCCTATTCCAGCGGTTATTTCTCGAGCCAAGAGGTATCACTTGAGGAGGCTTCGGTCGAGAAGTTCGACCGGCTCTGTCGAAAGCTCGGCCTGACCAAAGATTCTCGACTTCTAGAAATCGGAACAGGCTGGGGCGGATTTGCCCTGCACGCGGCCAAGAAGTACGGATGTTCGGTCACAACCACGACAATCTCCACCGAGCAGCACGCGTTCGCCACCGAGCGTATACGGGCCGCGGGTCTCGAACACCTCGTGACCGTCTTGCTCGAAGACTACCGAGACCTACGGGGTCAATTCACACACCTGGCCTCAATTGAAATGATTGAAGCAGTTGACTGGCGTCAATACACGACCTTCTTTCAGGCCCTCGAACGACTCGTTACCGAAGATGGGCTCATTGCTCTGCAATGCATTGTCATTAAAGACAGTGAATTCGAGCGCTACAAAACCCACCAGGACTTCATCCGTCGCTACATCTTCCCCGGCGGTTGCTTACCTTCAACTCAGGCAATCCTCACCACAATTAGTTCCAAGACTTCACTTCGCCTTACCCACCTGGAGGAGTTTAGCCACTCCTACGCACGCACCTTGCGCGAGTGGCGCATGAATGTACAGAAGCATCGCACTGAGGCGCTCGAACTTGGTTACGACGAACGTTTCTTACGGATGTGGGATTTTTACCTCGAGTACTGTGAAGCTGGTTTCTTAGAGCGTCACATCTCGGTGGAGCAAATTGTTCTCGCCCGCGAAGGAGCCTCGGGAATTCTCCACTACTAACAGTGCCCCCGGCAGGAGTCGAACCCGCAACCTGACGGGTAGAAACCGTCTGCTCTATCCAGTTGAGCTACAAGGGCGCGAAACTAGGCGAACCTACTCTTCGTAGGTTATGCCGAAATTTGATCTTGTGAGTTGCTCATCAATGACGGCCACCTGATCCTGCGCCAAAGTAGTGGGTTTTTGGAGGTGTTCAATGGAACTGGCGATTGTTTGATGCATGAGCTCAAAGCCCTCGGTGAATGCCTTTTGGACCGTCGCGGCCGACTTGAGAGTCTTTTGCAAGTACTGCTTTTGCTCTTGGACCTGCTGGAGAAGAACCTTTTTCTTTTCGGTCGCCTCTTCTACAAGGTGTGAAGCGCGCTCCTTCGCGTCCGCCATGATTTGCGACGCCTGAGCTTTTGTCTTTTCCATCAACTCGGCTGCCTTTTCGGTTGCCTCGTCACGCAGGGCTTGGACCTCTCCCACCACCGCTTGACGCATGGCGTTGGCATCAACGTGTGAGCTTCGAACGGTCTCTTCTGCTGCAAGTCGCGAACTCTGAAGTAGCTCTTCGGACTCGCTCTTTGCGCGTGACATCAATTCGTCGTAGGTTGCCGTGGCCGTGCTGATTTGAGCCGTGGCAGTAGCTTGGACTGTTGACAAGATTTCTTCGGCATCAACGCGGGCCGCCGAAACGGCCTCTTCGTATTGGCGCTTACCATCGGCCGTGAGGGCCTTGGCCTCTTTCGTAGCTGCCGAGACGATTTTGTCCGCTTCGCCCCGAGCACGGTCGAGGAAGGTTTGCGCTTCGCCGGTTTTTTTGCGAACATCCTCCCGCGCGACGAGCAAAATGCGCGTTGACGATTCTGATGCCAGAACCGTTAGCTCGGTGTCGTCAAATCGACTCAAATCGAGAGGATTGTCACGAAGAAACTTGACTTCGCTCTCTAAATCACGAATGCGCTGTCGTAGAATGTGTTCAAGATCTTTTGATCCCGAGATTGGCGACGACTCGGGCTCAGCTTTGCGGAAAAAACTCCAACTGCCAGAGCTTTCCTTGGCCATCGAATCGCTCATAAAAGCGGGGGGGCTTGGCAAAGTGGCAACTTTGTGGACCTTCGGCTTTGGCGCACTCGCGGCGCTTGTTCGTTTTGCTGGCTTCTTAGCGGGGGTCGCCTTATCGAGTGGCACCCGCGAAGTGGAAATCGACTTGCGAGGCGCAGGGCTCTTCGCGGTCGTCTTCTTGGCTGGAGCCATTGGATCTGATTTCTTCTCGGTAGCCACGGGGCTTCCTCTCTCATCGATGGGGATGCTTCGAGTTGGGAACAAATTGTAGTCCAGCCCCTTCAGTTATTTCTAGGGCGCTGGAATGCCGGCTTTACCTGTGGCATACTTAATACTCCTTGGTGGGCGTAGCTCAGTTGGTTAGAGCGCCAGGTTGTGGTCCTGGAGGTCGCGGGTTCGAACCCCGTCGCTCACCCCATTTGTTCGGTCTCACCAGTGCCGACCACCCCAAACCGCTAGACTCGTAAATGCGCCGATAGCTCAATTGGCAGAGCATTTGACTCTTAATCAACAGGTTCCGGGTTCAAGTCCCGGTCGGCGCACCAATAGAGACTCGTAGTTCATCCCACGCATTGCGACCGAGCGCGCAGGTGGTCAGGCGAACTACTGGTTTCGTAGAAAGGTGAGAGATGACTGGATTCCTCGCTATCACGGCTCCGGTCCTCACCGTTATCCAGTGTTACCTGCAGGCCAAGCGAATCCGAATCGCGGGCGCCAATGGTGTCGCCCTGGGAACATGGATTCTCTCGATCTTCTGTGGTGAGATTTGGATCTCCTACGGCATCTTGTACTCAGTTCCCGCTGAGTGGGAGTCCAACGGGGCGTTCCTCATTCTCGCACTTTGGGTTTCGTATCTGGCCGCCAAGGCGCACAAACACATTTCTCATTTTTGGTGGGGTTTAGCTGGCGTCACCTCGGTGACCCTCATCGCGACTCTCTTTGGCCTGCATCACTCCACCCGGTGGATCGTTGGGCTCATGGGCGACGCTGCCCCAATCACCATGTACATACCCCAACTCCGCAAAGTGTTTAGTGGCTCAGACCTCACGGGCGTTTCCATCGGAAGCTATTGGCTAGTTGTAATCACCGCAGTCTGTTGGTTCACCTACGGAATTTTGTTGCACCAGCCAGCGATCTATCTCCCCGCGTTGGTGCTGGTGCCCGCCTCGCTCATCATCATCGTTCGAGTTAAGAATTCTCGTGGCGCAGAGGTAGTCTCCGCGTAGCTATAAGCAGTCAGCTAATCCAAAGAGCAGGCTCTGGATAGTCACGATGTACTGCTTAACCTCAGGGTCAGCATTGTGCAATGCCACCTCGTCGTCAATGTTGCGCAAAGAGCTGATGGCTCTCAGGGCTAGCGCTAGCGAGGTCATCCAGGCGTAAGCCTCGCCGGTACTCAGCGTTTCTTCATGAATGGTCATCTGAGCCAGCTCAGAGTTCGAGGCCATCTCCTTTTGCCGAGCAAAGGTCGCTAGTGGGTCGTCCGAGCTGGCCGCGCGATTTATTGGAGGATTCATCGACAGATGCCACTCGTGGTTCGGATCATTTTCCGCTGCGACCACCTGACTAAAAATTTCACCGACAAAAGATCGGGCAGTGTCATTTAGGTTTACCGAGATTGACCCATCACGCTTCTTCTTGAAAAGTGACATTACTTATCCTCTTCGACAGAGGCCACTAAGCCCGCCGCTTGGAGTTGAGTGCAGAAGTGGATAGCCCGTTCTTGTGCGCCATCCCACACCACGGCCTTGCCCTCGTGGTGAACGGTCAGCATCAACTGGGTGCACTTGGCGTCGGGGTAGCCAAAAATCTTGCGAAAGATCACCTCGACTACGCGCATCGGGGTGACCGGATCATCCCAGACAATCACCTTCCAAGGTTTCTTAGTGACCGTGCGGGTAATGGTGTCGGTATCGGTTTCACTAGAGAGCTGGAATCTCTGTAGAGTCTTCACCCTCGTAGTTTCCCACGTCCCGCACGAAAAGGGAAGAGTTATCTCTAGGCTAAATCCGTGGATACTTCTCCCCCCGAGGTAACCGGGCTGAAAAAGCGCGTCAACGTGAAAATTCGAGACGCCATTGGACTGACCCAAAACCCGCCACCGATTTGCCAAGATCCCCTCGAGGCCTACACGGCCATTGACTCGGTAGCTCGATTGGTACACGGGGACTTGGCGTCGATGGTGGTCGGGGGCCTCGCGTCGCTCTTTCTCCAAATGCTGCATCCGCGCGCCATGGCGGGCGTCGCCCAGCACTCGCGCTACCAAGATGATCCCTTTGGGCGTATGTTGCAAACCGCCAACTTCATTGGCGCAACCACCTACGGCTCGAAGTCCTTCGCGGCCAAGTCAATTAACCGGGTGCTCCAGGTTCACGAACGAGTAGTTGGGTTGACCGACGAAGGTGAGCCGTACGCCGCTAACGACCCCGATCTATTGTCGTGGGTGCACTGTGCTGAGATCGCCATGTTCTACCGGGCCTACGAATTCTTCGGCAAAGTGCCCTTGCGCAAGGGTGAAGATGACCAGTACGTTGCCGAAATGGCGCAGCTCGCGACCGACCTCGGCTGCTCACCAATTCCACTTTCTGCGGCCGACTTACGAGTGGAGCTCGAAAATTATCGATTTGCGCTTGAACTACGCAACGATGGGCGCCGAGCTCGGAACTTCTTGCAGCACGAAGTGGTGCAGGGGCGAACCCGACGTTTCGTCTTTTGGTTCCTGCTTCGGAGTTCCTATTCAATTCTTCCGATGTGGGCTTGCGACATGCTCGAAATTAAATCAACGCCACGGCTCGACCGCTTCTTCATCCATCCCGTTACCAAGTTGATCTGCGTTGGTATGCGCGTCGCCGTTCCACCGACACCGCGCGTCACCCTCTAGAGACGACGAAGTCGCCAGCTGCCGGCCCAATGCTGGCCGGGCTCGAGAACGATGATGTCTTTACCGCTGTGAAAGGCATCGGCCGCGCAGGTCATTGGCTCAATAGCAATCGAGGTTCGGCGCCGACCGGGGTCTCGGGTGTCGCCGGTGTAGACACAGGCGTAGGGAAAGTTGCGGTCCATGGCAATCTCCACGCTCCGGCCCTCAGCGTCGGTCACGGCGAAGGTGGCCATTCCAAGGTCATCGCGAATGAAATCGGTATAGGTGGTATTTAAAACAACCCCCGAAACACTCTTGGGATGTAGGAAGTCGCGATCGGTGCCAATCACTGGCGAGATTGTTCCCGTTGGCAGAAGACGGTCGTTGATGTCAACGACCGCTTTGCCTGGAATGTGGAGTGTCGCGCCCTCAATACTTGGGGTGGTGACGGCCAAGTAGGGATGAGAACCTGCGCCAAAGGGTATCGGCACCGAATCAATGTTGGTCACGGTCATCGTGCAAGTCAGGCCCATGGCGCCCAGGTGATAGTCAATCTTGATTTGAGCGGCGAAGGGGTAACTCGGGGATGGGTGGAGCACCAAGCTCAACGAACAACGGTTTTGGTTTACCGCGTCGATGGTAAACGGGGTGTAGCGAATTAATCCATGATTGAAGGTACGAGTCGCGACATTGTCGACGAGCGGAGATCCCACACGATTTGAGAAAGTCCACTCCTCACTCGAAAGTCGATTGGGCCACGGGAACATGACCTGTCCGCGGGCCCCATCGGCGAGGTCTTCGGCGGCGTATCCCTCAATAACATTGATGCCTCCGGCCACAAAATTCCGCAGGCTCGCCCCAACTTCGGTAATAACCGCCCGCTGGTTGCCGTGGGCAATTGCAATTTGTTCACCGGTAGGCAGCATGGCTTTGTTTCCTCAATCTCACGTACATGTAACTTAGGACAATTAGGGTACTCGTAGTTGTTTACTTGTTAGGGCTTCCATGAAAATTCTCATTACCAACGATGATGGCGTGCAGGCCCCCGGTATCGCCACTTTGGCTCGCTGCGTTGCCACTTGGGTCGAAGCAGACCCCCGCAACCGCCAAGCAATCGTGGTTGCACCGGACCGAAATTATTCAGGTATGAGTGCCGCGGTGGGTGATGTCTTCGATATGGAGGGTGTGAAATACGAGCGATTCACCATCGAAGGGGCCGAGTCTCTCCCGACCTATGGTCTCGACGCCGCACCCGCACTCTGCACCATCCTTGGGGTGGTGGGGACCTTTGATTTTGTTCCTGATTTTGTGCTCTCGGGCATTAACGCTGGAGCCAACGTCGGTCGTTCAATCCTGCACTCCGGAACCGTTGGTGCGGTATTTACTGGCGCACAGTTTGGACTTTCGGGCCTGGCGGTTTCGGTGCAGTGGGGTGACGATGTCCACTACGACACCGCCGGTGCAGTGGCCGTGGAGGTACTCGAGCAATTGGCCGCAGCTCCTCGAGGGACCCTCTTGAATTTGAATGTCCCCAACTTGCCCGGGGCAGAACTCAAAGGTGTGCGTCGCGGTCGGGTCTCTCACGCGGCAGTGGTGCATGACGCTCTTGATGCTTCGGGAGGCACCTTGGGCGAGCGCGGTGTCCTAAAGTTGAATCTCGGTTCGGCCAGTCCGAGTTTGGGCGACACCTCCGATGAAGCCGAAGACGACGACGGCGCCTTGATTCACGCCGGCTACGCCGTAGTCACTCCCCTTCGCGGTCCGCACGAAGACTCCAACCCGGGTCTCGACGACACGGTAAATGCCGCGCTCTCCGTGATTTCCAAGCACCTGAAAGAGCGCTACTAGTCCTCAATAGTGCGGCGTAGTCGTTTTACCTCGCCGCGGGAACGTTTGGAATCCAACCGTTTCGTCTTTGACGACTTCGAGGGTTTGGTCGCGCGTCGAGTTTTTGGTCGCACCAAGCCCACCACTAGGCGTTCGGCCAACTGCTCGAGAGCCGCTTGTTTATTCTGGCGCTGGGAGCGAAAGCGACTCGCGCTGGTTCGCACGACTGGCCCCAGCTTCTCGACTAACCAGTCCTTATCACTCTCTTGCAGTGCCGCTGAATCGCGAATGTGAAAGGTGACCACAATCTTGGACAGGGTGCGATTTACGTGTTGTCCGCCTGGCCCTTGGGAGGTGGTGGCACGGATCACAATCTCCGAGGCGGGGATTCGAATCTTGGCACTCAAGACCAATTCCCCCTCTTCTGTGACGAAGGGCACTTTCGTTGTCATTTAGAACCGGGCAATGGCGAGTTGCGATGCGGTAGCCACTAAACCTTCGTCGTCAAAGATGTCACAGCGTTCATCAATAACGTTGTCCGCTATTACTTGTGACCACTGTCGAACTTTCAGCCACTCCGATTGTGGCTTGCGACGGACGTAACTGGTCAGTTGCAATGTGGGGACCCAGCCCGACGAGCCAATCGGAATTACCGAAGGGGGCAACACATCACTCGCGAAGTGGAGACTCCACGCATTCCAATCCATGTCGCCATCGGCCAAACGAATCCAACCGCGCACCTCCGCCCAGTCGGTGGTCTCCCCATGCCACCATTTAGAAAAGGCCGGATCGAGTTCTACCTCAACGACCCGCAGTAGATTCGGGGCGTCGGGCATGGGGGCGCGTACGCATTCTTCGCGTGGTGCAACCTCAAAGGCCAGCGAGCCCTCGTAACGGATTTTGGGGGAATCTTCGAGAACTCCGAGAGTCGCGAGCGCCTCACAGTTCACGACCCCGTCTTGATGCATCTCGGCGTGGACGAAGGATGCACTACGGCCGATTTTACGAACCTGAGTGTGAATTTCAACGGGGCCGGGCTTAGGAGCCTCCATGTAATTGGTGGTGATAGCGGTCACGTCAAGTTGGGTCGCGCCCGCGTCGATTCCCGCCGCCAACGCGGCGCTGGCTAGAACCGCGTGCAGATACCCTCCATTGGGGTGGTTGACCACATTAAACATGGCCGAAAGTTCGCCCGCGTAGAGGTTTGGACCTACCGGGTCCACTCCTCCGGCTAAGCGGAGCTGCGGGGTAAGAAATTCACTCACCACACAACGTTAACGTCGCCACCGAGACAAAAGGGTAGATTTATCTGACAGAAAGAGAAAACTATGCGCACAATTCCCCATTTTGTTAACGGCCAAGAGGTTGAGCAAACCGGTGTCACTCCGGTTTTCAATCCGGCCACCGGCGAGCAGACCTCCAGCGTCCCCACTCCCACCAAAGAGTACGTACAGAGCGTGATCGACATCGCTCAGGCCGCGTCAATCGCTTGGGGCCAAACCTCACTCTCGAAGCGCACCAACATCTTGTTTACGCTGCGCGCCCTACTCGTTCAGCGTACCGACGAGCTCGCTCAGATCATTACAAATGAACACGGTAAAACTCTCGCCGATGCTAAGGGCGAAATCGCTCGTGGTTTAGAGAACATCGAATACGCCTGCGGACTCACCGAGCATCTCAAAGGTGGCTTCTCTGACCAAGTGGCCGATGGCGTTGACGTTCACTCCGTGCGAGAGCCCGTGGGTGTGGTCGCCGCAATCACTCCTTTCAACTTTCCAATCATGGTCCCGCTGTGGATGAGTGGAAACGCCCTGGCCTCAGGTAACTGCGTCATCCTTAAGCCCTCCGAGCGTGACCCGAGCGCCGCGGTGTTTCTCGCAAAATTACTCAAGGAGGCGGGACTACCTGATGGAGTCTTTAACGTCTTGCACGGTGGTGTTGATGTTGTAAATCAGTTGCTTGAATCACCGGGAGTTGACGCTATTAGTTTCGTGGGTTCCACCCCCGTGGCCAAGATTGTGCACGAGACCGGTACCAAACACGGCAAGCGCGTGCAGGCTCTGGGCGGAGCAAAGAACCACATGGTGGTACTCCCTGACGCTGACTTGAATATCGCTGCCGACGCTGCCATCAATGCGGGGTACGGTGCTGCGGGTGAACGGTGCATGGCCATCAGCGTGGTTGTTGCCGTTGGTGAGATCGCCGATGACCTTATTGCTCGGATCACTGAGCGCCTCGATAAATTAAAGGTCGGAGCGGGCAGTGACCCCACCAGCGACTTTGGTCCAGTAATTACCGCCGAACACCGTGACCGAGTCGCGAAGTACGTACACAACGCGCCGAGTGAAGGAATCACCGTTGTGCGTGACGGTACGACTATGACCAGCCAGCCCGGCTTCTTTGTTGGGCCATGTCTGCTGGACAACGTTAAACCCGGTACGAAGGCCTACGACGACGAGATCTTCGGACCAGTACTTTCAGTCGTGCGGGCCGCTACCTTTGATGAGGCCGTCCAAATCATTAACGCCAACAAATATGGCAATGGAACGGCCATCTTTACCCGTGATGGCAACGCCGCTCGCCTCTTCGCTCGCCAGGTGAGCGTTGGCATGATTGGCATTAACGTGCCCATCCCGGTGCCAATTTCTTCCTACTCATTTGGGGGCTGGAAAAGCTCACTCTTCGGGCACTCTCACATCTATGGACCCGAGGGGTTCTTGTTCTACACCCGAGCCAAAGTAATTACCACTCGCTGGCCACAACCCAGTGATTCACAAATTGACCTCGGCTTCCCCCGCACCCGATGAGGCAGCGTCGTCAGTACAGTTCATCTCGCGCTTACGGCGTACTGGTGCGAAATAACGAGGTGCTCTTAGTTCAGTCCTCGAACCCCCGCTACAACCCGCCGATCTGGTGGTTGCCTGGAGGAGGTATTGACTTTGGCGAGACTCCCACCGAGGCGCTCGTGCGCGAATTTGATGAAGAGACCGGCATTGCCGTCCACAAGCCTGTGCTCGTGCACGCCGACGCGGATGTGCGCACTCGTCCTAACGGGGAAAAGGTTCACACCATTCGAATCATTTACACCTGCGAATACGTTGATGGGGAGATTCGCTTCGAATCCGATGGAACTACCGCCATGGCCCAATGGTTCACCAAGCAAGAGGCAATGGAACTGAACCTAGCCGAGTACGCCCGAGACGTGCTCGAAATGGTGATGAACTAAGCCCTCGCCGCTGAAGCCGCTGCTTTTTGAGCGGTTCGCTCTACGGCAACCTTTAGCTTCTCAATCATTTCGAAGAGAGCGACTCGAGCTTTTTCTGCTTCGGCGTTTAGTCCTTCGATGTGTTCAATATCCCAGAATTCCATCACGGGTTCTACAACATCTTTCAAGAATTGCTGGACACCATAAATGCCTTCACGGGCGATGCGCACTGCGTGCTTAGTGAAGTTTGGAATTCCTACTCCCGGCATCGCAAAGTGCTCAACCTGACGGTTGACCGCTTCCATCAGCGTCGAGGGGTCAAGTTCGAAAGCGGCCTTGGTGAGATCACGGTAAAACATGTAGTGCTTGGTCTCGTCACCAGCAATCAATGCAAGGACATTACGCCCCTGTTTGTCATCTTTGGGTAACTTGGTCGCAGTATTGCGGTGGGCGATTTGGGTGGCACGCTCTTGCATTGAAACGTAGGCAATCATGTCGCCGATGTTGTCAAAGCGTGGCACGACACCCGAACTCATCTGAACCACTCGCCCCTCTTCTAAGGTAACTGGGTTAATACAGCGCGAAATGTGCACCCAGTCGCGCATCACCATTGAGTGACGATTCTCTTCCATGGTCCATTGACGCGTCCAGGCGTTGAGTGGATGATCTCTCGGGGCCATACCCATAATCGTTTCGGTGTAATACGGCAGGTTATCTTCGGTTAAGAGATTGGTGTAAATCGCTGAACGCACACCATCGGAAAGTTCATAATCGGTGGCTTCCCAGGGCTTGTCCTTGAAGTCTTCTCCCGAGCCCCAGTCGATTTGCTCGTGAGGGAACCACAGGCGAGGAGCCTCGAGGTGACGGTTGTAGAGACGCTCGGCATCATCGGCCAACTCAACTAGGAGGTCCACGCGTCCAGCGGGGATAACTGTCATCAGACGCCTTTCGCGCAATACAACGAGACAAACAACCCTAACGCTGGAATGATGAAATTGGGTCAAAACTTGTGAATAGTGCGCACAAGCCCTAGTACCATTAGCAACCGTGCCTACCCGTCTCGCCCTAATTCCAGCAGAATTCCGCCAGGCGATGACTCCTCAGCTCAAACGCTTTTACGCAATGGTCTTCACCGGTTGTGTTGGCATGGGACTTACGCTGTCAATGACGATCGTCTACGTCCATAATGTCCGCCACTACTCTGTCGCCTTCGCAACGGGTCTGATGGCCGCTGGAGCAGTGGTTGGCATTTTGGTAAATCCCATTTCTGGGTCGTTAACTGACCGGTTTGGGCCCGGGGTGATGATCATGACCTCCTCGGTGATGGGCTCGATTGGACTTTCTTTCCTCGCATTCTCCAAGAGTGCTCCGCAGTTGATCTTTTCGGCTCTTTTTCTCGCCATGTTCGCGGGTGGTGGCTGGGGACCCGGCGCAACCTTATTGTCGCGACTAGTTTCCGAAGAGCACCGTCAACGAGCCTTCGGCATGAACTTCATGTTCGTGAACCTCGGCATTGGGGTGGGATCGTTGATTGCAGCTCTCATTGTCGATATTCATCACCCCTTCAGCTTCACGGTTTTGTATCTGACTAACGCCGGCGTGGGGCTGGTCGGAACTTGCATTTTTCTAACAATCCGGCAGTACGCCAAGCCCGTCGAGGAAATCCACAACCCGGAAACTGCTGGTGAGGGGTGGCGTGAGGTGTGGCAGGATAAAACATTCCGTTGGTTCTTGCTCTGCGGAGTTCTACTCATGATCGGCGGCTACGGATCACAAGAGTCCGGATACAGCCTCTACGTTGTCAATAACCTTCACATGAGCATCCACTACATCGGATTAATTCTGTTCTTCAACACCATGACTATCGTTGGCGCTCAGTTGGTCGTCCTCAACCGGATCGAAGGCAAGTCACGAATGAAAGTGCTCGCCAGTGTTGCCGTCTTGTGGGCCTTCTTCTGGGTTGTCCTCGGTTCCGTCAAGGGCTTACCTCTCGCGCTCGCGTTGGTCATGTTGATTATCTCAATGATGGTCTTTGCCGTCGGTGAAACACTCTTCTCGCCAATCGGTGGCGCCCTCGTCAATGAACTCGCGCCTGAGCATCTGCGTGGTCGCTACAACTCAGCTCAGGGTTTTGTTTGGGGCATCGCCGGTACTCTGGCCCCCGTCATTACTTCGGCGTACTTCGAAACAGGGAACTCCAACCTCTGGCCATTCGCCACCGGCGCCACCGCACTCGTTGGTGGATTTCTACTTCTGCGCCTGCGTCGCAATCTCAGCCCCGCCCAGGACGGCATCGCCTCTTAAGTAGGATGATGTGAGAGGTCCCGCGCAGCGAGACACGTTGCGGGAGCTCGTCGTGAAACTGCAAATCAATCGACTCCGATCCTGGTTGTCTGGATGGAGCGCCGTATTCCTTGGGGCACTTTCTGGCTTTGGGATTGTTCTGAGCAGTTCTCAACTAGGTGCGATTCCTCGCCCCCACTCCTACAAGTGGTTCTTAAGTATTCAGGTCGGAACTGGCGCGCTCGCCCATCTCTACCTCTACCTCTCCATCATTGGTTTCGTACTTGCCTGGTGGGCACTTGGCGCTGGGGTTGAATCTGGTTGGCTCACCGTCAAACGCATTGCGATTACCTTTCTCGCTTGGGCGACCCCCTTCTTTCTAGGGGTACCGGTTTTTTCCCGTGACATCTATAGCTACATCGCACAAGGCGACCTCGTTCACCGTGGACTGAATCCGTACCTCTCTGCTCCCAGTGCTTTGGGAAACACCAACATCCTCCAGTCCATTGCTTCGGTGTGGCGCGATACTCCATCTCCCTACGGACCCTTGCTCACCATGCATGGCCATCTTCTTAGCTACATAGATGGAAACTCGCTGATCGCCCAAGTTCTCGTCTACCGCGCAGCGGCATTCCTTGGGATAGTCGCACTCGGCCTCGCCCTCGTGCCTCTCGCGAAGAGGCGCAAGGTAGATCCCATCCGTGCACTGTGGTTAGTAACTCTCTCACCCCTGCTGATCATCTCCGTCGTATCAACTGCGCATAACGACGTTTACATGTTGGCTCTGGTTATTGGAGGCGTTCTCCTCGCCGACCACGGTCACCGTCGCAGCGCTTACTGCGCACTGGCTCTCGCAGCCACCATCAAAGCGCCCGCCTTCGCCGTCATTGGATTTATCCTCGTCCACGAACTCATTCGTTCTCGTGGATTGCAACGACTCTGGTTAATAGTTGAAGCGGGAGTGATGTCAGCAATTTCAATTGTCGGAGCAACCTGGCTCGCGGGCTTTGGGTGGTTCTGGGCAACTCCGGCTGCCTTTAAGATTCCAACCTCAATCCGCACGGTAATTACGCCGAGTATTGCGGTGGGCTCATTTTTTGCTCAAATTCTTCGGGCCCTCCAAGTACCAATCTCGCGACACGTTTTGGTGAGTTATTTCGAAGGAGTTTTCGGACTGCTCGCGATTGCCCTCTGTATCTATCTACTCAAGAAGCTCGGGCGTCACGACTTCTTATTCGTTTCGGGACTCGCGCTATTGGGAATTTCGCTTTTAAGCCCCTCTCTATGGCCCTGGTATTACCTGTGGGCCATTGCCATCCTTTCAGCAACTCACCTCCAACGATGGACCACGTTGGCCGTACTCGCAGGGCTAGCGACCTTCCTCGCTGGAGCGGGTGGCTCGCCAATGCTCGGAGGAAACAGTTTTTATGTCACTGCTCCAATAGTGTTGGCCGGACTTTGGTACTTCATTCGCACGGGGCACGCCCAGAGTCTCTTCGAACAAGGATTTGCCGATGATCACGATTAAAGAACTGCGCACCAGACCCTACGCCAAGGCCATCGAGGTTTACCTCGCTTTTCGAATTGTCACCGCATCCCTCGTTTCAATTGGTGCCGTTATTGGTGGACACAGCCCCCTGTACGTACTTCGCTCGTGGGACGGGAAGTGGTACAACTTGATTGTCCTGCACGGCTATCCACACTTGCTGCCTACTGTCAATGGTCTCGTTCAACAAAACACGAGCGCCTTCTCCCCACTTTGGCCGATGATGATTCGCTACCTGTCCTGGGTTACTTTCATCAACCCCATTATCGTCGGACTTATCTTGAGTGCGGCGACGGGTTTACTCGCCACACTGGCCGTTGCCAAGCTGACCGAACGTGTCAGCAATCGCGAAACTGCCGAGCGCGCCGCGATGTTATTTGTACTGGCCCCGGGCGCATTCATCTTCTCGATGATTTATTGCGAAGGTCTGTTAATTACTTTGATGGTGCTGTCGATGCTTGCCCTCCTTGAGCGTCGGTGGTGGCGCGCTGGCCTAGTGGCCGGTCTCGCGACGTTGACCTCGCCAGCAGCTCTCCCGCTGGTAGTTCCATTTGCCTATGTGGCGTTTAAAGAGCTCCGATCAAAGAATTGGCACCCTCTTTTCGCGACCGCCCTCGTTCCGCTCGGTTTTGTCGGCTTTGTTGCCTTTCTCTGGCATCAAACTGGTCAACTGTTGGCGTGGAATCGGACCGAGCGAGATGGCTGGACCGCGTATGCATCGCTTCGTTTTCCCCTTCATATACTCGCCAACTTTCTGTTCGACCCCATCCGTCCTACTTTGCAATGGCACATGCTTTTTTGGTGCACCCTCTTTGCGGGTGTAGCCCTGTGGCTGATTTGGAAGTCCAAATTACCCAGCGAAGTACGTCTGCTCGGCGTTTCATGTATTGCACTGTTTGTGGCCTCCCACCCGGTCGGCTTTCGTCCCCGCTTTTGGGAAATCACCTTTCCTATCGTTATGGCCCTCGCATTGCGATACGAGGGGGAGAAATATCGCCGCTTGGTCATCATTTCGGCCCTTTTGCTCGTTATCCTTACCATTAACAACTTCTCATCACCAGCGATATTTCCGTGACCACACAACTCGACACCGGCGGTCAAACACAGCGCCGAATTATTTGGAGTGTTTACTACTTCACTCTCGTTGCCACGGGATGTAACGAGTGGGCCTCGTGGGGCCAATGGGTCGGATTTAACTGGGTAGCTCCGCTTATCGTGTTGCTCGGACTAACGGGCCTCACCTTGACCTGGCTCGATAATCCATGGTGGCACGAACACTTGAATCCAATCGGCTTGGGAACCGCTCTCTTTAGTGTTGGGGTTGCGGGTTTTGGAGTTATCCATGGCAGCAACTACTTCATGACCGACTCCGCTGCTTTTAATCAGCGTGCCACCAGTCTCTTTCTCAAGGGCATTAACCCCTACACCGCTCATTTCAATCCAATGCACTTGGACCTCTCCAAGGCCGCTAACTTCTGGACCTACACCTTGAATGGTGGTCATATTGATCAAGTCTCCTACCCCGCAGGAGCATTCTTGTTGCAAGCTCCCGTGCAATGGCTCGGGCTGACGCACCTGACCTCGGATTATCTTGACCTCGTGGCGTGGCTCGCCACGGGCCTTGTTATCTATTTCGCCGTGACCCCGAAGTACCGCTGGATTGCTCCCGTGTTATTGGTGACTTCAGTCTTCACCTACATCTTCACCCACGGCGGTACCGACGCACTTTTCGTTCCATTCCTCACTCTCGCAGCGTGGCGCACGACAATTTTCGTGGACGCCCAAGCCACACGTTGGCAACGGTGGATTGGTCCCCTTGCGCTGGGTATGGCTTGCTCAATCAAACAGACCCCGTGGTTTGCCGCACCACTGCTCCTACTCGTCGTGCTCGCGGCAGCTCGTGATATAGATCGCTCACGTTGGCGGGTTGGTACTTCATACGTAGTCTTGGCACTAATTCCGTTCACAACTCTTAATTTGCCCTTCATTTTCTGGAACGCAAAAGCGTGGTGGCACGGAACGTTAATCCCACTCACGCAGCCACTTATTCCAGACGGACAAGGGCTGGTATCGGTCGTGCAACATGGATTACTCACCAGCATCACTCCAAATTGGCTTAGCGTCGCCGGATTGGGAATTTTCATTCTTCTCGCTGTCGGTGTGTGGTCCAACCCGCTTCGCTGGTCTAAGGCGTGGCTTTTTGCTCTGCCCCTCGTACTTTTCGTGGCGGCTCGGTCATTGACCGCGTATTACATTGACTTCTTACCCGCTGGCATTGTGGCCGCCTTGAGCGTTCGCCACGTAGAACGCTCACTCACACAATCAACACTGACCCTTCGAGTCCTCCGTGGCTTTGGCGCTGGGCTGATTGCCTTTGGCCTCATTTTGGCTTTTATCCCCGCTCACCTATCAGTGCAAGTCAACGGCTACAGCGTGCTGTCCCAGGGCCAGCAGATCGAAAACCTGAAGTTGACCTTCACTAATTCCAGTTCGCAGGCCATTGAGCCTCACGTGCTTGTCATGGTCGCCGGCGCCCACCCGGTCGGTTTCTGGACCACCAAAGACCCGATTGTGCCCGCCCACTCAACGGTGAGCCTTACTTACACTTCACCAAACCCGGTCTGGATCTTCACGCGGGGTACCAATTGGATCGTCGAAGCCACCACTACTAGCCCGAATGCCATGATTACCTCCGCGACCCAGGTTTGGCAGTGGTCCCCCCACTAACCAAGTGTGCCGGCCTTTCGTCTTAGCGCGTGGCGTGTGACTAGGACTACATAGCATGGTGACATGCCCTCACGTCACGCCCTGGTCAAAATAACTTCACTTATTGTCTTCGGGGTGGTCTGCGCCCTTTTTGGAGCCAGCACCCTGGTCAATGCCGATACCTCGACTACCAGCAGCACTAGTACAACAGTGGAGGAAGTGACCACCACTTCGGACCCTGTGGCGTCTGCACCATCGACCACAACCACGCTGCCCACCTGCAATGGTCAATCTCTAACCTACGGCGGGAGTTACCAGAACGCCGATTTTTCAAACTGCTCCTTCGCCGGACTTAAGCTCGCAAGCTTAAAGGCCTACTACAGCAGTTTTGACAACATCGATTTCCACGGAGGTGCGATTCAATCCAGCTCCTTCCAAAGCGATAGCTTCGCTCATGCGAATTTTGCCGGAGTCAACCTCCTCAACACCTCTTTTGACAATGTCAATTTTGCTGGTGCCGATTTCACTGGCGCGGATCTTTTTAGTACTTCATTTACCCACTGTAATTTTCGTGGTGCTATTTTTTCAAATACTAATTTGACAGCCTCGATATTTATCGTCAACGACTTAACCGGTGCGACTTTTGCCAACGTCAACATTGATCGCATCGACATGATGGGTGACACCATTGCCGGGAATGTCGGCCCCGTGTTTGGTATCCCCAACCAATTACCGGATCATATGAAGATCTACGCCGGCTATCTCGAGTGGGACACCATTGACGGCAATCCCCCACGGATCCCCGTCAGGGCCACACCGACCTCTATCCCCTAAGGCTCGCTAGTACCTCAAGATTTACCGTCCCCGCGACTACGGCCCACGTGGCGCCAGCTTCTTCGTAAGAACGCAGGGCCTCGGCCATATTTCCGGGCCTCGGACCAGCCCAACAAACGGGTCCATCGAGTGCCGCGACCGTGAGTTCGGTAGATGTTGAGTCCCATAAGTTGAGAGCCATTCCAAATTCCCGCGCGATCTGATTGGTCTCCGCTCCGCCACCGCCACACCATTTCTCCATGTGTTCGGGGAGTAACTCAATCACCCGGCGGAGTCGTTCGCGACGCTCGGTGGCCCCAGCAACCGGCAATCCCAGGGCGACCTCTTCGTCACGACTTAGGGAATCTCCAGTCCCTAGGGCCGCAATTACTCGACCAGGAGCAATTTTCTCTAAAGTCGCGAAACGCTGTGCGATGCGCTCGGGCTCGGCCAACGTCACTCGCGCCACTAGCGGGGCCACAATCAAATTGGGGAATCTGGTCGCCACAGCCGCGAGTACGGGAAAGGGAGCAAGGGCCGGTCGGCCTGGTGAACCCATGGGCCAAATGTGGTCGTAGGCGAATACTCCATCAATGCCCGCTTTAGCGGCCTGGGCGGCAATACCAAAAGCCGCCGTAGGGTCCGTACTAAAAGTTGGTAGAACTACGCCGAGTTTCATTCCTCGGCACCGGCAAATGGTTTGAGCCCCGCAGCGAGGCCTCTCGCTAACTTGTCCCAGTTGTACACATCTTCGGCCACTCGCCTGGATTGAGTAGCCATCAGTGCACGCCGTCTCGGGTCAGCGAGCAGTTCACGCATCGCCACAACTAGAGCGGTGACCGACTTTGGCTCATCAACAACTAAGCCTGTTTCGCCGTGGCGAACTGCTTCGTGCGAACCCCCCGAACGACCAGCAATTTGTGGAATGCCCGCAGCACCCGCTTCGCCAAAGACCATGCCAAAGCCTTCTTGTTCAAGTCTGAACCATCGGCTACGACAGTCCATCACGAAGAGATCACTGGAACCAAGCCATTTGGGGAGTTGCTCATCGCTGACTCGTCCTAAGAAGGTGACCGGTGCATGCAGTCTGCGCGCTAGCTTGCGCAACCTCTGGCCATCTCTTCCGGTGCCCCCAATCATGACGGTTAAATCAGGGAATTCCTCCTTGAGTGTGGCGCTTGCTTTAATCAGGATATCCATGCCCTTGCGAGGAACAAGCCGTGAATAGGAGGCCACGATCAGGGCAGTATCGGAAATTCCCATTTCTTGTCGAACACTTTGTCGCTCACTCGGAGAAAGCGGAATGAAGCGTGCAATGTCCACCCCGGGAGGTACCTGGACAACAGGGGGCATCAGTGCGCCAGCATTCCGGCGCGCCTCTGCTTCGGGGTAGGAGCCGGCGCATACGGCCACTACGGCGTTTCGCAGCACGTACTTGAGAGTTGATGAAACAAACGGAAGGCGACCGGGAATTGCGACTTCGGCACCGTGCAAAATGACACCGTACGGTCGAGATAATCGGGGGCCAATAAGGCCGAGGGGCCAAGCGGGATCGAACAACACAAAGTCAGGGTCGTGTGTAGCAATCGCGGTCTCGATGAATTTTCGCACTTTACGAGTTGGCAAGAAGAGCGTCTTTTGCGGGATTCTCTCGATCACCACATCAGAGTGACGGTCGAATTCGCGAGCGCCCGAGTCCGATGTGGCGGTTAAGACCACGGCCTGACCTCGTTCGAGTCGACGCCACAATTCGTGCAAGTAGACCTGAATGCCACCGGTCTTCGGCAGATAATCATTAGTGATTAGAAGATGCCGAGCCACGCCCACCAATCTAATCGAGGGCGATTAGCCCTCGGAAATAACGGGTTCAAAGCGCAGGCGCGGAATCATCTGTTCTCTAGTCAACAGTTCGACAACCGCGGCTTCGCTGGCGGTGAGTTCCAATGAATCAGGTGCACCACCCAAAACAAAACTCACCAAGCAGCCCTGGCAATCAGGAGTATCGCGACGCACGCACTCAGAACAGCTAATCGATACTTCAATTTCATGTCGCATGTAATTCCTTTCTTCTGCTTCAACCCTTACAAGGGGGTGTTACATCAGAATTACAGGAAGGGCGAAATCTCCGTCAACACTTGCTCGGCACTAAATACGGTGCCTTCGGTGGCGACCCCTAGGGGCTCTCCCGCCACGAGGACATAGACCGGCGCGAAACGCGCATCAATGGCGGCAATGAACGCTGGAGCCAGGAGGGCCCCATACTTTTGGCTGGCATCTGCGGATTCGGTTACGAGCAGCACGGTGACGGGAATGATCGCTTGATTGGCGACAAATTCGCTACACCCACCGCAATTGTCCTTCACGACGACAATCAGAGTTGGGCTGGTAATCGTGCGAGTGAGCGCTAGCCCCGCATCATCTACACCTTCAACGAAGGCGGGGATTCGTCGCGGTCGGGGCGCATCAAAACTCCGGGGCGTGCCAGCGCTACTCATGGTCACCTTGTCGGTGCGACCGTCGGCGCACCACCCGAGGTGTGAAAGGGGTCGGCATTTCAAAGTCAAAGGTGGTATCGAGTGGAATTGAATCCCTCGAGTACGCGTCGCGTTGATGTTGAATGACCCTGACTAGCGAGTCAGGGTGTCGGAAATGGCCCAAGTGAACCGGCCCTTGGTGAGTTTCGAGCGTGACGCCCCCTCGACGAGCGAGTCGGTCACGCACTCGCTTTTGGGTGTGGACTCCCACCAGGTATTCAAAATAAACAGAATCTCGGTGGCGTTTAATGGTGCCGGACAGAATTTGCACCCGATGACTGGTCACAAGCACCCTGTGTGAACGCCAGCGCCATGTCCGTGTGGCGACCAGTAGCAACGTGGGCCCGAGGACGATGAGGCCAATTGGGAGCACGTGCTGGCGAATAAACCCAACCGACTGATAGCCGGCGACGAGCAGACTCGCTATCGCGGCGAAACTCAGCACCGGGCCAACGAGGCCGAAGGGAATTGGACTCACCGAGACTATGAGCATCTCGTCCTCTTGCCAGTCGTTGGTACGCATACATCTAGCGTAAAGAATTTTTGCCCCGTAGGTGGGGCAATCGGAACTACGCGTTGCGCAGCTGCATCGCTGACATCGCGAAGTATTCTGCGAATTCGGTGAACTGTTCATCCGTCATTCGCGCCTTGAGTTCGTTGAGCGAATGCATCATGGCGCTCAGCCATGCTTCGCGGGCTCGCTTGTTGATCGTGAAAGGGGCGTGTCGCATACGCAATCGTGGGTGACCCCGCTCCTCTAAATAGGTTCGGGGTCCGCCCCAATATTGGACGAGAAAGAGAATGAGGTGGCGCTTGGCGTCGGTCAGATCTTCGGGGTACATGGGGCGAAGAATTTCGTCTTTTTCCACGCCTAGGTAAAACCCTTCAACGAGGTCCGTAAAAAAGGGTTCTCCGCCAAGGGCTTCGTACATGGTTTGTTCCACGCACCCACGCTAGTTCCCTGCTCTAGAATGACTACTCTGCAGTTTTACTGCGGGTGTAGCTCAATGGTAGAGCTCCAGCCTTCCAAGCTGGCCATGCGGGTTCGATCCCCGTCACCCGCTCTCCGATCGCGCACTCCGGCCAGCTGGTGGATTGTTGGCTCCGAACTTCTCGGACCTAGCCCAATGGGTTTTTCTTCGCCCGGTGACGCCGCCATGCGTTTCTCAGTGGTCGTACCCCGATGAACGAAGCGATTGACGCACTCAGACCGGTGATAAGTAACCGCGGGACCAGAGGCACATTGTGCACTATCGGAATCAGGATAAGAACTATCGCTAGTGAAATGGGCAAGAACCACATAGTGTCAGAAATAATTTGGTGAATGGGTCGCTCAGGTTCATGCGAAGCTTGCGCTTCGAAGAATGCGTCGGGCGACGCGGTGGCTGCCACTGCGATGATGTCAATGGCGTGATCGATTGCTTCGAGGACCTCGTTGCGTTGCGGCGAGTCTTCCCACTCGCGCAAGTAGCCGGCGTTCTCAAATCGAACCACTAATTGGTAGGGACCAACACTGGTTCCGGGGGCAAAGACTCCCGCCCCTAAGCAACCTGGGGCCTTCTTTGCCAACTCAGCGAGTGACTCCAAGCCCTTGGCTAACTCGGCTTCGTGACCGACCGTAGCGGTGCGAGCAACGGTTACGGTTATCGGATCTGATAATGCCGCGAGTTGCATGGTGTCGTAGGCGCTGGTCGCTGTTCGATTCCCCGAAACGGGGTCGGTGCGATAGTTAACTTCAAATTCCATGGGATCGACCCGCAGGTCGGTCATTTCACTCTCTTGGGAGTTCGGCTTGTTTTCGGGTGAAGGGTTGGTCATATGTTCTCGCAGTAGCAATCCCCCTTGTAAAACAGCCTATGGGTGTTAGCGCAAAGGAGTAGCGTTTTCCCTCATGAAGCGCTCGTGGCCGCTGTTGCGCGTCCTCAAAAACCGTGAAGCCCGGCTTTTGCTCAGCGGGCAAGCGATCTCCTCATTCGGTAATGGCGTATCCACTATTGCATTGACCTTTTTGGTGCTCGACCTCAAGCACTCGGTGGGCGCCTTGGGACTCTTCGCGGCATTTCGGATGATTCCACTGGTTATTTTCATCCTGTTCGGTGGGATTGTTGTCGACAGATATTCTCGCCGCACCCTTCTGCTCCTTTCTGATGGCATTCGAGCAATCGTCACCGCGGCAATGGCCATCTTGCTGGTAACCCACCACCTCAACTTCACACTCTTGTTACTTGGAGCATTCATTTTTGGGTTCTTTGACGCACTCTTTATGCCCGCTATGACCGCCTTCATTCCCGAGCTCGTCGATGCCGAGCACCTTCAGGCAATGAATGGTGTTCGTCCCTTGGCGAGTCAGGTATTTGGGGGTATGGTCGGCCCCGCCATGGGTGGGCTACTGAGCGCTCACTCAATCCCACTCGCCATTGGAATTGACTCAGCCACCTTTGTCGTAAGCGCGGGTGCCTTGGCCCTCATGCGTTCAACTCCCGCGCCAAGTCGGCTCGAGAAAAAGAGCGTTCTCGGCGATCTCAAAGAGGGTGCGACCTACGTTCGGCGAACCACTTGGATGTGGGCCACTCTGTCTGCAGTCAGTTTGTCGAATGGTCTCGTCTTTTCGACCTCCACTGTCTTGATGACATCGCTGATGCGCCAAGACATGCGACTGCCCAGGGCGACGATTGGATTTATCTTCGGCGGTTATGGCTTGATTTCGGCAGTAGCCGCCCTACTGAGTGCCAGCATGAAGGCGCCACGCAAGAGAATTCGCGTAATGGTTTCGTCCTGGCTTATTGCGTCATTCGGAATCCTAATTGTGGCCTACGCCCACTCGTACTGGCTCCTCTTGCTTTCGGTCGCCTTGACCGCCCCGACTTTGATGTACGGCAACGTAATTTGGGAATCGCTAATGCAGAGCGAAGTGCCACGCGATCTGCTGGGTCGAGCGAGTTCCGTTGACTGGTTTGTCTCACTCGGCCTCACTCCGTTGGGTTTAGTCATTGCCGGGACTCTGGCGAGCCACTTCGGAACGCGGAACTATTTGTTATGGTCCCCAGTCATCTGTTCGATACCAACTGTTTTGCTCCTCTTTTCACGCAAGGTCAACAGCGTCGATGCATCTCGATGAGCATCTCGCCAAACCTCACACCCCACCTCTACATTGGATGGATGCCCTTCGATAATTCACTACCCGCATACCTCTCGCCCTCCAAACTCAACGACTTCACAATCTGTTACCGCAAGTACCAATATGGAGCGATTGATCGACTTCCGAGCAAGTCAAGCTACCCCCTGGTTAAAGGACGCATTGTCCACATCATCCTCGACAAACTCTTTGGCTTAGAGGGTGAAGCTCGCACCCTCGAGGCCGCCAAGTCCTTCATTAATGAGGCGAAGGCGGCGGAGCTCACCAGTGAGGCCAAGGCCGATATCGGTTTTGACGACGCCCTCGATGGAGTCTTGAATACCGACATCGACAAATCACTGCACGGCTACTTCAGGCTCGAAGAGCCCGCGAAGGTAAATAAGCGCCAGGCCGAATTCACGATGAAGGCCACCATCGCCGAGACGCCCTTGTATGGCATCCTCGATCGCCTTGATGAAGAAGAGGATGGATCTTTAACCATTGTTGATTACAAAACGGGCAAGTTCCCGCGCGGTGACTACTTCGAAAAGCGCTTCGAAAACATGGAGATCTACGCAGCTCTCTTCAAAGAGACTCATAAAGTTCGCCCCACCAAACTAAGGCTCATCTACGTCGAAGCGGGGCAATCTGACGAGAAGCTAGTTTCGGGCAAAGAGGTCGACCAGCAAATTGGTCGCGCCTCTGCTGCCTGGCGCCTCATCAATCGCTTCTACACCGAGGGTGAATTTCCCGCACGTCCCTCGCGGTCTGCGTGTCGCTGGTGCCCCTACACCCAAGAGTGCATCGACAGTGGCGTCGCGGTCGCAATCTAGTCCTAGGCTGGTTGGATGAATTCTTTCAAGCTCTCCTACGATTATCGATGCCCGTTCGCAAAAAACATTCATCTTCATGCCGTCAGCGCTCTGAAAGGTGGCGCGGAGTTGGAAATTGAGTTCTCACCCTGGACAATGAGCCAGAACTACCGTGGCGAAGGCGCACCTGATGTTTGGAACGACGAATCCAAGGATGCGGAACTTCTCTCCCTCGCCATCTCGACCTCTATTCGAGACCAGCAACCCGAGCTTTTTCTCAACGTTCACGAAGCACTCTTTCGCGCCCGCCACGAACAGGGTATTCGCCTGGTCTCGTGGGAGCAGATTGAGCCGATCCTTGCTCCCCTGGGCGTAGATAGTGAAATGGTGAAGGCCGATGTGGCTACTCGCCGACCTCACGAGGTAATCGGCAAGACCTTCACCGAGTTCACTAGCTACGAAGCATTCGGAGTGCCGACCTTTGTTGTTAATGGCGACGCGACCTTCGTCCGCTACATGGATGAACCAGAATCACCCGAGAAATCTGCCGAATTACTACAGTCGCTCGTTGCCTTGATGAGTACTCAGAGTGCGCTTAATGAGTTCAAGCACACCCGGTTGCCTCGCTAATTACGCACTCAGGCGTATGACGAGTTCGGTGGCGCAGGCCAGGCCAATAATCAACGCTCCGGCGTAGCCCTTAAATTTGTCTCCGGCGCGACGATAAAAGACGAACGCACCAAGCATGGTGAGTGTTAAACCACCCGCAGCCACTTCATTGAGAATTGCCCAAAGGCCCGTGGTGGCGCTCAAACCTGAAATTAGTCCGAGCGCACCCGCTAATTCGATAGCCCCAATGCGAACGTATTGAGTTTTTGAAAAGCCCAAGTGCTCGGCCGCCGAGGCCGTTATCGAGGAAAAAACGAACTTCTGGATCGCCGATCCAGCAAAAACAATGAACAGCGCCAAACTGAGTAGTGCTGCAACGGCCGACATAAAACTCCTGGGGTTGGGGAAGGCGCCAAAACGTGTAAACGACGCCAACTAAGCATAACTCAGCCATTTTTCAGAAATTTCCTTATTATTGCCATAAGAATTACTGAATCTAGGGCTACTCGCGAGGATTTCGCGTAGCAGAGAGAACGCTTGGGTTCTAACCTAGTAATCGAACGATTCAAGGAGATAGCCAATGGGCGTCATGAAGCGCATTACCAACCTCTTCCAAGCTAAGTCCAACGCAGCCTTGGACAAGATGGAAGACCCTCGCCAGACCCTTGACCTGGCCTACCAACAGCAACTCGACAACCTAACTAAGGTCCGTCGCGCTCTCGCGGACGTGGCCACCGCCCGCAAGCGTGTCGAGCTCCAGGCTGAGCAATTAACCACTCAGGGTGACAAGTTGGCTGGACAGGCCAAGGCCGCACTCGGTCAAGGCAACGAAGAACTAGCGCGTGAAGCACTCACCCGCCGCGAGGCCATCATTGGTCAATTGAATGACCTTTCATCTCAGCACGCTTCAATCGCCGAGCAAGAGGACAAGCTCGAAGACACCGCGACAAAGTTGCAAACACAAATTGAGGCTTTCCGCACGAAGAAGGAAACAATGAAGGCGAGCTATACCGCGGCTGAAGCGAGTGCTCACGTGGCCGAAGCCGTTTCGGGTATCTCAACCAACATGGCCGATGCCGGCGCCGCGCTCCAGCGCGCGCAGGACAAAGTGGCCACCATGCAAGCGCGTTCCGGTGCGCTCGATGAACTTCTGGCTTCAGGGGCGCTCACCGATCTCACGACTTCGAATGACGACATCCAAGCCCAGCTTGATAAGGCTGGAGCGAAGGATGCCATCGACGCCCAACTCGCCTCGATGAAGGCCCAGCTTGCTTCGGGTGCCACCGCCGAACTACCAAAGAGTGAGGGAAACTAACAATGGCTCGCAACAAAGTTGAAGTTGACCACGGCTTAACCTTCCGCATGTTCCTCGTGGGACTCGGACTCGTCCTGCTCTACGCCATCTTGGGTGGCGTCGCGCTGCGCATGGGCGTAGGCATGCCAATGGTCATTGGTTTTGGCGCCGTCTTGCTGGCCGCCCAGTACTACTTCTCTGGCCCAATTGCCATGTTCTCGATGCGCGCCCACGAGGTCACCGCCGAGGAAGAGCCTCGCCTGCACCAGATCATCGACCGACTCTGCCTCTTGGCTGATATGCCAAAACCTAAGGTGGGCATCGCCGAGATGGACATCCCCAACGCCTTTGCCACGGGCCGCAACCCTAAGGCCGCAGTAGTTTGCGCCACTCGTGGCATCATGTCGCGTCTAGACGATGAGCAGCTCGAAGCTGTTTTGGCCCACGAACTTAGCCACGTCGCTCACCGCGATGTAGCGGTCATGACTATCGCCTCAGGGGTCGGCATGCTCGCTGGATTGGTTTCGCGCATGGCCATGTGGGGGGCAATGTTCTCTGGTGGCAACAACGACCGCAATAACAACTCCGGCGCAGCCGAAATGGTGGCCTGGCTGGTTTCAATTGTTATTTACTTCGTGGCCTTCATGTTGACAATGGCCCTCTCTCGGTACCGGGAATTGTCCGCCGACCGTTCCGGTGCGATTTTGATTGGTAAGCCCTCGGCTCTCGCCTCAGCCCTGGTCACCATTACCGGTGACATGGGTCGTATTCCCCGCACCGATTTACGTCGAGCCGAGAATGGCAACGCCTTCTTCTTCGTTCCCGCCTTGGCTGGTGGCACTGCCGCGACGTTGTTTTCTTCGCACCCTTCCTTAGAAGTTCGTCTCGCCGCTCTAAACAAGCTCGAGCGCGAACTCAACGGCTAAGTGGGTCTACGCGACATACTGTCGGGTCGCACCAAACAGGTGCAGCCCAAGCTGGACAATCTCTTTGCCCTGACCCAAGCGGCGATAACTCTCGAGACTTCGCTCGACCTCGTTACCTCGGGCCAAGCGGGATTGCTCTTTAAGGCCGGCTCCGGATCAGACACCATCACTGCGGATGCGGACATCTTGGCTCTGCTGAACTTTGATTTGAAGGCCGAGGACGTCACTCTCTCCACGGACGCGATGGGATTTAAGTGGCTGGTCGTTAAAGACCCCGACCTCTCGAGCTTGGTCACGCGAATCCATGGGGCCAATACCGCACTCGTTGAAAATGGCCTCGGTGCTCGACTGCTCTGTGCGGTCTTTGGCTTCGTCGATAAAACTCCTCCGGGCGAAGGCGATGTCCGCATGATCTATCTCTTGAAGCAGGGCACTTGGTACCCCTTTGCCCCCACGGGGAAAGAAAACCGTAACAACGAACTCGAACTCCGTGTCAAGGCCTTCCTCGAGACCGAACTACCAATGGAAAAGGACTTAGGACGCTGGATGGCCCTATGGGACCTGCCAGTTAATTGAGTTCTACGGGTGGGTCATGTCCGCCGGAACAATGGCGGCATCGAATTCATCGGCGGTTAAAAATCCTAAAGCCAAGCAGGCCTCTTTAAGGGTGGTGCGCTCCTTGTGGGCCTTCTTGGCTACTTGCGCTGCCTTGTCATATCCAATTAGTGGGTTAAGAGCGGTGACGAGCATAAGTGAATTATTTAGGTGCTCTTCAATCTGCTCGTAGTCCGGTTCAAGACCTTCTACGCAAAACTCACGAAAACGGTCACAGGCGTCCGCCAAGAGATCAATGGAGTTGCAGAAGTTGTGAATCATCACTGGCTTGCAGACATTCAACTCCAGATTTCCGCGTGATCCCGCCATCGACACTGCGGCATCGTTTCCATAGACCTGGATGGCAACCATAATGACTGCTTCGCTCTGAGTCGGGTTTACCTTGCCAGGCATGATTGATGAACCCGGCTCGTTCTCCGGTAATCGCAATTCGCCAAGACCAGATCGCGGGCCTGAGCCGAGCCAGCGCAAGTCGTCGGCGATTTTGAACAAACTGGTCGCCAGGGTTTTGATAGCCCCGTGGGCGAAGACCAACGCGTCGTGAGCGGCAAGGGCCGCGAACTTGTTGGGAGCGGTCACAAAGGGTTTGCCGGTGAGGGTGGCGATTGCGGCGGCCACTCGTTCACCAAATTCCGGGTGAGTGTTGAGTCCAGTACCTACGGCCGTGCCGCCGGCGGCTAGTTCGTGGAGTCCCGGCAAGACAACCCGCAACCGTTCAAGGTCCGCGTCGAGCTGGGCCACGTAGCCGGAGAACTCTTGCCCCAAGGTGAGTGGTGTGGCGTCCATGAGGTGTGTGCGGCCAATCTTTACGACCTCCTTGTAGGCCACCGCTTTTGCGTTTAGCGCATCGCGCAGTCGCTTCACCGAAGGAATTAGCCGGTCAGTAATTTCCATTACCGCGGCGATATGCATGGCCGTAGGGAAGGTGTCGTTCGATGACTGGGACATATTTACATCATCATTAGGGTGCACGGGCGTCTTGGAACCCATCTCTCCCCCGGCGATTTCGATAGCTCGGTTAGAGATGACCTCATTGACATTCATGTTGGTCTGGGTGCCAGAGCCGGTCTGCCAAATGCGCAGTGGAAATTCAGCGTGCAGCTGGTCTTCGATTACCTCGCGAGCGGCGCGCTCAATGAGTTCCGCTTTTTCGGGCGCCAATTTTCCTAATGCGGCGTTGACCTGAGCCGATGCGAGTTTTAGAACGCCAAATGCTCGGATGAGGGCGATTGGCATTGTCTCGGTACTGATTGCGAAGTGGTGCAGGCAACGTTGCGTCTGGGCGCCCCAGTAGTGAGTAGCGGGTACTTCAATCGTGCCCATCGTGTCTGATTCAATACGGACCTTTGGCATCATTCCTACTTTTTAGTTGGGGTTTTCTTCACAGCGGAGCTTTTCTTGGCGGGTGTCTTGTCATACATCGTTACACCCTTCTTCCAGGCTTTCAACGCATCTTGGACATCACTGCCGCGTGGCCCATCACCGTCGCCAGGAACCTCAAGAATCATTGGGAGATTACGCATCGCGGGGTGCCCCATCAACGCGGAAAGTCCCTTGGCGCCAATAGTTCCTTCGTCAATATTGGCGTGGCGATCACGGTTAGCCCCCAGGATAGGAATGGAGTCGTTTAAGTGAAAGCACTTCAAACGCGTAAGTCCGATTGCCTTATCGATTTCTTTAACTAAACGATTTGCTCCGTCTATCGTCGAAAAGTCGAATCCACTCGCCCACAGGTGTTGAGTATCGATACAGACCCCAATACGCTCGTCACCACCGGTCGCGTCAATGATTGCGCCAATCTCTTCGAAACTACGACCAATTGTGCCGCCCGCTCCGGCGGTGTTCTCAATTAAGAGGGGGCAATCAGCCACGCCCTTGGGTGATTTCTTCGCCTTGTCGAGCGCTTTGACATAACTCTGCGCTACTTGCTTCAGCTGCTTTTCAAAACCCTCGCCCATGTGCGAACCAGTGTGGACCACGACGCCCGCAGATCCCATGGCCCGGCCCACCGTGATGTTCTGACTCAATGCCGCAATCGACTTAGCGAGCAGCTCCTTGTTGGGGCTTCCCATATTGATTAAGTACTGTGCGTGACAAAAGACCTCGTTCACCGTTGGGTGGTTGGCGTTGGCTTCACGGAAATTCGCCATTACGTCGTCGGCATAACTCATTAAGCGCCACTGTCGAGGAATTTGGTTGAATATCTGAATGGAGGTAGCTCCAATGGCGGCTCCCGCCTCTAGGGCCGGAATCATGTTCCCGCCGCCTTTTACGTGAGCGCCAATATTCATCACTAAAAACTTAGTCGGTCAACTATTTTCTGTGGACTCAGCTAAAGGTTTCTACCGATTCAATGAATCCTTCAGCGCCCTCTTGGCGCTGGAAACGTAATTCACCGCTCACCAGCTCATCACCTTGCAGAACCCATACTTTGATGGCCCGAGGAGGGGCTGGTCGGCAGTAGGCGCCATCGAGTTGGACGGCGCGGTTCCTCATTCGAACGATCTCCCCGCTCAGCAGGCGGCGGACCGCCTGAGCATGAGATTTCACGTATCGAGGAGCTGAAAGGACCACGTTGTCGATGTGAACCACCTGAGCGAGACTGGCGACATCGCGGGCCACGAGGTTGCCCCCGTAGAAATCAGTCAGTTCGACAAAAAGACCCATGGCCGCATCGGTGCGACCCGAGAGTGAGGCCAGCGCTTCGAAGACCGAACCGTCGGTGCAGGCGAAGACACTGTTGTGGTCGGTAGCAAACTCCGCGTAGGCATTCACGTGCGCGACCGGTGCGCGGAAGATATTTAGCGCCATGGCTAGATCGTCGGGATTGGCTTCTCGAGATGCTCAATGTTCACATCACGGAAGGTAAGAATTCGGACTGCAGGAACGAAGCGAACTGTGCGATACATATCCCACACCCACGCGTCACGCAAGGTGACCTCAACGAGCGTTGGGCTTCCCTGAGAAAGCACCTCAACATTTACACCGTTAGCTAAATAGAATCGCCGGTCGGTTTCGACGGCATACTCGAACATCGACGCAACATCTTTGTACTCTTGTACGAGCGCTAACTCGAGCGTTGACTCGTAGTCGTCGAGTTCTTCTTCGCCCAAGGCGATTAGACGTTGTCGGTGCGAAGTTCTTTAATCTTCGCAGCCTTACCGCGCAAGTCGCGTAGGTAGTACAACTTGGCGCGACGAACATCACCGCGGCTCTCGACTTCAATCTTCTGAATCGTAGGGGTGTGCAGTGGGAAAGTGCGCTCTACGCCAACACCGAAGCTGATCTTGCGCACGGTGAAGGTCTCTTGCAAGCCCGAGCCCTGGCGACGAATAACGACGCCCTGGAACATCTGGACGCGCTCGCGGGTACCTTCAACAACGCGTACGTGCACCTTCAGGGTGTCGCCGGTGCGAAAAGCGGGAATGTCGTCGCGGAGTGAGTCGCGGTCAATCAGATCAGTCGGATTCATGGTGCGGTCCCTTTCGGATCACTGGGTTACTTAGTTTAGCCCCTCTAGGCCTCAGGCTCCAAGGCGGGGAATTCCTTGAGGATTTTCTCCTCAGACTCGCTTAATCCCCCACGCTGGGCGATCAGGTCGGGTCGACGGGCCTGGGTGAGGTGGATGGCCTGGGCTAGGCGCCAACGGGCAATTCGGGCGTGGTCCCCCGAACGCAAAACTTCGGGCACTTCGAGCCCCCGAAACTCGGCGGGCTTGGTGAAGTGCGGATACTCCAAGAGCCCCTCGGCGAAGGATTCTTCTTCACTGGACGAGTCATTGCCCAGAGCGCCGGGCAACAAGCGCACCACCGACTCGATGACGCAGAGTGCGGCCAGTTCTCCCCCGGCGAGAACGAAGTCCCCAACGCTTAGTTCTCGGTCCACGCCCAGGTCGAGAGCGCGCTGGTCGAAACCTTCGTATCTTCCACAGAGCAGGGTGAACCCATTCGTGGAACTGAGCTCCTTGGCAATGGCGTGGCTCAGTGGTTCGCCCGAGGGCGTCAGGGCGATGACGGGACGCGCAATATTCGGGTCGGACTCGAGGGCGCGCAGTATTGGTTCGGCGCGCAGGACCATACCGGCGCCGCCGCCGTATGGGCTGTCGTCGACACTGCGGTGCACGTCCTCGGTGAAATCACGGAAGTCGTGCAGGTGGAGGTCCCAGACTCCCTTTTCACGAGCTCGGCCCAGCACCGAGGTGTCGGCGTAGTGGGAGATGGCTTCGGGAAATAGGGTGAGGACGTCAATGCGCATCGTCATTCGAAGAGCCCCTCGGGAACATCAATTTCGATTCGTTCATTAGGCACCACGGTGGTCACGAAGGTCAGGGGAACGAGAAATCCCGTGTCGAGTACCAATAAATCGCTGGCGGGCATCTCCTCGACGAGAGTTACCTTGCCGCGCTCGACTCCGTTTTGATCAACGACCACCGCATTAAAGAGTTCGTCAATCCAAATCGCGTCGTCATCTTCTAAGCGCGTAGCGCGCAACACCGTGCCGCGCCACCGTTCAGAACCGTTGCGGTCGGTAATCTCTTGAAAGGTCACCAGAAACTTGTCCTGATGCGCCCCACTCGAAACAACGGTCAACGGACCTTTGTCGCTCAGTAGTTGTGAGCCAACCTCTAGACGTTCGAGTCGGTCGGTCCACAGGTCTACGATGACCTGACCCTTTAAACCGTGAGCCTTAACAATGCGACCCACTTCGAGCGTTTGCCGCTCGTCGGTCATGACTAGTCGACGATGTCGACTGAGGTGGTAACCCCGTCGCGAGCACCCGCTGCGGCAACCAGCGCACGAATAGCTTGGGCGGTGCGGCCGCGTCGACCAATGATGCGTCCCATGTCATCGCCACCGACCTGGAGCGAGAGAACTACCTTGCCCGAACGGTTGGAGGTTGAAACAGAAACGGCACCCTTGTCGTCACAGAGTGACTGAGCGATGTATTCGAGAGTCGCTACCGCAGTATCAGCGGAGGCTTCTTCTTCGTAGGAATCAACTGCGTTGATGTCACCATCAACGTAGTCGTTTACCTCGCTCACTTGGCGGCCTTCGCCGCCTCAAACGCGTCGAGTGCGCCGCTAGTCTTCAAGAGTTTGGCAACGCGCTCGGTGGGTTGGGCGCCATTACGCATCCAAGCCACAGCCCTGTCGTTATCAATCTTGATGACCGTCTCAGGATTCGCAGCACTGAGCCCGCGAGGCTCGTAGGTGCCAATGATCTCGAGAAATGCGCCTGAACGTGCACGGCGGCTTTCCGCAGCAACTACTCGATAGGTAGGTTGCTTCTTTTTGCCCATGCGCACTAAGCGAAGTTTTACTGCCACGTCGAAATTCCCTTCAAACCGGCGGTTCGGTCTCGAACCGGGCCAGATACCTGAATGTGAAAGTTTAGCGTTGTTTGGGAGGGGTCACCCTCCCGCCCTTCTTTTTCTTGTTGTTTCGTCCACCGGCTGGTGGATTGGCCCGCTGACCGGCCTGCATGCCTGCACTGAGGGCCTCCAAGCCCGCGGGCACCTCAGCCCCACGCGCCATCTGGGCTCGCGCCACGGCGCCGGAGAGCTTGCCCATCCCGGGCACCTGGGGCATCGCTCCTCCCCCCATTTGTTTCATCATCTTTTTCATCTGCGTGAACTGGTTGAGGAGTTGGTTAACGGCAGTGACCGAAGAGCCCGAACCACGAGCGATCCGTGTGCGGCGAGAGCCATCAATAATCACTGGGTTCTGACGCTCCCTAACGGTCATCGACTGAATAATCGCCTCGATCTTGTTGAGCTGGCCGTCGTCAACGTTGTTGGCCGCGGTACGCATCTCCTTGCTCATTCCCGGCATCATCTTCATGAGTCCGCCCAGCGACCCCATCTTTCGAACCTGATTGAGTTGGGTCATAAAGTCATCGAGGGTGAACTCGCCACTCATCATCCGTGACGCCTGAGCGGCCGCCACGTCGGGATCAACGTTGCGTTCCGCTTGTTCAATGAGGGTCAACACATCGCCCATGCCAAGAATCCGTGACGCCATGCGGTCGGGATAGAAGAGATCGAAATCAGTAATCTTTTCGCCGGTGGCGGCAAAGACTACGGGGCGACCGACAACACCTCGCGCGGAAAGCACCGCTCCACCACGAGCGTCATAGTCAAGCTTGGTGACAATGATTCCTGATAACGCCAGAGTGTCGTGAAAAGCTTTGGCGGTGTGAACCGCGTCTTGACCGGTTACGGAATCGATGACCAAGAAGGTGTAGTCGGGCTCGGTCACCTTAGAGATCTTCTTGACCTCGTTCATTAACTCCTGGTCGATACTGAGTCGTCCCGCAGTGTCAATGATGACCACGTCACGACCGATGCGGGTGGCCTCTTTGAGGCCCTTCTTCGCTACGTCAACGGGATTTGAAGAGTCCGAGTAGACATCCACCCCGATGGAGCGGCCCAATACTCGCAACTGCTCCACGGCGGCGGGGCGCTGGAGGTCGGCGGCAATCAAGTAGGGGTGGCGACCCTGTTGCTTAAACCAATTAGCGAGTTTGGCGGCCGTAGTTGTCTTACCCGCACCCTGAAGACCAGCCAAGAGAATGACCGTCGGCGGCTTGGAAGCGTAGGTGACCTTGAGGGCTTCGCCACCGAGCACTTCGACGAGTTGCTCGTGGACGGCCTTGATGACCTGCTGGCCGGGACTAAGCGACTGAGAGAGGGCCTCACCCTGGAGACGCTCACGAACCGCCGCGATGAAAGCGGAAGTGACCGAGAGTTCAACGTCAGCTTCCAGGAGTGCTTGTCGGACTTCGCCGAGGGCCGCGTCTAGGTCGGCGTCACTGAGGCGGCCGCGTGAACGCAGACCCGAAGAGATTTTTTCGAGGCGGTCAGAAAGTGCGTCGAACATGCAACGAGGTTAGCCCTAGGCGCCGAGGAGCGAGTCTACGAAGGCCTCGGGTTCAAAAACTAGAAGGTCGTCGACCCCCTCGCCCACTCCGATAAATTTCACGGGAATACCCAGTTCGCGTTCAATCGCCACCACAATGCCGCCCCGAGCCGTTCCGTCAAGCTTGGTCAAGACAATTCCCGTTACCCCCGCACTGGCCAAGAATTCCTTGGCCTGAGTCAGGGCGTTCTGTCCGGTGGTGGCATCGAGTACCAAGAAGGTTTCTACGACCTCTCCCGGGCTTCGGTCAGCGATGCGGCGGACCTTGGCTAATTCGTCGAGCAGGTTTGACGAGTTTGCGCGCCGACCTGCGGTATCGGCTAAAACGAGGTCGAACTTTCGCGCGAAGGCTCGGCCAATCGCGTCGTGCACTACCGAACCTGGGTCGGCCCCTTCACTGGCGCGAACGATATCCGAACCGGTACGTTCGGCCCATTGCGCTAGTTGATCGGCCGCAGCGGCGCGGAAGGTGTCCCCGGCGGCCAGCACCACACTGCGCCCGGCGTTGCGTTGTTGTTGCGCGAGCTTGCCAATAGTGGTGGTTTTGCCCACCCCGTTGACACCCACAAAGAGCCAGACGGGTACGTGTTCGGCCCGCGAGCTCGTCTTAACGGAGCGGTCACGATTCAGGTTCTGCAGCAGCGCCGTGCGCACGTGTTCGAGCACCGACTCATCGGCGTGTGAATCACTCAGGCTTTCGAGAATCTCTGAAGTGAGTGCTACCCCCACATCCGAGCGGAGCAGGATTTCTTCGACGACCGAGAGGACCTCGCGGTTCGGTGCTCCCGATAGCGAACGAAGGCGGTCAAAGACTCCCCGACTCGCTCCGAGCTTGGTGCTGAGGCTCGCCAAGGTCGGACGGTTGTCCACCTCGGTAACGAGGAGTTTCGGCATCGCCGCGCGAGGCGCAGCGATCTGGGGCGCACGACCGGTGCGAGAACGGCGCCGTACCAAAATGACCACGATCACAACGACGAGAACGCCAATGATCGCTACGGTCATTCAGCCTCCTCGGGGCTTGGTGTGAAGGCTCGCTCGGTGATGAGCTTCTCTTCGGGCTTTTCCCTCTCTTCCGGAGTGCGCTTGACCCGCTGGGTAACTACCTTGGAACTGGCCCCGGGCACCATGGTGACTCCATAGAGAGCGTCGGCGGCTTCCATGGTGCGCTTCTGGTGAGTGACGATAACGAGCTGAGCCTCTTCACGGAATTCATCGACGAGCGCGATAAAACGTTGCAAGTTCACGTCGTCTAGAGCGGCTTCAACCTCGTCCATCATGTAGAAGGGAGAGGGGCGCGAACGGAAAATCGAAAAGAGAAAGGCCATGGCCGCCATTGAGCGCTCGCCACCACTGAGCAACGAGATTCGGCGAACATTTCGACCCATCGGGCGTACTTCAATCTCGACTCCGGTATTGAGGGGGTCTTCGGGCTCAGTTAAGGTCAAACGCCCCTGTCCACCAGGAAATACCTTGCCGATGATGTCGCTGAAGTGATTATTCACATCCGTGTAGGCCTCGGTGAAGGTTTGCATGATCTCGTCGTCCAGGGCGCGAATGACCTCACGCAGTTCTTGCGCCGAATGCCGCACATCGCTCACCTGACGGTCCAACTCGGTATAGCGCTCTTCGAGTTCGGCTAACTCTTCGAGGGCCAACGGGTTGATTGGTCCCAGTGAGGTGATGCGAGCTTCCAGCTCAGCGACTACTTGCTCCAGCGTGCTGCCTTCGGGAAGTTCGACTTCAGTGCGTGAGAGGGCTTCGGGCTCGACACGGAGGTCACGGCGAATCGCTTCGTGCAGGTTCTCGATTTTAATGACCAACTCGGCTTGCTCGATTTCGAACTTACGCTTCGAATCGGAGAGCTCACTGAGGCGAATCTCAGTGGCGTGGCGAGTGCGGCGAACCTCTTCGAGTTTGTCCGCTGAGGCGCGCGTAGCCTCGAGCTGCTCACGGTAGGTGGAGTCCATGGCCCCTTGAGCGACCTTGATCTCCTCGGTGGCGGTAACGACCATCCGAGCCAGACGAGAGAGGGCCGATAGGTCGAACTCAATTGCTTCACGACGCTTGGCCGCTTCCGCACGCTCAGTGGAGCGACCTTCGAGGCGCGACTCAATCTCCCCGCGACGGGTTTCGATAAGGCGACGGCGCTCGCCAAACTCTGCTTCACGACGAGAGAGCCCGGTCGCTTGGGTGACCGCACTTTCGCGCAAGTGTTCGACTTGCCCCTTAGCTGACTCCGCGACGTGAGCGCGCGTACTGGCGTCAGCAACAGCCGATTCCAAGGCGGGAAGTTGTGTGCGCAGAGAGTTGAACTCTTGCTGCATGGGGGCCATTTGAGTAGCGACTTCGTCGAGTTCGGACTCGAGTTGAGTAATCGCCTCTCCTAATTCATGACTCGTCAAGCGATACCGCTCGAGAGCCGATTGATTACGCTCAAAGTCACTTCGAGCCGCGTTGAGGGCATTCTGGGAGTTGGTTAGACGCAAGCGAGCTTGACCCGCTGACACGTCATCGCGTTCACGTTGCTCGGAGACTTGAGTCAATTCTGAGGCACCCTCACGAGCGGCCCGCTCGGCCTCTTCGACCGTTCCGCGCGTTACGACCGCTCGACCCGAGGCGACCCGCCAGCCCGCCGACGAGAAACGGTCCCCGTCAGTGGTGACTACGACCATCTCGGGGTTAGCGAGGGCCACTTCAATTCCAGCCTCCCAATTATCCGCGACGAAAGCCCGGGCGAAGAGTGCGTCGAGCACTCGGGTGACGTGAGCGGGGGCGCCCGTTCGAGCACGTACTTTGTCACGCAGGGCGGTGGTGCCAGTCGGTGCGGCGCTAACACGAATTTCGTTTTCACTAATCGGCAGAATTAGTCCAGCCCCACCCTCACGCCGAAGGGCTTCAAGCGCCTTGCGTGCGGATTGCTTTCCGTCAACGACCATTGCGCCAACACTGGCGCCCGCGGCCGATTCAACGGCGCGCTCCCAGCCATTGTCAATGTCAATGAGATCTAAGAAGGCGCCGAGCACACCTTCGAGGTTGCCAATGATCGCGCGGCCACCCGCGCCGGAGAATTCATCGAGGGCCCGCGCGAGCGCTTCGGCTCGAGCTTGCGTGCGAGCGGCGACTTCGGTGGCCCCACGAAGGGCGAGGTCACTCACCTCGCGCTTGTGCTCTTCTTCGCTCGAGTGGACTTCAGCTGTTCGCACCTCGCGTTCAGCCTCTTCGAGTCGAGTGCCAATTTGATCGTGCGCGGCTTGCGCGGCCGAGAATCCATCAACCGAAATACCGTGGCGTTCACGAGTTTCGTGAAGGCGTGCGTTAGCCCGCTCTTGTTGTTCGTGGAGCGAATTGAGCGAGCGCTCTAACAGTTGGAGCCGGGACTGCATGCTGGAAAGGACCACTTCGTCACTCTCCAGCGACTGGTTGGCGTAGGTGGCTTCGTAACTGGCTAGAGCCGCTTCGAATTGCGCCACGGCGTTCGTTACTCCTTGGCGCATCGAGGCGAGATCGCGCTCTTCGATAGCTAATTCTTCCAGGTCGGCCTTCAATTTCGCGGCGTCCGCTTCCAAGGTGGCAATGACGTTTTCGTCCGCCGAAGCAATGAGTGCTTGGCGAAGGGCCTTTTCGCGTTCGTTAATAACTTGCGCTAGACCACGAGAACGTTCTGAGAGTCCTTGGAGTGTTCCCAGGGCCGAGGCGAGGGTCTCTTCGCGACGCGAGGCCATCTCCGCTGCGGCGGCCTGGGCCTGAGCGTCGAGGGTGACGACCTCTTCACGCAGTTTCCCTTCGGTATCCGCAGAGCTACCGAGTTGGTGCTCAATCTCTCTCTGGCGAGTTGTGAAGACCTCTAGTCTCTGCGAGTACAGCGTGTGACGAGAGGCGCGTAGTTGCGAGTCAACTTCGCTAAAACTCTGGGCGGAAGCCGCTTGACGTTCGAGCGGGCGCATTTGACGCCGTACTTCGCGAATCAGATCACCCAATCGATCAAGGTTTTCCTTGGTTTGATCGAGACGCCGTTCAGCACGTTCCTTGCGTCGACGGTGCTTGAGCACGCCGGCCGCCTCTTCAATAACTGCGCGACGGTTCTCGGGATTCGAGTTCAAGATGGAATCCAGTTGACCCTGGCCAATGATCATGTGTTGGTTACGGCCAACACCCGAGTCACTTAAAAGTTCTTGGATGTCCAGCAGTCGACAGTTCGTGCCGTTAATTGCGTATTCGGATTCGCCGGTACGAAACAGAGTTCGAGAGATCGTTACTTCGGCGTGGTCTAGACCCAGGCGGCCATCGGCGTTGTCGAGGGTGAGAGCCACCTCGGCGCGACCGAGCGCAGGGCGAGAAGAGGTTCCGCTGAAGATGACGTCATCCATTTTTCCCGAACGCAACGATTTCGCACTCTGGGCACCAAGCACCCAAGTAACGGCGTCAACGACATTCGATTTACCCGAGCCGTTGGGCCCCACGACAGCCGTGACCCCACGCTCGAATTCGAGCACGGTGGTGTCGGCAAAGGACTTGAAGCCCTTCATGGATAATCGCTTCAGAAACACGGAAAGACGCTACCAAGTAGAAGGGCCGGGCTTACGCCTGGCACTTCTCGCAGAAGAAGGTGTCGTGGGTCTTGCTGGTCAGGCGCTTAATTGGGGCGCGGCACTGGAAGCAGGGCAAACCCTCACGCTTGAAGACCTGGAGAAATTTCTGGTAACTGCCGGCCTTACCGTAGGGGTCGGTCCAGGGGGTGTCCTCCAGGGTGGTGCCCTCGTGCTTGATCGCATCAGCGACCACCTCTAAGAAGCTGCGGTGCAGGCGGCGAATTTCGATGGTGGTGAGACTTTCCGCCGAGCGGTTGGGGTGTAGCCCAGCGGAGAACAAGATTTCGTCGGCGTAGAGATCACCCAGTCCAGTAAAGATTCGCTCGTCGGTTAACACCTCTACCAGGGCTGTGGTGCGCGAGCGCATGACGGCCGCAAAGCGGTCCCAGCCAATTTGGTCTTCGATGGCGTCAATGCCAGTGTCGGCCAATTCACTGATGGTTTTGCGCAGAGCGAGTCCATCACCACCAACACTGAGCCGCGCGAATTTCGAGATTTCCGCTCCCTCGCCTTCGGCCGGAGCCTTAGCGACGTAGGCGCGAGCATCACCCTTGGGGTCGACCACTCGCAACTCCCCCGTCTTGTCGAAACTAATAACCAGTTGGGTGAACTTGGGTTTAGTCACCTTGGCGGTCGCGGCCATGAGGATTTGGCCCGAACCAGCGTTCAAAACGAGGCGGTGTCCGTTGTCCAAGACAAAAACGAGGTTGCGCCCTAAACGCTGAGCCTCCTTGATGGCGTGTCCTTCAATCGCGGTGCGAAACTCCTTGGCGCTCTTGTGAGGCTTAACCAGCCGGCCCACGGTGACGGTGGCGAGCTTGACGCGTCGCCCAACGAGGTCTCGCGACAGCGCGCTGCGCATTGTTTCTACTTCAGGAATTTCATTCATTGCTTTTCTCATTCCATGCCGTTAACGCGGCTTGCGCCTCGGCACTCTTTCTCGATGTTCCTTGACCGGTAGCGATTACTTCGCCACCAATTAAGACTTGGGCGACGAATTGCACCGCGTGACTTGGTCCGTCGGCGGTTACCTCGTAGGTGGGCTGGCCTTTTCCATTTGACTCAGACCATTTGCGCAACTGCGCCTTGGGGTCGGCGTGCATGGGGTGAGCCACCGCCTCCGCGATGGCCTGACCGAGGAGGGATAAGAGAACCTCGGTGGTGTGCTCGAGTCCGCGCTCGAGATACACCGCCGCGATAACCGCTTCAAAGGCATCGGCCAAGATTGAATCACGCTCACGGCCGCCCTCTCGCTCGACTCCCTTGTTCACTCGCAGCAGGCTGCCCAGGTCCAGCACTCGGGCGAAGCGCGCGAGTGCGGCTTCATTAACTACCTGCGAGCGCGCGATGGTGGCCTCACCCTCGTCAATGGTGGGAAAAGCGCTGTAGAGGTGTTGGGCCACGATGAGATCGACAATGGCGTCTCCCAAGAATTCCAACCGCTCGTTGGAAGTCGCGTGGTGCTCTTTGGCGTAACTCGAGTGGGTCAAAGCGACCAAGAGCATCTCACTCTCGGTGCTAACTCCCAGTCGAGCGCTCAACTCGGTGTTTGACACGGTCAGAAGGACCACAGACTCCTACGCGGCCAGCTTGGCCGTTACGTAGTCAACGGCCTCTTGAACGGTGGTCAGGCCTGCGAGGTCTTCGTCATTGATGTGAAATTCCCCCACCAGTGGGGTGATCTTCTCTTCGATGGCTTCGATGAGCTCTATGAGAGACAGCGAGTCGGCGCCCAGTTCGGCAAATGACGCTGAAGTGGCGATATCGCTGGGAGACTTTTCGAGAATTTCGGCTAGTTGGGTCTTGACGAGTTCGGTTACGGCGTCACGAGATAGCGGTGAATCAGTCATACTTCTCTCCTCGGTTGTAGGGTCCAGTCTAGTTTGAAACTGGTGGAGGCTGCAGGTTTAGCCCTGTTGATCAGGACGAATGGCCAATCGCATTTTATTGACCACTCCCGATTTGTCCATCTCGTTCGCCACGCGCATGGCGTTCATGATCGCCGTGGCGTTGGAGGAACCGTGAGAAATAATGCAAATTCCCTCGAGACCGAGCAGCATCGCTCCACCTTGATTTTCCGGGGTGAGCATGTCCATGATGGGCACTAAGTGCGGAGCCAAAGTCTCGCCGGCCTTCTTCGTATCGGCGTCGGTTCCTACGGCTCTAAGAATCTCGGTGAAAATGAATTTCATCGATCCCTCCAGCGTCTTAAGCGCTACGTTGCCGGTGAAACCGTCGGTGACAATTACGTCCACGGGTGAAGGGATTAAATCTCGCCCCTCCACGTTGCCAAAGAAATTGAGCGTCGAGTCGTTCGCCAAGAGTTCATGCGTCTCTTTTACCAGCGGCGTTCCTTTAGAGGACTCCTCGCCGATCGAGAGCAGGCCTACCTTGGGTGAGCTGAGATTATGCCTGGCGTTCATGTAGGCGCTCGCCAATTTGGCAAATTGGACGAGCATCTCTGGGGTGCACTCAGAGTTAGCACCAGCGTCGACCAGCGCAGTTGGGTTGGTGCCCGGATTAGGAATTGGAGTGACGATACAGGGTCGGATTACTCCGGGTAGCCGTCCCATGCGCAGTAGGGCCGAAGCCATGGTCGCCCCGGTGTTACCCGCCGAAACCATCGCGCTGGCCTTGCCGTCACGAACTAGTTCGGCGGCCCGTACCAGTGAGGAGTCTTTTTTCTTCCGTACCGAGGTACCGGGATCGTCATCCATCTCGATGACTTCGGTGCAGGCGAACACTTCAAAACCGGAGGTGTCCCCCATGCGTTCAGGTACGCCCACGAGAATTGCTTCGAGGCCGAGTTCTTCTCGGGCACGTCGGGCGCCAGCGACTATTTCATTGGGAGCAAAGTCGCCGCCCATGACGTCAAGGGCGATGGGCAAGCCCAAGATTAATTAACCTCTACGGCTACGCGACCCTTGTACCAACCGCAGTTGGGGCAGACCACGTGAGGGGTCTTCGAGGTCGAGCACTGTGGGCAGAGGCTGCGTGAGGGCAAGCCGAGCTTCCAGTTCGCAGAACGGCGCGAGCGGCCGCGGGCTTTGGATTGCTTCCTCTTTGGTACTGGCATCGTTCTTCTCTTTCGGCGTCTCGGGCCTATTCGGCGCCGGGGGCGGGCTCTTCGGTATCAAATCGCAGAGTATCTAGTGTAGCCCATCGCGGATCGGTGTCTCCCTGGCACTCGCAGGTGGCCTCATTGCGGTCAATTCCGCAGTAGGGGCACAGCCCCTTGCAGTCGGACGAGCACAGCGGAGCCAGTGGTAAATCAAGGAAAACGGCGTCATGGACCATCGGCGCCAGATCGATGAAATCCTGGTCGATTGGGTAGAAATCTTCACTGAGCTCTTCGGGGTCGACAAAACGCTCATTTAGAGCAATCTCACTTATTCCGTCAATGGTTTTGGAACAGCGACGACAGGTTCCTCGCCATGGGGCCCTGAGCTCGCCCTTTACGCGAAGCCCCCCGGAGTAGCTTTCGATTTTGATCGCTAAGTCAATGGGTGCGTCCCAGGCAACATCAGTTTCCGCTTCACCCTTTGGGTCGAACTGGCGCTCCTGATCAAAAGGGGCGGTGAGGGCCAATTCGCTTGAGGCGGGCAGATCCCGGCGCAGCTTGGCAATTGCAATTCGGTACGGCGAGCTCACCTCTAATTCGGATCCTGATCGAAGAAGAAGTCACCGCTCCAGTCGTCTTGTGCTGAGGTACGCGGCTGCGGCGTTACAAAGGGCTGGGCTGGTTGGCCCCAGTTAACGGGTTCGGGAGCGGGTTGTGGTGTGAGTGGTCGGTCCTGACGTAGTTGGGACATGAAGTCGTCACTGTCTAGTGGTGCCTCGACGTAGGGTTCATCGGCCGTCACGGTGTCGACTCGAGGTGCAATCATCGAGCGCAAGTTTTCACGACCCGCTTGAGTCTGGTCGAGCAACTTACTTAGAACTATTTCAAAGGTCGCCAACTTGGCGTCGATGAAGTCCTCGGTCTCGTTGATCATCGTCCGAGCCCGGGTCTGTGCGTCGGTAATGATGTCCTCCGCGCGGAGTTTTGATTGACGAACAATCTCATTCTTCTCAATCATGCGACTAGCTTCGGCGCGAACCTGATCCATCACCGCTTGGGCGCGCTGGCGCTCTTGTTCCATGAGCTGGGCTCGGTCTTTAAGGTCCCAACGCGCTTGGCGAATCTCATCGGGTAGGTTGCGAATCGCCGAGAGAACTATCGCGATGACCTCGTCTTTGGAGACACTGATGGTGGATGAGCGCGGTCGGGTCTTGGAGTTCTCGAACAGGTCCAAGAGGTCTTGCAGATCAGTTTCGATGCTGCGGGCCACATACTGGGGCTGGGGTTGCGAGCTCAGGTACTGCTCTTCGTCGTAGGGTTGGAAACCGGTCATTGTGCTCCTCGAAACTTCTCACGTAACCGCACCGCCACTGGCGCGGGCACGAAATGCGAGACATCTCCACCATACTGAGCCACCTCTCGCAAAAGGCGACTTGCGATGAAGGAATGGTTAGAACTGGTTGGAATAAATAGGGTTTCGACCCCCGAAAGGGAGCGATTCATCTGGGCCATCTGCAGCTCCGACTCGAAGTCAGATACTGCTCGCAGCCCCTTGACGATGGCGGTAGCTTCAACATCGCGAGCGACATTCACCAGCAAGGTAGCGATTGCCACGATGCTCACATTCGGAATGTGCTTCGTTGATTCAGCGATCATCTCTTGGCGTTCTTCCAAGTCAAAGAGCGAGGCGGACTTTTGCGGGTTGCGAATCGCGGCAACCACAATGTCATCGAATATCAATGCGGCGCGCTCGACTACTTCGAGGTGTCCATTGTGAAAAGGATCAAAAGAACCGGGAATGAGGCCAACGGTCATGCGGATACTTCCTCCGAGGGTTCGAGAATCGTAACCAGCGTAGTGCCGTATCTCTTCTCTTTCGTTACAGTCCAGCCCACCGGCGCTTCCATGAAGCGATCATTTTCCACCACGACCCGTTCGGATTTAATCCCGTGAAGTAACCCCGCGAGGTCCATAGGACCATAGGGCGGGTCGGCCAAGATGAGGTCGACCTCACTGGGTGGGGTCCAGATGGGCAAGCTGGCGCGCACGAAGTGCGCTTGCCCCTCGACGTTGACGCCCTCGTAGTTTTCCTTAGCGGCCGCCAGGCACTTGGGGTCCGAGTCATAGAAGTAGACGTGCTCGGCCCCACGACTCAACGCTTCAATGCCGAGGGCACCCGACCCGCAGTACAGATCGCATACGGTCAGGCCCACCAGACCACCTCGCGCTTCGAGCATCGAGAAAATCGCCTCACGCGCAAAGTCAGTCGTTGGGCGAACCTTCTCGGGCAATTTCGCCTTGAGCTGCTGCCCTCTTGCACTACCGGCAATTACTCTCACCCCTCAAGGGTATTGCCTAGGAGCGGAACAAGTAGGTCGCTTCGGCCTCATCGACAAACAGGCGAAGTTCCTCTTCCATACCCGAGATGTCACCAGCGGCGACCATTTCATAGGCCACCTCGCGGGCCGCCTCTAAGAGGTCGAGGTCGTCTTGTAGTGAGGCCAAGATGAGGTCACTTCGCCCACGCTGGCGCGCACCCAAGAGGGTGCCCTCTCCACGCAGCGCCAAGTCCGTCTCGGCGAGAGAGAATCCGTCGTTGGTGGCCACGAGTGCGTCCAGTCGAATTGCCGACTCGTCACTGGGGGCTGGTCCCAAGAGATAGCAATAGCTCTGATCGGGGCCGCGCCCGACTCGCCCACGTAATTGGTGTAACTGAGCCAGGCCAAAGCGCCAGGCGTCTTCAATAACGATCACGGTCGCCTGTGAAACATCGACCCCAACTTCAATCACTGTGGTGGCAACTAAGACCTGGATCTCGCCGGTGCGGAACTGTTGCATCACGATTTCTTTTTCTTCGGGCTTCATCTGTCCGTGGAGTAACCCAACACTGAGTCCTCGTAGTTCGCCCATGGCCAGTCGTGAACGCTCATCGGTAGCACTGGTGGCTTCAACCTTGCTCGATCCGTCCACCAAGGGACAGACCACGTAGACGCGATGTCCGCTCTGTACCTCATCGCGCACCCGCTGCCAACAACTCGCAATCTTTTTCTCGTTGTCAGCCCAGAGGGTTTCAATGGGCAAGCGACCAACGGGCATCTCATCAATGGTGGAAATATCAAGGTCGCCAAAAACCACCATCGCCGCCGTTCGCGGAATGGGCGTCGCGGTCATCACCAAGAGGTCCGGATCACTGCTGGACTTCGAGTGCGCTTTCGCGTTCTCTCGGAGCCGGGCGCGCTGTTCAACACCAAAGCGGTGTTGCTCATCAATCACAATCAGGCCCAGAGAACCAAACTGCAACTCATCGTTTAACAGCGCGTGCGTCCCCACCACGATGTCAATCGCCCCGGTCGCCACTCCATCAAGAACTGTTTGACGCTCCCTCGCTCGAGTGCTTCCCGTTAGCAGAGCCACCACAATTTCTCGCGAACCACTCAGAACAGCTTCATCGGGGATGCGCAGTCCGAGCAAGTCTCGACGAAGCGAAGTCGCGTGCTGCTCAGCTAAAACCTCGGTCGGGGCCATCAACGCACTCTGGTGACCCCCACCGCGCACGGCCAACATGGCGGTCAATGCGACCAGGGTCTTACCCGAACCAACGTCACCTTGCAAAAGTCGGTGCATCGGCAACCCGGAACGAAGGTCCTGGGCAATCTCGAGCAGCACCCGACGCTGGGCCCCGGTGAGCGCGAATCGATGTTGGGCGATGAATTGGCGAACGAGGGAGTCGCCAGCCACGAGAGGCGAACCGGGTGCTACCTCGAGGTCGGCGTCGAGGACCAGGTGACTGATGCCCGTGGCGCTCTCTTCCAGCCTCTTCCTGCGCAGGGCGAGTAGTAACTGGAGGCGCCAAAACTCATCGAAGGCCAGTCGCCTTCTCGCCGGTGCGACGTCACTCAGATCTGCGGGCAGGTGAATGTCATGCATGGCTCTCGAACGTTCGACAACCCCAATCGATGCACGGCGCGCATTCGCCAGCGGGTCACTAATTTCACCGGCTCGGCGCAGCGATTCTTCGATGAATCCACCCAGCTCCCAGCTGGTCAACCCCGCCTTACCCGATGCGGGATAAATCGGCACAATGCGCCCCACCCGGCCCGGGTCGCGGTCCTCGTTGAGCAGGCCCACAATGACGTCGACCACCGGGTTACTCATCTGGCGCTGGTCGCGAAACTCGCCCACCTTGCCAAAGAACATCGCTTGGGTACCGACGGGAAGTTGGCGCTCTCTCCAGGCCTGGTTAAAAAAGACTACGCCCAGGGTGTGCGAGCCATCTTTTACCTCGAGCGTCACCATGGGCTTGCCATTCTTCATGCGAGCCGAACGGCACTTCGTCACCTCGCCAAAGACCGCCGCCTCGTCGCCGACCGTTAAGTCGCTGAGGTCGACCTGTTTGGTGCGATCAATGTACCGACGCGGGTACCAGGTTAAAAGGTCAAAGACATTGGATATGCCCAACTCCGCCAGAGCGGCAGTACGTTTGGCGCCAATGGTGCGCAGCCGCTCAACTGAGACCTCCGCCAGTGCAGCCAGGGGGCGCGTCGACTCTTCCATTGCCACAGCCTAAAGAATCTGGACCCGACTTCGAGACCAGAACTTATTCAATGCCGAAGTAGTAGGGGTAGAGGGGTTGGCCACCGCGGTGAACCTCTACCTCCACCTCGGGGAATGTTTCGGCCACGAAGCGCAAGATCGCCGCGGTGTCGTCTCCGTGAGCGTCAGATCCTTCAATGATGGTGAGGATTTCGCTCGTGGGTGTCAGTACCGAGTTCAATAATCCCGAAGACGCGGCTAGCACCGACTCCCCAATTGAGGAGATTCCCTCGGGCCCGAGGCCAATCCAATCTCCAACCTTGACCTCACCAACGTCAGAAACGGTGCCTCGCACCGATTGCGTTACCTCCGCGCTCGTGACGTCGCCTTTGGCGGCGTTCATCGAGTTGATGTTCTGGGCGAGGCTCGCGTCGGGGCGGTAGGCAATGAGCGCGGCGAGTCCTTCAACCACCGAGGTCGTCGCGACCACCGACACCTCGACTTCGACGAGACCATTGACCTGCTCGGCGACCGGGATGATGTTTTTGTTATTGGGCAAAATCGCTACGAACGCAGACCCCGTAGCCAGAACCGCCGCCACCAGGTCCGCGGTCGACGGGTTCATGGTCTGTCCCCCGCTCACCACCTCTCGCGCACCCAGGGAGCTCATGAGCGCACTCGTTCCCGCTCCCAGGGCTACCGCAACGACAGCGGTATGCGGCGCGGGGGTGCGCAGATTGCCCTCGGCAACCCAGCTGACCTCTTCGTCAACATCGCTCAGTTTGGTTATGCGAATTTCGCTCAGTGTTCCCGCCGATTCGCCCGCCGCGACCGCCGCGTCAACATCATCGGTGTGGATATGACAGTTGAAGAGGCCATCGCCCCCCACGATGACTATGGAGTCACCAATCTCGGCCCAGCTGGCTCGAAAGTCGAGCATTGGCGCATCATCGGCGCTGAGCAAGAACATCACCTCGTGTGAAAGTTCAGCCACGCTGTAACCGGTGGCGATGTTTTCGATAGTGCGAGTGATCGACGAGACCGCCGGTGGTTCCGGAAGGGGGTCACCGTAGAGCACGGTGGCGAGAGCGTCAAAGAACAAGACCAGTCCCGTTCCTCCCGAGTCGACCACGCCAGCCTTTTTGAGAACATCGAGTTGTTCGGGGGTGTGGGCCAGCGCAGCCTGGGCCCCGTCGAGCGCTCCGCGCACTACCGCTTCGAGGGTGGAGGAATGCTCTCGCGCGCCCTCCACTGCCCCCAGGGCGACGGAGAGAATGGTTCCTTCGATTGGGCGCACCACCGCTTCGCGAGCGAGGCGGTTGGCGTTGGCGAGCGCCTCGAGCAAGTGCCCGGCGGTCACCTCTTCTTCGAACTCCGCCACCAGTCCGCGCAGGAGCTGGCTCAAGATGACCCCCGAATTGCCTCGTGCCCCCATGAGAGATCCGTGAGCGATTGCTTTTTTCACGCTGGCCATAGGGGCGTCCGCGGGGAGCTCGCCCAGGGCCGAGACCACCGAAGCCAGGGTCAGGGCCATATTGGTTCCGGTGTCCCCGTCGGGGACCGGGTAGACGTTCAGGTAATTTATGACCTCTTTATGGCTATCGAGTAGTCCCGCAAAGGTCTCCATCAGCGCCCGAAGGTCACCGGCGCCGAATTGATTGGACGTGGACATTGCTGACGATGCTACAATGGTCATCCAGTCTTTCCGGCGTATGTCGGACTTTTAAGGAGAATGCACATGGCGTCAGTCTGCGAAATCTGCGGCAAGAAGCCCTCATTCGGCATGAACGTTTCGCACTCCCACCGTCGCACCAAGCGTCGTTGGAACCCGAATATTCAGCGTGTGCGTGCCTTGGTTAAGGGCACTCCCGTCCGCCTCAATGTATGCACTGGTTGCTTGCGATCGGGCAAGGTCACCAAGCCTTCACGTGGCAAGGCCAGCCTCAACGCATAATTTCCCGCTGGGAAATCGTTCTTAGTTACAGCGAATGCTGCCACCCTCTGGGTGTGAGTGGCTGTCCCTCGAAGTTCCGCACCGAGGTGTCAGAAACCGTGCGCCCAATCAAAATTGGCTGAATCTGTGAACGCTCCTTTGAAAGATGGAGCAATGTTTCAGGGTCGGGTGTCACGATAATCAACTCGTAATCCTCTCCTCCGCTCAGGGCCTCTTCGAGCGTGGCGCCATCGGCCACTGGAACTTGGTCCAACTCGAATCCCACGCCCGAGGCGTCGGCCATTCGATTCAGGTCCAGGGCCAAGCCGTCGGAGAGGTCCATCATCGCGCTCACGTTTGCGTCCCGCGCGGTAAGCCCTTCACGAAGTCTCGGATAGGGGCGTCGCTGAGCTAAGACCAATTCGTTATCAAGGTCAGCTCCGGCGCGGCGCAGGCGCAGGCCCGCCGATGCTCGTCCTAGTGGTCCGGTGACGAAGATAAATTCTCCCACCTTCGCGCCCGAACGCAAGATTGGTTTTGAATCGGGGCACTCTCCCACGACGGTCACCGCGAGGGTGATGTCGTTGCCCGTACTCAAGTCTCCACCGACCACCGGGCATGAAGTCATGAGTGCCGCCTCGGCGATCCCCTGGTGAATTGCAATGAGGTCAGTTCCTTTGGGAGCGGTTACAGCAATGACGCACGCTTCGGGCCGCGCACCCATTGCCGCAAGGTCCGAGACGGCCGCGGCCACAGATTTATAACCAAAGTCGTGCAGTGAAAAGAATTTAGGGTCGAGGTGAATGCCCCAAACACTCACATCCGTTGAAATTACCGTGCTTCCGACCGTTGGTTCTAGCACGGCGGCGTCGTCACCAATATGTACTTCACCGGCGGGAATGTGCGATGCCGAAACGATGCGGGAGATAGCCTTTAGAACGGCATCTTCCCGTTGACCAGAGTCGTCTGAGATTCTGTCAGTGGGGGGCATGGCCGTCACAGTGAAGCACGGTGCAACGAGGCGCCGCGCAGACCGAAGGGACACGCAGTGGCATACCCGACGAACAATAAGAAGTTAATTGCCTGGGTGGAAGAGGTTGCAAAACTCACTACCCCCGATCGTATCTATTGGTGCAATGGCACTGAAGAAGAATACAACCGTTTGTGCCAAGAATTGGAAGAAACGGGCACTTTCATAAAGTTGAACGAGGCAAAACGCCCGAATTCCTACTACGCCACCTCTGATCCGAGCGACGTCGCTCGCGTCGAAGATCGCACCTACATCTGTGCTGAGAACCAAGAAGATGCCGGCCCGAACAATAACTGGGTCGCCCCCGCCGAGATGCGCGCCACCTTGAAGGGTCTGTTCGCCGGCTCGATGAAGGGCCGCACCATGTACGTGGTCCCCTTCTCGATGGGACCGCTCGGATCGCCAATCGCCCACATCGGAGTCGAGATCACCGACTCCGCCTACGTCGCGGTGTCGATGAAGATTATGACTCGCATGGGCACCGGTGCTCTCGAAGTACTCGGCGAGCAGGGCGAATTTGTGCCTTGCTTGCACTCGGTGGGCGCACCCCTCGCGCCCGGTCAAGCTGACGTGAAGTGGCCCTGCAACGACACCAAGTACATCGTGCACTTCCCCGAGACCAAGGAAATCATCTCCTACGGTTCGGGTTACGGCGGCAACGCCCTGCTGGGCAAGAAATGTTTCGCGCTGCGGATTGCCTCGAACATGGCCCACACCGATGGCTGGCTCGCTGAGCACATGCTTATTTTGAAACTGACTTCGCCCCAGGGTGAATCACGCTACGTGGCGGGAGCCTTTCCCTCGGCCTGTGGCAAAACCAACCTCGCCATGCTCGTGCCATCTCTACCGGGCTGGAAGGTCGAAACCGTTGGCGACGACATCTGTTGGATGAAGCCCGGTGCCGATGGGCGCCTCTACGCCATCAACCCCGAGGCCGGATTCTTCGGTGTCGCGCCTGGCACGAACATGCAAACCAACCCCAACGCGATGTATTCGATTGAGGCGAACACCATCTTCACCAATGTTGCCCTCACCGCCGACGGTGACGTCTGGTGGGAAGGTTTGGGTGAAGCACCCGCCGGCCTCACCGACTGGAAGGGTCAAGCCTGGAGCCCCGCTCTGGGAACGCCCGCCGCTCACCCCAACTCTCGTTTCACCGCACCGGCCAGTCAGGACCCCGCCATCGCACCCGAGTGGCAAGATCCCACGGGCGTTCCCATTGACGCAATTCTCTTTGGCGGCCGTCGAGCGAACACCATTCCTCTCGTCTTCCAGTCCAAGTCTTGGGACCACGGGGTTTTCTTGGGATCGATCATGGCCTCGGAGACCACCGCCGCGGCCACCGGCGCCGTTGGCAACCTGCGTCGTGACCCCTTTGCGATGCTCCCCTTTTGCGGATACAACTTCGGCGACTATTTTGCCCACTGGCTCAGCTTCGCCCAGAAGTACGGCGAGTCGGCGCTACCCAAAATCTTTTACGTCAACTGGTTTCGCAAAGGTGAAGATGGCCGTTGGCTCTGGCCCGGATACGGCGAGAACAGCCGTGTTCTCGAGTGGGTCTTTGACCGCAGCGCCGGACGTGGAGAGGCCATCGATACCGCCATTGGCTACGTGCCGACTCAAGGGGCCATTGATATTGAAGGCCTGAGTGTCAGTGCCGATGACATGGCTGAATTGTTGGCGGTGAACCACGATGACTGGCGCGCCGAAGTACCCCTCATCCGCGAACACCTCGCCCAGTTCAAAAGCCGCACCCCTGAACGTTTGAATCAGTTAGTAAACGAACTCGAATCAGCGCTGAAGTAAAGCCCAACCCCGCCACTGGACTCTTCGGAGTTGGGTGGTGGGGTTTTGCTATTCGGCGGTTTCGGCGTCGGCGACAATTAGACGCGGACCCGACGGCCAGTCGAAGTAGCGCCAGGTCCAGTTAATGAGCACGCGAATCTTGGTGCGGAATCCAACGAGATAGAAAAGGTGCAGTCCCAGCCAGGCCAACCAGCCCGCGGTCCCTCGGATGATTCCTATTCCCGGGACCTTCGCCACGGCCGCGTGGCGTCCAATGGTCGCCATGATTCCTTTGTTCCGGTACTTCATGGGTTGCGTGGGCTGACCATTGATGACCGCCAAGATGTTGGCTGCACATTTCGCGCCAGACTGAATCGCGACTGGTGCTAATTGGGGCAAGAAGCCATCGGGCGACGGAATGGCGGCGGAGTCGCCCACCGCCCACACGTTGCTCGAGTTCACGAGTCGAAGATCAGCCTCGACGGGGGCCCGCCCACCAGGACCGGACTGAGCGCTCAAGGTATACGCCAGGGTTCCGGCCGAGGTAACTCCGGCCGCCCAAATGACGGCCGCGGCCTCTAATTCGTGTCCGTCCGCAAAGCGGATCGAATGATCAGTGACCTCCGTCACCACACGGTCAAATTCCATTTCCACGCCAATGGCGTCGAGCTCCATGCGCGCATACGCCGCGGCCCGCTCGGGAAAATTCAACAGCAAACGCTTTTCGCGGTCAACCAGAATGACGTGCACACTAGAGGGGTCAATACGCAGACCATCTCGTTTAATTACCAAACGGATCAGTTCGCTTAACGCTCCCGCGATTTCTACTCCCGTGGGGCCACCCCCCACCACGACGTAATTGAGAGTGACCGGACCATTAATGGCGCGCACTTCGGCATCTTCGAGCGAGAGCAACAGTCGATTACGCAGCCGTCGAGCGTCCGCCAAGCTATAGAGCGGCAGCGAATACTGCGATGCACCCGGGATGCCAAAGTAGGCGGCCGTGGCCCCGGTGGCAACTACCAAGTGGTCGTAGCCAAGAACGGCGCCGTCTTCGAGGACAATTTCATTGTCGGCGTGGCGAACCTCTTTTACCTTGCCGTGTCGAAAATCGATGTTCGGGCTCTTGCCGAAAATGGTGCGAATGGGGTACGCGACGTCGGCGGGTTCGAGACCGGCGGTGGCTACTTGATACAGCAGGGGTAAGAAAGTGTGAAAATTGTGCTTGTCAATAATGGTGACCCGTACTCCGCGGTCGGCGAGACCGCGCGCCGTAGCAATACCCGCGAAGCCACCGCCCACCACAATGATGTGCGGTAAAAAGCTCATGTCGCGTAACGACTTTTTCTTGTTTCGTGGGGTCATTGGCGTTCCAGCATAGGAGTAATTTCCTGTGCGCCGGTCACCGTGGCGCTCGTTGCTTGCGTCCGACCACGTACCAGAACGACGAGATAAGGAGCGCCACCGACAATATCCGATCACCAAAGCCAAAGGCCAGCGGTACCGCCACTGGTACCAACGCCCCGATGACCCACGCCAATTGTTGACGCACGGCGAATCGAGCGAAGGTACGACCTTGTGACCCTTCGGAGATGTTGCGTTGGGTCAACGAGTCAAATGATGGCTGCAGGACCGAAGCGGCCAAACCGAGCCAACCCGCCAGGAGAACTTGCCAGCCCAACAGTGGCTGCAAGGAAACGAAGAAGGCCCCCATACCGGCAAAAAATAATGCGGCGAACAAGAGCGTGGGCTCGCTTCGTATGGTGCGCATCCGAGTTACGAACGCGAGGCCGAGCATCGAGCCAACCCCGCTCGCCGATAGCGCCAGGGCGTAGAGACCCAGATTGGCGTGTTCGCGCCTCAGCCCAAAGGCCAAGAGGAAGGTGGCAAAGCCCACGCCCGCGCGCATGGCGGTCGCGGCAAAGAGTCCCCAGGCCACCTCGGAGTTCCCGAGTGGATTTAGGCGAATGTGATCTCGTTCAAGTTGACTGAGTTGCGCACCGTCACTACTCGCCTTCTTTGGAGCCACCAATCTCGTGCTAGCGCCCACACTCACCACAAAGACCACTGTCGCCAGATAGAGCACCCATGAGGCGCCGGCCGTCTTTAAAATTGCGGCTCCAATGAAACCCACCACAAATCCCGCCAAGGTTCCGAGCAGCGTCAGCTGAGCGTTGAAACCTGCGAAACCCGAGGGGCCATCTGGATCGGACGAGGGCCAACCCGCGCGTGACAGTGAGGCGCGGTGATGAGCGAATTGTTCCGTTCGTGCCATTTGGGGAACCAGGGCCCCACGAGTAACGACGTAGAGCTTGGACGAAATCAAGACAACGAAGGCCTCGGGAAAGAGCCACAGACTGGTGAGGTGTGTGGCCATGGAAAAGCACAGCAGCGCTCTCGCACCACCGGAGATAGCGACCAGAAAGCGTCGTCCGTGTCGAGCTCGGTCGATCAATGGTCCGAGCAGTGGTGACACGACGGCGAATGGCGCAATGGTGAGAGCTAAGTAGGCCAGGACCTTGATCTTCGCCGTATCGGGCGAAACTGAAAAGAATAGCGAGCCCGCCAACGAAATCGTGACGAGCGTATCTCCCGCCATCATCAAAACGTGCACCAGAGCAAAACGTCCAAAGGCGGTGCCCTGATCAAAGAGGTCGAGCAGGGATGCTCCAACGAGCGCGAAGAATCCTCGAGTGCGTTTCATAGAACTCTTTTTAGTTGGAATGGCAAGCCAAAGTTCGAATCTTCTTTGGCACATTCGTGGTCGAACAGTAAGTCAGACGATTTACCATCAGCCAGCCCAGGGGCTGCCATTCTTCCAGTTCGGTGACCGAAACCGAGTGCTGGCTATCTCCGATTGTGGCCCAGACATAGGCCCAGTTGCCCTCGCAGCCGAAGTTTTGAACCGATAGGACGTGAAAGGCCCCAGACCAACTCTTCGTGAGCCCCGTCGGGGTGCAGGCCGCTTGAGCGTCCGTTTGGGTATTGGGGTTCGCGAGGATTGCGCCAATACCGACCAGGGTTAACACGAGGGCCAGGGCCAGGATGCCTACGGCGACTTTGCCAGATATTCGCATGGGTTCCTAGAGGTTTACTAGCGACAGAAAGAGGAACGTCGCGCCATCACGGAACTCGTCATTGGTCAACGGGTTGATTGAAATATCGTCGAGCACTCGACCAATCAGCACCACCTGAACAACAGTCGCAATTGTGCGTGCCGGGAGGTGATCTTTGATGACCCCACGTTCTTGCAAAATGGCGAACAAATCACTGAGCTCATTAGTGATGCGATTTTGGGAAAGACCAATGGAAACCTTTAACTGCGGCCGGGTCGCGGCGGCGGCCACGATACGGGCTCGAATCATGCGCCGCTCGGCACGCTCTTGACCCATGATGGCCGTTTCTCCAAACCGAGCAAAGGCGGCCATAACGTCAGCCCCACTTTGAATTGAGTCCACGGCTTCGCGAATAAACGCAATATCTTCATCCATGAACTCATTGAACATCTTTATGTAGGCCGCGTCAATCACGCCTTCACGCGATCCGAAATGGTGGTAGACCGAGCCGTAGTTAACTCCGGATTCTTCACAGATTTCGGGGATTCGAATCAAATTCTCGTCGGCGGTCATCAGATGCAGCGCCACAGCTTCGAGCACTGCTTGCATCACGGGGGTTGAACGTCCTTGTTTTGCCACACGGTAATTTTACCGAACTTCAGTAGTTCCCATGGGAGTCGCTGCAATGGCCCTCCTCCGCCCCGCCCGAAAACCGGTGAATTAGGGGATGTAACACCCCTTTGCCATGCTTTTGGCTCGTCCTTCGAAAGGTAGTTATGGCACCGAAATACAACCGAACCGTAAAGTGCATCGACATCGAAAATATGGTCGGTGGTTCGCAATTCGTATCCGAACGCTACGCCGCAATTAAAGACCAGATATGGAATTTCAATTCGCCGGCACCCCACATGCTCTACGTGGCCTCTGGACCAACCGCGATTCGAAACAACCCCATGCTGTGGGACTGGGCTGACGCCCGGTGGATTGAAGGCCATGGTATCGATGGTGCGGAGATCGCCCTTTGTGAGCGAATCTTAAATGACCCAATTGTGCGCAACTCTTCTCATCTCCTACTTTGCAGTGGTGACCACTACTTCTGCGACATAGTTGACCAGCTGCAGTTTGAAGGTATCGACGTAACGGTGATGTCTCGTGAAAGTGCTCTCTCGAGAGACCTCCAGCACTGTGCGCGCCACCTAAAGATTGTTCCCGAATTTGATGACGCGACCCTTGACAACTACCGCCAAGCCTGGAGCCGAGGGAGCGCCGCCTGATGGCCAAGGAGTTGCAAAATCCAGTGGTCGCGAGCTACGCCAAGATCATCCGTGCCTTTAACCGAGGCGCCGGTACCCATAACTGGTCGCACCGCTACAGCCGCGGTGATGATGCCCGTGGTGATCTCCTGCGCCTTACCGGGAAGTTTAAAGTCGTGGCTACCTCGGTTGACACCCGTAGTCGCACCACAACGCTTCGCTATTACCCCAAGACTGAGGTCTACGTCTTATTCGATGAGTTCAACGACGATTCCGCCATTCTCTCAATCAAAGCCAAAAGCCTGAAAACACTGGTTAAGTACTGTTCAGTTCTCAATGTTCCCGAAGTGGTCGAAGCCCCGTAAATCCACTGTTTGGCAATACTCCTTGAGTAGCCTTGGGTGAAGTAAAGGAGCGCCCGTGCGCCGCAGAATCATCGCTTCAGTCGTCGCCACAGTAGTGACCGTGTTGGCCACCTCTGCTCCCGTCCTCGCCACCCAGCCCCGCGCTGCTTCGACCACGAACCTGACCAACTGCCGTTTTAGCGCCAACCAAGTATTTGGGGGCATATCCCACCTCACCTCGACCCAACTTTTCGCCAGTGACTTTCAGCACCCCTTCGCTGATCATCTGCACCGAACCCTTACCTCAAGTGAGGTAAGCGGCAGCGATTATTTTGCCTTTGTTCCCCTATCGGGTAATAACTGGGGACTAAATCTTTACAAGCAAAATGGCACTATCAAACGCGTCATTGACTCCACCGGTGTTTTTCTCGCGGTTGGCCTCGGCTTCTACTTCTATAACGGCGACGGTAACTTTCGCACCGTGATTTCGACGCGGCAGGGTTATCTGATCGGCGATGCTAAGAGTTGGCCGGTAGCGTACTTCCACCCCACCGCCACCATTCTCAACGGCATGAACAATTGCTCTTCAACGACTTTGTCCGCTGGCGAAACGTTGGCTAATGCGCGTGGTACCACCACCACGACGAATCACTCAACCACTACTGGGGCCACGGCCACCACTACGACCAGTGCACCGGTCACCACAACGACTTCGCAGTTAGCGCACACGGGGCTTAAAACCGACATTGCCCTCGGTACTGCTATGTGGCTGGTCGCTTTTGGTATGTCGTTGATGCTGGCGACGCACATGCGTCGCCGTCGCACCAACTAACTACCAGATACTGACGCGGTCCTTCGGGGACATCCACATGGGATCCCCTTCGTTTACTTCAAAGGCTTCGTAGAAGACTTCAATGTTCTTCACGATCTGATTCACCCGGAATTCTGGCGGTGAGTGGGGGTCAATCGCTAAGAGGCGCTCAGCTTCAGCTGGTCGGGACTGGTGCTTCCAAATCTGAGCCCACGACAACACGAAGCGCTCGGCGCCCGTTAGCCCATCAATAACTGGTGGTTCTTGGCCATCGAGAGATAAAAGATACGCCTTCCACGCAATGCTCAATCCGCCGAGGTCACCAATGTTCTCGCCAATGGTGAGTGCACCGTTGACGAATAGGCCTGGGCATTCGCGGGGGCTTAAGGAATCGAACTGTTCAATAAGCACTGAGGTTCGCTCTTCGAAGGCCACCCGGTCCGATTCGGTCCACCAGTCCTTCAGTCGACCCTGTCCGTCGTAGCGAGAGCCCTGGTCGTCAAAACCATGGCCAATCTCGTGGCCGATGACTCCCCCGATTGCCCCGTAGTTTGCTGCCGCTTCACGGTTGGGATCAAAGTAAGGAGCCTGCAGGATTGCCGCCGGGAAGACTATTTCATTCATGCCCGGGTTGTAATAGGCATTGATTGTCTGTGGAGTCATGTGCCACTCACCACGGTCAACGGGACCGGCGAGTTTGTTTAATTGATAAGCCAATTCGAACTTGTTACTTGCGAGCACATTGCCAATCAAGTCTTCGGCTGACACGTGAAGCGCTTCATAGTTGCGCCACTTGTCCGGGTGGCCAATCTTCGGGGTAAACGCTTCAAGTTTCTCTAAAGCCCGCTCACGAGTTTCAGCGGACATCCAGTCGAGATTATTAATACTCACTCGATAGGCCGCTACCAGCATCTTCACTAGTTCGTCCATCTTGGCCTTGGTTTCAGCCGGGTAGAACCGCTCGACGTAGGCCTTGCCAATCTGCTCGCCCATGACCCCTTCGGTAAATGAGATAGCCCGCTTCCAGCGATCACGAATTGAGGGAACGCCACTCAACGTGCGCCCGTAGAAGTCGAAATTCGCATCGACAAATTCGTCACTCAGGTAGGGCGCGAACGAAGTGACAACCTTCCACTCGAGCCAGCTCTGCCAGAGAGCCAAATCAACGCTCTCAACGAGCTTTCCGAAGTGTTCGATAAAGCTTGGCTGGCGAACGACGAGTTGTTTGACGAGTGCCGCTGGTACTTGACTGGCCTCGCGCCAGAGGTCTAGTAGCGCGCCATTGGAGCCCCACATCTCGGTGAATTCTGACCAACTTTTTTGGTTGTACGTCTTGGTCGCCTCGCGTGAAGCGACATTGTCCCAGTGGCCCGAGGCAATTTGAGTTTCCAGTTCCAAGATGGACTTGGCCTTGCTCTGGGCATCGTCAATCTTTCCGAGGTTAAGCATGGTGGCGACGTGCTTGGTAAACGCTTCAAGAATGGGAGCGAACTGAGCTTCGCGGTAGTAACTCTCATCAGGCAGAGAAAGCCCGCCTTGTTCAACGAAGAGTCGATAGATTTCTGTATTCTCACGGTCATTGTCGACGTACAGTCCTACGAAGCCTCCGAGGCCTTGACTCTCGAATTCTCCAATCAACGTGATGAGCTCTGATTTTGATTTAATGGCGCGGACTTTAGCTAGCCATGGTGCGAGCGGCGAGGCGCCCAGTGCGCTCACTCGTTCAGTGTCCATAAAAGAGGCATAGAGGTCACCCACCTTGCGTTCACTCGAACCACCGGGAGCGGACTGAAACTCTTCAATGATCTGTCGCACCGCAACTTCGGCTGCGTCGTTGAGCTCGTCGAAAGCGCTGAAACGAGCCTTGTCCTCGGGGATTGGCTTAGCAATAATCCAACCTTCGTTGGCGAATCCAAAAAGGTCTTGGGCCGGCGATAGCGATTGGCTGAAATAGTCTTTACTAATTCCAGATGGAAGGTGCGAAGTGCTCATAGTGCTCCTTTAATTATTGGTAGTGCTGGAACTTCGTAGGGCCGGTGAGGATCGAACTCACAACCAAGGGATTATGAGTCCCCTGCTCTAACCATTGAGCTACGGCCCCTCAGCCCCTTTAACCTTAATAGGACGGACCACTTGAGCCCAGTTGTCGCCACAGGGCGAGACGTTCTGGACTTACCGTACCGCCCGCGACCGCGGCCGTCACCGCACAGCCACGATCGGTACCGTGGCCACAGTTAGTGAACTCGCACGAGAGGGCCAGCTCTTCAATATCGCTGAAGTCTGGGGCGACGCCCGCGCCGTCGGCGACCGCCTTGGAGAATCGGATCCCGGGGATATCGAGGATTACCCCCCACTAGAGAGTCGGTAGAGCTTTCGCGTACTGGTGGCGTGGCGGCCCTCACCGGTGCGTGAGAGCGCCTTGGTGAGCTCTTTAGAGCCTTCCAGGGCGTTCAGCAGCGAGGTCTTGCCAGCCCCCGAGGCGCCGAGCAAGACTCCCGTGACGCCCGCGCCGAGGAGTTCACGGAGATCCTCAATCCCCGCACCCGTGTGGGCGGAGGTGGTCACTTGCCTCACGTTGCCAATGAGATCCACCATGCGGGCCTGTAGCGAGGCGAGAGCATTCTCATCATCGCCCTCGTCAATCTTGGTAATCACCAAAACGGGTTCGACACCCGCCTCGACGGCCATTGCGAGTAGCCCCTCGACCATGCGTTGATGCAGTTCTGAGTGCAGGGGCACCACCACGAAGACGACATCGACGTTGGCGGCCAGGACTTGCGCCGGTCGACCGTGGGTCTGAGTGCGACGCAGTTCATTGCGTCGAGGGAAGACCTTGGTGACGCGTTCACCCTTGAGGGCAATCCAATCACCGGCCACTGGTTTTAGAGCCAACGTCCGAGCCAGGCGTAAACGCCCCGAACACTCCTCGCCCTGCTCGCCAACCCAGATCGCATCAGCCTCATCAGAATGCATGATGACCAGTCGACCCGTCAAACTCCCTGATGGCGGTATCAATTCCTCATCAGGGTGCAGGCCCAAGCTGGCTAGAGTCTGATTCGTCACTGGAGATAATCCGTCAACTTCGAACTACGCATCGTGCCATTTCAGTCATGAATATCTACCCTACAAGGGCTCATCACCAAGAAATTGAATGCTTCTTGGATAGGCGCTACCAAGTTGACTGCGGGCTGATGGGGCATACTCGCCCTAGCCTCAACCGTCCTTCACGGGGCGTGAGCCTCTACGGCAGTACCACAACCCTCTGATTGGCGTTGCCCACGACCAGGATTAGGTCACTCTGCTCGTGCCAACTAGTTCATCCTGTCGATTAGCCGCTTTCGGATTCGGGAAAGGCTGAGGCCTCCAAGCACCAGCGCTGGAAGACCGCTTCGAGCAACCGAGTAAATAAATTTGGCCCGAGAACTGTCGATTCGCCCATTTCAAAGATGTTCTCAGCCAACGAAGAGATTTCATCCTTAGTTAGTTCAAATTCATTGGTACCGCGTAGAAGCAGATGAGCTTCTACTATCTTCCCAAAATTCACTACAAGTTCACTGGGCAGCGGCGGGAGGTCTGGCGGAGGATTAGTACCTTGCTCCGCGTTGCCCGAACCATGGAGCCAATCGGCAATTAACTTCTTGACGTGTGTGCACTGTTTACGAACGTACGTGCACAGCGCATCCCTTTTCACAAAATCTTGCGAGTCCCAGTAGTAATACAAAGATTGCAGAGTCACTGACTGGCTGTGCGCGGTCTTGCGTATATCCAACGAGAAAATTCCCTCGTTCAAGATCTCATTGGCGACAACCTCTGAGAAAGCGGAGGGATTTAGCTTTCCGCTCACCCTACCCCCCCAACTGCGGAGGTTGGTGAGACGTGTAGTACAGCTAGTAGGCACATAGGCTCACCTCTTTCCTGGGAGGGCTGCGATACGCCAAGGCGATCACAGCCCTCCCAGAGGTCATTGACTCTTTTGACCGCTTGCTACGAAACAATAGCGACAATCGGTGACGCCGCCGAGTTAGTGGTCGTGGTTCCGTTGCCCACCGCAGTCACGGTCACGTAGTAACTAGTGCTCGCAGCCATTCCGGTGAAGCTGTGAGCTACGGGCGCACCCGTTTCCGTGAAGGTGAAGGCTGGAGTGCCCGTCGCCGTACTCGAGGTATACACGTTGATGATGTAGCCCGTAGCGCCCGTGGTGGCTACTGGGGTCACCGTGATGCCCGTCGTACCTACCGCTACCACTCGTGGTGCTCCAGGTGTCACCACGGGGGTTCCAGCCGATCGCGTAGTCACCGTTGTGGTCGGTGAGGACGCCGAGTTGGAAGTCGTGGTGCCATTACCCACGGCGATCACGGTCACGTAGTACGCGGTTCCCGCGGTCAAACC
>CAIKUQ010000067.1 GCA_903830655.1 uncultured Actinomycetes bacterium | reverse complement strand
GGTCTACACGACAACGGCCAATCAACTAGCCACCGCGCAAGAAACAGCTGTACGTTACGGCGCCGCTTTGAAAGCGGCTGGACATGGACCGATCACGACTGAAATTCGGACGGCGCCAACGTTTTATTACGCTGAGGATTACCACCAGCAGTACCTCGCGAAGAATCCGAACGGGTACTGCGGCATTGGAGGGTGTGGAGTTCCCTTCAAACTCGCGGAGTTACAAATGGGTGAGAAGGCGTAAGAGCAGGCACGAGTTGGTTTCCATCAGGAAGCCAATGGGTTACAAATTGGATTAGCGTTTTTCTGCGGGAAAACGCGGCGTGATTTCGGCGTTGAGGTCTACCGGAAGTCTACCGGTGTTATGGACCTAGGAAAGTCCTCGGGGAAGGGCGTGAATTTTTGTGATCGCAAATCGTCCGCATGACGCACGCTATGTGGCGCCGAGTGCGCTGCGTAATCGGCTGCAAGAACTCACCGAGACGCGGGATGTATCCCGTCACCCGATTTTGTTGAAAGAGTTCAGCAGAACGCTGCCGAACTCCATTGCATGCCTGTCGGCGTCTTCTGGCAGTCTTCGTTATAACTGCGTCATGTACGCGCTCGACATCTATGATTCCGCAGAGTACGTGAGCATGGCGATGCAGTGTCCCAATGAAGTACATGCCAGCACCTCATTTCTCAAATTTCTCATCGACCAGCAGGCAACAGTTCTGGCTAGCGCTCCGTCCACCGGGTACATGGGCGTCTACCTAGAGGGCGACTCGATAAAGCATGTGGGGCTTCTGACGGCAGCGGATCGCATGCATTCCAAATGGGGGATCGGGCATCTCTACGATCATCTGATCGATGAGGCGCCAGCAAGCTACGGGTGTTCGCTCCGGATTTACAGGCCGATTGATTCGGTAGAGGCACTCAGGCAGTTCGCGCGATATGCGGTCAGCGAAGGGGCACGGCTGCGGTAAGTCGTCGCGTGGCAATCGGCGGGCAAGGAGAAGAACTCGCGGCTAGTGCTTCTCCAAATAGGGCGAAACGAGTGAGAGGAGTTCGCCTCGGGAACCAGTGATCGCAGAGGGGAGTTAGGGGAGTTGGCTTGCTGGCGTTAGCTGACCTGAATCAGAGACTCCAAACACTCGGACGGCATTAGCGATATTTGACATATTAGGCCAAATTTTTCACCAAACTATTGACATTGGCAAGAGATTAGATATAATCCCGTGGCGAGGCGGGCTATACATGACCGTCAACAAAATAAAAGTTTCGCCCGCCAAGAAAAGAAAAACTCGAGTTCCGATTGCTCCTGCTGTCGCACTGAAGCACTTCGCTCTTCAAGTCCTTTTGGATTCCAAATTGTCATTCGATGACTGTACGGTCGTCGTCGAGACAATTCGTGGCGTGAAGACGAACCTTTATTCATTCGATAACGATGTGATTGTCGAGGACCTAATGATTCGCCTCAGGGATCTCATTGGATCGTTTGAGGGCCGTCGCGGAAGAATGAAGGTCGCCTACGTCACTCTAGCTAGCATGAAAGGTGCCGAGCAGATGCAGGTAGTTGCGACAGCGCTTGCCAGCGCGCTCAACTCAAAAGAATTCAGGAAGGCAAAGGTCAAGGAGCAACGAGAGCTAAAGGCCGCACTTAGCAACCTCAATCAAGAAGTGCTTCTGGATACCCAATATTCGAAGTTCCGACCGCTTCGCAATAAGGGGACGGCGAAGGAGTACCGGCCTAGGGATCGCAACCAGTTCGACCGGCCGAAGTCCCTGCGCAAACCTCGACTGTTTCAGCCCCTTGTAATGCCACGTGGGCCAAATGCAATCCTGCCTAAGGATCCAAATGCAAAGCCCAAAAAGCCAACGCTAGATCCATACAAGGAGGCAGACATCATCGTTCCCTCCGATCTGAGCGCATGGCAGCTACGCCTGCTGATCAACGCGCTCTCATAAGAATTCCAGCAATCCCGCTGGATGTCACTGAACCCGCCTTGTGCGGGTTTTTTATTGCCCGAAACAACCCTAAAGGAGTCCATATGACAAGCAAGCTCAACAAGATAGCCAAGGATAAGACCATCAAGATCGACTATGAACAGCAGGCACTGATGTACGTGCCACCGAAGCGAACGGAGCGGGAGGATTCGTTGCTTTGGCTTGCGATGGGTGCAGCAGCAAGAGTCTGGCGTCACACCACCTTGAACGGTCCCGCCGTCCTTATTGATGACGTCAACGCGACAATTGACCAGCACATGACCGAGAACAGTCCTGATCCGGAGTTGACAAATGACGAGCGAGGACAAATCTGGGATCTCGCGTTTCTGATCGTTGAAGACGCGTGGGATCACCTTGGCGACTACGGTCATCCACGGCCAGTCCTCAAGACGATCCAGTACATTGGCGAAGACGTTCACGGTAACGCGCACGCAGTCGAGTCAATTGACCAGAGGAGAGCTTTAGAGG
>CAIKUQ010000066.1 GCA_903830655.1 uncultured Actinomycetes bacterium | reverse complement strand
GGTGGGTAGATAGCGAAAAGCGGGGTATCCGACAAGCGAGCAAGTGGTGTTACTTGTATTAATAACAACAATCGGCGCTCCTTCGTTGCCTGCGGCACCATTTACCCCCCAGCCCGCGGTAACCTCCAGTTGCTTCTCTTGACATGTTGGAGCCGTGGTTGACGCAAAGCCCATGGAGGGTTGTCCAAAGTTAAACGCTAAGAGTGCTGACGCGATAGCAGTTAATGACAGAAAACTTTTTAAGAACTTCATCTCGGCCTTTTCATATGATTGACATCTGTAGCATACAAGGAACAAATACAAAATTATTAAAAAGGCAGCATGACATTTACAAGTTTTTACTTTGGTATGGATGGTTCCAGCTCGACACCTTTTCCGTGTACTGGAAGCGGACATAGTTTTTACATTGGTCGCGTTGGCGGAGAGGTCACAGAAAGCAGTGCGGAATTTAATGTGGCGACTGCTCAAGCAGCAACACCTGCATTCACTTCCGCTTATTGGGACTTGGGTGGAAGCACTAGTATCCCGGCTGGATTAACGGCTTCGCAATGGGGTCAAAAGCAGGCAGAGGCATTTATTACGGCAATAGCCACCGGCCCGAATGCAATACACATTCAAGGCAAAACTTTATTTTGCGACATCGAAGCCGGTAATCCCGGTTGGGCAAAGAGCGATCCAGCACTCAATAGGGAAATACTAAATGGATTTCTAGATGTGATTGCGACACTGGGCTTTGTGCCCGGAGTGTACGCAAATTTATCTGATTTTGACAGGTATTTGGGCGCCTCATGGATAGCGACAACTCCGTTCGTCTGGTGGTTGGCTGACTGGTACGTCGCACTCAAAACTTGTCAGGAAGCGGAAACTAATTTCAACAACTTCTTTGCCGGAAATGACACCTATAGCCGAGGTGGCTATAAGGTCATGATTTGGCAATACAACGGGACTCAAGGTGGTAGCCCTAGGGACTTAAACGTGACTCCCTACAATGGATATCTAAATGGCCATTGGAACCCAACTCCGGCAGGGTAAAAGAACTAAATCTGCGTACGGTTTGTATTGCGGTTCAACTCTCGTTCCACGAGAATTACAAGTACGGGAGAGTTTAAAGCCACTCTTTAGAGCCCAACTCCGAACTCGGTGTGCTCAGGGCTAGAACGATTTAAATGCAAACTCAGGACGCTCGCCACGAGCGACCTCTTCGCGCACCAGAATCTGAGCGAGCGGTAGGTCGTCGGCGTGGGTAACGCCAATACAGCGTGAGTGGGTCGGCAGAACGTCAAAGCGGAACGGCGTGCGGTGCAGGATTGAACCAACGAAGACTGGAAGCTGAATCTCTGCTTCCATGGCAAAGTCGTGCTCGGCAATGCACTTTTCCATGAAGGGAAGTATTTCCGGTCGGAATCCCCACAAGTTCATCGATACCAAGGTGCTTGGCGTCAAGACCGAAGGTTCCAGCCCATCACTGGCAACAAATCCGTCCAGGGTTGCTTGGACGTTGCGCCGTTCGGTAATTTCCGTAAGGTGGCCGTTCACTACGTGGCAGGTACCACGCGAAACAGGGAGCGTTCCCACTAGGGCCTGGTCGAGCTCGAAGCCAACGAGACAGTTGTTGGTTGATTTAATGAGATGCGTGCCCAACTTCATAAAGGCGTCGCGACCGTAGAGGTCATCAGCGTTGGAGACGCCAAAGGGCTTAGAGGTGTCAAGTGCGGGAACTGCTGAGAGTACTGCGTCTACCGTTCCGCGAAGGGCGTCTTGGTAGGCGAAGGAAACTTTACGATCCTTGGGCCAATGGGCGGCCACGTGCTCTTTGATGGAGTCGCCGGTGTCGCGATTAACAACAATAACGATGTCCTCAAAGCCCGCGGCGTAGGCGTCGGAGGCCAACAGGTCGATAATTCCCTCACCGTGGACGCCAATGGGCGCGAGTTGCTTGAGTCCGCCGTACCGACGGGCACGGCCTGCGGCCAAGATGACGAGCGATGGTCCAATCACATGGACCATTTCAGCACAGAAGAGGCCCAAGTCATACCGGCGCCAAAACCAGTCATGAGGGCGTATTCGCCCTTCTTTACGCGACCTTCGTCACGGGCGTGCCAGAAGGCCATCGGGATTGAGGCGCTGGAGGTGTTGCCGTAGCGATCAAGAGTGATAACTGCGTTCTCCATTGGAATTCCCAGCCGTTCGCTCGCGGCCTGGATGATGCGAATGTTGGCCTGGTGGGGGATCATGAGGCTGATATCGGCAGGGGTTATGCCAGCCTTTTGGATTGCTTCAGAAGCAGAATCGACAACCACACGCACAGCTCGACGGAATACCTCTTTGCCGTCCATGAAGAAGTAACTTCCGTGGTCACAGGTGAGCAGGTCAGCGTCCACGCCCGAAGCGCCGAGGACAAAGGATCGGATGTCATTTTCGGTCTCGGAGTACTCCATGACCGTGGCTCCAGCCCCGTCGGCCAGCAAAACGGCCACATTGCGGTCGGTCCAGTCAACCCATCGAGAGAGAGTTTCGGCGCCAATTAAAAGGATTCGCTTCGTGCCGGTTTCGATGAGCCCTTGCGCGACGCGAACAGCGTAGGGAAAGCCCGCACAGGCCGCGTTAACGTCCAGAGCGGGGCAGGTGAGTCCGAGCTCGGCTTGGATGAGGGCGGCAGTCGATGGGGCCATTCGATCTGGCGTGGTGGTGGCGAGAATGACAAAGTCAATATCTTCGGGCTTAACGTTGGCATCTTCCATGGCGCGCCGGCCGGCGAGGGTGCCGAGCTCAGTGGTGGTGCCACCAATGTGACGCTGGCGGATTCCGGTGCGCTCAGAGATCCATTCGTCGGAAGTTTCGAGGGTTTTGGAGAGATCGTCGTTCGTAACAATCTTGTCGGGCACAGCCATGCCCCAGCCCACAAATCGAGTACCCATACGCGTTCCTCACTCCTTGGTATCGGTACAGTCTAGGACTTTTGGTGATTATTCCTTTACCGGGCTTTAATTACCTGTAAGGACATACGTCCAGTTGCAAAGAGTTCGCCTGACTCATTAGTAAGGTCCACATTCCATACGTGTACGGTGCGCCCCTTGCGAATTGGCGTGGCGGTTGCTCGGATTATGCCTGAGTTCACCGCACGCAGGTGAGAAATATTCAATTCAGTCCCCACACAAACTTGATCTTCTGGGACACTCACTATGCCACCCATTGAAGCGGCGCCTTCAACCATTAGGGCCGAAACGCCACCGTGCAGCAGACCGAAGGGCTGGTGGGTCTTGGGCCCGACCTCGCACTCGAGAATGCAGCGCTCTGGCGAGAGCTCAACAACTCGGATACCAAGGGCGTCATGGGCAGTAGGGCGGTCGGGGAAGCGGTGGGCGTAGTCACTGGTCATCTTCAAACCTTATTACCGTTAGGTGTGGAATTATGAACTACCAACCCTTGACGACCGGAACGATCCAATGACCAAACCTTTTGTGGACCTGCGTAGCGATACCCTCACCCAACCCACCCCCGAGATGCGCCAAGCCATGTTTGAGGCCGTAGTGGGAGACGACGGTTATGGCGAAGACCCTACGGTCACCAAACTCGAAGCCCTCTTCGCGAGTGTGGTCGGTAAGGAAGCGGCAATCTTCGTACCTTCAGGGGTCATGGCCAACCAGATGGCCATGCGCGTACACACCCGACCTGGTGATGTCGTAATCGCCGGTCGATCCCAGCACGTCGTGGGTTTCGAGATGGGTGCGAGTGCGGCGAACGCCGCGGTGCAATTCAATTTCGTCGATGACTCTGAGGGAGTATTTAATCTGGACGAGGTGGCCACCCTATTGGATGCACAGTTTGATCACCAACCCACTATCAATTTGATCTCCTTTGAAAATTCACACATGGCTTCCGGTGGCCGTACATGGGCACCAGAGCAAATCAGTGCATTAAAAAAAGTTGCGGGAAAGCTACCGATGCACTTAGACGGAGCTCGACTCTTCAACGCGGCTGTCGCTCGTGGAGTGAGTGCCAAGGAGTTCACGACTCACGCGGATACCGTTATGGCGTGTTTGAGCAAGGGACTATGTGCCCCAGTGGGATCACTGCTCGCTGGTTCAACCGAGCTGATGGAGCGCGCGCGTATCGAGCGAAAGCGCCTAGGGGGAGCCATGCGTCAAGCGGGTTTTCTTGCGGCGGCGGGAATTGTTGCACTCGAGTCAATGGTTGAGCGACTGGCGGACGATCATGCTCGCGCCAAAGTTCTAGCCGAAGCGTTTGCCAAAAAATTCCCAGAGTCGAATTACGACCCGAGAATCTGTGAAACCAACATTGTTTCCTTCAACCACCCCCAAGCCCGACTACTTGTTTCGAAACTCGAAGAATTGGGTGTAGCGGGGGGAACGGTCGCTCCGCAACGGGCTCGATTCGTAACGAGTGCCCTGGTGGACGATGCATCAATCGATCAAGCGTTAAGCGCAATTCAATCACTACAGATTTAGCGAAAACATCGTCATTTCACCGTGTTGGCACCGAGCGGACGATATTTTCTTGGGCATTTCAGCACTTAAGGGGTAGCCTTGAAGGGCTTACGAGCTCCTATGACTGAAATCCTTCACCTCTCAACATTCTTGCGTCGACCAATTTTTGACGCCGACGGTGACCGGATCGGTCGCGTCCAAGACCTAGTCGCACGCCTCGGAGACGATGCGCACCCACCCATCGTGGGGGCGGTTATTCGCATTGAAGGTCGCAACCTATTCGTACCCATTCGCAAGATTGGTGGCCTCTCCCAAGGCAAAGTCACCTTCGAAGGACGTCGCGTAGACCTTCGCCGCTTCGAGCGCCGTCCCGGAGAGATGCTGCTCGCCGAAGACCTGTTGGCTCGTCACCTCATTAACCTCGTCCGTGGTCGTTTGATCACCGCAAACGAAATCGAACTGGCTGAAATTAACGGCCAATGGGAAGTGGTTGGTGTGGACCCAGGTCGTCGCCCACTACTTCGTCGCTTGCTGGGATCTCGATTTGGCTCACGCGTAAAGGCTGATTCGATTGTTGACTTTGCGTCAATTGAACCATTCGTGGGGCACGTGCCATCGGCACGCTTGCGCATTCCGTACCGCAAACTCGCGAAACTCCACCCCGCGCAGATTGCCGACCTGGTGGAGCAGGCAAGTCACGAAGAGGGCGAAGAGATTATCTCGGCGGTGGGTCTTGACCGCGAACTTGAAGCGGATGTCTTTGAAGAGCTCGACACCGAGCACCAGTTGGAATTCATCGAGTCCCGGACCGACGTTGAAGCCGCGCGCCTACTGTCAAGGATGGAGCCGGACGATGCCGCCGATCTGATTAACGAGGTAGAACAAGATCGCCGCCTACCTATTCTCGAAAATCTCGCCTCAGACCAACAGCAAAAAGTGCGACAACTCCTCTCATACAACTCCGATACTGCCGGCGGAATCATGAACACTGACTTTGTGACCGTTGGTGAGGCGGCGACGGTGGATGAAGCTATTGAGGCAATTCGCAAGTCCGACGCCCCGGCTGAATCGATGCACACCGTCTTCATCATTGACGGAGCGGGCATGGTGGTTGGCGGAGTCGCAATTGGGCAACTGATTAAGGCCCGCGGCAGTGATGTGGCCCTTAGTGTTGCGCGCACGCAGATGGCTCACGTGCACCCTCACTGGGATGTCATGAGGGTCGCTCGAAAGATGAGCGATTTCAACCTCATGGTGGTACCAGTGCTGGATGAGGAGCACAACTCCGTAATTGGTGTCGTAACGGTAGACGACCTACTCGAAGAGATGCTGCCCCAGGGCTGGCGTCGCGAGTTTGGTGTTTCCGCGGTGGAGGAATAACCGTGGAAAATCGTCTCGTTCTAAGGGGGGCTTTCTGAAACCCCCGAGTACCCCAAATCTCTTATTGACACAACCAGGTAACGAAGCGCGCAAGTAGCCCTCCTCCGCACGTGGTTGTTTCGACCAACGACCACGAGCGAACGAAAGGAGGTGGCGCATGTCGAATGAAATTACTAGGGACGATCAGATCAAAGGAGCCTTTGGCACCATTGATACTCATGCGCCACAGGGTCGCCGCGGAATTAAGGCTCGCTTTTTAACTCTGCTCGCCATCATTGGCCCGGGCCTCATCGTGATGGTTGGCGACAATGATGCGGGTGGTATATCGACCTACGCCCAGGCCGGACAGAACTTTGGCTATTCGTTGTTGTGGACCCTGCCACTTTTGATCCCCGTCCTCATCGTCAACCAAGAGATGGTGGCGCGGCTGGGTGCTGTCACGGGCCAGGGCCATGGTCGACTCATCCGTGAACGCATTGGCAAGCGCTGGGGCAATGTTTCTATTAGCTCCATCTTGCTCTTGAACTTCCTTATTATCATCACTGAATTCATCGGTATCTCTCTGTCCATGCGCTACTTCGGCGTGTCACCCTTCCTCTCGGTTCCCATTGCAGTCGTGCTGCTCTTCCTCGTCACCGCCACCGGATCTTTTCAGCGCTGGGAGCGGTTCATGATGCTGTTTGTGGCGGTCAATTTTCTCGTGGTGCCTCTCGTGCTTCGAGTGCACATCTCAACGCACCAAGTGCTCCACCACTACGTCAACGCAGGTATTCGTGGCGGGCCGACCTCAGCGGGCGTGCTACTGATTATCTCGATTATCGGAACCACAGTGGCCCCCTGGCAGCTGTACTTCCAAGAGAGCAACATCGTCGATAAGAAGATCTCTCCGCGCTATCTCAATTACGAGCGCGTCGACACCGTGGTTGGTTCAATCATTGTGGTGGCGGTCGCGACACTGCTGATCGGCCTGACCGCGGCGGGTCTGTCCCATCACGGTGGGACCAATTCCTACACTGACGCACTGGGTGTCGCGAGGGGTCTTGCTCGCTACGCAGGGCATAACACGGGTGCGCTCTTTGCGATCTTGCTGCTCAATTCCTCAGTCATTGGTGCCGCGGCGGTGACTCTCGCTAGCAGTTATGCGATGGGTGACCTCTCGGGAAAACTCGCCCAGGGACTCAATACGCCCTTACGAGAGGCGAAGGGTTTCTATGGCGTGTTCGCCGGACTCTTAGTAGTCGCTGGCACGGTGACTTTGATCCCTGGCGCCCCGCTCGGGCTCATCACGCTGGCCGTTCAGGCCATGTGTGGACTTATGTTGCCCAGCACCACAATCTTCGTGCTGCTCCTAGCTAACGACAAAGAGACCCTGGGTCCATGGGTTAACTCTCGGTTGCTGAACGCAATCGCGGTCGTAATCGTTACGGTACTGGCCGTTCTTTCAGTGGTGATGATGGTCTCGACACTTTTTCCCGCAACACCAGTTTTGCCACTGCTGGAGTGGCTTGCCTCTTTTGCCGGTGCGGCTTTGCTCATTGGCCTGCCCATTGGACTTAAGCGCATGGGACCACGCAAAACGTACGGTGCGGACAAAATGGATTGGAGAATGCCTCGTCAGGCCATGCTCGCCTCCGCACCTCGAACTCGCGCCCGCAAGATTTTGCTGGGGGTAACGGGAACTTACTTGGCGGTGGCGGGAACATTGCTGGTTGTGCGCATCGTTCAATTGGCGACCTCCTAACCTGTATATCTGTGACTGCTTCGAAAACTCTGGTGTGCGTACACGCCCACCCCGATGATGAATCGCTCTTTACCGCTGGGATTACCGCCCATTACGCCGAGCGGGGTTATCAAATTATTCTCGTCACTTGCACGAGCGGTCTCTTAGGAATTGATAACAACAATCTGCCGGGGTCGGCGCCTGGGCACAATCGTGAGTATGTGCGAGCCACCCGGGCCAAAGAGCTCCAAGATGCCGCGCATCTGGTTGGGATCTCTCGAGTGGTGACGTTGGGATACGAAGATTCTGGCCTCGCGGGCTGGCAACAGAATTCAGCACCGCTGGCCTTTATGAATTGCAACGTCGAGGCGGTGGGTTCAACCCTTTCGGCGCTCTTTGCCGAGGTAAATGCGAGCGTGGTCGTTACCTACGATGAAAATGGTTTCTACGGACACCCCGATCACGTTATGGCCAATCGGGTAACCCGGAATGCTGTTGCGAAGTCACCGGGGGTTGAGCGACTCTATTACCCGGTTATGCCTTCGGACCTCATGGCCGATTTCGTTTTCCGCGCTACCTCCGAACAGGTCTCGCTGCCCACGTGGGTCACTGACGCCAGTGTCGACATCGACCGTTCTCTGATTTCAACGGTTATGGATGTCTCTCGCTTCTCGAGACTAAAACAACAAGCAATCGCGACGCACGCGTCTCAAACTGATAACGCTGACTTGGTGACGATGAACCCTGAACTCTTCGCGATGCTTTTTGGCACTGAGTTCTATCAACGGGCTTTCACTAAATCTCCAACCGCCGCCGATGGCACCGACCTATTTGGTGGACTCTCGTGAGCCAGCTCACATTCCTCGCGGTGCACGCCCACCCCGATGATGAGGCGAGTTCGACCGGTGGTCTGTATCGATCGCTCGCCAACCAAGGTGTGCGAACAATCTTGGTTACCTGCACCAATGGGGAGTGTGGCGACTCACCAGCGGGCGCGAAGCCCGATTCTGACGAACACGACATGGAAATGGTTGCCGCTGTTCGAAAAGTCGAGCTTGAAAATGCCGTGGCGATACTCGGGATAGACCGTCTGGTGCGTCTTGGTTATCACGACTCAGGAATGATGGGCTGGCCCCATAATTCCCACGATGGCAGTTTCTGGGGGACTCCAGTCGAGGAGGCCGCCAAGCGCTTGGCGGAAATCTTGATGGAGGAACGTCCGCAAGTACTTGTTACGTATAACGAAATTGGTTTTTACGGGCATCCCGACCACATCCAGGCCAACCGCATTACCTTGGCGGCCCTCGCGATGATTGATTATGAGCCCACGCTCTATTACAACGCGATTCCTGATTCAGTTTTTGAAGAGATGCGTAAGCGCTGGGACGAAGAGGACGAAGCTCGTCGCGAAGAGGGCAAGAGCTCCTCGGCGCTCGAAGAGGTTGAAGAAGAGATCCCCGAGCAGATGAGCACGCCCGACGAGCTCATTAGTGCGGCTATCGATATTTCGTCAGTGAATAGCGTGAAGTTTGACGCTCTCGCCGCGCACGCCTCGCAAATTGCCGACTCCTTCTGGATGAAGATGGGTCGTGAGGCGTTTTGTGAGACGAATAAAACTGAATGGTTTTTGCGCGTGACGAACCCTCAAAAGGTTGAAGGCTGTGTCACCGACATCTTTGCCGGCTATCGATAAAAAGATTTAGTAGCGGTAGGTGTCGGGCTTGTAAGGGCCTTCGACCGTTACGCCGATGTACTCAGCCTGTTGCTTGGTCAACTCAGTCAACTTCACACCTAGCGCGTCAAGGTGCAAGCGAGCAACCTTCTCATCGAGGTGCTTAGGCAAGACGTAGACCTTCTTGCCGTACTGCTCGTTGCGAACGAAGAGTTCGATCTGGGCGAGTACCTGGTTGGTGAAGGAGTTACTCATAACGAAGCTGGGGTGCCCGGTTGCGTTTCCGAGGTTGAACAAACGACCTTCGGAGAGCAAGATGATGGTGCGACCATTTGGCATGGTCCACTTGTCAACCTGAGGCTTGATGGTCTCGCGCTTCGCGCCAGGCAGGGCCTGGAGTCCAGCCATGTCGATTTCGTTGTCGAAGTGACCAATGTTGGCCAGAATGGCCTGCTCTTTCATCATCATCATGTGCTCAACGGTGACAATGTCCTTGTTTCCGGTGGCGGTGATGATGATGTCAGCGGTGGGCAGCGCCTCTTCGAGGGTGGTTACCTGGTAGCCGTCCATCGCTGCTTGCAGCGCGCAGATGGGGTCAATCTCGGTGACGATGACGCGAGCGCCCTGTCCGCGAAGTGATTCGGCCGAACCCTTGCCAACGTCGCCGTAACCACAAACGATCGCAACCTTTCCACCAATCAAAACGTCAGTGGCGCGGTTTAAGCCGTCCACCAGTGAGTGACGACATCCGTACTTGTTGTCGAACTTGGACTTAGTAACAGCGTCGTTCACGTTGATTGCGGGGAAGAGCAATACGTTGTCACGCTCCATCTCGTAGAGACGGTGAACACCGGTAGTGGTTTCTTCCGAAACTCCAATGATTCCAGCGGCCATTGGGGCAAACGCCATCTCCTTGTTGCCAACCAAACGGGTCAACAATTCAAGAATGACGCGGTACTCCTCGGAGTCAGCGGTCTCTGGTGAAGGTACTACGCCAGACTTTTCAAACTCGAGTCCCTTGTGAACGAGCAGGGTTGCGTCGCCACCATCATCCAAGATCATTGTCGGACCGGCATGTCCGGGCCAACGCAGCAACTGTTCGGTGCACCACCAGTAGTCCTCGAGCGTCTCGCCCTTCCAGGCGAAGACGGGAACGCCCTGTGGATTGTCGACAGTTCCCTTGGGGCCGACAACCACCGCCGCAGCGGAGTGGTCTTGAGTAGAGAAAATGTTGCAACTGACCCAGCGAACATCCGCGCCGAGTTCGACGAGTGTCTCGATCAACACGGCGGTCTGAATGGTCATGTGTAGTGAACCCGCGATGCGAGCACCCGCAAGAGGCTTGCTGGCACCGAACTCGGCGCGCATGGCCATGAGGCCGGGCATCTCGTGTTCGGCCATGATGATTTCGGCACGGCCGAAATCAGCCAAAGAAAGGTCAGCTACTTTAAAGTCGAATGAGGACATGGTTCTCCTAGAGAAGTTGAATACGTATGGGCGCCGACCTCTGTCGCATACGCCTGGAACAAGCGTAGCGGAGGGGCGCGATTAGCTGACCCAATTTGGGTAGATATGACTCCTGGGTCTCACGAAAGGACTAAGCGCCGACCCGAAATTCGACGACGTCACCGTCTTGCATGACGTACTCTTTGCCCTCAACGCGGGCCTTACCGGCGGAACGGGCGTTGACTACCGATCCGGCGGCGACGAGGTCTTGGAAACCAATGACCTCGGCCTTGATGAAGTGCTTTTCAAAGTCGGTGTGAATCTCGCCAGCGGCTTGGGGGGCGGTTTCGCCTTGGCGAATAGTCCACGCCCGAGTCTCCTTCGGGCCGGCGGTGAGGAAGGTCTGCAGCCCAAGGGTGTGAAAACCGATACGAGAAAGCTGCGAGAGTCCCGACTCGGTTTGGCCAAAGGACTCCAGCATCTCGAGCGCTTCAGCGTCCTCTAGCCCCGAGAGTTCGGCTTCGATCTTGGCGCACAGAACAATCGCTGGTGAGGGGGCCACACTGGCCAGAAGCGAGTCTTGCTTATCCGTATCCCCAAGAGTCTCTTCATCGACGTTAAAGACATAGATAAATGGCTTATCGGTAAGGAGGTGAAGGTCAGCGAGGTGTGTTCGGTCAATCTCTTTGCCAACTCGCGATAAGACCTTTCCGTCATTAAGGGCCGCTTGCGCTTTTTTTACCTCAGCCAATTTGATAGCTGCATCGGGGCTTCGCTTGGCATCTTTGTCAATTCGTACAATGGCTTTTTCGATAGTTTGCAGATCAGCCAGGATAAGTTCAGTTTCGATTGTGGCGACGTCACTGGCTGGATCAATCTTCCCATCAACGTGAATAACATCGTCATCTTCGAAAGCTCGCACTACTTCGCAGATGGCGTCAGATTCGCGAATAGCCGCTAAGAATTGATTTCCTAGTCCTTCGCCTTCACTCGCGCCGCGAACGATTCCCGCGATGTCTACGAAGGTGACCGTAGCGGGGAGGATCTTCTCTGAGTTGAAGATCCCGGCCAAAACCTCGAGACGCGGGTCGGGGACCGAGACAATGCCGACATTGGGTTCAATGGTGGCGAAGGGGTAGTTCGCGGCAAGAACGTTGTTCTTCGTGAGCGCATTGAAGAGAGTTGATTTGCCCACGTTCGGTAGGCCGACGATGCCGATAGAGAGTCCCATGTGTTCATTGAGGCTAGTGCAGGGTTCTAGAAGCACTATCGCCATACAAAGAGTTGATTTTCTTGGCTACCCTTGAGGGGTGGAGAAGTGGGAACTATTCAAATACCGAGTTAGCCACGCCCCCTTCTGGTGGCGCATGCTCAATCGCACGGGAAAATTCCTTATTGGGCTCGGAATCCTCACCGCCCTCTTCATCCCCTACGAACTGGTCTATACCAACCATCTCGAAGCGGTGACTCAATCGAACGCTAAAACTCAAATCGAAAAAGTTTTGCCCAAGACCATTCCGGATATCTACTCGACCCGGTTGCCCACTGGTCCAGCCACCCCAGTGCCCAGCCGGCCACAACCTCCGGTGAACAGTTGGATTGGCCTCATTCAGATTCCCAAAATTAATCTCTCGATGACGATAATCCAAGGGACCAACTCACCACAGCTTCGCTTGGGTCCCGGTCACTATGTCAATACGGCCACACCGGGGTCGAACGGTAACGCAGCTATCGCTGGACACCGCACAACCTGGGGCCACCCATTTCGCTTCTTGGATCACCTTGTCGTGGATGACCCGATTATTATCACCACGACGCAAGGGCGCTTCTTGTATCGGGTTGTCGATACTCACGTTGTTCCGCCTTCGGATCTTGGCGTGTTGGCGCCCTCGGCGACTCCCATTTTGACGCTCACCACGTGCAATCCGCCCTACTCCGCAATCACTCGCTTAGTCGTAGTAGCTCGCTTGGCAGCCGTTGATCGCCCGAAGACTTCCGCTAAGGGTCCCGGAGTGCCTGTCATTAATCCCAACACCGGAAAGCCAATTATTAAAAAGGGCTCGGCAACCACCACCAAAGTGACAACCACGACGACACCGGACATGCTTCCCAAGGCGCAGCACGTGAGCGCTAAGCAGAGCTGGGGCTCGACTTGGGGAGTCACCTTCCTATTTGGAGCCCTCATCTGGTTCGCCTGGTGGGTTTTCGTGCGCCTCAAGGGTGGGCCCTGGTGGTCAACCTTGGCGATGATTGGAATTGCAGCGCTTACGGTGCCTCTCCTGCTTATCTTCTACGGCGCGGTAACGATGATTCTTCCGGCTGGATACTAAGAAACTTAAGAATCTCGACCTTCATCACTTTGCATTACGAGTTACCTTTCGCCTACTGTCTACTTATGGAGCAACTAAATGTGACAGAGGGTTTCGCCCCCTTTAACGGTATGCAGACCTGGTACCGAATCACCGGTGACCTTGCCTCGGCGAAGACGCCCCTCGTCGTGGCTCACGGTGGTCCGGGATGCACCCACGACTACGTCCTGTCAATCGCGAAAATTGCGCAATTCGATCGTCCGGTTATTCACTACGACCAAGTCGGCAATGGTAAGTCAACGCGTCTCAAGGACAAGGGCCCCGACTTTTTTACCGTAGACCTATTTCTCGATGAGTTAAATAACTTGGTCGATCACTTAGGAATCGCGGACAACTATTTCTTGCTCGGCCAGTCTTGGGGTGGCATGCTCGGCGCCGAGCACGGTATTCGTCAACCCGCGGGCCTAAAAGGTCTCGTACTTTCGAATTCACCCGCCTCGATGGAGTTGTGGGCGAGCGAAGCGAAAGTACTTCGCGCCAAGCTGCCCGCGGAAGTTCGCGATGCGCTTGATCGACACGAAGCCAATGGCACAATGGACGACCCCGAATATGTAGCTGCCGCCGACAAGTTCTACGCTGAACACGTGTGCCGCGTGGTACCTAACCCGCCCGAAGTTGTCGCAACCTTTGAGTGCATGCAAGAGGACAATCACGTCTACTTGACGATGAATGGACCGTACGAGTATTACTGCGTGGGCACCTTGAAGGACTGGACCGTCGTCGACCAAGTTCACAAAATCACCGCACCGACCTTGTTGGTATCGGGCCGTTACGACGAGGCAACTCCCGCCACGGTCCAACCATTCTTTGACAATATTCCTGACGTCCAGTGGGAAATTTTCGAAGAATCCAGTCATATGCCGTTCGTAGAAGAGCCCGACCGCTACATTCAAGTGGTCGAAGAATTTTTGGCGGCGCACGACAACTAAATCGCAGTACCAAGTGCAGTAACAAAACAAGGGGAATACATGATGAAGTTCAAGTCCATGCAGAAGTTTGGGGTACTCACCTCTGCTCTCGCACTCACTCTGACCGGTTTGGCTGGTTTCTCAGCGAGCCCAGCGGGCGCTTCTGGCTACCAGAAGGCTCACGCCGGCGGAACACTTACCTTGCTCGCTTCAACCGCGGGCGGCACGTTGGATCCACAGGTGAACTACACCTTGCAGTACTGGCAGCTCTACCAGGCCACCTACGACGGACTCGTGACCTTCCAAAAAGTTAACGGTCAAGCTTCCTTTACCGTGGTTCCTGACTTGGCAACCGCGTTGCCCAAGATCACTAACGGTGGCAAGACTTACACCTTTACTTTGCGTAAAGGAATCAAGTTCTCCAACGGCCAAACGGTGACGGTAAATGACGTTAAGGCGACCTTTGTACGTTTGTTCAAGGTTTCGAACCCGAACTCTGGTTCTTGGTACAACGCCATCGCCGGTGGTGACGCCTGCGTGGCAACACCAACATCGTGCACCTTGAGTGGTTTGACGGTAAACGCGGCGACGAATACCGTGACCTTTAACCTCGCGAAGGTTGACCCCGAGTTCATTGATCAGCTGGCTGTGCCATTCGCGGCAATTGTTCCCGCCGGCACGCCGACGAAGGATGAAGGCTCAACTCCAGTTCCCGGAACTGGTGCGTACACCTTCAAGAGCTACAACCCAGCGTCGAGCTTGGTCATGGTGCGTAACCCGTACTTCAAGGTATGGAACGCCAAGGCTCAACCTCAGGGATACCCCAACAAGATTGTTGAGAAGTTCGGAACCACCGTGGAGTCAGAAGTAACGGCCGTTGAAAATGGTCAGGCGGACTGGGTCTTTGATCCACTGCCCGCTGACCGTCTCGGTGAGATTTCCACCAAGTACGCAAGCCAATTGACGCTTCACCAGTTGACTGCCGACTGGTACTTGCCGATGAACACCAACATTGCACCCTTCAATAACTTGAAGGCTCGCCAAGCGCTGAACTACGCAATTAACAAGAAGAACATTGTGTCGTTGTACGGTGGAACCAAGTTGGCTAATCCAACATGCACCATCTTGCCTAAGGGTTTTCCTGGACACGTCGACTTCTGTGGTTACACCAAGGGTGGCGGCTCGAGATACAACGGTCCGGACCTCGCTAAGGCCCAGGCCCTAGTGGCCGCCTCTGGCACCAAGGGAACGGTTGTGAAGCTCGTGGCAACTAACGACGCTGTTAATTCCTCGGTGGCTCAGTACATTGTTTCGGTGCTGAACCAGATTGGCTACAAGGCGTCAGTGGTGCTGCAGAGTGCGAACATTCAGTTCAACTACATCCAGAACACAAACAACAAAGTTCAGATTTCACTGACTCAGTGGTACCAGGACTACCCGGCACCATCAGACTTCATCAACGTCTTGCTGGGTTGTTCAACCTTCCACAAGGGAAGTGACAACTCGATCAACATTGCGGGATTCTGTAACGCTGGTATTGATGCACAGATCAAGGCTGCCGAGACCCAGTCAATAACCGACCCGAAGGCCGCTAACGCCAAGTGGGGCCAGATTGACAAGACCATCATGGCTAACTATGCGCCGTGGGTTCCATTGATTAACCCTAAGTTGACCGACTTCGTTTCGAAGCGTGTTGGAAACTACAAGTTCTCACTTGAGTTCTACATGTACGTGGATCAACTTTGGGTCAAGTAGTTCCGTCATCGGTCGAGCAATCGACTACGACTAGTGCGCTAGCGACCGCCAGGGGACCTGAGAGCCCCTGGCGGTCCTCGCTGCGCCAACTTCGACGCAACAAAGCTTCAATGGGTGCCCTCGGCGTCTTAGTTTTTGTTGCTCTGATTTGTCTGTGCGCCCCCCTCTACGCCAACGACTGGGCCCACGTAAACGCATTTAGCTCGAATATCAACGGGCGAATTTTTATTGATGGGCACTGGCGCAGTGTGCTCCAGGCCAATACCCAAGGACTGGGACTGGGCGTCTCGCCGATTGGCCCCACGTGGCACTTGAACAATTACTTCTTGGGTGCGGACTCGCAAGGCAGAGATGTCTTCGCTCGTCTTTTGTACGGTGGTCGTGACAGTTTGTTAATCGGGGCGGCCTCGGCACTGTTTTGTGTCTTCTTCGCAACTATTTCTGGTCTCGCCGCTGGTTACTTCGGTGGGGTTATTGACTGGATTGTTTCGCGCCTACTCGACATCACCTGGGCATTCCCGGTGTATCTTCTGGCGATCTCTCTGTCGGTGATCTTGGTATCGAGTGGTTTCAGCGTCGGGCCGCTCCACGTGCAAGCCGGCTCCCTCTTACTTCCAATCATCATCATCGCGTTTATTTACATCCCTTACGTTGCGCGTCCCCTGCGCGGCATTGTTATGACCTTAAGAGAGCGGGAGTTTATTCAAGCGGCCATCGGCTCGGGTGCTTCGGACTGGCGCATCCTCCGCAAGGAAATACTTCCCAATGTGGCGCCAAGCATCATTGTGTTTTTTCCATTGATGGTCGCTTTCAACATGCTGACCGAGTCGGCGCTCTCATTTTTGGGTGTTGGGGTGCAGCCACCTAATGCGTCATGGGGCACCATCATTAATGATGGGCTCGACCTGTTGTACACCCGTCCGTGGGTGGCGATGGCCCCCGGGCTCATGATCGTTATTACCGCTGGTGCACTCAACTTGCTCGGTGACGGCTTTCGTGACGCCTTCGACCCCAAGGCGAAGCTGCGAGGCTCGATCTAATGCTTTCGTTTACCCTGCGCCGCGTGCTCTCAGCCGTACTGGTCCTCTTGGCCATTTCAGTTGCGGTATTCCTTATTTTCTTCGCCACGCCGGGTGTGGACCCCGCGGCGCGCATTGCCGGTCGCAGTGCCTCACCGGCGACTTTGGAGCACGTACGTGCAGCCTTTGGGCTTGATCGTCCAATCTTCATTCGGTACTGGCTGATGATGGATCACCTTTTTATTAAGCGAGACCTAACGAGTTATGTAAACGTCGGCCTCAAAGTTGTGCCCCAGGTTCTAAAGGCCGCACCAGTTACCTTGGCGTTGGTCTCGGGTGCGGCGGTGATTTGGCTGGTGACGGGTATCTTCGGGGGCATCGTGGCGGCCGCGAATCGCGGAAAGTTCATTGACCCGCTGGTGATGTTCGTCGGTATTGCGGCAGTTTCGGTCCCGGCCTACTGGTTGGGCGAAGTGGTCAACTTGATTACTCAATCTCGACTGCACTCCTCGCTCTTTGCGTGGGTGCCGTCGGCGGGATACATTCCCTTCACGCAAAACCCCTGGCAGTGGGCACTGCACCTGCTCTTTCCGTGGTTAACCTTGGCCGCGCTCTACGCCGGCATTTACGCCCGAGTGCTTCGAGCTGAACTCGTGAACGCAATGAATGAAGACTATGTCCGCACGGCTCGTGCCAAGGGTTTGAGCGAGCGACGGATCTTGATCAAGCACGCACTGCGCTGCTCGCTAGTTTCTATCGTTTCACTCTTTGGACTCGACTTCGGTGCGTTAATTGGAGGCGCAGCGCTCTTGACCGAGGTCGTCTTCGGACTTCAAGGAGTGGGAATGTTGACCTACACCTCGCTCCAGAATTTAGATCTTCCGGTCATTATGGCCTGCGTCATGTACGGCTCTTTCTTTGTCGTATTGGCCAATGCCGTAGTGGATATTCTGTACGCCTTCTTAGATCCGAGGGTGCGAGTTGCCTGAGTCACCGGTTCTTAAAGTTTCCGACCTCAAGGTCACCTTCGCAACACGCCAGGGACCCCTGCGCGCCGTTGATGGATTGAGTTTCGAGGTAGCCCCCAAAGAGGTAGTCGGCATTGTCGGTGAATCGGGTTCGGGCAAGTCAGTCTCGATGTATTCGATGCTCGGATTAGTTCGTGACGCCAACGTCACAATTACGGGATCGGTGGAGTTTCAAGGTCGAGAGATTTTGGGACTCTCGGATAAAGAGATGCAACCAATTCGCGGTGGAGAGATTGGCATGATCTTCCAAGACCCGATGACAGCACTTACTCCTGTTTATACGGTCGGTTGGCAGATTGTCGAGCAACTCCGCACACACACCACCATGACCAAAGCTCAGGCCCGAGAGCGCGCCATTGAGCTTCTTAGCGAAGTCGGTATTCCCGATCCTCGCAAGCGCATTGACCACTACCCGCACGAGTTTTCCGGGGGTATGCGCCAGCGCGTGGTCATTGCCATGGCCCTCTCGTGTAACCCAAAGTTGTTAATTGCCGACGAACCCACCACCGCCCTCGATGTCACGACCCAAGCTCAGATTCTCGATTTGATGGTTAAGTTGCAAGACTCGTACAACTCCTCAATTGTGATCATCACCCACGACATGGGAGTTATCGCGGAGATGGCCCATCGCGTCGTTGTGATGTACGCCGGACGTCCCGCCGAGGTTGGCCCTGAAATTGATGTTGTACGTAATCCTCGTCACCCCTACACCTGGGGCCTTTTGGGGGCGGTGCCCAGAATCGAGTCGCGCAATGACCGTCTAGCCACCATCCCCGGGAATGCTGTGTCACCACTGGATATTCCAGAGGGGTGTGCCTTCGCCGACCGCTGTGAATATCGCATGGACATTTGCACTAAGCGTCCGCAACTAAAAGGGGCGAATGACCACCTTGATGCTTGTTGGTTGAGCGATGAACAGCGTGTCGCAATTCGCACAAAGGCCAGTTCGTGAGTAACGAAATTCTCCTCAAGGCGACCGATGTCGTAAAGACCTTTTCCACGAGGTCAAAAAAGTTTGGACGACCACATCTCGCTACGGCCGTTAACGGGGTATCGCTTGAGATTCGCCGAGGGGAAACCTTAGGAATCGTGGGGGAGTCGGGATGCGGCAAGTCCACCCTGGCCCGTTGTCTGGTCCAACTCTTGCCGACCACCTCGGGCAGTGTGGTTTTTGAGGGCGTGGAGATTTCTAAGTTAAGTCGCCGTGCGCTGCGCCCGTTACGTCGCAAGATGCAATTGGTATTTCAAGATCCCTACGCTTCGCTGAATCCTCGCCGCACCGTGGGTGACATTGTGGCCGAGCCTTTGCGCATTAACAAGTTTGGTACTGAAGTGGTAATTCAAGAACGTGTTCGAGAACTATTCCGTACCGTTGGACTTGACGTCAATTCGCTCACCCGCTACCCCCACGAATTCTCGGGCGGGCAGCGTCAACGCATTGGCATCGCTCGTGCCTTGGCCCTCAACCCTTCATTGGTGGTTGCGGACGAACCAGTTTCGGCTCTGGACGTTTCGGTACAGGCTCAGGTTCTTAACTTGATGGCCGATCTCCAAGACAAGTTCAATCTGACCTACCTCTTCATCGCCCACGACCTCGGGGTGGTGCGCCACGTCTCTGACCGCGTGGGCGTTATGTACTTAGGCGAAATAGTTGAACTCGGCGACGCTGACGAACTCTACGACCGGCCGATGCATCCCTACACCGAGGCACTGCTGTCGGTTGTGCCCGAATTAAACGACACTGATGCTCCGCGCCGCGAACGAATTATTTTGAAGGGTGATGTGCCAGACCCTGCGGACCGCCCGTCGGGGTGCTCTTTCCACCCTCGTTGCCCAGTGGCGACCGACAAGTGCAAAGAAGTTAAGCCCGCCTTGGTGGAAATCCGACCAGGTCGAAGCGTGGCCTGTCACTATCCAAAAAACGCTGGCTGAACTTGACCTACATTAGAAATAATGAGTAGTTCCTCAATTCTGGAATTGCGGGGGATCTCAAAAACCTTCGCCAGCACCACGGCCTTAAGCCCACTGGATTTGGACATTGAACGGGGTAGCTTCGTCTCAATTGTTGGCCCCTCGGGCTGTGGCAAGTCGACCCTCTTCAACATTCTTTCGGGATTAATCCAACCCGACAACGGAAGCATCAGTTTGGAGGACCAAAACGTTATTGGCGCAACTGGCCATGTGGGCTACATGCTTCAAAAAGACCTCCTCGTTCCTTGGCGGACCGTCTTGGGGAACATCACTCTAGGTGCACGCCTGAAGGGCAAGGTTGGACCCGAAGACAAAGAACAGGCGATGGGATTCGCACAGAAGTATGGATTAGGTGAGTTTCTGCATCACTATCCCAGTGCATTATCGGGCGGTATGCGCCAGCGCGTGGCCCTCATGCGCACACTCGCGACCAATCACCAACTGTTATTGCTGGATGAACCATTTGGCGCCTTGGACGCGCAAACACGTTTCGAAATGCAGCAGTGGCTTTTGCAGGTTTGGCGAGACACGCAACGCACCGTTTTGTTCATTACCCACGACGTAGATGAAGCGGTCTTCCTATCCGACAGAGTGTTGGTGATGTCACCTCGACCCGGGCGAGTGGTTGATGACCTACGAGTCGATCTACCTCGCCCCAGAACTCTCGATACCCTCGTGAGCCCAGCATTCACGGATCTCAAGAGCAGGGTCTTGCATCAGTTGCATCGTGAGCGTGGGGCATGACCAAAAAGAAACTGCTCTTAAACATCTTCGGACCGATTCTTTCGGTAGTGGTGCTGCTTGGACTGTGGCAGGCAATTGTCGTATGGGGAAATGTCGCTCCCTACATTGCCCCGAAACCGTGGGACGCGATTCGTGCTGTTACCTCAAACTGGTCCACCCTGGCTCCACTTACGTGGTGGACCATCAAGGAAACAATCTACGGATATCTTGTCGGCGCATTCCTTGGCGCATTCCTTGGCGTAGTTCTCAACAAGATTCCGCTGATGCAGCGCGTGCTCTACCCCTTACTCATCCTCACCCAAGCAATTCCGATCATCGCGTTAGCTCCTCCACTCGTCATGATCTTGGGCTTCGGGGTTATGCCCAAGGTTGTCATCGTGGCTTGGATTGTGTTCTTCCCCGTGACTGTTTCGGTCCTTGATGGTTTGAACCACGTCGATAAGGATCTCATGACCTTGGCCAAGGTCTTTGGAGCGAATTCGATGCGCCGCTTCGTAGTTCTCGAAATGCCGGCCGCAATTACCCAACTCTTTAGTGGTTTAAAGATTGGGGCAACCTACGCGGTGACGGGAGCAATCATTGGCGAGCTCGCCGCCTCGAGTGGTTCCTCGCTGGCCCTCTACCAACGTTCGGCGTCGGGCTCACTGGACGCAGCCGGCGTTTATGGCACGACCCTCTTGATGACGGCCATCGGAATTATTTGGTTTCTTTTGGTAGTGGGGGCCGAATATTTAGCGACTCCCTGGCAGCGCCGTTCGACCGCTCGGCAGTGGCGTCGGGGTGCTAAACCTGTACTAACAAATAACTAGGGGAGGTTCGCGTGAAGCGTAACTTTTTGTCAATTTCTGTAGCGGGTGCTGTCATGGCCCTCTCTTCAATCACCGTATTGAGTGCGAGTACTCTCGCCTCAGCGTCAACCTTGACGGCCGTCAAGTTTGTGTACGACTTTCCGGGCCCCGATATGGAGATCATTCCGGTAGTTGTGGCCGAGAAGGAAGGCTTCTTCAAGGCCAACGGACTCAACGTCTCAGTTGAGTTCCCGCCATCGACCTCTTCAACGACTCAGCTCTTGACGACTGGCTCGGGGGATATTGGGTTCATCACCACCTCGGACATGGCGGTAGCGGTTGAGGCCAAGGCCCCCGTCATCTCAGTGGCCAACTATTCAATGACTAACAACTGGGGCCTTTTCGCGAAGCCGGGCTCGACGTTGACACTTGCTGGTTTGAAGGGGAAGAAGATCTTCTCATGGGGCGACACCTGGACTAACGCAATGATTCCCTTTGTGCTGAAAAAGGCACACTTGAAGGCGAGCGACATCACCATCGTTACTGGTTCCAATGACACGCCACTATTGATGAAGGGGACCATTGACTTCACCACTTCCACAACGAACTACGCGATTCCGGGCATTACCGAAGCCACCAAGAGCGCTCCAGTGGGCATTGTTGGTGCGGCCGCCGGTGTTCCAAACGTTCCAGTTTGGGTCTATGCCGTTACGCACAACTACGCGAATCAGCACGGCAAGAACGTTCGAGGTTTTTTGAAGGCAATTAAGGCCGCAACGATTTGGGCTAGCCAGCACAAAGCCAAAGCAGTCGCTGACTTTATGGCGGCCTATCCGAAGAGTGGCTACTCGAAGTTCTACTCAACTAAGGGTTGGGCATTGACCGTACCGCTGTTAACGAACGCCGCTGGTAAGTACTTCGTTCAGACCAACAAGCAGTGGACCACTCTGGCCACCGCGCTTAAGAGCGTGAACTTGATCAAGAGTGTTCCCGCACCTTCGACGTACTACACCAACAAGTTCCTTCCCTAAGCAGTGTCTGAGAGTTTTGCCTCGATTGGGGTAGTGGGCAGCGCCAATGCTGATGTCATTGTGCGCTGCCACACACTCCCTCGTCCGGGTGAAACAATTTTGGGCGGTGAATTGATGCTCGTGCCCGGTGGAAAAGGAGCGAATCAGGCTTGCGCCGCCGCCGCCTTAGGTGGCGGGGTTGAGTTCATTGGATCTCTTGGCGATGACGGCAATGGAGAACTCTTGCGCTCCTCCTTTGCCAAACATGGAGTGGGCACGAAATTTCTGCGTATGAGCCAACTCCCCACGGGGACGGCCATTATTGCCGTGGAGGACTCCGGCGAAAACTTGATTGTGGTGGCACCTGGCGCAAACCATGACATCGCTTTGGAAGAGGTCGAGTGGTCGCTATTTGACGTAGTCATTGCCCAGATGGAAATCAAACCTGAAGTGGTGTTGCAAGCCGCAAAATCAGCCCAGAAATTCATCTTGAACGCAGCACCAATTACTGAGGTGGCTGACGAGCTGCTGAACGAGTGCGACGTGCTGATTGTGAATGAAACAGAAGCGGAATCCATCAACCTCAATCGGGTGCCCTATTCAGTCGTCACCTATGGCAAAAATGGCGCTGCTTGTTTTGAATTTGGCACCGAGATAGTCCGCGCGGCGGCTCCACGTGTTGAAGCGGTTGACACCGTGGGAGCGGGCGATACCTTCGTCGCCGCTTTCGCTCTACGCTTCGCCCTGGGCGAGTCGCCGGCCGAATGTCTGCGTTACGCAGTTGTGGCGGGCTCCCTCGCAACATTGAACCCTGGAGCTCAAGAGGCTCCACCAACCCATGAAGAGGTCCTGGCATGGCTCCAACCCGCGTAATCATTGATACCGACCCGGGGGTTGACGACGCTGTTGCCATCATGCTGGCCCTGGCGAGCCCAGAGTTAGAGGTCTTGGCCCTCACGACTGTGGTGGGCAACGTTGAGCTTGAAAAAACCACGCTGAATGCTCGACGCCTCTTGACGTTAGCGGGACGAAGTGATGTGTTGGTGGGTCGTGGTTGCGCGACACCGATTGGTGGGGCGAGCGGAACAGCGGCTGAAGTACACGGTCAAGACGGTCTGGGGGACTTGGCTTGGCCCGAGCCCAGCGTTCAAGAATCATCAGAAGACGCAATTGAGATGATTTACCGCCTCGCGCAAGAGGCGCCTCTAACTTTGGTGGCCATTGGTCCACTAACGAATATCGCAACACTTTTGCAGAAGCACCCCGATGTCGTTACGTCCATCGAGCGCGTCGTCATTATGGGTGGAGCATCCTTCGAGGGCAATGTCACCGCTGCCGCAGAGTTCAATATCTGGGTGGACCCCGAAGCGGCTGAAATTGTGTTTGCGGGGGCGTGGAAGCTGGACATCATGCCGCTCGACCTCACGCATCAGGCCTTTCTCAACGACGACGATCTGAATTTTCTCCGCGGCCTTGACTCTGAGGTGGGAGACCGTCTAGCCGCCATGCTCGAGCCCTACGCCAAGTTTCACGAGGAGTGGGTTGGCAACCGTGATTTGATTATGCACGACGCAATGGCCGTCTATGAAGTGATAGACCCCACCGCTATTCAGAAGGATGGGGTGAAGGCCGACGTCGAAACATCAGGGGTTCACTCGCGAGGAGCCACTTGGTTTACGCGTAGCTTTCACCACGCGGAAAGCTCGACGCGAGTTGGCGTGGCGGTTCACAACGCTTCTTTTGTCAAGTTATTGCGTGAGCGCCTGGCGACATATCCAGCCAAAAACTAGTCACTCAACAGCGTGAAATTACCTTTTCTCCCCCTAGACGTCACCACAAATTCAACTGGTAGCGTCAGTATTTGTCTTTAGGAGAATCATGTTGAAATTATTTAGTCGCACCCTGCCATTTGTCGGCACCACCCTCTTGGTCGTCGCGCTGGCTCCCGCGGCCTCGAACGCGACCACCAAACCATCGGCCAAGACTATTGAGTCAACAATGTTGTCCGCGCTGCAATCAAAAAGCTCCATTGAGCTTAAGTTTGTGACCAAAGAATCGGGTCAAACGATGTCAGGTATTCAGTGGGCGAGCCATGATTCGGCCCTCCAGTCCACCAACTACCTTGGACAAACTGAACACATCATGATGATTGGCTCGAGACTGTGGGTCAATGACAACGCCTCGGGTTTGCAGTCAATGTTCAATGCCACCGCCGCAGAGGCCAATCAGTGGCAGAACACGTGGATCGCCGTTCCAAAGTCAAACTCCAACTACAAGTTCATTACGAGCGGCCTCAAGGGTAAGTCGCTCTTTGCCAGTTTCTTGCCTACGGGCAAGGTGAAAGTTGTCGGGCCCAAAACCGTACAGGGCAACAGTGTCTACGAACTTATTGGAAAGTCCCAGAAGTCCAACGGGCTGGGTGGGTTCCCAATGGTCGTGGTCGTCTCGGCATCCTCGCCCTTCATTCCATTGGGCACTGTAATTTCCACAACTCTCGGTACGAGAAAGTTTTCCTCAACCTTGAAGGTAACCGGCTTTAACACCAAAGCCCCGGTCGCCATCAGCGTCCCTACTTCGGCGGTGGCGTACGTTCTGACTGGGATGCCTAAATAACTCGTGTCTTCTTGGGTTAAGTAGATAACTAGTTCAGTAGCGAGAGGTAAAAGTCCTCCGCACTAGCGAGATCTTTAATGATTTGGGAGAGTTCGGCGCCCAAGTTCTTTTGCTCGGTCGGATCGCTACTCGCCGCTATTTTTTCCTGCAAAGCAGACCGTCTACGTTCAAGCTTCGACACCTGTTTTTCGGCGTCCCGCAAAACGCGGCCATTGGTCGGTGACTTGGTCGGTTCTTCCTCGTCACCCAAATTCGTACTGGTAATGATTCCAGCCGACCGGGCAATCCACGCGTCGATGCCGCCAGGGATGTCGGCGATAGTTCCGTCGGCGTGAATCTCGAGTAGGCGATCGGTGGTGCGGCTCAAGAAAGTTCGGTCGTGCGAAACGACAATCAGAGTCCCCGGCCACTGAGCCAAGAACTCCTCAATTAGCCGGATAGTTTCAAGGTCCAAGTCGTTGGTGGGCTCGTCGAGAAAGAGGACATTTGGCTTACGAGTGAGAGCCAACAAGAGTTGCAGGCGCCGCCGCTCACCACCCGAAAGTTCACGAGCCTTCGTCTTGCACAAAGCCCCAGTGAACCAAAAACTCTTCATTATGGCAATGTCTTCCGGTGACCCGGGAATCCCGCGAGGTCCAGCAACGAGTTCTTGCACGGTGGCTTCGAGATTGAAATTGTCGGAACCCTGTTCGAAGTAGGAGGTAACAACAGTCGGCCCGTGTTTTATGGTTCCCACGGTCGGTTCGGCATGCAGGGCAATCAAGTTAATAAATGTCGACTTACCCGCACCGTTCGGGCCGACGATGCCAATTCGGTCACCGGGACCTAACTCGAGATTGACATTGCTAAGAATTTCACGCCCATTGGGGTAGGTAAATGAAACATTGTGTGCTTTGATAACGGTTTGCCCTAAACGTGGGGTTTCAACGTTGAAGTCAATCGCACCATCACGGGCGGCGGCCTCCTTGCCTCCCGCTAGTAGTCGGTTGGCCGCATCAATGCGGGCTTGGGGTTTTGTCGACCGAGCCTTTACTCCTCGACGCAACCAGGCGAGCTCGTGCCGAGCCATGTTCTTTCGAATCTGTTCAGCATTTTGAGCGAGGACCTCCCTCTCGGCTTGGGCTTCAAGAAGCGCAGAGTAACCGCCATTGTGTACGTAGGTTTTGCCACGATCGATTTCGATCATACGAGTGGTGACCTGATCAAGCAAAAATCGGTCGTGGCTGACAATGATTACTGCGCCCGGGAAATTGGTGATTTGCTGCTCCAGCCATTCAATCGAACTCAGATCCAAGTGGTTGGTGGGCTCGTCCAAGATCAGTACGTCATTGGTCTCCCCGAAGATCTTGGCCAGGGCAATGCGCTTGAGCTGCCCGCCCGAAAGGTGATCAATTTGGGTTTCGAGCGCGTTGGTC
>CAIKUQ010000065.1 GCA_903830655.1 uncultured Actinomycetes bacterium | reverse complement strand
GGCCACCGGCCTTAAGAAGAATCAAGTTGGATTATGGGGCGATGTTGCCTTCTCCATCGCAAATGTCGCGCCATCGAGCAGTGTGGCCTTCACCTTGGCCCTGCTGGTGTCCTTCGCCGGACACACCGCACCGCTCGCGGTGCTGGTTGTTGGCTTGATGATGTTCCTATGTTCTTGGGGATACGCCAGCTTGAACCGCTGGAAAGCGCACGCCGGTGCGCCCTACGTCTGGGTCGGCGAAGCCGTTAGCCCTTCGGTCGGTGTGGGTACGGGACTACTTAACGTGGCCGTTTCCACCTTCGCCAACGTGGGTAATATCACCCTGGCCGGTACCTACCTACTCTTCGTGGTCGCGCCTACGCACGTCTTCGCTAAGCCAGTTACCTGGATTGTGGCGGCGGCACTCGTTTCGGGACTCGTCTGGCTCGCCATCAAGGGCGTTAAGCCTACGGTGTGGCTCCAGTTCTCCTTCATCGTGATCGAATACGGCGCCATGATTGCCTTTACCATTCTCGCGTTGATTCACGAGAGTCACCACATGGGTGGCGCATCACTACCTTCACTCTCGGCCTTCTCGGTCTCGGACGTGGTTGGTGGCATTGGCGGTTGGGGTGGACTGCTCAAGGCCGCGGTGCCTTGTGGTTTCCTCTACCTCGGTTGGGAAGCTACCGCTGTTCTTTCTGAAGAATCAACTAACCAGAACATCAACCCTGGTCGCGCCATGATGATGGGAACCTTGTTCCTCACTCTCTGGTACACCCTGTTGATCTGGGTCTTCCAGGGCATCTCGAGCCAGGCCAATGTATTGAGCCACGGCACCGACATCTTGGCCTACTCCGGTCAGCTCTTGGTACCTGGTTTCTGGGGTCGCGCTCTTCCCTTCGCTGTACTGGTCGCCGTACTTGGAACCATTCAAATTCAGATGGTCGAGCCCAGCCGCGTGCTCTACGCCATGGCCCGCGACAAGCTGATTCCAAAGTTCTTTGGCACTTTACACAGCACCTACCAAACTCCTTGGAAGGGCTTGATCTTGCTGTCGGCGATTCCGCCACTCGTGTTGATTCCCTACTTAGCGAACGCCTCGGCGAGTAAAGCCATTGGCTACATCATCTCCGCCGACGGACTCATTGGTCTGTTCATGTACTTCATCATCGCTACGGCCAGTGTGTGGTTCTACCGTTCCCACCTGCGTCACAGTGCGGCGAAGTTCCTAGGACTTGGGCTCATGCCCCTCATTGGTGGATTGTTCATGTTGTTCATGTTCATCTACGGTGTCTGGACCCAGGTTGCGGCTATTCGTTGGGTGGCGATCGTGTTGGTCTTGATTGTCTTTGGACTGGGCCTTTTGATCAAGGCGCGTAATTCAGACGCGCAGTACTTTAAGGACCTGAAAGTAAGCCGCAAGGCTGATTTCGGCAACTAGTTCATTTGCGAAGCCAGGGTTGCTGTTGGTGACCCTGGCTTCGCTGTTTTTATGTGTAAGTAAATAAGGAGATCAGGACTATGGGAAAATTTACGGGACGCGTTGGGGTAGTGACCGGTGGCGGGCACGGCATTGGCCGAGCGAGCGCCCTGCGACTAGCCCAAGATGGGGCCAACGTTGCGGTGCTGGACATTAACGGCGATATGGCCGAGTCGGTAGCGAGCGAGTGTCGCGCACTAGGTGTTTTGGCCCACGGCTACACCGTCGACGTCACCAGTCCCGAGGCAGTCGCCACCACGGTGGCGAGTGTGATTAAGGACCTCGGTACTATCGACATCTTGCACGTAAACGCCGGCAGACTTCGCGCGGGCACCATTCTGGAGACTGACCTCGAAGAGTGGAACCGCACCTTGAACGTCAACGTGACCGGTATGTTCTTGGTTATTAAAGCGGCGGCTCCCACCATGGTGAAACAGGGGAGCGGAGCAATCGTTACCACCGGATCAATCTCGGGCATGTTCGGTGAACCCGCCCTGCTCGCCTACACCGCTTCGAAGGCGGCGATTGTGAACATGACGAGATCGCTCGCTATTGACTTTGCCCGAGACGGCATTCGAGTTAACTGCGTCTGTCCGGGTTGGGTCGACACCGGCTTTAATAACCCTCAATTTGAGCATGACAGTTTGAGTGAAGCGCAGATTGAAGAGCAAATTCAACGTACCGTGCCCATGGGTCGCCAAGGACTACCCGAAGAGATGGCTTCGGTCGTTTCATTCCTCGCCTCAGAAGATGCCTCCTACATCACCGGCCAAACGATTTTGGTTGACGGAGGGCTACTAGCCCACGTGTAGTGGGGCGCATTGCTACATTGGTTGCACACAGAAGAAAGAGCCCTCAATGGCTACGCTGGTACGACAATTCAAATTCATAGCGATTGCGGAGATCCCCTTGAAATGAGCCACGGTTGATGAGAGTCCCGATGCTCCCTCGTGGAGCGAGAGGATGTCACCGTGAAAAGAAGGCACCACACCCCCGAACAAGTCGTTCGCAAGCTCGCCGAAGGCGACAAGTTGCT
>CAIKUQ010000064.1 GCA_903830655.1 uncultured Actinomycetes bacterium | reverse complement strand
GCTAAAAAGGACAAGGCTGGCATCAGGTTTTCCCTGCCGATCGGGTAGCCTGGAGCGAGATCAATAGACCGGATAAGCATGTAGATCTTGTAGCGTAGGACTTGCGGACGGGGGTTCAATTCCCCCCGGCTCCACCAATATCAAAACCCCAACGGGTCTCCGTTGGGGTTTTTTATTGTCTGAATGCGGGGATTGCTGCGTGTTGCTGGGGATTCGCGCGGAAGGTTGCGGACTTCGCCGATGGGCCATCCGGCCGGTAGCCGGCCACCTTTCGCTCTCTCCGGGTCGTTATTCTCTCCGGAGCGCGGCCAGGAAAAAGGCCGAAGTCCGGAAGCACCGAAAAATCTCTCCATTTAAAACAGTAACTTACGCGCGGACGAATCGATCGGTTGATTCGCAGCATTGGTAGGGGAAGGAGACTCTCGGAAGGCTATCGTCCGCACAAAAACAAAAAGCCCTGCACTGGGCAGAGCCTGTCGTGAGTCTGGAAGGCTTCAGGAAGCGCGGCGACGGAGGAAGCCCCGGTCGCCAAGCAATACTCTGGGTGTCCTGGAATATCGCTTGGCGGCGGCTACTGAGATTCTTGATTCCTGAGCATCCCCGCGATGTCCGCGGAGGCAGCGACTGATACTTCTCGATACTTGCCTGGGACCACACTTCGCTCTGAACCAGCATCTCCTGATAAGCCGGAACGCCTTTGGGGATTTCTACCCATGGCAGTTTACTTCGTACAAAAATGTGGGCCTACGGGCTAACCGCGGGGGGTCGTCTAAGGTTCCGGCGCGAACGGCAATAACAGCGACCCTGTGATAGAGGTAACGGCACCAGAGGTTGGTTCCGCATTCTGCACAATAATGGCTCTCGCGCCCTCCGCCGCTTCCGCTACGCAGAACGCTCAAACGCGTCTTGCCTGAAATTTCTACGTCTCGCTCGACGACCACCAGATGAATCACAACGGCGCTCCCAGTAGAACGCTGACAATCCCGGCAGTGACAGGCGAGCGTAAACAACGGTTCCTGAGAAATTTGGTAGGTCACGCGCCCGCAGGCGCAGCGCCCAGCAAGATTGGTCTTCATGTTGTGGCATTGCGAACTGCTCATGCGCCGACTGGCGCTCAATTTGATCCGTATGGCTCAAACGCCGTGATTAAACGCGGCATGCCTGCCGTATCGCGTGTGTGATCTGGCGGCAGCCTGCTGTTTTGACTAAACCCCGGCCACTGATTTGCCGTCAAACGGCAGACGCATTCCGGCATGTACGCCAAACCACGCTGGTTCGACGCGTTGCGCGAGCGCATTCGTGTGAAACCTAACCCGATGAATCCGGGGACGCCGACGATATCCCACTGGCGAAAAGCCCTGATTCCCTGCTGATTACCGCCCCCGAGCCTGCAGCAGCGCCCGCAGTTCATCCCACAGTGCTGGCGGACCGCTCTACCGCGAATTGGAGCTCAATCTGCGAATCCGGCCGAGAAAGCGCATGGTGCGCGAGAAACCGAATGCGCTGACGGTGCCGCAGGGGTTGAATCAGGTGTGGTCGATGGATTTCATGCTCGGCCAGGTCAGCGACGGCAGGCTCTTCCGGCTATTCAACGTGATCGGCGTCTTCAACCAGGAAGCATTAGGTATCGATGTGGACTTCTCGCTGCCGGCTTTACGCGTGATCCGGAGTTTGGACCAAGTGATTGAATGGCGCGGAAAGCCGGAAGTGTTCAGGTGCGACAACGGGGATGAATACATCAGTGGCGCTCTGCAGCCCTGGGCCGCGAGGCGGCCGATCAAGATCGAGTACATCCAGTCCGGCAAGCCTCAGCAAAACGCATACGTAGAGAGATTTAACCGGACGGTGCACTAAGAGTGGCTTACCCAATACCACTTCGACGGCATTGGCGAAGTTCAGGATTTCGCGACGAAATGGATGTGGTCCTACAATCACGAGCGCCCTAACATGGCCTTGGACAGTGTTACCCCAAAACAGCGGCTGGCCATGGCCGTGCAAGCCTACTTCTGCGCCCACGAAAAACGAGGGGGTTGCCATGTGGGCCGAGTTTTCAGCCAACTCATCGGCGGCCTGCTCGTGTATTGCAATCAGCAAGTGAACCGGCCGACCAAATCTCCGGGGAGAATAATGAGAGCATTTCACTTTATAGACGCGAATTACGGCATCAGTAATTTATCTCTGAAACGCCTGAAGATTTCACGATTTAATCAGCTGAATGATCCATTCGAGCTTCTTGCGGCCGACTTGCTGGATCCTCGAGATCGAAAGGCGCTGAGTGATTTCAAGAGCGCGTTGGATGCAACCAAGGGAATGATTTGCTTCAGCCGCTCCTGGAGCAATCCACTTCTCTGGGGGCACTATGCGGAAAAGCATTCTGGAATGGCGCTAGGGTTCGATATTCCGGATGAGTACCTATCACCAGTCCAGTACACGAAGCAAAGATCAAAAGTAGAGTTTGACAAAACCACCAGGGAAATAGTAGACGGACCTCGATTGGTGGATAAATTATTGCGAACAAAATTCGTTGATTGGGAATATGAAGACGAGCAGCGGATGTTCGTGGACCTAGATCCAAATTCGCAAGAGGGAGGAAATCACTTTGTGGAATTCTCAAAAGACCTGGTTTTGCGCGAAGTGATTTTAGGGTTGAAATGTTATTTGCCGGTTTCGCGTGTCCGGCAATTACTAAAAGACGAACTAACTCCGATAAAAGTTTTGAAAGCCGGAATGGCATTGCGCGCATTTAAAATTATCGAAGATCGTTCCGCGAGAATATGATTCAACTCCCACGCCTTGGCGATCGGAAAGATTTATCGGTAATCAGTTTGGTAAGGGACAGCAACTTGCGTCTCAGTGCGACGTGTTTGCGAAGCCTGGCCGCAGATCTCGGTAGTGCTTGGGTGCGCGGAAGCACATGGACGTTCATCACTGACGCACGCGAACGGGCAGGTTCTCCGGGGTCGATCCGAAGAAGTGTGACCGTCGGACCGTCGATATCGCGTGCGCGCCTTCACCGCTGACCTACTTCATGTCGTAATGGCGCCCAGCGACTACTGGCATTCAGTACGCAAAACACCTAGTCGGAAAGTCTGCTAGACTAGCCGAAAACTCTAGCATCACGATCAACTGAACACGGGGGAAGTCGGTCCATGGAAGCAGACACAAAGTTCCCTTCATGGATACAGACCGTAGAAAAATCCGACGGGCACAAACTAAACAACGCCTCGCGCGATTTTTTCAAAAAAGCGCTGGAGTGCTACCCACACTTTCATTCAAGGTACGTGAATTGCCCCAGAACCGCCGAGATTGGTGTCTTAAATAACCATGAGCCTTGGGTACTAGAAGATCATTTCGAAAAATCAACGCTGCCGCAATTCATTATTGCCAACATTTCGGAAACGTTCCATTTCCAACTCACATATCAAATAAGAGAACTTTCATTGGCGATGCATGACGCGCTAGAGCGCGGCAGCTTTTACACAGCAGCGATCCTTCATAGATCTATCTTCGAGTCAGTGTGCACTTATTACTACACGTTCCGTAGAGTCGAGGAAAAATACAAGCAAAGCGTACGATTGTTAGAGGCGATCGCGAAAACCAAGTCTAAATCAGAGAAAAATAGGCTCACGCCTCAATATTACGAGTGCCTGTACGAAATCTATTCTCTGGTATTCCGAGCAAACACAGCGACCAGCCTCAATTGGGCCGAGCACCTGAAGAAATTTGGGTCTGCGGGAGAGCCGCCACTAGAGCCGAGCAAACGCATTCACGTCAATGATTCCATTAAAGATATCGCGAAGGTATCGAAACTGCCTTTGATGGAAGCTTATGACTTGATGTCAGAGTTTGTGCACCCAAATTATGGGAGCAAGACGCTGGTTATTCGTACAAAGCGCCCCCATCATAAGCATATGGACGTCGTTGTACTTGGTGACAATTCCGGCAACCCCGAGGCAGCACTTTTTTATCTTGACAACTTCTCAGAACCTCTCTTTTACACGCTGACGCTCGCCTGTTCTTTGCATGAGCGTTCAGTGCGATTTCTCGACGCAATATTTGAATTAATCTCTGCGGTAAAGAAGCAGATAGCGCACTGATCTGCTATTCGAGGTATATGCGGAAGCGTCGGCGCCACAACGAGTCAGAAGTCTGGCAACACACACGACATGAATTTTCATCACCTCACTGACCTGCCCCGCGTTTTTCGGACTGACCGGCCTGCATTAACTGATCCAGTTCTGATGTCTGTTATGCAGCGTTCCGAGTCTCTCCGATTATCTTCCTAACCGTCAAATCAGCCACAGTCGTCTCCGGTGCGGGTGGTCGATAACCTAGAGCACTGTGTGGCCGGATC
>CAIKUQ010000063.1 GCA_903830655.1 uncultured Actinomycetes bacterium | reverse complement strand
GGGAAATACCCTCTTCCAGACATCCGTCTCCCGCAATCACCCAGGTTCGGTGATTCATAAGGGGTTCACCATATTGGGTTCGCAATAAACGCTCCGCCAGGACCATACCTACACCATTTGCGAAGCCCTGCCCAAGTGGTCCGGTGGTCACCTCGACCGTCGGCGTTTCGCCCACCTCAGGGTGACCGGGAGTCTTCGAGTGTGGCACGCGAAACCCTCGTAAATCATCTTCGCTCAGTGCGTACCCGAAAGCGTGGGCAAGGCCGTATTGGAGAATAGATGCGTGCCCACAACTGAGAATAAAACGGTCTCGGTCGATCCACGACGAGTCATTTGGTTCGTGGCGTAACACTCGAGAGAAAAGAGTTACGCCCAGTGGCGCCAGCGCCATAGCGGTCCCGCTGTGCCCGGACTTGGCCTTGGCCGGAGCATCCATCGCCAAGGCCACAATTTCCTTAATGGCTTGCAGTTCGACCTCAGTTGCACCACGGTAGAGCTCAGTCATGGCTACGACAGTAGTTAATCTTTTCGCTAAATACTTGCCGTTTCAGGTAAATTTCTTCAAGGTGGCTGTAACCTAGACCTGTGGCGACTTCTAGAAAATTTCTTTTTTCAGGCCTACGTTTCATCGGCAAGGTTCTGAACAGTTCGCCCATAACGGCTCGGGTCGAACGAGAAATAAAACGGCCCCTGATGGGTCTACCTCGTCCGCTAGTTGTAGGGGCAGTAGCGAGTGTATTCATGGCGCTTGGTGTCGTGTTTCTTCTCGTTGGCAGTCTTCGCCTCGTTCAACATTTCTCTTTGTTCCAAGGAAACACCGCCTGGTTGGCCTACGCGGTTGTCTGGTTGGAATCGCTAACTATTGGCGCCTTCACTCTCTGGCGGATCTTCACCGGTCGCCACAAGAGCAAGTAGAGCAGTGAAACCGCTCATCAAGCACACCCTTAAAACCGCCGCGGGGGTCACGCCGACCCATCGTATGGTGAGATGGCTTTTGATTGTGGGCGGTGGTTTCGTGTTTCGACGGGTCCAACGGCGTCAAAGCTTAAGAAGGGGTCGTCCGTCATGAACCCGACCTTGCTAGCCGGCGAGCGGGTGATGCTCATCGACTCGAAAGACCGTCAGTACTTGCTGACCCTAGAGGTCGGCAAAACCTTTCACACGCATTCTGGAATCCTCTCCCATGACGATGTCATCGGTCAACCCGAGGGCTCGGTTATTGCCGCTTCGACCGATCGGAAATTTTTAGTCGTTAGACCAACACTGTCCGAGGTCATCTTGAAGATGCCTCGTGGTGCGCAGGTGATTTACCCGAAGGATTTGGGCACAATCTTGATGATGGCCGACATTGCTCCGGGTCAGCACGTTATTGAATCAGGTGTCGGTTCCGGCGCACTTTCAATGACCCTGCTCCGCGCAGGCGCGAATGTAACGGGCTATGAGATTCGAGAAGATTTCGCCAATTTTGCCAAGAAGACCGTGCGAGAGCAACTTGGCGAAGACCAGAGGTACGAAGTAAAGATTCGAGACGTAACCAAAGGTATCGACGAAACCAATGTTGACCGAGTCATCTTGGACATGCCTGAGCCGTGGGAGGTCGTGGCTCACGCTGAACGGGCTCTACGTCCCGGTGGAATCTTTTTGGCGTACCTGCCAACAATCAATCAGACCCATCAAGTGCGCGAAAAATTGAGGGAGTTTTCCTTCGGCATGGAAGAGACGGTCGAAATACTCCGGCGCACCTGGCACATTGATGGTCGCTCAGTACGGCCTGACCACCGAATGGTCGCTCACACCGGCTTCCTAACGACCGCGCGGCGCCTCGTCAGCCGTGAATTGGACTAGTCGCGTACGACGAAAATGCACTCGCCGGGGCACTCTTCTGAGGCTTCAATAACGGCGTCTACGAATTCCGCGGGGATCTCAGCGGTGCCCTGGGCGCCGCCGGGGTTGCTTTGAACCACTCCATTGTGCTTGACGTAGGCGAGGCCATCATCGAGCAGCGTGAACACGGAGGGGCAAATCTCTTCACAGAGGCCGTCTCCGGTGCATAGGTCTTGGTCAATCCATACCTTCACAGGG
>CAIKUQ010000062.1 GCA_903830655.1 uncultured Actinomycetes bacterium | reverse complement strand
CGTCTACTGACTCTTACGAAAGTGCCTTCGCACCTCCCGAAGCACCTTTCGGCGAGTGATCACCGAAAAAACCTCGTCGAGCAGATCAAATTAGGACTTCTGTATGTCCGAACCGTCTACTTCTGTATTCGTCTATTGGCGGAGAAGGTGGGATTCGAACCCACGGAAGGTTGCCCTTCACACGCTTTCCAAGCGTGCCGGTTCGGCCGCTCTCGCACTTCTCCATACCGAACAAAAGTCCGGACTCTGAGGTTACCGGAAACCACCGGGGTGACTTCCGGTAGCCTTATTTATCCGAGGTTGAAAGCGGTGGTCGGGTCCCGTGCGACGGCCGCTCGTGAACCGAGTCAGGGGTGGAAGCCAGCAGCTCTCAGCGGGTTGAGTCGGGTGCCACGGATCGCCTGGCCACCGCTTTGAACTTCGGAACTCACCCTGAAAATGTCAGTGGCGACCATTACGCTTGTCCTATGTCTGACGCCACCTCCCTCTATCGCCGCTTTCGTCCCGGACGCTTCAGCGAACTCCGTGGACAGGACCACATCGTTCGAGCGCTCCAAGGGGCGGTTTCGTCTGGAAAGGTGCACCACGCCTATCTCTTTTCGGGTCCTCGAGGAACCGGAAAGACAACTACTGCGCGCATACTCGCCAAAGCACTGAACTGCGAACAACCTATTGAGGGCGATGCTTGTAGTGAGTGTGCGAGTTGTGTTGCGATTACCCAAGGGCGATCCCTCGACGTTATTGAATTGGACTCGGCCTCGAATAACGGCGTCGATGCCATACGTGATCTCACCGCCAACGCCTGGCAAACAACGCCCGGACACTGGAAGGTTTACATCCTCGACGAAGTCCACCAATTGTCGAAGTCCGCTTCGGCGGCACTGTTGAAGACCTTGGAGGAGCCACCATCACGCGTCGTGTTTGTTCTGGCGACGACCGATCCGCACAAGGTCATTCCGACTATTCGCAGCCGCACCCAACATCTTGAATTCCGCCTGCTCAACGGCGAAACTCTAAACAATCTCCTCGACGAGGTTCAAAAAGCGGCCGGCCTCGGTGTTGAAGATGGGACAATCGCCGCCGCAGTTCGTTTGGGTCGAGGTTCGGCGCGGGACGCCTTGAGCGCTCTTGATCAACTAGTAGCGACGGGCGAGTCTTCCGCCAACGAACCACTGTTTGAGGGACTCTTCCAAGCGTTAGCTACGAACGACGCCGGCGAAGCCATCCGCGCTTTGGCTAAGTTGCAGCACGACGGGTGGGACCCCGAACAGCTCGCAGAATCCTTCGCCGCTCAGGTTCGCCAAACCTTTCTGCTTCTCGTTGCTCCCGATGTCGCCAGTGCGGTGAATGACGAGGCCACCAGGCTGAGTGCCTGGGGCCAGCAATTAGGACTTGCAAAATCAGTTCGTATTCTCGAGACCGTTGGGCGAAGTATGCGAGAGATGAAGAGCGCCCCCGACAAAATCGCCATGCTCGAAGTCGCCATGGTGCGACTGACTCGTCCTGACCTTGACAATGAAGTGGCGGCGCTGGCTGAACGTATTACCAAACTCGAGCGCGGGGCTACTTCTGCGCCGGCGCCAGTGGCACCAACGCCGCCTACGTTGAACAAAATCGGCTCAACCACGTCAGCGCCAGTTCAACGTCCCGTTGCCGTGACAGCGCCAGTTGCGGACTTACCAAAGGCCGAAGTGGCCCCAGCCCCAGCCCCAGCCCCATCCGCTCAAGTTCCAACCAGTAGCACGGTGTCATTAGAAGAGGTCACGTCGCGCTTCGAGAGCAAGGTCGTCTCTGCGTTACCCAAAGGGTCACAACTCTTCCTTCGCTCGGCAACCCTTGTTTCATTTGCCGACGGCATCCTCACCCTTTCACTAGACAACGCTGCACTTATGCAAAATACCGAACGAGTTTCACCCGCACTTCGTAAGGCACTCGAGCACGAATTCAAAATGAACTTTCAGTTGAACTGGGTTGTCGGGGATGCTCCGGCCCCCGTAGTTAAAGCCGCCGCCCCCGCGCCGTCAGCTCTAGACGAGGATGAAGAGGTCGACGAGAGCCAGGTGGTGGCGAGTGTTGAGATTGAAAACGGTGCTGCGCATCTCATTACCTCGATTTTCCCCAACGCCGTTGAGATCTAATGTCATTCCCTCCTGCGCTGCAAGGCGTCATTGACGAGATAGGGAGATTCCCCGGGGTTGGGCCCAAGTCCGCTCAGAGAATTGCGTTCTGGTTGATGCGTCAGCCGAACGAAGATGTTCAGCGGTTAGCCCAGTCGCTGATTGAAATGACGCAGAAACTTGAACTCTGTGTGCGCTGTTGCAACATTGCCGAGATTGGCGGACTCTGTGAGATTTGTGCTGACCCCAAGCGAGACCACTCGATTGTCTGCGTTGTCGAGAGTCCACCCGATGTTGCAGCCTTCGAAAGTTTTAGCAACAAACACATGAGTTATCACGTCCTTCATGGAGTGTTGAGCCCACTCCAAGGTGTTACCGCTGATCGATTAAAAATTCAAGAGTTACTTAACCGCTTAGATGGTTCGGTGACTGAGGTCATCTTGGGCTTGAGCTCTAACGTCGAGAGTGACCATACGTTGCTGTATCTCCAAGAACTTCTGCGTGGCCGAGTTCCGACAATTTCCAAGTTGCGTCGAGGGCTACCTATGGGTGGCGACATTGAATACGTCGATGGCGTGACTCTGGCCCAAGCACTCGAAGAGCGCCAAGTCCTCGAGGACTAAGCGAAGCGCACGATACAAATCGCGCCAAAGATCAAACAGTAGAGACCGAATGGCTTCAGGGTCTTGGTGGTGAACCACTTCGTGAGGAATTTTACCGAGATGTACGACGCAACTAATGCGCAGAGCGCACCAATCAAGGTTTGGGTGCGCACCCCTTGCCCCAGGGCACCCAACAGTGATGGCAGCTTGTAGAGGCCGGCGAGCAAAATGACCGGAGTCGCTAGCAAGAAGGAGAAATTAGCGGACTCTTCGTGGCTTAGTCCAGTCGTCAAACCCGAAACCATCGTTACCCCTGAGCGGGAGATTCCCGCGAAGAGGGCAAGAATCTGCGAAGCACCAATAAACAAGACATTCGAGCCACTTAATTGGTTAACTGATTTTTCGGTGACGCGCTTTGCGCGGTTAGTGCGCAAGTACTCCGCGAACAACAAGATAAAACCATTAAGGGTTAAGAAGATGGCGGCGTCGAGGGGCTTAGCGAACAAGGTGCGCAGTTTGTGCTCAAAGACCACACCGACCAAGCCCACGGGGATCGCACCGATGAGCAACATAATGAATAGTCGGTAGTAGGGGTTAATGCGCTGGTCATTCAGTCGCCACAGTGAGCCGAGGCCCTGTGAGCGGCTCTGACCCAGCTGGCGAAAGACTCCTTGTACGAGTGATATCCAAGTGGCCCGGTAGTAGTAGATGAGTCCAATGGCGGTCCCCACGTGGGTGCCGACGAGAAAAACCAAGAAGAAGTTGGTGTGAACGGCCAAATTGTGCCAACCCAAGAGGGCGGGAATGAGTACTCCATGTCCCAAGCTCGAAATTGGGAACAACTCGGTAAAGCCCTGAATGAGACCGAGGACAATGGCTTGCAGTAGAGAAATGGTTGCGTGCATGCTTCTACGCTAAACGAGAAAGACCCAAAAGTGGGTATTAAGGGGTCAAACTAGAGACATGCGTTATCTCACCATTGTTCGTCATGCTCACGCACTTCCCGCCTTGCCCGGTAGTGGAGACTTCGAGCGGGTGCTGAGCGAGGATGGTCTGTTGCAATGTGCCCAGTTACGCAAGTGGGCGAGTGATCGAGACGAGCTCGGAAAGTTTGGCCCCGTTACCGCTCTCATCTCAAATGCGCAGCGTACGAAAGAGACCTTTGAGCGCGCCTTCGCCGGCACCTCTTTTAGCAAAGTCACCCACTACAGCGACTTGATATACAACGGCAAGCGAGAGGTCAGCGGTGAGGACCTTCTCATTGACTTGGCGGCAATTGATCCCATTGACACCTCACTTCTGGTGGTGGCGCATAATCCGACTGTTTACGAATTTCTCACACAACTTGCTAGTGCACTACCTGGTGAGCTCTTTAACGATGGATATCCACTCGGGGGTGCGTTTGTCCTAGCTCTACCCGAGGATGAACAAATTGGTCTTAAGGAATACGAACTGGTGGCGAGTTTCGTGCCCGCCCTCGCCAGAACTCCGTCGATTAGAAATCCAAAAAGGCGAGTGCGTTGACCTCGGTACTGCCGTAGGTCCTAATTGACTCGCAAGATGGCGGCGTCGCCCTGTCCGCCACCACCGCACAGCGCAACTGCGGCTACGCCACCACCACGACGGCGTAGCTCAAAGAGTGCGGTCATCGCGAGGCGTGTTCCCGACATACCGATGGGGTGACCCAAGGCCACTGCACCACCATTGACATTGACTTTGTCCTCAGTAATTCCGAGGTCATCAATTGATGCCAAACCAACGGCGGCGAAGGCTTCGTTGATTTCGAATAGATTGACCGAGCTCAGGTCAAGGCTCGCCTTGGTCAGCGCCTGCTTGATGGCACGCGATGGTTGAGTCAAGAGTGAGGTGTCGGGACCGGCGACCTGGCCGTAACTCACGAGCTCACCGAGTGGAGTGAGGCCTAACTCGCGACATTTCTCTTCACTCATAACCAGAATGGCCCCAGCGCCATCAGAGATCTGCGACGCGTTACCCGCAGTAATAGTTCCGTTCTTGTCAAAGGCGGGACGTAAAGTTCCGAGCGACTCCGCGGTGGTCTCGCCGCGCACTCCCTCGTCGGAGGTGACAAGAAGTGGATCACCCTTTCGTTGAGCGACGTGCACCGGGATAATTTCCTCGTCAAACTTGGCCGCCGCCTGTGCCGCTGCGGCGAGTTGGTGCGAGCGAGCCGAGAACTCGTCTTGGCGAGCGCGGCTGAGTGCGCCGTCGCTGTACCGCTCGGTGGCAACCCCCATTGAGCAGTGGTCGAGCGCGCAGGTGAGTCCGTCGAACATCATTGAATCAATCACCGACTGGTCACCAAGGCGATATCCAGCCCGAGCCCCCGGCAGGAGATAGGGGGCTTGAGTCATCGACTCCATACCACCGGCGACAACAATTTCAGCCTCACCGGTGCGAATCATGAGGTCAGCCAGGTAGATGCTCTGTAGACCAGAAAGGCACACTTTGTTGATGGTGGTGGCGTGAACCGACATCGGAACCCCGGCTTTTACCGCAGCCTGGCGAGCGGTGATTTGACCCTGCCCGGCCTGGAGGACGTGGCCCATCAGCACGGCGTTGACGAGCACGGGGTCAACACCAGCACGCTCCAAAACTCCCTTAATAGCGACGCCGCCGAGGTCCATCGCTGAGAGCGAGGTGAACTGTCCGGAGAGTTTTCCAATTGCGGTGCGTCCAGCAGCTACCAAAACAGATTTAGTCACGTCATACCTCGCTTAACAAAACTTCAATGAGACGAGCATAGGGCCGAAGCAGAAACAAAACTTTAAAGTTTTTAGTACGCACAATTCACCGCAAAGTACAGACAAAAAGAGTAGAAGTTGAAATTCCTACTTGAGAGTAAAGATGGAGTTTTCTAAGTGATTTAGAGATGACTCTCAAGTAACTTACAAAATTCAGAGTTCGCCAAACCTAACCCTTAGGTAGCCTTGAATGTTATGGAGCACTCAATGGCCGATCGACTCGCAGAACTAAACGCTCGAAAGAGTGAAGCCCGAGTGGCGGGCGGTCAAGCTTCAATTGACCGTCACCACGCCAAGGGTCGGATGACCGCACGAGAGCGAATTGAGTACTTGCTCGACGAAGGCTCATTTCAAGAACTAGACATGCTCAATCGCCACGTGGCGTCGGGTATGGGGCTCGAGGACAATCGCCCCTACACCGATGGGGTCATCACTGGATTTGGAAAAATCGATGGCCGCAAGGTGTGCGTCTTCTCCCAAGACTTCACCGTCTTTGGTGGAGCCCTCGGTGAAACCCACGGGGAAAAGATTCACAAGATCATGGACCTCGCGACCACGATGGGACTACCAATCATTGGTCTGAACGACGGTGGTGGAGCACGAATTCAAGAGGGTGTTTCCGCCCTCAATGCCTTTGGCGGCATCATGCGCCGCAACGCCCGCGCTTCTGGGGTGGTGCCACAGATCTCGGTCATTTTGGGACCCACCGCTGGTGGCGCGGTGTACTCACCCGCCCTCACCGACTTCATCTTCATGGTTCGCGACTCGAGCCACATGTTTATTACTGGCCCCGACGTGGTGCGGGCCGTCACCGGTGAAGATGTCACCCTCGAAGAGTTAGGTGGCGCCACCGCGCACGCGACTAAATCTGGTGTGGCACACTTTGTCCTGCCCGATGAGAAGAGCGTGCTGGATGAAGTTCGCTACCTCATGTCCTTCTTGCCATCGAACAACATGGAAGAGCCGCCTCGTATTTTGACTGGCGACAGTGCCGAGCGTCTCACCGAAAAGCTTCGCGATATCCTTCCCGCTTCACCGAACCAGCCCTATGACATGAAAAAGGTCATCGCCCAGGTGGTCGACGGTGGGGACTACATGGAGGTCAACGCCAGTTACGCCCAGCAGATCACCATTGGCTTTGCCCGAATCGATGGCCACACCATTGGCATTGTGGCGAATCAACCTCAGATTATGGCGGGGGTGCTCGACATTCAGTCCAGCGAAAAGGCTGCGCGTTTCGTGCGCACCTGCGACGCTTTCAATATCCCAATCGTGAGTTTTGTCGACGTACCGGGATTCATGCCTGGCGTCGACCAAGAGCACAACGGCATTATTCGCCATGGTGCGAAATTGCTCTACGCCTTCTGCGAAGCAACCGTTCCACGCATTTCGGTCATCACGCGCAAAGCCTATGGTGGCGCCTACATCGTGATGAACTCAAAGTCTGTCGGCGCGGACCTGGCCTTTGCTTGGCCCACCGCGGAGATTGCCGTTATGGGCGCCGCCGGGGCAGTCGAGATTGTTCACCGTCGCGCACTGGCTGGCGCGGAGGATGCTGCGTCGCTGCGCACGAGCCTGACCGAAGAGTACGAAGAGAAGTATTCGAACCCCTACATCGCCGCCGAGCGCGGTTTCATCGATGACGTCATCGATCCCGCCGAAACTCGTTTGGTCATTGCTCGCTCACTTGACCTCTTGCGCGGCAAGCGAGAAGAGCTCCCAAAACGCAAGCACGGGAACATGCCGCTATGAGTCAGAGCCTTGCCCCACGTCCCGCGTTAGAGGCAGACGACCTCGCCGCGCTGCTAGTGGTAAGTGAAGAGTTTGTGCGAGAGCAAGTGAGGCTGTCCACGAAGGTGGATTCAGTTCCCATCTGGCGTTTTTCGGGCCGCTGGTTCAACGTTGGGCCCTACGCCCAGCGTCGTCCCTTAGCGGTTAATCGCTAACGCTTAGGACTCGTGAATCGTTACTGATTCGATAACGACTTGCTCGTTTGGACGTCCCGAGGCACTGCCGATGTCGTTGATGGCCTGGACAACCTCTAGGCCCTTTACTACTTTGCCGAACAGTGCGTAGAGCGGTGGGAGTCGCATGCCGTCAGGTCCCGAGATGACGAAGAATTGTGAGCCATTGGTGTTGGGCCCAGCGTTAGCCATCGCCAAGCTACCCAGTTCGTAGCGACCAGGCTTTGGCAGTTCGTCTTCGAAGCGGTAACCCGGACCACCCGCGCCCGTACCAGTGGGGTCGCCACCTTGGAGCACAAAGCCGGGTATCACACGGTGAAAGACAATGCCGTCGTAGTAGTGCCAACGAGCCAAGAACACAAAGCTATTAACCGTGGTTGGTGCGGCGGCCGCGTCTAAAACGAGTTCCATGGTCCCTTTGGAGGTGACCATTGTTGCCGAGTAGCTCTTAGCGGGGTCAATGATCATTGGGGGAGCGGCGTCAAACTTCTGACGCTGCTCGCTCGAGCCATCGGGGTTGGGAATCAGGTCGCTCATTAGTTGTGTGCAATCGTGATTGAAAGGATTCGGTGAGTAACCGTTGGGGGCATACCGTTCGCAGAAGCGCTCGAGTTTCCAGCGTTGTTAATGGTCATAACCACAGAGGACCCTGAAACAACCTGACCGAAGAGGGCGTAGGAGTTGGGTAGTGACTCTCCGGTGGTACCGGTCACAATAAAGAACTGTGAGCCACCCGAGTGAGGGGCACCAGTGTTAGCCATAGCCACTGAGAACAATGGGTAGGTCGGGTTACCGGCTTTGGGGTTCTCGTCGGCAATGGTGTAGCCAGGGCCTCCCGTACCGAGCCCGGTGGGGTCACCGGTCTGCGCCATGAACCCAGGAATCACGCGGTGGAAGATCACGCAGTGGTAGTAGTTGTGCTGGGCCAAGAAGACAAAACTGTTCACGGTAGCGGGTGCACTCATGGCGTTCAAGCGAACGGAGAAGTTTCCGGCGGTGGTGACAAAGTTTGCGGTGTACGTCTTCGACTTGTCGATGGTCATCGCTGGAGCGTGTGTCCAGGTCAGGTTGTTGGCTCGAATAGCGGTCGAAGCAGGGCATCCGGCAGCGGTGGCGAGGGCGTCGGCTTGAGTTTGGGTCACCGCTGGGGCGCTAGCCACAGTGGTAGTGGAAACCGGCGCGGAGGTGGTGGTCGCCATCGAGCTAGTCGTTGACGTCGTGGTCGTGGTCGTCGTCGGGGTGCCACTTCGAAAGAGCAGGGCCCCTGAACCGAGCACGAGCGTAGCCACGACTAGGGCGATAACTGAGCGGCGCAGGGTTTGGCGACGCTTCGCTTCACGGTTCTCGCGCTGGATTTTGTCTCGACGTGCGGACTTTTGACGTTGACGTTTGGTAGTAGCCATGGGAGCGACTTTACTAGCCAAATCACCGTGCAAAGTTCACCCAAGTATCCTGTAGAGATATGGCCCTAGTAGTGCAAAAGTACGGCGGCACCTCAGTCGGTGACGCGGAGCGTATCCGCGCCGTAGCCGAGCACGTCGCTCAGACTCGCGAGCGAGGTGACCAGGTGGTCGTGGTGGTCTCAGCCATGGGCAAATTCACCGATGAACTCACTGCTCTCGCCAACGCCATTGGTCCAGTTCGTCCACCACGCGAAATGGACATGCTGCTCACCGCTGGTGAGCGAATCTCTATGGCCCTCGTTTCGATGGCCCTCGGTGCTCGCGGTGTGCAGTCAGCCAGTTTTACTGGCTCGCAAGCCGGAATCATCACGGACAATGACCACACCAAGGCCAAGATTCTCGAGATGCGCCCCGACCGCATCATTGAAGCGCTCGAGCAGGGCCTCGTTCCGGTAGTGGCCGGTTTCCAAGGCGTGTCAACCGATCGCGACATCACGACTCTCGGTCGTGGTGGATCGGATGTAACGGCGGTGGCTCTAGCGTCGGCACTCAAGGCCGACAGCTGCGAGATCTACACCGACGTCACGGGAGTGTTCAGCGCTGATCCACGCGTTGTACCTAGTGCCCGTCGCATCCCTCGAGTTTCCTTTGATGAAATGATGGAGATGGCCGCGACCGGTGGTCGCGTGTTGATGCTTCGCTCAGTCGAGTTTGCGAGTCGCCACAAGGTGCCGCTGCACGTGCGTTCGAGTTTTACCTGGGAACCAGGAACCTGGATAGTAGAAGAGGACCCCACCATGGAACAAGCAGTTGTCACAGCAATCACCGACGACGTCTCTGAATCAAAGATCACCGTCGCGGGGGTGCCCGATAAGCCCGGTATCGCAGCCAAGCTCTTCCGCGCGCTCGCCGACGCCCGTGTGAACGTTGACATGATCGTTCAGAACACGTCAATCCACGCCCATACGGACATTTCGTTCACCGTGGCCGCGACCGACCTGGACGCCGCGCTCGAGGTTTGCAACACCGTGGCGCAAGAGATTGGCGCCGCGAGTGTGGAATCGACCGAGAAGATTGGCCGAGTGTCGGTGATTGGGGCCGGGATGAAATCAAGCCCTGGCGTTACCGCACAAATGTTCGAGACGCTCACGGCCCACGGCATCAACATTGAGATGATCTCAACGTCATCGATTCGGATCTCCTGTGTCGTCGATGCCGAAAAGGTTGGTGAAGCGGTACGGGCACTGCACACCGCTTTTGGTCTAGACGCGTAAAGACTGTTACAGCACTTTGGTAGCTTCGTCGTTCCAGCGAAAGGATCCGGTGAACTCAGAGGCACTCTCTCGAGAGCAAAAATCTGCATTAATTCTTGAGGCCTTTGACCAATCTCCAGTATTGACCGCAAAGGGTCTGGTGAAGGTTCTCGGGTTCTCGAAAACCGAGGTGAACTCAATCCTCTACGGCGACCGGCGCTTCGAGAATCTTGGCGGCACGCCTCCGAAATGGCGCCTTGGTGAGGGGAGTATCAAATCAAACTCGGACGTTTCATTAAAACCAGAGCGCAGTGATGAAGCACGCGAGCGGATGTTGAATCAGATTGTGGGCGAGTTACTTACGAGGACCGGGCAGAGCGCCCTAGAACTTTCTGAATCACTGAAAGTAGATAAGACGGAAGTTAACAGCGTGCTCTATGGCACCACCGATACCTTTGTCCATCGATTTAGTTCTCCGCCACTTTGGTATCTCCATATCGATACGGCAATTCCCGATGAAGAGAATGAAACCGAAGACGAGGTTGTTGAGCCCGAACCAGTTGATCCTCGGGCGATTGAGCGTTTCATCAAACGCGACCCGCCCGCGCGCGTCACCCCCAGCGAAACGAACGGCAAGAGCGGTGACCATTTTTCGCTCTACGAGTGGCAAAAGCAAGCACTTTCGAATTGGAAATTGAATAACTACCGGGGTATAGCCAATGCAGTTACGGGAGCGGGCAAATCTCGACTCGCCTTAGCGGCACTTCGAGATTGCGTGCAAGAAGGTGGCAAGTGTGTTGTGGTCGTCCCCACCGTCGTTTTGCTCAACCAATGGGTTGAGTTGGTGTCCGAAGCCCTTCCGATGGTTCGAGTTGGCCGAGCCGGCAATGGTCACGATGACGACCTCGATCGCTACGACATAGTCATCGCAACGGTGGCCACGGCCCGTCAACGAACTTTCAGTCTCCCTCCCGACACTATTGGACTAGTGGTTGCCGACGAATGCCACCGCACCGCCTCAGAGATGAACAAGCTTTCGCTCGACGAGCGCTTCTCGCGGAGACTAGGTCTTTCGGCCACGCACGAGCGTTCGGATGGTGCGCACGACACCGTTCTTATGCCCTACTTCGACAAAGTTATCTTTGAACTCGGCTACGACGCAGCGATTAGTGCCGGCGTAGTGGCCCAAGTACGAGTTGCCTTTGTCGGGGTTGACTTCACTACAGAAGAGGCAGAGCGTTACGCCATTTTGATTCGACAACTCTCGAAGTTGCGCAAGACCTTGATTCGTGAGTATGGATGCCGCCCCGCGCCCTTCGCGGTGTTCTTGGATGATGTCATTCGCTTACGCGGCGGAACCATGAAAGCCGGCATCGCCGCAAATCGTTGGCTCTCGGGGTGGCGTGAGAAGCGAAATCTCCTCGCCGAAACTCCGGCCAAAATCGAGGCCCTCAACAACATGGCGCTCGTGCTTGGCGATGCGGATCGTTCCCTAATCTTCACGCAGTCGATTGCTTCAGCGACCTCACTTAATGAATGTTTGGTGGCGGCTGAAATAAGTTCCGAGGTGCATCACTCACAGGTAGACACCTCGGCGAGATCTGAGGTTATGGAGAGATTCTCAGCGGGTGAAACCAAGGCGCTCGTTTCGGTACAGACCCTCGAGGAGGGAGTCGATGTTCCCGATGCAGATTTGGCGGTCATTATCGCCGCCTCAAAACAAACTCGACAGATGATTCAACGAATGGGCCGGGTGATGCGCCGCAAGAGCGACGGGCGGGACGCTCGCTTCGTCATTGTCTTTGTGCGCGACACCGACGAAGATCCGCGACTGGGTGCCCACGCTGCATTTGTAGATGATCTCGTATCGGTGGCTCGAGAATCTGATCTGTTTGATTTACCTGAACAACAGAGCGAGTTTCGTGAATTTCTGCGCCCGGACCGTTTCTAAGCAGGCAGCGAAAAACGAGGAAAGGTCAGCCTGTTTTCGATGACCTAAACTGGCACTATGAAAATTGCAGTCGTTGGCGCTACCGGGCAAGTTGGAACAGTAATCCGCGCGATACTTCGCGAACGAAATTTCCCGGTTGATGAGATTCGTTTCTTTGGTTCCGCTCGTTCCGCCGGAACAGTTCTGGATTGGAACGGCCAAGCCATCGAAGTAGAGGACGCCTCTACCGCTGACTTTTCTGGCATTGACATTGCGCTGGCTTCTTCGGGGGCGACCTCGTCAAGAATACTTTCGCCCAAGCTGGCGGCCGCTGGTGCGATAGTCGTAGACAATTCCTCGGCCTGGCGCATGGACCCCGATGTGCCGCTCGTGGTATCCGAGGTCAACGCTCACGCTCTTCGCACTATCCCTAAAGGAATTGTCGCGAATCCAAACTGCACGACGATGGCCGCGATGCCGGTGATCAAGCCGTTGCACTTGGCCTATGGGCTGAAGGCGCTAACGGTCTCGACCTACCAAGCCGTTTCTGGCGCGGGGCGCGAAGGAGTGGATGAACTCGCCACCGAACTAGAAGAGACCATGCGTGGCAACGTTCGAGTCTTGACCTTCGACGGCGCCGCGTGGCCTCTTGATCAGGGTGTGAAGTTTCCAGCCTCTATTGCCCATAACGTGATTCCCTTGGCGGGGTCACTCGTTGACGACGGTTCTTTCGAAACGGTTGAAGAGCAGAAGCTCCGTGACGAGAGTCGCAAGATTCTTGAAATTCCAAATCTGTTGGTGGACGCAACTTGCGTTCGCGTACCCGTCTTTACCGGGCATTCACTCTCAATCACCGCGAGCTTCGAGCGCCCCGTTTCACTGAGCGATGCGAGAAAGATGCTGGAAGATGCCCCGGGTGTCATGGTCACTGATTTGCCTATGCCTCGCGCGGCGGCTGGTAAAGACCCCAGCTTCGTGGGTCGTCTTCGTAAATCTGAAGTATTCGAAAATGGCCTTTCCTTCTTCGTCGCCAACGACAACCTACGCAAGGGTGCAGCGCTTAACGCCGTGCAAATCGCTGAAGAACTACTGAAAATTCTTTAGTCAGTCCGCGCCGTCGCGGCCAATTTGGCGACGTGCGAGATTCACGCAGTGATCACCAAAACGCTCATAGAAGCGAGCCATGAGGGCTACCTCTACTGCGACGGGAACACTCATCGACCCGGAGGTGAGCTCGGCGGTCAAAGAAATGTGTAAATCGTCGAGTTCGTCGTCGATGTCTTCAATCGCTCCGGCGGCCCCGATTTTACCGTCGATGATTACGTCAGTGGCTTCGCGCCAGATCATGGAGGCGACTTCGCCCATTCGTTCAATGAGGCCACGACTGCGCGGAGACATTTCGGAGCCAAGATTACGAGCGGCGCGCCGAGCGATGTGCTCAGCGAGGTCCCCATTGCGTTCAACTTCGGGCAGGATGCGCATCAAGGTGAGGTAGACCCGCTTGTCTTCCACGGAGAGTTCCTCGCTGGAAAGGAGAGTGGTTTCGAGTTTCTTAACTAAGGCGTTCACGATATTGTCAATTTCAACGTCCTGGTCCACAACTCGTTTGGCGAGTTCGCGGTCACCAGCGAGCAGGGCGTGGGTGGCCTCAGCAATCGCCTCGCCGACGAGGGCGAAAACCCGCACCACATCGCGCTTCAGATCCTCGTCAATCGTTGACGGGACAGGGGTGGGCTCAGACTCGGGACCAGATTTAAAGAGCCGATACATAGGAAACAGGCTAGTCATTGTCACAGCTGGTCTCTAAGGTAAAGAGGTCGAAAGAGGTAGGTAGATATGTTGGGAATCGTTGCCGTCGCAGGAGTACTCATCGGAGCCTTACTGGTGTGGGTGGTCTTGAACTCGCGCGTGAGTGCACTGCGTCAAAGTGAGGCCATTGCCGTTGAGGCCAAGAAGTCCGCTGACGCGACCATCGCGGACCTGCGGATTGCGCTCGAAACAGCCCGCCAGGATTCGGCCGCCATCGTCGAGGGGATTAAGGATTCCGTCTCTAGCGTGACGATGACCTCGGTGCAAGAGGCCCTGGCTCGCCAGTCTGATACCGAGGCCCGCTTGAACCAATCCCGTACCGACACCTTCCAAGCACAGCTTGATCCGATGGTGGCTTTAGTCAAAGAGTACGGGCAGAAGGTGCAAGAGTTCACCACGCAACAAAAAGAGGCCCTCAGCGAAGTAAAGAGTGCAACCGAAAACTTGACTCTTACGCAAGCTCGCAGCATCGAAGAGACCGCTCGGCTCAACCTGATCTTGGGAAGAAGTCAGCAGCGTGGGGAGTGGGGCGAATTCCAGTTAGAGCAGTTGTTTGAACAAGCCGGTCTCCAAAAAAATGTTCATTACACAACACAGCTCACGGGCACCAACTCGGATGATAAGCGTCAGCGACCCGACTTTGTCGTGAGTCTTCCCAATCGAGTTTCGATGGCGGTAGACGCAAAGTTTCCTTACAAGGCCTTCGAAGAGGCAATGCAGGTTGAAGACCTAGCTAAGCGTAAAGAGATGATGAAAGCGCACGCTAAGGCGTTGCGTGACCATATCAAGACATTGACCAACAAGGCCTATTGGAATGCCATTGAACCGTCACCCGAAGCGGTAGTCCTCTTTTTACCGAGCGACTACATGTTGGGTGCGGCAATTGAAGTTGACCCCAATATCGTGCGAGACGCCATTGAGTCCCATGTCCTTCTGGCCGGTCCGACCAACGTGATGTCACTCTTGCTCTCGGTGGCGATGCTCACACGTCAATCGGAGATTGCCGTTAACGCTGAAGCGATTCGTGAGGTCGCCGAGCAGCTCTACGACCGCATCTTGAACATGGCCAAGCCCTTGCACGAAATGGGAAGGTCGATTGTGAAGACTTCCCAGGAGTACAACAAGCTTCTCGGCTCCATGGAAGATCGCCTTATGCCCTTCGCAAGATCGGTTCGTGACAAGGTGGGTATAGCCAAATCCAAGGAATTGCCTCAACTCAAGCCGGTCGACCAGTTGCCTCGGACCTTCAACGACGGCAAGTGGGACACCGTTGAAGAGGGTGACGAAACCTTCGATAGCGGTTCAATCATTGAAGCAGAACTCGCCGAGGATTCTGAAGACTAAATTCTGTGAGCGTGGCTCGCTCTCATACTTCGCGTCGTCGAATGCTCCTCTTTGTTGGGAGTTTCATTGTGGTCGCCACCGTCGGCTCCTTTGTGGGCGACGTACGGAATGCCGCACGTCAGGCTTCAGGTCCACTTTCGAATATCAACAGGAATTTCGCGGGCGTCGCTAACAGCCTCATCCGATCGGATCAGTCTCTCGACAAAGAGTTCTCCTACCTTTTAAGTCAAGGTGGCACGATGAGCCGAGTGTCGGTCGCGAGTCGCCTGAACGTGATGAACGCTGAAGCCAAGAGCTTGGCCGCGGCCTCACAAAATTTGGCGCATCCCGCAATCGCTGACAACTTGAATATCCAGCTCGACTCAATCATTACTGAACGAACTCAGGCCTGGTTGAGCCTGATTCAAAATATTGAAGCTCGACTACAACTTCCCCTTACCACCGACGCCACGGTTACGAATCCTGAAGTGGTCTTGCGCAATACGCACCGTGCGTGGGGGCTACTTCGCTACAAGTTGCAAAATAAACCAGGGCGTGTTCTCCTGCTCGGTACCACTAGCAGCACGACGAATTACTTACAAGGGGTGGGGCTGAGTAATTTAACTAGCTCGGCGACGCTTCATCTTTCTCGATCGGTTTCCATTTCGGCGGTGCAAATCAACCCCTTGCCCCTTCCGCACGATGGTAACGTCCTGGTCGTCCCCGCCACCGGCCGCATCCATTTAGGGGTCGTGGTGACTAATTGGGCCTATTGCGATCAGCCAGTTTCAATTCGCATCATGCTCACCGACAGCTCTGGGCGGCGGGCGACCCAGACGGTGAATTTACATTTCACCCTCGGACCGTCAGCCTCACACGCCTTTGTTCCAGCCGATTTCAGAGTCTCCACCAGTGAGCACGCCACCTTGACGATCAGCCTCTTGAACGCCCCCCACCGGCCCGGGGTGCCCACCGGTCGGACCTATCAAGTACTCACGATTCCGGCTGGATAAATTTCAGTAGTAGTTACCGGCCAGTTCTTCTATCATTGGCAATGGTTTAGAAAAGTGAGGTCTCGTGAGCGAGTCAATTTCCATCACCGACAATCGCACCGGTACGACGGTCGACATTCCCATCGAAGATGGTGGCATCGCGTCCAATGCCTTCCTTAAAGCAGTCCCCGGGGTTTGGTTTTACGATCCGGGCTTTATGGCCACCGCCACGGCGAAGTCATCAATCACTTATCTAGACGGAGATGCGGGAATACTGCGCTACCGCGGTTACCCGATTGAACAGCTCGCCGAGAAAGCTTCTTTCCTCGAAGTGGCCTACCTCTTGATTCATGGCGAACTACCAAATGCGGAGCAATCCAAAGTGTGGGAGACCGAAATTACCTTTCACACCTTCATTCACGAGAACGTCCGCAAACGTTTCTTAGAAGGTTTCAACTACGACGCACACCCGATGGGCATGTTGGTGTCGGCAGTTGGTGCACTCTCGACCTATTACAAAGATGCCAAAGACATTGAAGACCCCGAGAACCTCCACCGACAGACTGTTCGCTTGATTGCGAAGATGCCGACCTTGGCCGCCGCCGCTCACCGCTTCTCAATTGGTATGCCCTTCATCTACCCTGACAACAACTTGGGTTACGTCGAGAATTTTCTTTCGATGATGTGGAAGGTCGCCGAACCTCGATACGAGGCACACCCCGTTTTGGTTCGGGCACTAGAAGTCCTCTTTATCTTGCACGCCGACCACGAGCAGAACTGCGGCACCACCGCAATGCGCACCGTGGGTTCTGCGCACGCTGACCCCTACAGCGCAACCGCCGCCGCAACCGCCGCGCTCTACGGACCACGACACGGTGGGGCCAATGAAGCAGTGCTTAAGATGCTGAAGACCATTGGCTCGCTCGAGAATGTGCCCGCGTACATTGAACGTGTCAAAAAGGGTGAAATGTTGCTCGAGGGATTCGGCCACCGGGTGTACAAGAACTTTGACCCGCGTGCGCAGATCATCAAGAAGACCGCACACGACGTTTTTGCGGTGACCGGTTTCAACCCACTTCTCGATATCGCGTTAAAGCTCGAAGAGGTTGCGCTGCAAGACGACTACTTCGTCTCGCGTCGACTTTATCCAAACGTCGATTTCTATTCCGGTTTGATCTACCAGGCCATGGGCTTTCCTCCCGAGATGTTTACCGTGCTGTTCGCTATTCCGCGCACTTCGGGGTGGCTAGCGCACTACAAGGAACTTTTGGACCAGGGCGCAAAAATTTCTCGCCCCCGCCAGCTCTACGTCGGAAGTGAAGTTCGAGACTACGTTCCGCTGGCCCAGCGCTAGGCCAACGAGTGTTTAGGGTCCTCGGAGTAGACTTCTAAAGTGATTTCGCCCATAACCAAGGCCGTTGAGTGGTCGAAAACTCACCAGGGGAAAAAGCTGCTCCGCTTTACTGCGGTCTCGGCCATCACCACCTCGGTTTCTTTTATTTCCATCGCTCTCTTGTACGGCTTACGTATCGTCTCGGGAGTGATGTGGGCCACGCTGTGCGGAAACCTCATTGCTTCGGTGCCGGCTTACCAGCTCAATCGCAGTTGGACTTGGGGCAAAAAAGGTCGAAGTCACTTTCGAACGGAGATTATTCCCTTCTGGTCGATGTCTTCGCTGGGCATCGCCTTTAGTCAACTCGGTGCCTGGTGGGCCCGTGGCGAGGTGCACGCGCACAGCTGGGCGCACCTAGTGAATACCGCTCTCGTGGCCGGAATGAACCTCTTGAGCTTCGCAGTCTTTTGGGTCCTGAAGCTCATGGTTTTTAACCGTATCTTCCACGTCCACGTGGTTGAGGACATCGAAGCACACTTGGCGCAAGAAGAGCGCACCGAGAGGGCCAAGCCTTCCGCTTAGTCGCGGAAGTTGGTGAACTGCATCGGAGTCTCTATCTCCGACTCCTTAAGCATGGCGATGGCTTGTTGCAAATCATCACGCTGCTTACCAGTAATACGAACTTGGTCACCTTGAATAGTTGAGGTGATGTTCTTCGCGCCCATTTCTTTGATCAACTTGTTGATCTGTTTACCGACCTCTTGGGTAATACCGGCCTTCAGGGCCACCTTCTGACGAGCTGAGTTATGGGTCGCAACTTCGATCTTGCCCGGGTCTAGCGTTTTAAGAGAAACCGAGCGCTTCACCATCTTCTCTTCGAGTAGTTGATAGAGCGCCTTGCAGCGATCCTCGGTGGAGGCGCTCAAGGTGAGTTCTTTCTCGGTGACCTCAATCTTGGCGTCGGTGCCCTTGAAGTCAAAGCGGGTGGTGGCTTCACGGTTGGCCTGGTCAACGGCGTTGCGAACCTCTTGGTGGTCAATTTCGGAGACGACATCAAAACTTGGCATAGGCCAATGTTAGGTCTGACTCGGTTGGAAGAGGGTAGGGCCGAGCAACTAGGCTCTTCCACGGGTCAGTGCCCGAGTGGCCAATGGGATCTGGCTGTAAACCAGACGGCTTAGCCTACGGGGGTTCAAATCCCTCCTGGCCCACCAACCAATCCAACTTCGGCTGGATTGG
>CAIKUQ010000061.1 GCA_903830655.1 uncultured Actinomycetes bacterium | reverse complement strand
ATACCGCGTGCAGCAACAACTGGTCGCATGGCGTTAAGTGACTGCATTGCGAGCGAGAAACTTCCGCCAATGACATTCTCGGGACCAACTTTGACGTTGTCAAAGACGATGTCCGCAGTATCAATACCGCGAACACCCATCTTGTGGTCAACGCGTGGACGCGACACGCCAGGTGTGTCACCATCAACGATAAAGCCGGTGATGTTCGAGTGTTGACGTGAAGAGGGATCGCCCACCTTCGCAAAGACGGTGAACCAGTCGGCTTGAATGCCACCACTTATCCAACTCTTCGTTCCATTCAAAATGTACCCACCGGGCACGTCAGGGTCTGGCGTGGCTCGAGTTTGCATACCCGCTACGTCCGAGCCGTTACCGGGCTCGGAGAGGCAAAAGGCCGCACGCTGGGTACCGTTGGCGATACCGGGTAGGTACTTCTGCTTTTGCGCCTCAGTTCCGGCGATCATGATTGGTCCCGTTGGGAGGCGTGTCAGCAGAAGCATTAAGCCGAGCACGTTTGAGTACTTGGTGACCTCTTCAATGGCGAGCACGAGGCCCAAGATGCCAGCACCAGAGCCGCCGTATTCTTCGGGGATGCAAAGGCCGAGCAAGTCCGCCTTGCGGAACTCCTGGAAGATGTCTTCAGGATATTCGCCGGTCTTATCGATTTCTCTGGCGCGGGGGGCAATTTTCGTCTGGGCCAACTGGCGGACCATTTGGCGAAGACCTTCTAATTCTTCTGATAACTCAAAGTCCATATTACCCAAGGTACTACCCGAATTATGGCGAAAAGGCCAAAACGAGTGACTTCTGGGCGATTTGGCCACTTCAGACCTTTCCCATACAAATCGTCTTATGACGCAATCGCATGCATCGAATGCCCTTGCTTGCGCTTTATTAAGACTCGCGCGGCGCCGAAGCAGTCTGAGTCAAACCCAATTGGCAAAACTTGCCGAAGCGCCCGCCACGATGGTTTCAGCACACGAATTAGATAAACGCCACTCAACCTTCCCGACACGTTTGAAGCTGCTCAAAGCCAGCGGTTACGAGGTTCGATTCCAGTTCGCTCCGCTCACTGAACAAGACGATGGCCTACAAGACCGTCGAGAGAAGCGACCCCCAAGGCTCAGCAGGAATTCGGAGAAACCTTGCTTCAGTGGCGATAGCGTCCCTGTTGAAAATGCGGAGTAGGTTATTTCCGAACTAAGGATGAGGAAGACTTGTGGCAAAACGGGCATTGGCAATTGACTTAGGTTCAACCTCGATTCGTGTTGGCCTCGTCAGCCGCAGTGGAATTGTGTCATCGGTACTCAGCCAACAATTGACGGTCGACAAGCCATCGACTGGCGAAGTGCAGCTCGATGCCAATGAGATTGCAAATATTGCCTTGACTCTCTCGAAACAAATTCTCAACGGAGAGGAGGGTGTGTCTTCCATAGGCATCACCTGCCAGAGGGCGAGCACTGTCGTATTTGATCCACTCACCGGTGAGCCGGTCGGCCCCGTACTTTCGTGGCAAGACCTCCGAACGGTCTTCGACTGCTTAGGTTTGCAGAATGAAGGCTTGTTTCTAGCGCCCAACCAGTCAGCAACGAAGGCCAGGTGGTTAGTCAACTCCAGCGGCCGAGAAGCCTCAGAGCTCGCCTTTGCAACCCTAGAAACGTGGCTCACCTGGAAGCTAAGCAACGGTGCCGATTTTGTAACGGACCGATCGAATGCTTCTTTGACGGGTCTCATCAACCTTGACGCCAAGTCATGGAGCTTCGGCGATATGGCCACCTTGGGTCTGAGCGGCTTGCAAATGCCTGAAATTGTTCCAACGATGGGTCAGCTCGCCACTGCACAAGCACTCCCCGGTTCGCTTCCGATTACGGCGCTCGTTGGGGACCAGCCAGCTTCTCTCTTTGGTCAGGGTGGCTCGCTGGCTGGAACGAAGATCACCTTCGGTACTGGAGCGATGCTCGACATGGTCGATGGGACTACCGGCCCCGAGCACCTTCGCCGATTCGAATCCGGATGCTTCCCCACCGTCCTACGTTCAATGGGCGATGAGATCACGTGGGGTTTTGAAGCTGCGGTATTGAGCGCCGGATCTTGCGTGCAGTGGTTAGTGGATGGGATGGGTCTTTGCCGAGACCTCGATGAAGTTGAGGCATTAGCAACCTCAGTACCGAGCACCGATGGCGTCTATTTCATTCCTGCCTTCAATGGGCTTGGCACACCCAAGTGGGACTTCGGTGCTCGAGGTGCGTTCTTGGGCCTGTCACAGGGCACAACCCGCGCGCACATGGTCCGTGCGGTTCTCGAAGGGGTGGCGCATCGCGGAGCCGATCTGCTTGATGCCGCTCGAGTCCAATCCGGAAAAGAGATTTCCGAGATCCGTGTGGACGGTGGCATGAGCGTGAATACTTACTTCACGCAATTCCTAGCCGACATCACTTCAACGCGAGTATGCGTCTCAGACGAGCGGGAAGCAACACTGCGCGGAGCTGGTCTCATGGCGCTAGTTGGGATTGGTGAATTAAGTGTGGAGGAAGTCGGTCAAATGACTAATTACGCTCGCATCCACGAACCCCAAGTGGATGCAGATCTCGCTTCACTGGTCCGCTTCGAATGGGCAAGTATGGTCGAACGAAGTGAAAAGACAATTCCTGGACTGAGCAGCATCTCATTCTGACCGATTTGCCCGAATGTTGATTCTTCAATCAGCGGAGAACTGGACCGTTTTGAATAGGAGTTACGTCAACGCTCCTGCCGGAGCGACAAAGATCAAACGGAATTTGGAACTCCGCGAAAAGTACGAATTGCCTTTGCTTAGGTAATCCAAAATCAACAAATAAAGCCTGACAGGAGTCAGGTTCTGGCTTGGTGACTTGAATCGCATCCGCATAAGAGAATCCGAAAGAAGCTTCTTGAAACCGCTTAAGGACTACAGCACCCCGTTTGAGATGAGACCAGACTCCACGATTGTGAAAAGCAGCAATTGTTAGCTGCGAGCCCTGGGAATCAAAAATCCTGATTTTAGGAATTCCACCTAATTCGCACTGGTTTGGTCCAGTGTTTGTCAAAAGGACTGTTCTGTAGACATCCCCCGCATTTGCTCCAGACCCAGTAATTGAAACCTCCAAGTTACTCATATTGCATTGAGCCGAAATCGAAGTTGTTGCACCAGCCAAACCTAACCAGCTTACGAAAACACCAAAAAATAATGGTAAAAACACAACGACCGCTAAAAGGGCTCGCGGCAGCTTGTTGAAATAGAAATTTGGCCACGTCATGGTCACTCCAGTCGCACAACAGACCTATGAAGTCTGCGCCTTATAAAGATATCCCATCAAAGATATGGCGGCCCCTAGAAGATGCCATTCCAATTCTAGAACTCTTTAGAAAGTGCTTCGCCAACTGCTGTGGGTTTCAACAGAAATTCCTTTGAAAGCATCAGGGCTCTTGGTTGATTCAGTGCGATGACACCT
>CAIKUQ010000060.1 GCA_903830655.1 uncultured Actinomycetes bacterium | reverse complement strand
TCGGCCAAGTCCTGGAGGCGAGCAACCGCCTTCTTGTTTGTGATTAAGTCTTCGCGACTAATGAATGGCACTAGCTCACCATTGATATCGAATGTCACATGCCGAGACCACGCATCATCAAAATCAACGCCATCGATTCCCGTGAGGAGGTCGATTCTATGTGGTGGGTAACCCAACTGGATAACGGTGTCGGGATTGAGAAAATCTTCACGGGTGATATTGAGTAAGCCGAATCCGAAACTTTCTAGAGCCACGAGCACCCGGTCAGCGTTGTCGCCGTTAACCCAGAGCCAGGTGTCGAGGTCACCGGTGTAGCGAGGGGCACCGTGTGCGGCGAGGGCGTAGCCTCCGATGATGAGAAAACGAACATCGTTAGCGAGTAGTAATTGAACAAACTCGTTGAAGTCTTGATCCAGTTCCACTGGGCTCTCCGATCATTTGACGGCGAAGTACCTCTACCGCGGCGATGCGCTCTGACGGGCTCTTCGCAAGCCAGTATTGCAAGTCGCTCTGCTGCTCATGCAGCGGGCTAATCGACACAACGGGAATAATCATCACGGTTATTTTACTCCCTCGGGCCGGACATCGCTCATCCTAAGATTGGTCTAACCATTCGTCGTCGTGAAACCTCTTCATCTCCAGCATCGTCAAAGGGCCAAGACCCCTAATTCGAAGAGGTGGATTGAATCTCGGTTATTTTTGTCGCGTTGGGGTCTTGAGCAGGGCTATCGATTGATCAAAGGTCATCGCTATGCCCTCAGCCCATAACTCCTCAAACCTGGTGTCACCGAGTTCGCTGCGACAGGTTCCTACAGTGCGATCAGCCATCTCTCTTTCGAATCGGTTGACTAGGTAGCCCACGGGGTTCTCTACGTTTAGTGGGTAAATGTTGAGGCAGTACGCAGAGAGCTTCGTCGCGCGTTCGTAGTTCCCCCAGGCGCAGGACACCACGCCCGAATAAAGGGCGGCCCAAGCCAAGATGGTGGGTCCTCGGCCGAGTCGAATTGAGGTAGAGACCGAACGACGAACCACCCGCTCGCACTCGTCCCACTCACCTAACACGGCCAACCAAAGGCCCAGGTGGTTTAGACAGATGTCAACCATCGAAAGACCATCAATACTCTCGGCCAGTTCCAGCGCTTGGGTGAGGAGTTGAACACCTCGCTGTGGTACGTCGTCCTCTTCGGAGGACAGACGTGTCGCGATTATGAACAAAGTTCGTGATACTTCGTATATATTCCCCGTCTCTTTTTGGAGGCGTAGCACCTCTTCGTTGGCGAGCTTCTCTTCTTCTCGCCCTAGAGATTCCACCTGTTGCAGCAGGGCGGTTGCCTGCAGGTTTTTGTCTCCCAGTTCCGTTGCTATTGCCAGCGCACGTTCAACGTAGGGTTCGGGGCGTACTTGGTCGTGGTTGAAGATGTAGTACATGTCTAACGCCAGGCAGAGCTCCGCCTCTTCTCGTTTGAGACCACTCGCACGGACGGTAGCCAAGGCTTTCTGCAGATCTTGAGACAGCGTTGGGAAACCTCCATCTTTCATAAAGCTATCGAAGCCTTCGAGGAGTTGGCTCAGCGCAACCATTGCATTCGCGTATGCCGCTTCTTGGTCGGCTGGTGTTTTATCAATCACTTCCATAACGAACGGAATGGCGTCTCGCACTCGCCGCATTCTGGCGTAGGGGGCAATCGCGCGCGCTAGGCGGACAACAAATTCGCTGTCCTCTCGATTTACGGAGAATGTATTGAAGGCTGCTTCAATGTTTCCTCGTTCCATATCGAGACGCTTCAGCGCCTCGCCTTGACCGTGAGAGGTCAATTTGGGATGAAGCTGCTCGGCGAGTTTCAGGTGGAAGTGGGCGTGTCGAGTGCGCGCTTCGGTCATTTCCGCTTCTCCGCCCACCTGGATGAGCTGGTCGGCCGCGTATTGGCGAATAGTCTCCAGGAGTCGGTATCGAAGGGTGTTGTCCACTCGATCAGCAATCACGAGACTCTTGTTGACCAGCGTTCCTAGGATGTCGGCAATATCAAATTCATCAATCGTTTCGGTGCTGCAGACGGCTTCCGCAGCTTTGAGATCGAAACCGTTGACAAAAACGGTTAAGCGACGAAGGACCGCCTTTTCGTTCTCGTTTAGTAGGTCGTAGGACCAAGCAACCATTGCGCCAAGGGTCTGCTGTCTCGGTAATGCGTTGCGACTACCGCCAGTTAATAGGCGAAAGCGTTGATCGAGCCTCTCGTGCAGGTCTTCGATAGACATTGACGATAGGCGCGCTGCCGCAAGCTCGATAGCCAGAGGGATGCCATCTAAACGGCGGCAGATCGAGGCAATCAGAGCCGCGTTGGCGTCGGTGGCCCCAAAACTCTTATCAATTGAGTGGCCCCGTTGAATAAACAGGGCCGCCGAGTCGGACCCGGCGAGTTCCTCGGAACTTTGAACATCTGCTTCGGGAACCGAAAGGCTGCGTACTCGGTACACCTCTTCGCCACTCACGCCTAGGGGTTCGCGCGAGGTTGCGATGAGCCGCACCTTCGGGCATTGGCGAAGAATCGCATCAATCAGGTCGGCGACTGAGTCAACTACGTGTTCACAGTTGTCGATGACGAGCAGTGTGCTCTGATCTTTCAGAGCGCTGATGAGAACATCCACTCCACTGAGCTCACCGTCTTCAGAGAGGGCCATGGCGCTCATTACCGCTACCGGAACTTGCGCGGGATCATTAACCGGTGCGAGTTCAACAAACCAGACTCCATCGCGACTGTGATCGAGTAGCCCGGCAGCCACTTGCAACGCCAGTCGAGTCTTTCCCGAGCCTCCCGCACCAGTCAAGGTGACGAGTCGTGATTCGCCGGCTAAGGTGCGAACCTCTTCGAGGTCGCTTTGACGACCAATGAAGTCATTAAGAGAGGTCGGCAAGTTATTTGGGTATTCAGGGTTGTCCAGTGAGCGCAAGGGCGCAAAATCACTGGGCAGGCCATTGACGATTAATTGAAAAATAGATTCAGGGCGTCCCAGGTCCTTTAATCGATGTGAGCCCAAAGACCGCACGGAGGTGCCCTCAGTAAGGCTTCCTTCAATAAGTGAAGCGGTAGAAGATGAGAGGAGAATCTGTCCACCGTGGCCAATGGCTGAAATACGAGCGGCGCGGTGCACCTCATAGCCAACAAAGCCAGTATCGTTCTGCGACACTTCGCCAGTGTGAATGCCCATGCGAACTCTGACCCGTTCATCCTCGGGCCAGGCAAACGATTCGAAGGCCAATTGCATCGCAATAACGGCATTCACACACGAACTAGGCGAGGTAAAGACCGCGAAGAATGAGTCACCGGCGGTGCCCTCCTCTTTGCCCCCGTGGGCGGTGAGTTGCTCTCGGATAATCCGGTGGTGTTCGCCAAGAATTGTCGCGTAGGTCTGATCGCCCACGCGCCGAAGCATCGTGGTCGAACCTTCAATGTCAGTGTTAAGGAAGGTGAGAGTCTCCATTGAGTAATCGTAGAGAAAAAATAGACACGCCGAGTGCCGGTGGCCCAGATTATCTTCTTCTAACCTCTAGGCATGTCCTTAGAAGCGCCCTCTGACCCCGAACTCACTCGGGTCATCAGCTCCTGGGGAGAGCGCCGACTAGCCGAAGGCAAGCAGGTAGGACTCCACGAGCTCTACACCGCAGTGGCCTTTTCCCGGGCACGTACCGTCACCGACTTGAGTCTGGCGGAGCGCGCTGAGATCACCGAGCTAGCCCAGCCTTATTTTTGGCCCGGCTACGAACGAGTTCGTCCGGCTCGACCAAATGAACGTGTAGAGATTCACGAGTACGACCCCGAATGGGTTCCGCTCTTCCACCAGATTCGTGACGCGTTGAAAGAAAAACTCACGCTCACCAACTACGCCATTGAGCAGATTGGCTCCACCTCAATTCCCGGACTGTGCGCTAAGCCCACGGTCGACGTGATGCTCTGCGTTGAAAACAGTCACGACGAGCAGGGTTACCTGGAGGCCGCGTCGTTTGCGGGCTTTGAACTCGTGACTCGAGATGATCAACATCGCTTCTTCACCACCCCCGCCTCTGAACCTCGTTACGCTCAGTTACACGTCTGTGACCTGGGGAGCCAGTTTGCGGTGGAGCACCTACTTTTTCGCGACTACCTGATTGCCCATCCACAAACCCGGGATGCGTACGCAGAACTTAAGAGAGCGGCGGCGACTGAATGGGGTGATGACCGAATTGCGTACACCTACGCTAAAAATTCTTTCATCCTGGAGACAATCGAAAAGGCCCACCTGTGGAACCGGCTCGGAGGAGACCTGTAATGAGCACTAAAAAACCATCGTGGACGAGGGGGGTCTATACCCTACGGAGTAAAGATCAGGCAATTCACTCACCTCACCGATTAGTGATGTTTATTGACGCAATACTCGCAATTGCCGCAACCCTTCTGATATTGAATTTGCACGTGTCCCCCGACACCGCCCTCAACGGGCTCGCCTCACAATTACGCCACCAAGTGGCGAATTTTGTGAGTATCCTCCTGGGTTTTCTTTGGATCACGGGCACCTGGGTTCTGTCCCACCGGCAAATTCGACAACTTCGTGGCGTGAACTACTACATGACTCTGTACATAGTTGCCAACGTTCTCACCGCCACTTTGATTCCGTACGCCTCCAATCTGCTGGCCGAAGGATACGGACATCCAGATTTTTGGGTTGGTGTTGAAGCGGTGAGTGTCGTGATCTTGATCTCGACGATGCTTTCTGTTTTACAAAGTCGCTACGCAATACACCAGGGGCTCTTGCTCAGCCCCCCGCCTCCTCGAGCCTCGGGAAGTCATCGACCGATCGCCCTCATAATTTGGTACGTGGTCGTTGCCCTAAGCGTGATTTCGGTGATTGTCGCACCCTTGAGCCCTTGGCTCGCCTTTGGAATCATTGTTACCACCCGCATCAGCGCCTTGATGCCTCTCGCTTCGGATCGCAAGGGCCTCCCCGGCGATATTGACTTAGCTGAGTAGATTGAGCACACGAGGTGCTGGATTCAGTATTACTTCCATCTTTTCAGCACCCGAAAAAAGTGGCGCTTATCGTAGGAATCACGCTGCAAACTAGTCATTCGAGTCTGAAACTTCGATAGCGAGTACCCCACAACATCGCTTCTGCAGGCTCCATGTGTCGTTGACCCAAAACACATCCTCGGAAATTGTGGTTTTGGTGGAGGTAGGAGGTGATGTTTAGGCTGCGGTGGCTGCGTTTGTCGTGGTTGCACTCTTGGTAGTGCTTGACCTTTGTGCAATGGAGCTACCACCAGGGGCATTTCAATAACACCACTCAAGAGTGTGCCCACACCAGGGCGAACATTTGTGAGTTGATCCTTGTAGGTATAAACCCCGTCTGGAAAGTTCCCGTGTACCGAAATGGTGTTAGCTCCCTTACCACCAACGTAGATACCCGCGTGGGATGAACCGTAGACCATGACATCTCCGGGCTCGATCACATACCCGTCACTCGCTAAAAACGTTCCACGGACTATCTCGTGCCAAAGGCCGCGCTGTTGCGCCCGCTGGGACCGCTACCCCCATCAAGAAGGTCGAGGTCATCAGTGAGAGCGCGATGAGAATGCTGCTACGTTTCGCCATCGTTGTTCCTTATTCGCTGACACATTTTGTAAAACAACCTTCTAAATGTTATGGGTCAGCGGTCCAAGAGGGCGACTTTGTCCGCTGGAATTTTCGCCCTATTTATTCTTGGTCAAAATATCCCAAATCAATTGAGCCGTTTGCCCAATCGTTGCGACCCCGTACGCAAAACTCGGGTCCCCGCTGGACATAACCGCAATGTCATAGTTTCGGCCCGACCCTCGAATCCACCCAATTGAATTGATCTGCCAGTCACTAGTTGAGGTCAGTGGTGACCAGCCATTTTTGAAGGCAACGGTGCTCCCCTTTTGGGGACCGGTCGACACCCCCCACGTGTCACCAGCCGAGATGTGTTCCATGAGACTAAGCCCAAGCTTTCGCGAGGCCGCGGTCAGGATAGAGTTTTTCGTGGAAAACAATTTCACCACCCGTAGCTGATCGAGAACGGTGGTGTTCATTATCCCCCAGCCATAAATGTCTCCGTGAGGGCACACTGGAGTTGTCGCGGTTAAAGGGATCATGGCGTTGAATGTGGTGAGTCCCTGACACACTCCAATCAGTCGATAGAAATAGGCCGCATCGGCATTATCGCTGTATTCAATCATTTGGGTGAGCCTGGTCAGATTGGCCGCGGTGAGTGATTGCTTTTTCACCTGGAGTTGATGCAGGTATGCCGCCATGATGTCGACTTTGGAGACGCTGGCGGCGTGATTGAGTTTCGCTGGAAGCAGCGCCCAGGTCTTATGGGTGAGATGGTCATACACCGCGATGCTCACAACCCCCGTACGTGTTTGGAGATAAGAACTCACACTGCCCGCAAAGAGTGAAGCCGAATAAGTGGGAGGAGCGTGGTTGCCTTTGGCGAAGCCTGGGGTCGGCGCCACTATTGAAATGACTACTGCGCTGAGCAACAGAAGTCGTTTCATCTAACTAATTTACGCCACCTCCTAGTGACCCCGGAGAGGTATTTTGAGCCACCCTCACCCATCCGGTGCTCAGGTCAGCCCCCCGCCGTAAAATCGTTAGATGCATGATTCTTCCGAGGTTCTCTTTGATGGAGATTGCGGCCTGTGCCGGGCCTGTGCCAGCTGGCTCTTGCGCAAGGATAAAGCGAATCGATTGACCTGTACCCCAGCATCGGAATGCACCTGGCCACATGTCGAGTCGCTTCCGCTTGCCCAAACGGTCCTTGTTCGAACCAGCGATGGCACAATTGGTTCCGCTTCAACGGCGGTGGCCCAAGCACTGAGCGAACTCTCTGGAGTGTGGGGGCTACTTGGTCGCTGGGTGATATTCCTGAACCGAAGTCGAGCACTACTCACATTTCATGATTCGCTGTATTACTGGATGGCAAAACGTCGCCACCGAATTTCACGGGGCCTGGTTCGTTTGCACCTACTCGGTCAAAGTTGCCTAGTGACACCTTTGGTTACCCACCATGACTGAACAGATCACCTGGACATTTTTAATTCTTCTTGGTCTGGTGGGAGGAAATGCCCTACTGGCCTGGCTCCACTTTGCCGAAACAAATCACTCCCCGCGCTACGACTTAATTAGCGCCTACGCTCATTCGCGATACCCACGCGTGTACGCCGTTCATAATCTCACCTTTGTTATTTCTGGAATTGGCGCCGCAATCGCCACGCACGCCTACGCACCAGACTCAACACTGCTCCCGATACTTTGTTTGCTGTATTCATTTGGCATCGCGGTCTTGGCGGTTTTCCCAATGGATATTTCGGCAACAGTGAAGACATTCGTCGGAGCACTCCACGTCTCGGGCGTAGTGATGGTCTTTTTAGCCGCGACACTCTATTCGCTCCTTTTTAGCCACCTGGGTTCAGCCGCTAGAGGTACGGGAGGCAAATATGTCTTTGATTTTGTGAGCCTCTATTTAATTATTGGAATCATCCTTATGTTGATCGCGCAGGCTCGAAAATGGCCCTTGTTCGGTTTGATTGAGCGAGGAGCCGCTGCCGGACTTAGCTTTTGGTTCGTCGGCATCTTGTTGGTGTCATCGAGATAAGAAGTTTCCTGCGCGGTAATCTCGTATCCATGACCGATGAGTATCTGGCACTAAATCGAGCTAATTGGGACAGCCGGGTACCGCACCACCTCACCGCTTACGACCTGGACAAGTTTCGAACCGATCCAACTTTTATCTCTGATGTGGTCGCCTTTGATCTTCCACACTTGGGCTCGGTGGAGGGTCTCGATATCGTCCACCTGCAGTGCCACATAGGAACCGACACTTTGTCGCTGAAACGACTTGGGGCGCAGTCGGTTACCGGTATCGATTTTTCCCCCAAGGCGGTTGAGGCGGCTCGCTCGCTCTCAAGAGAGTTTGGACTACCTGCCAATTTTGTCGAGAGTGACGTTTACGACGCCGCCACCGCGCTCAAGGGAAACACTTACGACTTGGTGTACACGGGCATCGGAGCACTCTGCTGGATTCCCGACATCGCTCGATGGGCCCAAGTCGTCGCCGCTCTTTTGCGACCTGGTGGGCGGCTGTTCATTCGCGAAGGCCACCCTATGTTGTGGGCGCTCTCTGACGCCTACCCCGATGGCACCGTCCGCCTCGAGTACCCCTACTTTGAATCCGCGGGTGTCCGGTTTAGTGAAGAGACCTCCTACGTGAAGCACGAGGGAACTCTGGATTCGCCAGACTCCATTTGTTTTAATCACGGGCTAGGTGAAATTTTTACCGCTCTGCAATCGGCAGGTTTGACACTTACCCACTTTGAAGAGCACCAATCTGTGCCGTACTGTGCGCTCGGCGAACTGATGGAAGAAATCGGTGGTGGAGAGTGGCGCCTTAGAGATCAGCCCGAACGCCTCCCGGCCAGTTACACGCTTCAAGCCACTAAGTAAGTCACTAACCTCGTCGAGATGAGTTATCTACTAGGCGTTCACACTTCCACCCGCGGCGAAGATTCATGGTCAACCAAGTTATTAGATGAATTCGAATCTCAATTCTTGACGGCCCACGAAGGCACTGAGTTGCGTCGTCGGTTCACCAGTGATATTCCTCACTTAAGTTTCGAAGAACAGCGTGCGGGCAGAACCCCCCTAGCGAGTCAGACCGACGCCGACAAAAGCGCCTTCGCGCTCGCCAACGAACTGACCGACGAGTTACTCGCAGCGAGTGCACTCGTCATCGCCACACCCATGTACAACTGGGGACCACCCAGTTCGCTCAAAGCCTGGATTGACCGAGTCATCAACGTCAAGACCTTCTACGACAACTCTGACTCATTGGCCGATCTGCCCGTCACCTTCATCATTGCCAGTGGCGGCTTCTACAGCGAGGGGGAAAACGCCCAATATGATCATCTTCGACCTTTACTCAGAGAGTGCTTTACCAGGATTGGGGTGAAGGACCTGGTGTTTATTAATTGCGACCCCGCGGGTCCTCTCGACCGAGGCATGGTGGCCCCCGATGCACCAGACAGCGCTTACGCTAAAGCACTCGGGCAGATCCCCGCCGCCGTACTACGGCAGCGGTAAATTTCGTGCGAGCAAAATAGGGAGTTTGGTAATGGACGAAGGATTTGTCGCGGGGAGGCCGCGGCTGTGGTTACGTCTAGACGGCGGAGTTCTGTTCGTGACCTCCGTCATATTGTTCGCCTTAACCCATCAGCACTGGTGGATCTACCCAGCCCTGCTGTTTGTCCCTGACATCTTCATGATTGGGTATGTCCGCAACACCACTATTGGCGCATTCTTGTATAACGCCGGTCATAGTTACTTACTACCTTCGCTGACAATTCTGTTGGGTTGGCACCACCCGCTCACCTTGGCCATTGGTCTGATTTGGCTCGGACACGTCGGCTGGGATCGACTATTTGGATATGGGCTTAAGTATGACTCAGGTTTTAAGCACACCCACCTGGGAGACCTTTTCAAGGAAAAGCCAAACCGGAGCTAGAGCGTTCACAATCAATCTCAAGAAGCGTAGGCAAACCCCTCTTTCGCCATGTGGGACATCTTGTTCGTGATGTTTTCTCTTGGGGTGACTACGTGAGTTCAATTCTTGAAGTGAGAGCAACGTGAAAACCGTTCTCGCTGAGAAATTGCCCAGAGCGAAGTCCGGCCAACCATTCGCCAACAACAATGACTTCAATCTCTTCCAGTTGCTCGCTGATGCAAACTAATCAAAAGGTCAGCGACATAAAATCTGACGGGTTATTTTGATTCGGCTGAACTCTTCGAGGGCCAGAGGTAGGTCACCAGTCCTACGGCCAGAGCCAGACCCAGTAGTTGGGCGCCGATGAAACCCGGCACCGAACTGGGAGCGATCCCGGCAAAGGTATTGGAGAACATGCGGCCAATGGTGATTGCCGGGTTCGCGAAGCTTGTGGACGAGGTAAAGAAGTAGGCGGCCGTTATATACGCCGCTACTCCAGCCGGTGTGATGTCCGCTTTGCCCGAGCGATTCAAGCCAAAGATCACGAGCAAGAGTCCCGCGGTGGCCACAATCTCCGAGACGAAATGAGGCCCATTAATACGGTGGTGCTGAGACCAGGAGATTACGGGGAGGGCAAAGATGAAGTTTGCCAACAACGCCCCCGAAATACAGCCCACGATCTGGCTTGGTACATAGAACAAGAGGTCTCGCCAGTCGGTGCCGCGAAAATAGACATCGGCGAGGGTGACCACGGGGTTGAAGTGAGCCCCAGAAATCGGCCCAAAAAGAGAAATGAGGGCAAAGAGACCCGCCCCCGTAATCAGGGTGTTTTCAAGCAGTTGCAGGCCAACATCCGTAGGCGAGAGCTGTTGTGCGGCAATGCCGGACCCAATAACGATGGTGGTGAGGAGCGCACTGCCCAAAACCTCAGCAGTTACGCGCCTATCGAGAGATGGTCGAGAAAGAGTTGCCACATCGACGACCTTACAACTTCACGCGACTGAGCATCGAGGCAACCCACCTAGGCTCAGTTACTACTGACTCGCATGGTGCTTTCACCCACCGCTTCACCATTCCAAACACTCTGTCCGCTGGAATTCACACGTTGCAAGCACAGGGAAAGAACCCCGCCGGGAACACCCGCGCAATGGCCGCGAAGATCAAAATCAGCGCCGCCGCCTTGGCTCACACTGGTTTAGACACTGGACTTATTGGTGGCATTGCCTTGAGCTTTATGGTTCTCGGTGCCCTAGCCATGTTCGAGATTCGTCGTCGTTTCTACAACTAACGAGTAGCCCAAAGAAAAAGGCCCGCCTAATGGCGGGCCTTTTTTCTTCTCTTAATTGACTACCGAGCGCAGGTGCACCGATCTTCAGTGGCCACAGTTGCGAGCGCCTCTTCAATATGCTCGCCACATCCGGTCCAGGTTGGCTTGTTGCACGTAGGGCAGGTGACTTGACTACACATACTTCCTCCTAATTAGATCACTACGACTGTAGCGAGGAACCGCCTCGCCACTTATCTAGCCAAATCAGCGGGACGATGAACAGATAAGAGCCCACGATAATTATCAACATGGTGATGAGGATTGATTGGTATCCGTACACGGCAACATCGAAAAACTTGTAGGGGTAGGTGTGGGTGATGGCCCCGCGGACCAAGGTGTAGACGAGAAAAATAATTGGCACCACGTAGATCTTTAATGACTCTTT
>CAIKUQ010000059.1 GCA_903830655.1 uncultured Actinomycetes bacterium | reverse complement strand
CTTCAGATTAGGAGCCTTGGGGAGGGCTTGCTATTTCTTGTAGGATTATCGACGGAAGCGTGCGAGAGCGGCCGAATCGGGCAGTCTCGAAAACTGCTGTGTCTACGGGCACCGTGGGTTCAAATCCCACCGCTTCCGCCATATGGCCCCGTTCGGGAGGACCGTTCGGGGCCATATTTCTCTTGCCAACTACGCTAGAGAACACGTTCAGCACCTCAGGAGTTTCCATGTCAGTATCCAACGAAGCAGTCGGCTCGGTTCGCAAACTCGTAACGGCCATCCCCGGACCAAAGTCCCAAGCGATGCACGACCGTCGCCACAAGGTCGTTTCCAAAGGCGTTAGCCAGGGCCTACCGGTCTATATCGACAAGGCGGAAGGTGCGATTCTGCTCGACATTGACGGCAACCGCTTCTTAGACCTTGGCGCCGGCATCGCCGTTGTCTCGATTGGTCACGCAGTTCCCGAAGTTGCGAAGGCCATCGCCGACCAGGCCAACGATTTTTTACACACCTGTTTCATGGTCACCCCGTACGAAAGTTACGTCGAAGTGTGCGAACTGCTCGCCGAACTTACCCCCGGCGACCACGCTAAGACCAGCGCCCTCTTTAACTCTGGTGCTGAAGCGGTGGAGAACGCGATCAAGATTTCACGTCACGCGACTGGCCGCCAAGCTGTCGTTGTGTTTGACCACGCGTACCACGGTCGTACCAACTTGACGATGGCGCTGACCGCGAAGAACATGCCTTACAAAGACAAGTTTGGACCCTTCGCTCCCGAGATCTACCGAGTGCCAATGAGCTACCCCTTCCACGATGGGTTAGGTGGTAAGGAAGCCGCCGAACGTGCACTCGCCATGGTTGAAGCTCAAGTTGGTGCACAAAACGTAGCCGCAGTAATCATTGAGCCCATCCAAGGTGAAGGTGGATTCATCGTTCCCGCTGAGGGCTTCTTGCCCGCACTTTCAGAGTGGTGTAAGTCCAATGGTGCAGTGTTCATTGCAGATGAAATTCAAAGTGGATTCTGCCGCACCGGTGATTGGTTTGCCTCGAGCCACGAAGGCGTAGTGCCGGACATGATTACGACCGCTAAGGGTTTGGCGGGTGGGATGCCACTCGCTGCTGTTACTGGTCGCGCGGAACTCATGAACGCCGTTCACGAAGGTGGACTTGGCGGTACCTACGGTGGAAACCCAGTGGCCGCCGCCGCTGCGGTGGCGGTTATCAAGTTCATGAAGAGCCAGAACCTTGCTACTAAGGCGCGCCACATTGGCGAAGTCGTGCTCAAGCACTTGGCCGACCTCCAAGGTGAGGTTCGCATCATGGGAGAGGTTCGTGGACGAGGCGCGATGATTGCCATCGAACTCGTTGAGCCCGGTACCAAGAGCCCCAACGCTGGAGCCGCTAAGGCCATCGTGAAGTACTGCAACGAACAGGGCGTTATCGCTCTTTCGTGTGGAACATACGGAAATGTGATTCGCTTGCTCCCCCCATTGGTAATCACCGATGAGCAGTTGGCTGATGGTTTGAGCGTACTCAGCGACGCCATTCGAGCGGCGCAGTAAGCCTTGGCTCTGAAGGAACAACTCACCAAGCCGCGTTACCAAATTATTGGTGGCGTCGTTCTGGCTGCCCTAGTACTTATTTTGATTGTTTCGATGAACTCGGGGTCATCACCTTTGGTCCAACAAAACACCAACCAGGTCAATGGCGAGCCCACTCTGACATTGGCCGCGCCAATCATGGCTTCAGCGTGCACCTCGAACAACACCTGTTTTGTTTTAGGTTCATCCAGCGGTACCGGAACGGGAGCAACTAGCGCTCAGGTATCGAAGGGGACTAGCTGGGCATCGCTAGATCTGCCCCACGCAAACTCCCCTACCTTCCAGGGATCTTCCTGCTGGAATGACGGTTGCATTATTTTTGGCTCATCCATTGATGGTGATTTGCTTTGGCGATTCAGCTCGACTTCCGACAGTCTTGTGGCTCTAGCGTCACCGACGATATCTTCAGCGGTTGAAGCGGTTTCTTGTTTCGCCCCGAACTCGTGTGCCGTTATTGACATGGGGGGTAAGGATTCGGCGGCCCAGTTCTTTCTCACCACCGACGCCGGGGTCACCTGGACATCTCGAGTGGCCACGCCATTTGATGCCACCAGCCTCTCGTGCACCTCGAGTAAGCGTTGTGTCGCAGCGAGTGCCAACTCAACTTGGAGCACAAGTAACTCAGGCCAAACTTGGTTCCAATCAACTCCCCTTACCGGAACCCTGACAAATCTTTCTTGCTCCTTGTCTAACTGTGTCGCGAAGGACACCAGCACCACTCACAGCCATTTGTGGCGCTCGAGCGACTTTGGCAAGACGTGGACAGCATCGCTAATCGCCGGTCAGACCTTTGCCTTCGCTTGCTTAAATACCGAACACTGCGTGAGTGCCGGTCAGAATAAAGTTGGAACCGGCATGGTAACGGCTATCACGGGGAGCAGCTTTTCGCCACTTCCCGTAAGTTACTTTCCTAACCCCATTACGACTTTGGCGTGTGGTTCAAGCCGGTGTGTCGCCGGCGGACTGTATTCAGTGGCCCTTTTTAAGCCCTAACCCTTCAGCGCGCTCCGTAGCAACGCGGGGATCTTTAGCCAGCTCGGCGCGGCCTCAAACCGAACAAACCGTTCCATAATTTCTCGGCTGTTCTTAATTCCCGCGAACCACGATGGAGTCAGGAGTGGCCTAAAGGCCCCACGCAGAACTGTCTTTTGAGCAGTTGAGAACATGAATGCGTTTCCCACGAAACCAGTTCCTGACTGAATGTCCGTTGCGATGTGGCCCGGATAGGCCCCCCACACCGAGGTTGAAAATGCCAGTGAAGCAGCCCCCCAGGCATTTAGGCCGACTGTTCCGTATTCCAATGATCCAACTAACTCTTCGACCACATTGGAGAGCTTCTTGATAGTTGAGGGATGAGCAATCACGGTCGCTGAAAGAGTCCCCCACAAAACTTCATTACAAAGCCGTGCGGCCGCTCGCGCGAAATCCTCCAGGGAATTGGCCCGCAAACTCGTTTGCGCGATTACCGAACACCAGGCCTCTTGGCTAAAGGCGATGTTGTTGACGTCGGAACTGTCCACATCGGGCACTATTGTCCACGCCATGGTGGTCTCATTTTCGGTGCCGATTTTGGTTGATTGCCTTGACGAAGCGACAAATTCTGCTTGTCGCTTCCACGCACCGGGGTAATAAGCCATTCGGGTTGGAAGTTGTTTTAGTTGCTCGAAAAATAGCCCCATAAACTCCTCGCGCTGCGGCCACTGTTCGTGAGTGATGATGACGCGCGGGGTCACGCAGTTGAACCCATCATTATTGGTAAACATCGTAGCTAGGTGCCGAGCCTGGTACTTGAGCTGTTTGGTTGACCAGTGGCCCGGGAGAATCACAATCGGCGTTACGCAGCCCAATTCGGCCGACACGTGTTTCGTTGTTACTGGCCTGTTGGCTTCCTTGTTTTTCTTTCCCTCTTCGCCCACGCCAAAGACGATTGCTTCATAGGTCTTATCTGAACCGGTGATGTGTATGTGATCGACAAGATCGTGATTGGTTAAATAGACCCCCGCGGCGGTATCGCCCTTGACGATTCGTAAGTATCCCGGCGCTATGAGTGCACGCATAGCCCGCTCCCAGTAGGGAACTAGATAGTCATTAACTGGATTGGCTTTTATCAACACGGTGTGGTTCTCACCGAAGAGCTGATTCAGGGCGTCACGGGGAGCCAGCGAGGCGACGTTTCCGGCTCCGAGAACGAGGCAAACCCCGGGTGTTGAACCACCTGGCTTGTAGGCCATCGCCTGACCCTCTTGGACTTGTTGCTCATCTACCCCCGGCTGCATCCAGACTTCAGCGGACATACCTAGGTAGAGAATGCGGTCAAATAGATTGGCCGGTGCAACGCCGACACTGATTCGATCATTTGAATGGCGCTTAAGCGGACCGGGGTAGTGCGGTCGCCCCGATTTATCAAGATCGTGCAGCGAATCACGGAAGGTGCGAACCAGTCGGACGAATGTGCCAACCCCGGCGAAGAGCTCCTCTCCATATTCGGGAGCATCGGGATCTAACCCTTTGTGTTCACACGCCGCTAGCGTCCATTCACGCGAAATCGCCACAGTGTCCACCAAAATCTCATTCAGAATCGCCACTCGGTCGGCAATTGCGAGTTTGTGCCAGCTAGTGGCCGAGTGGTGGACTGTCGATAGAGTCACGTCAAGTGAGCTCGAGTCGACGACCGTGTTTCCGTTCAGTTCTGGAGCTTGCGCGCCGCGATAGACCATTTCAAACATCCTTTAAGACCTGTATGTAAGGCTAGTGAGATGAATGAGTCCACCGCGCCAGCCCCGTCTGGCTGGTATCCCGATCCCAGTGGCCAGGACCAATGGCGTGTTTGGACTGGATTGCAATGGTCGAATGTAACCAGGCCCTTTCATTCTGGCCGAGCTAGTGCCAGGGAGGTGCTGGCCTCGCTCGACCGAGTTCGTTCAATCGCCCGTGTTCGATATTTAGCGCCTTTGGGCTATTTCACTGGCCTCAACTTGTTGGCTTCGATACTCACGAATTGGCCGACCGGTTCAAACCCCTTCTCTAAGTTCTGGCTGCTGCCTCTGCTGGGCATGGTCGTTTTTTGCTTGGTGATGGCCTGGGCGATAACGGCGCAAGCTGTTCGCTCCTTCCAGTCACACTGGACCTTTTGGGCGTTGCTACCAATTGGGAATTTGTTGGTTTTGATGGGGCTGTTGCGACGTGAGTTACTCGGAAATACCGCACATTCAACAATGAATGACGCTGTGGGAATGGCTATGTGGATGATCGTTGTCACTACGACGCCATTCGCCGGAATTATCACCGCTCTCATCGCATTCGCCCAAATTCAATTAACTAACGCCTACTTAGAGAACGTCATACTGCGCTAACTCAGGTTCGCGCGGATCTTTTCAGCTGCGCCAATCCATCCCTTGTACTCTTGCATTTCACGGGGAGCGGTTTCAATTGAACGCAACAATTCTTCGGTGAACCCCTCGTATTCGACGGCGAGTTCACTGGCGGGCGCAACGTAATTTCGAATCGTAAATAGAATGCTCGAGGAGTTCGGAATGAAACGAAGAGTCTGACGCTCTACGCGAAAGAACCAATCATCTAACGAACCACTGGGGCTAGTGCGAATACTGATTGGTTGGTGCAGTTCTGGGTTATCAATCAAAGTCCAATTCAAACGCCAATAAGACTTTTCGCTGTTGAGTCGGTCGAATAAAGCATTAGTGGGACTGGCCAGTTGAGTGTCGTATCCCGGTACTGGTTGATGAATCTCGTCCATCGTGTGGCCAATCTTGCTGGGCAAAAACCAACGTGATGGAAAACAAACTGAGGCCGCCTCTAGGCGCCAGGTGTCGGATTTGACCAACAAGCAGAGATCCTCTTGCACTAGGCGACTCGCGGCAACGATTGGGTGCTCGCTCGTAGAGACAGTTCTCTCTACGGTGGGGTGGTGAGTCGCCAGGTTCGCGAGAATCATCGAGAGAACTTCGGCGCTCCCCTGGTCTGCGCCCGGCCGAGTCGCGATCACAATATCTGGGGTTGATTCGAGCAGCTCACGCTTCTTTTGGACCTGTTCGGCCCAACGGTGATCAACCTGCAGCCACTCACTTTCTTCGAGTGGTCGCAACCCCATTGCCATTTTGTATCCGGCTGAATTCAGCGGGACATATGGAAAGCGGCTCTCCGGCATCTACCGCTTCTTGAGAAAAACGAAGTAGACGAACAAACCGACGAGCGGGATGATGAGGACAACAAATCTCGCATAGGGCAAGACCTGGCCTTTGTGGGGATTAGCGATGGCGAGCAGGATGGCGAGAGAACTCATCTTCTTATTCTTACCTCAATTCCTCAAGCTATTTTTCCGGCTTGAGGTGATCCATCATGGCTTCGAGGCGAGTGACAATGTCGGAAATAGCCTCGTCTTGAGCGAGCAAGTGCTTTTGAATCTCTTCAGCTTCTTTAAGAACAGCTTCAGCATCACGGTAGGTGTCTTCAGCACGCTTGTCGGCGGCGGCGGCTTGAATATTCTGGCCCACGATGATTATTGGTAAGAGCACCAGCTGCAAGAAACTACTGGAGAGCCAAACAATTATGTAATACGTGCCTTGCTTGATAGCCGAAGGAAGTGCGAAGAAGGCCAAGACGGTAAACAGGTAGGCCATCCACATGGTTCCAACAACCAGGGTGATTCGTAAGCCAAATTTGGCGTTGAACCGAACAATCGGATTTTGATGATTCACCCTACGCTGATCTGTAGTTTTTACTGGTTTGCCGGACGCTAGTTCAGCTCCACGAGGGTGGGGGACATAATCATAGATTTTCGACATAGTGACAGTTTGCCAACCAAACTGCCGCAGTTGTGGGATAACACACCGACCGACCGAAACACTGAATAAAGACCTTGGCTACCTGACCTCTTTACGAGCGTGACCCCAAGGAGTATTACTTCATTAAGTCGGGAGCAGTCTCCATGCCCTGGCGCCAAACGGAACGGGCGATGATCTTGGTGGTATCCGCACGGTCCTTGTACTTTTGAGCGATATCGCGAACCTCGTCCAAGAGCCCTTCGGACAACTTGGTGGGGTTAAGCCCCAAAGCCAAGAACTTGTCACGAGAAACATTTAGGTCGTTCTCCGCTGCTTCACGGCGTGGGTTGGGCAGATACGCGACCTCCACGCCAGTCAGACCAGAGATCATCTCAGCTAATTCCTTAACTCGGTGAGTTTCGGTTACCTGGTTGAACACCTTGGGCTTTTCTCCTGCGGTAGGTGGATTCTCCAAGGCAATCTGGATGCAGCGGACCGTGTCGCGAATGTGGATGAAAGCGCGGGTCTGTCCACCGGTGCCGTGAACGGTCAGGGGGTGGCCAATAGCGGCCTGCATCAAGAAACGGTTGAGAACGGTTCCGTAATCACCGTCGTAGTCGAAACGGTTAATCAGACGCTCATCCAAGGCGGTCTGAGGTGTCTGAGTTCCCCACACGATCCCCTGGTGAAGGTCGGTAATCCGAAGTTGGTCGTTCGCGCAGTAGAAGGCGAAGAGCAACTGGTCGAGTGTCTTAGTTAGGTGGTACACCGAACCGGGGTTGGCAGGGTGCAAAATCTCGCGCTCGATATCTCCATCGGGGGTGGGCACCTTAACGGTGAGGTATCCCTCTGGAATAGGAGCGGACCCCGACCAGCCATACCCGTAGACACCCATGGTGCCGAGGTGAACGAGCTGAATGTCCATGCCGGAAGCCACAATTGCGGCCAAGACGTTATGCGTTCCGCGCACGTTGTTGTCAATGGTGTAGCGCTTAGCAATAGTTGAGCGCATCGAATACGGCGCGGCGCGCTGCTCTCCGAAGTGAACAATGGCGTCAGGCTTTTCCTCAACAATGAGCTGGGCTAAGCGGTCGTACTCTTCGGCGAGGTCGAGGTGGACAAAGCCAATATCCTTACCCGACTTCTCTTTCCAGACACGAATTCGCTCACCAATTGGGCGAATTGGGGTAAGCGAGTCAACTTCGAGTTCAAGGTCAATCTCACGACGGCTGAGGTTGTCAATAATGATGACTTCGTGTCCAATGTCTGAAAGGTGCAGGGCGGTGGGCCAACCGCAGAATCCATCTCCACCAAGTACAAGAACCTTCATGTTATTTCCTCGCATATCAGCAATTAACGCCTCGTTTACGGCGCGTGCACGGAAATCCTACCAAATCACACGCTTCTGGTCGGTTGAATGCATAATTCCGCAACGAAATGGGAGACTAATTAAGGTACAAGTCAACTGGCGAATTGGACATTAAAGCGGCAAATGAAATTACGAATTATCCTCAGCTCAGTATTGGCTCTTCTATTGGTGGCCGGGGTCACGCTTCAACAATTGAGTGGCAAACCCCATCATCACTCGGTAACGGTGAGCACCTCAACCACCAGCACGGTGTCCACTTCCACAACCACTGGCTTAATTACAACCACCACCAACCACGGCGGGACTACCTCTAGCCCAGCCACCACTACGACTTCTCAGCACAGTCCCCCAATCGTGAATCCTCCGATTGTCATAGGCGGATCAGCAAACTACCGAACCACCTGCCCGCTGATTACCCCTTTTGTCGCTTCGCCACCGACAACGACTTCCAGCCCCACCACGACGACCTCCGAATCGTCGAGCACAACTACGATTCCCGAGACCACAACGACAACGACTACAATTCTTCCGATATCCAGCAGCACGACAACCACCACAAAAGCTGCGGTTCGTTCCTGCACTGTGTTGCAGGTCGGCGACTCACTTGGATGGGGCCGCGGGCACGCAATGCAGGACAAGCTTTCACGCAACAATTGGATTCACTTCTACACAGATGATCGCGGCTCTACGGGGCTTTCGGACCTGGCTCTTTACAATTGGATTACCGCGGTTCGTGACGATCTCAATCAATACCACCCAAATCTGCTCATTGTTTCTTTTGGCGGTAACGACGCACAGGGACTTTCTGGCGGTGGCGTTAGCGAAAACTTTGGCACGGCCCGCTGGAAAAGAATCTACGCCAGCAGGGTCCACGCAGTCTTAGCCTTAGCAGCCGCTAGGCACTGTGGTGTTTTGTGGTTGGGGATGCCAATTAGCTCAATGGACTATTTCAACCATCTCCAGTTGATTATTAGCGATATCTATTCTCACGAGGTCGCTGCATCGACCAACTCGGTGTACATCCCTCTATGGACCACGATGTCTAAGCGCCAACGCTTTACTTGGACGGCACGAGTCAATGGCGCCGCGGTGACCCTGCACGGTCAAGATGGGATTCACCCCAGTGGATGGGGTTACGCCGTTGAGGCCACCTACGTCATCAACCAGATGAAATTGATCTATCGCACCAATTTGGTTTTATCTGCGCCGGCGTACATCACTGGTTACTAGAGGTGCAATGCGTATCGAAGAGCCAGGATAGTTACAAATACTGCACTCAAACTGATGAGCAGAATCAATACCGTCGACCAACCGTCGCTCTTTAATCGCGCCGACCTTCGAATTGGATTTTCGAATAGGTATGTGCTCACCGTGGCGCAGATAACCGCTCCCATAATTTCGACTAACCGCGCCTGGGTACTTATCTGGGGGCGCCGAAAGTATTCGGGAATAACCAACCAGATGTAGTGATACAGATACAGCGAATACGAGATATCTCCAATAAATCGAAGTGGCTGAAGGCCAATCATCCGCACCGCTACGCTTCGGTTACTGGCGCCGGCTAGCAAGATCGCTCCCGTGGGCGCGACCACTAGCCAGGCGAGTGAGCCCGGATAGATACTGGCGGGATTGGTGATGAGCATTGCCTTTATTAAGACACCTACCGAGACAAGAACGAGAGCGTCCGAAAAGAATGGAATGACTGGTTTCATGAAGCGAGGCGCGAGCGCTACGAGTGCCCCAAAGCCAAGTTCCCACGCCCGGGTGAAGGGTGAGTAGTAGGCAACAACTGGATTTATCCATGATTGATGGAGTGAATAAATAAACGAACCGATGACGATGGCCAGAAGAAAGCTCCACCAAAGGATTTTTCGGGCTCGATCATTTTTAACCAAACCGAGTGCGAGAAGTGCCAGCGGGAAGGCAACGTAAAACTGCTCTTCAACCCCTAAGGACCAGTAGTGGGTTAGCACTGCAGGTTTCAATCCTTGAATGAAGTAATCCGCAGAAATGTGAATCAGATAAAAATTTCCCGAAAACAGCGTTGCCCATTGTGTGTTGTTAAGAAGGTTAGAAGGCAGTTGCTTGTGAAAGAGAAAATAGCTAGCAATCAAGGTAACTAGTAACACTGAAGTCGCCGCTGGGATGATGCGAAGAATTCGGCGTTGGTAGAAGTAACGCAGTTGTGAACCGATCGAGCCGACGCGGTGGTTAACTAACGTTTGTGTAATCACAAAACCCGAGATGACGAAAAACATGTCGACGCCAATAAACCCTCCGGTAAAACCAGAGATAGACGCGTGACAAAGAATTACTAAAGCAACGGCCACACCACGTAAACCCTGAATGTCCGGTCGGAAGTTCGTTCCAACTACCGCTTGGTTGTCCATAAATCGATGTTAGGAGAACGGGTCGAGGAATTTTGCCTACATTCGCCCTACTGGGTCGAGCGAGGATTTAGAAGGACAACTGGCAGTCAGCTCCCGCATTTCCGAAAATCTTGCCATCGGGGCACTTGGCCCCCTTAAATTTGGCACTCGACGCATTAGCTACGCTTAGCAACCTTGAGCCCAAGAGGTTTGCGTTGATGAACTTGGCGTTCATCAAGTTCGCACCACTCATATCTGCGGCCTTAATTGAGGCGCCGGTCAGATTTGCCCCGGTAAAGTTTGCGGTACCGAGCCCAGCACTCGCCAAGTTCGCGCGGGTCAAATTAGTTCCCGTGAAGTTCGCGCTGGTTAAATGAGCACCAGCAAGGTAGATACCAGTTAGGTTCATACCGGCAAAATCGGCACCACTTAGTTGCGCGCCACCGATGCTCGCCCCGGGTCCAACGAGATACGCCACGGGCGCTCCCTCGTACTGCCCGGTGATCATCTTCCAGTACTTAGGGAGATTGGCGGGCTGACCTTTTTCATAGGCTGAGATCGCCCCCTTCATTTTGGCGTGGACGAACTTAGCCCCATTCAAAGTGGCTGCCGAAAGTGACGCCTTCGAAAGGTTCGAGTGCCCAAAGTCAACATTGGTGAGATTTGCTTGGTAGAAGCTCGCACCCGAGAGGTTGGCCTTTGCGAAGGTCAGTCCACTGAGGTTGGCCTGAGCCAAGTTTGCGCCTGGTCCAATTAGGTATCCCCCAACAATCTGCCAACTCTTGGGCAATGAAGCAGGAGTCCCGGTGATGTGCCCCGAGGTCGCTCCAGCCAGCTTGGCTCCAGTCATGTTGGCCCCAGCGAGGCTCGCGTTCGTGAAGTCAACGCCACTGAAGTCGGTGCCAAGATGAGAAGCGGTTATCACACCTACGGAATCTTGTGGAAGCCAAACTCAATCGCCTACACCCTCGATGGAAAAATTTGGGCAACCGACACGTACATCCCAAGCACTGGCAATATCAAGATCACGCAACCCGGCAAGCCAGCCTTTATCTATGGTGAGGGTGCGGGGGCGCAAATTCCTGTTCAAGTTGGCGGCACCTGGCCGTTCAATGACCGGTTCTTCTTGATTCTCAACGACGCAATCGGTGGAATCGTCTCACCCGCCGCTCCAAATGGAACAACTTCAACTATGAAGGTTCAGTGGGTTAAGTACTACACCTACCAGGGATTCGGTTCAACCAGCACCGCCCCGTAGTCTCGATTTACTTCTAACGCTTCAAACAAGTATCCCCGTCTCTTAAAGAGGCGGGGATACTTGTTTAGCGTTACTAAAACGCGCTGCAGGGCTGGCCCGCGTCGACTACTCAGTGGCCTCATCCTTAATTGATCGACCAGCTAGCAAGTAGTAGGCCAGCCCACCGACAATGAGCCCCATAAAGACACTGAAGTCGGCGTAGTTAGTCCGAGAGGAGAGTGGTCCAACAAATGCAGGTGAGTCGATCCACAT
>CAIKUQ010000058.1 GCA_903830655.1 uncultured Actinomycetes bacterium | reverse complement strand
TACAGACGCTGACCGAGAGCCTGGGAAACGGTGCTCAACTTCTCAGTGGCCGCCTTGATGGCGTCAAAGTCAGTGCCGGTGAGCTTTTCCTTGAGCTCGCCGAGCGCTGACTCCACATCAGCCTTCTCGGTGCCCTGGAAGTTCTCTGCTTGGTCCTTCAGCATTTTCTCGGTTTGGTAGACGAGGTTGTCAGCGGTGTTTTTAATCTCCGCTTCGGCGCGACGGGCCTTGTCCTCATCAGCGTGAGCCTCGGCGTCTCGAACCATGCGGTCGATCTCATCCTTCGAGAGCGAGGATCCACCGGTGATGGTCATCGACTGGGTTGAACCAGTGGCCTGGTCCTTGGCGGAGACGTGGACGATGCCGTTCGCGTCAATGTCAAAGGTGACCTCAATCTGAGGGGTGCCCCGAGGCGCTGGTGGAATACCCACGAGGGTGAACTTACCCAAGGTCTGGTTGTAGTTCGCCATCTCGCGCTCACCTTGGAGAACGTGCACCTCAACGCTGGCTTGGTTATCCTCAGCGGTCGTGAAGGTCTGGCTCTTCTTGGTGGGAATGGTCGTGTTGCGCTCGATGATCTTGGTCATCACACCACCCATGGTCTCGATACCGAGACTGAGCGGAGTGACGTCGAGGAGCAAGATGTCCTTCACGTCGCCCTTCAACACACCCGCTTGAACGGCGGCGCCAACGGCCACTACTTCGTCGGGGTTGACGGTCTTGTTGGGCTCCTTACCCGTCACCTTGGTGACGAGCTCTTGCACGGCGGGAATACGAGTCGATCCACCCACCATGATGACGTGGTCAATCTTGTCGAGGGTCAGACCCGCGTCCTTAATGGCCTGGTCGAAGGGCTTGCGCAGACGGTCAACCAGTTCAGCGGTCAGTTCGTTGAACTTAGAACGGCTCAACTTAATGTCCAGGTGCTTAGGGCCAGAGTCGGTCGCGGTGATGAAGGGCAAGTTGATGGTCGTCTCTTGAACGGCCGACAATTCAATCTTGGCCTTTTCGGCCGCTTCCGTTAAGCGTTGGAAGGCCATCTTGTCGGTTGACAGGTCAACGCCCTCGGTGTCCTTGAAGGTCTTAATTAAGTAGGCGCGAACCGCGTCGTCCCAGTCGTCACCACCGAGGTGTGTGTCACCGTGGGTGGACTTCACCTCGAAGACGCCATCGGCAATCTCCAGTACCGAAACGTCGAAGGTTCCTCCACCAAGGTCGAAGACCAAAACGGTCTGCTCTTGGCCACCCTTGTCGAGACCGTACGCGAGTGCGGCGGCGGTGGGCTCGTTGACGATACGCAGGACCTTCAGCCCCGCAATGGTGCCAGCCTCTTGGGTGGCGGTGCGCTGGGCGTCGTTGAAGTAGGCGGGAACGGTGATGACCGCTTCGGTGACGGTGTCACCCAAGTAGGCTTCCGCGTCGCGCTTGAGCTTTTGCAAAATACGAGCCGAGATCTCCTGGGCGGTGTACTTGGTGCCGTCGATGTCGACGGTCCAGTTCTCGCCCATGTGACGCTTGACCGAACGAATGGTGCGCTCGGGGTTGGTGATGGCCTGACGCTTGGCGACCTCTCCGACGAGGACTTCGCCGGTCTTAGAGAAACCGACGATCGAAGGGGTCGTGCGACCACCCTCGGCGTTGGGGATAACGATTGGCTCGCCCGCTTCGAGGACGCTCACTACTGAGTTGGTGGTACCTAGGTCGATTCCGACTGCCTTTGGCATGAAATACTCCTTAATTTACGTCTGGATTCTCGGACCTTCCGAGACGCCAGATTGCGATAAATCCAGTATACAAACTTGAGTGTCCTCTTGTCAAGAAAATTAACAAGGGGCTGGAAGTGTTCTACATTGAGAAAGTCGGGAAAATCGCAGATGCGCAAATATGGGGAAAACCGAGCTGCATCTCGGAGAATCGGTTGCCACGCGACTAGTGGGTCACGGACTCCACGCTCCAGCCCATCTGGACTCTGAATGCCTGAGCGCACTAGTTCGACTTCACCAATCTGAAGCGCTTTCTGCCGCCATCACCGAGGAGTTGCTCACGCAACTTGCTGCAGCACCAATCACTCGTCACCCGCTGGCGCCATTGGTGGCTGGGGCGTGGAAGCGGCGCGACGACCTTCGATTGGCTGATGCTCTGTCTGTTGAGCTTGCCCACCACCTAGGCGTTCCCCTTATTACCACCGACACTCGCCTTCACTCACTCAGGCTCGTTGAAGTCATCAGATAGCACAATCCGCCTTGCCGTGATTGTTGATCAGATTTTGCCCCTATTTAGACAGGCAACTACGCTGTCGATGTGCCTGACCTGATTCTCCTTCGCCACGGTCGCTCCGACTGGAACGACCGCAACCTCTTTACTGGGTGGCACGACGTAGACCTCGCCGCCCAGGGTGTGGATGAGGCCATCGCCGCCGGACAGCTGCTGTCCGCCGAAAAAGACCTCGATCTACGAATTTTGCACACCTCTTTATTAACCCGGGCTATCCGCACCGCCGACCTCGCCCTGCACGCAGCGGGGCGCAGTTGGCTCCCCGTTCGTCGCAGTTGGCGCCTGAACGAGCGCCACTACGGAGCCCTCACCGGCAAAGACAAGAAGGAAACGGCCGAGAAGTTCGGCATGGACCAGCTCAAACTCTGGCGCCGTAGTTACGACGTACCACCACCCCCGCTCGAAGATGGCAGCGAGTACTTGAGTGACCACGACCCTCGATACCGCGACGTGCCTCGTGAGTCACTGCCTCGTACCGAATGTCTGAAGGACGTCGTGGCTCGCATGACTCCGTATTTCCGCGAAGTCATCGCCGAAGACCTTCGCCAAGAAAGTCCACGCGGGGGGGCGGTCATTGTTGTCGCCCACGGTAACTCGCTGCGTGCGCTGCGTATGCTGCTCGAGAATATCTCTCAAGAGAAGATTGCCGAACTGGAAATTCCCACCGGTATTCCCTATCGCATGCGTCTCGATGATCACCTGGACTTTCTCGATGGTCAGTACCTCGGTGACGCTGAAGCGGCGGCCAAAGCCGCAGAGTCGGTTGCGCGTCAAGCGGGATAGTTTTCGCGGAGCGTGAAACCACCCGCACCATCAGCGTCCCACTAGCGTTACTCTGATGTCTTTTCTCGGCCGGTGGCGCAACAGGTTGTTCACCCGCGTACATCTCACCATCGTGGTTTTGCTGGGGCTTACCTATTTGTCGGTGAATCAATACTTCGCCGGACGGGCTAAGTGGATTCATGCGCCACTGGGTAATCGCAGCCAGCGTGGTGACTCTCAATATGGTGCTCTTTTTCGTCGGATCGGATTACGGCCGGTGGATTCACATACTGGCCATGTCCTTCGCGCTGGTGTGGCTAACCTCACCAGAGCGTCTTCGCTCGACGAGCGCGCCAACTTGGCGTGAGCGCGGGGCGTTGGTAATGTGGGTATCACTCTGGAGTGCCCCCTGGGCTGGCAACCCAGTCCTCTGGAGAGGGCTCGCCCTCTCGGCCTATCTAAATCTTTCGCACCCCGTGGGTTTTTATTATCCCTGGTTTTACTACTGGCTCGTAGCGCACGGGCACCACTTGCTCCACTAGGCGCTAGTGCTGGTCGCCCTGGAGCGATAGTTCGATGACTTGAGAGATGTCGAGCACCATGGCCTGTTCACCCTCACCCTTCGTCTTTACCGCGTCGTCCAACATGATGATGCAATACGGACAAGCGGTCGCCACCACGTTGGCCCCCGTGGCGAGGGCTTCGCTGGTGCGATTGAGATTCACGCGGGTTCCGATGTTCTCTTCCATCCACATCCGAGCGCCACCGGCGCCACAACAGAAGCTCTTTTCCTTGTTACGCTCCATCTCCACAACCTCAAGCCCTTCAATGCCCCCTATGGCATTACGGGGCTCTTCGAAGACGCGATTGTGGCGACCGAGGTAACAGGGGTCGTGATAAGTGACCTTGCCCGCCAAGCGGTCACCGGTGACCAAGCGACCGCTACTGACCAACTCGCTCAAGAGTTCCGAGTGATGAATCATCTCGTAGTTCCCGCCTAATTCGGGGTACTCATTCTTCATGGTGTTGAAACAGTGAGCACACGAAGCAATGATCTTCTTCGCCCCCACCTCATTCAAAGTGGCGATGGTGTTCTTCGCCAGTTCTTGGAACAGATACTCATTACCCATTCGGCGCGCGGGGTCTCCGGTGCACGACTCGCGCTTACCCAACAGCGCAAACTTCACGCCGGCGCGCTGCAGTAGTCGCGTGGTCGAGATAGCTTGACCTTTTCCGCGCTCGTCGAGCGATCCCGCACAACCAATCCAGTAGAGGTACTCCACGTCGTCGGGAATTACCCCTTCGACAACTGGCACCTCGAAGTCGAGCGCACTCATCCACTCCTCGCGCTTGGATGAACCGAGGCCCCAGGGGTCGCCCTGGTTCTCGAGGTTACGCAGCAGCAACTGCGCTTCACTGGGGAAGCGAGATTCCATCAACACCTCGTAGCGGCGCATGTCAACAATTGCGTCCACGTGCTCAATATCCACTGGACACTGTTC
>CAIKUQ010000057.1 GCA_903830655.1 uncultured Actinomycetes bacterium | reverse complement strand
GTCCGGGTCTCGATCCCGGCACCTTTTCCGGTTCGGCAACCTTTATAAGTGGGGGATATAACGTCACTCAAGACCCGGCCACGAGTTGTGTCCACCCCAGTACCAGAGACCGAGTTCACGTGACGCTACGACTCTCGAAGTTGGCCACCCCGGGAGAATTGCCTGACTTCTTTCAGCCAAAGGTTCTCAGTCCGGCTTTTCAGTTAATTCCGGCCACCGCCACATTTCTTAACAATGGAGTAGTTACTTCTCTGTGTGGGGCCTCTGACCAGTTGCTCAATCAGGTAGCGGGCGGAGAACGTTGCAACGCGGGTTCCATTGATTCGGTGGCCTTTGGCCGAACCTCTTTGGGTAGCGGTCCTTTCGTCAGCCAATTCGCTCGCGGTTCAGCGGTTCTAACCGCCAAACTTCGATCGCAAATTTCAGCGATCGCCAGTTCAATCGCTCAGCACTCGGTTCACGCCTATGTTAGCGTTGGATACACGGACATCTTGGGAGGGGCGAAGCTGAACGCCAGCCTGAGTTTCGCCCGTGCTCGGGCGGTGCAACAGTACCTCCACCAACTACTCGCGGCGCGTGGCTACGGCGCAGTGCAGATCTTCGCTTATGGCGCTGGAGCGAACCCGGCCGCGCCCCACAGTCCCTCGAGTCGCAAAGTTGTGGTGAGCCTCCTAGCGTAAGGGTGAGCGAGGTGCAGTACAAAGTTGGTAAAAAACTAGGCTGGGCTGAGCAACGACGAGGAGTGGTATGACAATTCCCGCAACCTTCATTGGTCACGGTAGTCCCATGAATGCTCTCGAAAAGAACCGCTTCACGCAGCGGTGGTCAGAATTCGCGCAGAGTATGGAACGTCCACGGGCGATCCTGGCCATCTCGGCGCACTGGTACATAAACGCCACGGCCGTAACCTCCCAGGCCCATCCACGCATAATTCATGATTTTTATGGCTTCCCCCAAGAGCTCAGTCATTTTGACTATCCGGTTGAAGGCTCAACGGAGTTGGCTACGCAAGTTGCTGAATTGGTGCAACCAACTTGGGTTGGGCTTGATGAAGAAACGTGGGGCATTGATCACGGGACCTGGTCGGTTCTGGCCCACGCCTTCCCTCGCGCGGACGTTCCGGTGGTGCAGCTCGCCATTGACGCCAGTAAACCCCTTTCGTACCACCTAGAGCTTGGTTCAAAACTGGCGCCTCTGATGGATGACGGGGTGTGGATTCTTGCGAGTGGAAATATCGTGCACAATCTCGGGGCCTTGGACTGGAACGACCCGGACGGGGGTTTTGATTGGGCCATGCGTTTTGATGATGATGCGCGCCGGTTCATGCTGGATGAACCCTCGGCTCTAGGTGAGATAGCTCAGAGTGATGACTTCCACTTAGCGGTGCCAACGCCTGATCATTTCCTGCCCTTGGCCTATATTGCGGGAATCGCCGCCAGCTCGGGAAAACCTACCGAAACAATCCTCGATGGCTGCGTCCTCGGGTCCCTTTCAATGACCTCGTATGCGGTCGGAAGTATCTAGTTCGCTGTGCGAACTTGAGAAGTCTGATTTCGCCACGGGTCACGTTGGGACTTGGTACAGTTAGCCCATCTCTATGATTCTTGGAACAATCACTACCTCCAGCTCGGTTCTCATCTTGGCCGTTTTTCTTGCCACGGCGGTGGAAATGGTCGAAGCCCTCACCATTGTCGTGGCGGTTGGACACACTAGAGGTTGGCGTTCGGCTTTCGAAGGAGTGGGTCTAGCCCTGCTAGCCCTCACCGCATTGGTTGGTGCGTTCGGGCCAGCACTACTACGAATTCCAATTAACAATCTGCGATTAATCGTGGGTTCAGTCTTATTAATTTTTGGCCTGCAGTGGCTCCGCAAGGCCATTTTGCGATCCAGTGGTTTTAAAGCCAAACATGACGAGGACGCAATATTCGCCGAAACAGTCGCCGCCCTGTCTCAAGCCGGCAGGACCCAAAGGGATTCGCTCGCTTTCGTGACCGCCTTCAAAGGGGTCTTTCTCGAAGGCTTAGAGGTCGTCATTACAGTCTTGACCCTTGGTAGCTCGGCCCACCAGTTAGTCCTTGCCTCATGGGTGGCGGTGGCTACGACACTCCTCGTCACGATTGTTGGGGTGTTGGTGGCCAGACAGCTAAGTTCCGTTCCGGAGAACGCGATGAAGATGACCGTGGGGGTCCTACTAGTTAGCTACGGCACTTTCTGGTGTGGCGAAGGGCTAGGCATTCACTGGTTGGGGGCGGACGCCGCACTGGCCATGTTGGCGGGAACCTACTTCGTCGGCACCTGGATTTTGATTGTGATTGCGAAGAATGTTCGCCTCGGAGTGCCGCAATGAAGGTGATTGCAAAAGTGGCTAAAGCTTTCGGGATGTTCTGGTGGAATTTTCTCGTTGGCGATACCCCCGAACTCTTCGTGTCGGTTGTAGCGCTCCTCGTAGTCACCGCAGTGTTCAAGACGGGGCACGCTCGAGTGCTGATGGTTGCCTTACCCCTCGTCATTCTCGCTTCGTTGGCAGCGAGCGTGTTCCGTGCGATTCGCCGGCGTTAGCGCTTCTTAAGAAAACGAAAGAGGGAGTTGGTCAGACCCATGGTTTGACCGTAGGTCTTCTTTCGAACGATTCGCTTGGCGTACGCGCCGGGCCCCTTCGAGGCGGCCTCAAGGTCGCCCAAGATTCGAGCGCTGCGGTATAACTGGGAACGAAGACTACGGGCCATGATTCTCCTATCGGCGAAAGAAGCTTCGCTTTTTTGGTGGTTTCAGTCTATCTATAGTGCTGTTGAAGTGCTGTAAATCGGCATCATCTATTGAAATGCTCAACGACAGGGTCAGTTGGGTGCTCGGGGTTCGTCCCGCCAGGAGATCTTTTTTGATTTTTTCAGTGGTGGTGGCGAAGAGGGTCGAGAACTCTTGAATTTGACGTAACGGGCCTCGTGAGAAATTCGCCACCGCCGGGTAGAGCTCGTTGTAGGGAGGTGGCACTTGACAAGCCAGAGTCTGACGTGACCATTCGAGGATTCCGTCATAGATTGAAACAAGCGTTGCGGCGAGTTCAATAATTTTGGTTTCATTTGAGGGCACGCCGGGCTGGCCATCTACCTCGGGTCGCCCAAAGGCCGCCGTGACTCGCTCTGGAGTGAAGAGGGTGTTTATCCGACTGACGTTGGCCTCAGAGGCGTTCATCCTCTCGACCTGGTCGCTTTGGGGGTCAGCGGGCTCTTCGCCCACTAGTCCGGGCCGACCGGCGAGGAACTCGTTGTAAGCCGTCTCTTGGGCATCTAGCCCCTGCTGGAGAGTAGTGGCGAAGAGTTCGTAGGGCCAGGTGGGAGAGTCTTTATCTATATTCTTTGTCACTGTCGTAGCCTATGACGATGGTGTTACACGAACAAGCAACCGGCCATGAGAGAGCGGTACGCTCCGCCCTCTTTGGGGTGGCCCTGGTTTCGAGTTTCGCCCAATTTGGGGCGGTGGCGTCACTGAATGACGTCTCAACACATTTTGGCGCTCACCAGAATCTTCTGCACGTAAAGGCTCTAATCGGATTGAGCGGAAGCCAAATCGCCTTGGGCTTGGCTATTCTCCGCTTGGCTTCCCTCGGGACTTTGTTTTTCACCTCGCTCGGGGATCGCCGGGCTCGTTCTCGCGTTCTCACGACCGTTCTCTACGCCGGGCTGGTCCTGACGGTACTGGCGGCGTTTAGTCCTAGTTACTGGGCGTTCGTCCTAATTTTTGCCCTCGCTCGGCCACTCCTTGGTTCGGCTTCGGCCTTGGCCCAGGTACTGACGGTCGAGCATTCTCGGGGGCACCGGGTGGGAATGATGGCAGTTTTGACTGCGGGCGGCGGAATTGGCGCCGGCCTCGCCGCAGTACTGCACGGCGTGGTGCGGGGACCAAATTCGTTTCGCTGGCTCTTTGCGTTGGCGGTGATACCGCTACTCGTGATGCCCTTCGTTCTTCGTGCACTTCGTGGGGTGACTGCGGTACGCGCGAGTGATACGAGACTGGGCCGGGTGCCACAGCAACTGCGCGGATCGGTTGCCGTGATGGCGGGGGTGGCCTTTGCGGTTGGGGCTATTGGTGGGCCGGCCAATGGCTTCGCCTTCGTGTACGGCGAAGGGGTCCAGCACATTGCTCCAGCGTCCATGTCTCTTCTTGTCTTGTTGTGCGCGGTAACTGGATTGGTTGGACTCCTAGCGGGCAATGGTTTGTCTAAGCGTTTTGGGTTACGACGCACTTTGGCGGGGGCGATTATTTTGGTGGCGGCCTCGGCAACCTTCGCGTACGGCGGGGGCAAGTACGAATTTATGTCGGGGTACTTGATTGGCATTGGGGTCAGTGGTGCGATGTCTCCGGTCTTAGCGACGCTCGCGATCCAGATCTTTCCAAGGAATAATCGAGCCACCTGTGCCGGGTGGGTTTTGGTCTCGGGCGTGTTGGGGGCGACCATCGGGTTAGAACTGTTCGGCTACCTAGTTGACGTACTACCCAGTGCACATGCGTGGAGAGTGGCCGGCGTTTTGACCTTTTGGCCCGCACTCGGACTTCTTGGACTTCTGCCTCGGGTGGTCGAGCACTACCGCGACTAGAGGGAAAGATCGCAATAGAGCGCGCGGTGGTCACTGCCCAGGTTCAGTGATCCGCTGCGCAGAACCTTCCAGTCATCAGAACCCAAAAGGTGGTCTATCTGTGAGTGTGGAAAGCGGGCGGGCCAAGTTCGATGTTTAGCCAAGTGGCGCCACCGGGGAAAGAAAAACCGAACCCAGGGTCGCCAGGCGTTGAAATCTCCCCCGAAAACAACAGGTTCGTCTGTGGGTATTGAGGCCAAGTGTGTTTGCACCTTTTTGTAGAGCCGAAAAGACCCGTGAGAAATGTGGGCTCCATGGAGTGCCACAACATAAAAGGTCCGCCCGCTGGCCGGATCGGTGAGCTGGAGGATAATTAACGCTCGGTTGACCTTCTCCCTTTTTAACCGGCCCAATTCGAAGACCTGACTTTGAATAATGGGGAGTTTCGAGATGACCGCCAATCCCCAGGCGCCCACTTCGAGAGCGCGGCGAGAATTGCGCCGCCTGAACTGAGCTGGTTTGAGTGGTCGGTGCTCGCTGAAATACAAGCCCTGCTCACCAGTGAGGTGCGCCCAGAGGGGCTGCCAAAGGGGCCCGCCACGCTCAGCTCGCACTCGCTCCGCTCGAGCCAACGGCACGAACTCGCCTTTCGCCCCGAGGCGAACACAGATCTCCTGGTAGAGATCGGGGCCAGCGTCGCCGCGCCACATTTCGGGCAAGATGGCAATGTCGGGCGCCAAAGCGACGAGGCCATCAACCGCCCCAGTCGGGCGGCCCCAACCGTCAACCCCAGCGTGCATGTTGAAGGTCGCAATTCGCACCTCTCGACCCTACGCCGAAATTCCGCTTCCGTGTGGCAAAGTTGATACGTGGAGTCAGTCAATGTGAGTTTCGGGCACCGAATCTGGTGGGTGGACGCCTTCATCGATGACAACGAACGAGGTAATCCCGCCGTAGTGGTCCTCTTGGAGCACGAAGTACCGGATGGGGAATTGGCACTCATTGCCTACGAGATGGGCGTTTCAGAAACCGCCTTCGTACGTCAGGTTGGCGATTATTGGCACCTCCGTTGGTTCACCCCTACGGTTGAGGTTGATCTTTGCGGTCACGCAACGCTCGCGACACTGCACGTACTGATCAACGAGCTCGGTGTTCAGTCCGAGGAGTTCTTCTTCACGACGCGCGCGGGAACTTTAACGGGGCGTCGACTGAAAAATGGCTTGCTCGCCATCGACCTTCCGCGAGCTTTTATTGAGCCGCTGGAACCGTCAATTCTTAATGGCACCCTTGGCGAGGTCTCGGAGGTCTACCAAGCGGGGGCCCAAAGTGTGCTCGCGGTGGTGGCCGATTATGAGACCCTCTGTGGGCTGAATGTAGATTCGATGGCCTTGTTCTTGGTGCCTGGGTCAATAGTGATTGCGGCGTGCTTGGGTGGACCCGAGGTAGACGCCTCGATTCGAGTGTTTGCGCCCCGTCTAGGACTCGCCGAGGATCCGGTAACGGGAAGTGCCATGTGCGCCCTCGCCCCGTGGTTTTCGAGCATTACGGGGTCCCCAACCCTTTCGGTGCGTCAGGCCTCAACGCGAGGTGGCGTGATGCACGCTCGACTTTTCGAACGTAATGTCGAGGTGGCAGGCTTAACGAGAACATTTTTAGCGGGAGAGTTACGGCAATGACAGGCAATGATCTAGGTCCGGGGGAGCGAACTCGGGTTCGCCGCCTTCCCGGCAAGGCACAGTACGAAGAGGCCACAATCCACTCGATTCTCGACGAGGCTCGCATGTGCCACGTAGCGGGAGTGGTGAACGGTTCGGCCATGGCCCTGCCCACCTTGCACGCCAGAGAGGGCAACACGGTCTACCTCCATGGTTCACAAAGCAATGCGTTAATGAAGGCCATTGTTTCTCAGGGTGAAGCGTTCGTTACGGTCACGCTGTACGACGGTCTACGTCTGGCGAGGAGCGCATTCGAATCTTCCATTGCCTACCGCTCCGTGGCCCTATTTGGCCCCGCAACTGAGGTTACGGACCTGGCGGAAAAGTCGCGCGTGCTGGATATGTTCGTGGACGCCATATTGCCAGGGCGAGCGAGCGAGGTTCGTCCAATGAATGAACGTGAAGTCAACCTAACAATGGTGGTGGCCGTTCAAATTGAAGAGGCTTCAGCGAAGGTTAGTAGCGGTCCCACCGAGGATTTTCCTGAGGACGTGGACCTGCCGATTTGGAGTGGAACCGTCCCGGCGGCTTTGCAGTTCTCCGACCCAATAGGAAGTATGAACGGGGCGATGCTCACGGGTGAAATCCCAGTACCCGATTCGGTAGTGCGCCTACTAGGTAGCCAATGAGCATGCGTGAAAGGATCCGAAAGGAGGTCCTGCGTATCGTTCCTGTCGACGCGCGTGAAGCAGAGTCGAAGCGACTAACACTGGCCTTCCTTGAAGAGTCCGAGGCTCTATTTGATGAAAGTACGCAGGACCACCACATCACCGCTTCCGCCTTCGTCGTATCGGAACGGGGGATGATTCTGCACCTCCACCGTCGGCTCGGAATTTGGGTACAACCCGGTGGGCACATTGACGAAGGAGAGTCGCCCGACGAAGCGGCCCTGCGTGAAACACGGGAAGAAACGGGACTGCCGGTTGAGTTGGCGAATCCGATTGAGATTTTTCACGTCGATGTTCATCCCGGTCCACGGGGACATACCCACTACGACGTGCGCTTCATTGTAAAAAGCGAACCGGTTGATCCGAGCCCTCCTCCCGAAGAAAGCCAAGAGGTGCACTGGTTCTCCTTCGCCGAGGCTCTCGAACGGTGTGAGCCTTCCATGCAGGGAGCGGTTAACAAACTTGAGGCCGAGATTTCACTGCGCTCTCACGCCGAGGCGCCCCGTGGATGAACTCGAATCACTAGTGGCGCTCACTGAAGCCGACCAGTGGATTGAACGCGTACGAGCTCAAAAGTTACAACTTCCCGAAGTGGGAGAGTTGGAACTATTGGAGACCGAGATGAAGGAATTGGCGAGTCATCTCACGGCTAGGGCTGAGTGGCTGGCACCACTGAAACAAGATCTTGCCGAGGTGAGTGCAAAGGTCACCGTGCTCACCTCTCGCAAGGTGGAGCTAGAGCGACGGCAGGCTGCGCCATCGGCCACTCCGAAGGAACTGGTTGCGTTGCAGGGTGAATTAGAACACTTGGTGACGGAGTTACAGGCCCTCGAGAACAACGAAATCGAACTGTTCATGCGGGTCGAGCCTCTAGAACAAGAACTGGTCGTCCTCAGCGCAATGGCGAAAGAAAAAGTTGCGAGACGCCAGGGGCTTCGCAACTCGGTCGCTGAATTAACGGGCACTTTGGATGAAGAGATTGCGGCGCTCGTACACAGCCGAACAGCAGTCCTGGCGGCGATACCCGAGGCCCTACGCGTTCGCTACGAAGGTGCTCGCGCGCACGTGGGTGGTGGGGTTGGTGCGGCTCACGTAACAAATGGTCGTTGCACGGGATGCCATATTTCTCTTTCGCCACTCGACCTCGACCGGCTTAAGCGAGTGAGTGGAACGGAACTTCTCTCTTGCCCGGAGTGCAGCAGGTTGCTCCTGCCATGATTCATATCATTCGTCATGGGGAATCAACCTCTAACGCTCAAAACCTCCTCGTAGGTCGCGGCGACGCGGCACTATCTGATCTAGGTAGAGAGCAGGCGTTTGCCCTGAGGCCCTATATGAATAATGTTGTGGAGGTCTGGAGTTCACCTCTTCGTCGTGCTCAGGAAACGGCGGCACTCGCCATTCCACATATTCCGGCAAAAACGGTCGAGGCGTTTATCGAAGTTGACTACGGAACGTTAGATGGACAGCCTCTATCGACTCTTTCTCGAGAGGACTGGCGTGCTTTCGAGCATGACCACACTTTGGCCTTCGGTGGTGGAGAGTCACTGCAACATGTCGATGAGCGAGTTCATTCGGTTCTAGAAGGACTGCTTGAAGATTCGAGCAGCCTGTTGCACAATCCGGATCAACACTTGGTGATCGTTACGCACATGTCCCCAGTTAAGTCAGCGGTTGGGTGGGCTCTCGGTGTTCCTGGCTCTGTTGCGTGGCGAATTAGGGTTTCTAACGCCTCGATTAGTTCAATCGTGATGAGGTCGGGCTCACCATCTCTAATGCATTTCAACATGGTTCCGCCAGCGGTTTTGTAACAACGAAGCCCGCCCATCTCTTGCGAGACGAGCGGGCTTTCGATGTTTGGCCCCCCTAGCCAATATTTAGAATTTATCGAACGGCGAAGGTGTCGCCTCCGGAGAATTGCCCTGATTTACTGGTTTGTGAGCAAATTCACAAATTTTAGGAAAGCCGGATTCCCTGCGTGCACCAGGCCATAACCAAGGGGTCATGGGTGGCGATTATGACGGTGGCGTCGGACTGGTCGAGTAACGCCAGCAGCTTCCGGGTTTCAGCCTTCCCGAGACCACTAGTGGGCTCGTCGAGAATGAGAACGGCGGGCGAGGTAGCCATGGCCCGCACAACCGCCAAGCGAGATCGCTCACCGCGAGAGGGGCTCACCAACTCTGAATTTTGATTCCAACTGAGGCCCAGCGCTAATAGATCGGTTTCGTAGTCGCGAGTCACTCCACGACCAAGTTCCACCACGTCAGATAGGTACCCGGTGAGATAGCGTGATTCGGTTGGTACGTAGCTTATGAATTCCCGAAGTGCCTCGGGGGCGATTGAATTGATGGGTGCGCCACCAATGGTGATGTAGCCCGTCGGCGATTGCGTCATGCCCGCGAGCGCCTTCAACAGCGTGGATTTGCCAACTCCGGAGGGCCCCGTCACGGCCACTCGGGCCCCAAGCTCAATGGAAGTGTTGATTGTCAGATCATTCACGGTGTAGTCGTGTACGCATAGGTCGGCCCTAAAGGGAAAGAGCCCACTCGCGGGCTCGGCCCATACGTTGAGGGCTTCGAGTCTGAGCATCGCCGACTCAATGGCCACTGCGTTTGAGAGCGCTGATTGCCACTGCCCGAGTAAGTCGAAAGTTCCCAAACCAATCAAGACTGCTACGACCTCCCACAGTGGGTAGTGGCTGAACTCGGTGGCGGTGAGATAGGTCACACCAAAACTGGCAACTACTTGGACCCAACGTTGAAGACGGGCGCCCACGACCAATCTCTTTTCTGTCTCGCGCAGGGTGGCAGTGGCTTCGGCGAGGCGACGCTCGATGATGGTGGTGGCTTGGAGCAGGGCCAAGGTGGAAGCAACCCGACTGGCTTCGAGCGTTAGATCACGAAGGCGACCGCGTGCGAGGCGTGTGCCTTGTTCGGCGCCCGAGAGCGACTTGGTTCCCAGCGCTAGTACGGCCGCTGCGACCATCACCACGAGAACAAACAGTATGACTTTGAGTGGTGAAGCACCGGGTAGAAGTGCCAGCACTACACCCGAAAGCCCCAAGAGCGCGAGGGCGGTAAGGCCCGGAAGTAGGGTGCGTAGCCACAGATTCTGCAATTGTTCAGTATCAACCAACGCTCGATCGAGGATTTCGCCGTGCCCAAGTTTCGAAGCCTGGGCGTCATCCCAGCTCGTAACCCAGTTAGTCACCGTTCGGCGCCATTCCTGCACGGCGGCGAATCCCAATTTATGAGCACTGAGGCGATCGAGGAATCGAAGTGGTGAGCGTAAAAAAGCGACTAGTTCGATGAGGATAAGAAGTACCGCAATTGTGCGCAGTGGTACGTGGTGAGAGGACTCCACGAGAAGGGCAATAGCGGCCACAAAGAGACCAACAGCGGCCGAGCTCGAGATGAGGGACCTCGCCACGGCGGCGATCACCAAACCCAAGGGCGGGCGCCCCCGCGAAACCCATCGAAGTATCAGTTGGCGAAGCGTCATGCGCTCAACTCAATTCTGCTGGTTGGCGCAATGAGTGGTCGGTCAATAGCGGCTTCAATAACGCTGAGGTGGGGTTGGGAGAGGAAGAATGCGCTAACCAACTTGCGAGTTTTCAGATCCAAGAGTCCGGCCACATCATCGATCACAAATAGTTGAGCGTGTGCGGCAATGCCTCGAGCCAGCAGAAAGCGAACCTGTTCGCCAGAACTGAGCCCCTCTCCATTGGGCCCAATCACCGCACTCAGAACGCTAAAACGTGGGTCGGTTAAGCCGATAAGTCCTAGGGCGTCCGTTAATTCCGAATCTGAGCGCAGAGTTGAGGGATCGAGATTTTCTCGTAAAGTTCCCGCGAAGAGATACTCGTGCGGTGTTATATAGGCAATCGGGACGTCGCCAATCGAGACCTCACCCGAAAGGGGCTCACGAAACCCCAAGAGCGCTTCCAATAACGAGGTCTTTCCTGATCCGGATGGACCGGAGAGGAGTATCCGCGCACCGGGGGCGAGGGCGAAGTGAACGGGCTTACGGCCTGGTGTAGCGACGAGGTTGTTGGCCTCTGGAAATCTGACTTGTGGTTTGGCGTGAGTGGAGAGGGTGGAAAAAATACGTAAAGCGGCTTCGGCCTCTTCGCTCTGATGAAACTCGCTACCGAACCGACGGACGGCAGTAAAGAGTTCGTTAGTGAAAAGTACGGCAATGAGAGCTCGAAGCAGGGTGGTGCGCGAGCCCAGGAGGGCGAACCCCGAAATCATGGCGACGAGTCCGATGCCGACCCCGCTCAAGAATTCTGTGATGAGTGAGGACTGAAGGGCGGCGCGCACGGCCCGCAAAGCGCTGCGATGCTCTCTGGCGCTGAGGGCGGAAATCTCTTCGGCGGCGAATTCGCTCGCACCGAGTCCTCGCAGTTCCTGACCCGACTCTAGGAGCTGTAATTCACGACGCTCTAGCTCGGTGCGGTCGGCCTCGTAGCGCTCTGCGAGTAGTTCGGAGTCCCGTCCGGCTTTTATGTAGAGGGGAATGGAAATGGTAATGAGGGCTACCGCTACCGCGGTGCTCATCCAGCCACCGGCGAGAAACAATACGACCAGGCTCACTGGCGCTAGCCGTAAGTTGGCGTAGGAGGCCTGTACGAGCGGAATAAGACCGAGCCGATCGGCCTGTTGGACCAAGTCCCCGACGTAGCCCCGTGAGCGTCGCCCCCCACTCAGCAAGGAAAAGAAGCCAGTGCGAGCACGATTGCGTTCCTCGTTGCCAACCTGGAGGACGGTGGTTGTGAGTAAATGGGTGGCCAGGTATTTACTGGCCCAG
>CAIKUQ010000056.1 GCA_903830655.1 uncultured Actinomycetes bacterium | reverse complement strand
CGGCGTATAGACGGTTCGAAAGTAGGGCACGTAGAGCGGCCCCCTTGTCACCACATGCAGTCGCAGGCCCAGACATTCGATGCGATGGTGAAAATGTTCGTGGAGATACAAGATCACGAAGGCACCACGAATGAGTAGTTCTGGGTCGTTCAGGCGCCAGTAGTTTCTGTTGCCGCGCGGAGGGAGACCCCTTGCGCGCTCATGTGCAAGCGCTGCGCCATCCGTGTTCGCGGCGATTACCAGTCTGGGCTGCTCCCGGTTTCATGGACACCTTGATAAGGTGGAAAATGGAGCCGGAGGTGGCACATGGTTACGCGAAGGGTCTTTACGAAAGAGTTCAAGGTTGAGGCAGTCAGGCTAGTCAAGGAGCAAGGGGTATCGATTGCTCAGGCCTGTCGGGATTTGGACCTGCATGACACGGTATTGCGCAAGTGGATCAAAGATCAGGAAAGTGACCCAGAGAACGCTTTCCCGGGTCGTGGCGTTCAAAAGCCCGATACAGCCGAAGTCGCAGCGCTGAGAAAGGAGATCGCCAAGCTCAAGATGGAGCGCGACATCCTAAAAAAAGCCGCGGCCTGGTTCGCCAAAGAGTCGATGTGAAGTACGGCTTTGTGGCGAAGCATCGAGGGGTCTGGCCGGTCGGGTTGTTATGCGAGTGCCTCGATGTCTCGCGCAGTGGTTTTTACGCCTGGCTGAGGCGTCCGCCAAGCTTCCGTTCGCAAGAGGATGTGCGGATCGGTGCGCAGGTACGACGAAGTTTTGTAGGCAGCGATCGCACCTACGGAGCACGTCGTGTCTGGCGTGACGTGCTGTCTGAAGGCACGAGATGTGGATTGCATCGGATTGAGCGTCTGATGCGTTTACAGGCCTTCAGAGCGCGTCCGAAGCGCCGTGTACTCCCATCCGATAACGGACATCGTAACGAGTCATCTATTGCTCCCAACGTGCTCGATCGGCAGTTTGAAGCGATGGCTCCGAACGAGAAGTGGGTCGCTGACTTCACCTACATCTGGACTGCCGAAGGGTGGCTCTACGTTGCGGTGGTATTGGATCTTTACTCACGTCGAGCGATCGGCTGGTCGATGAGCATCGAAATGACGACGCAACTCGTGACGGACGCTTTGATGATGGCGATGTGGCGCAGGGGAAAACCAGAGGCTGTGCTGCATCACTCTGATCAGGGCAGCCATTACACCAGCGACTCGTTCCAAAGACTGCTTGCCGAGCTTGGCATCGTCTGCAGCATGAGCCGATCCGGGAACGTCTGGGATAACTCAGTCATGGAGAGCTTTTTCTCCAGCCTGAAGACAGAACGGACGGCACGAAAGATCTACAAAACCCGAGACCAGCTGAGAGCCGATGTATTTGATTATATAGAGAGGTTTTATAATCCAAAAAGAAGACACTCGACTTTGGGATATATCAGCCCTGCAGATTTTGAAAATCAGGGCCAATTAGCTTAAGTTGGTGTCCACGGAACCGGCAGCAGCCAATCCACAATTTCGTAGAATTTTAATAATCTACCATTTTTCGTCAAATTTCCCTGCCTCGTTCACAATAGGCGCTTCTATTTCGGCTGAATAAATCGAGACTAGGTAGGTGTTCTTAATGGCGGTACTGGCTGAAGTGATCGTCACCGGTCCGACGTCCCTTTTCCTCAGTCCAATATAGCCATCGCCAGTAATTCCGGCTCACCCTCGGTTAGTCTCATCGCCTTCCCGTTGCTGGTATCTACCAAGGTAATAACCTGGTAATCTCTGGTGATTGAAGCGGGATCTCTCAATGACTGATGTGAAAGTAATCGACTTATTTGCGGGGCCCGGTGGGTTGAGTGAAGGATTCTCAGGCTTCGTTGACAGCAAGGCTGGGCGTCCCTTTAAGGTCGTGGTGTCTGCAGAGATGGAGCAATCCGCACACGCGACATTGTCATTGCGAGCCTTGCAGCGGACCGTGCGGCTACAAGGGGATATTGTAGATATTCAACGGGTGGGCGAAGTTACCGAGGCGCTGGCGCTTACGGCCGGAATTGGGGTTGGTCAGGCAGCAGAGGCTGCGGGCCTAGGAACCGCTTGGAAACAGGTTTCCACGGAAGTTCTTAATATTGAGCTTGGTACGGCTGCCGGCGACGAGCGGCTGTCTGCAGCCCTCGATACGGGGCTCAAGGGCAGCAGTCCACTGGTGTTGATTGGGGGACCCCCGTGCCAGGCTTATTCTCTCGTAGGTAGAGTTCGTAATCGCGGCAAGGTCGGCTATCGACCCGAAGCCGACGCCCGGCATTTTTTATATCGCCAATACTTGGCCATATTGTCCGCTCGTCACCCAGACGTATTCATCATGGAAAATGTGACGGGTATACTCTCATCCAAGGTTGCTGGCGCCTCAATGTTTTCACAGATCCTAGCGGATCTGGCGGAGCCTGATCATGCGTTGGGCGTCGCTAGGCTTGGTCACGGTGTGCGCTATCGGCTCGTCCCGCTGGTGGCGCGCGCGGAGGCTGGCCTGTGGGATTCTTCTGCGTTTCTACCGTCGGATTACGTTGTACGGGCGGAGGAGCACGGTGTACCTCAAGCGCGCCATCGCGTCATTATAGTCGGCTTGCGTGACGAAGCGTGTGGAGCGGCTCCGCTCGAATTGTCGTTGCCTAAAGTAGAGAGAGCACGATCGGCTGGGGACGTGCTGTCGGATCTACCGCCCCTGCGATCGGGACTAAACCAGTCGGCCGATGGCGAAGCCGAATGGCTCAAGGTCGTACGGACTCTGTGCAATGAATTAATTCGAGCAGAGGATGTGTGCGGAGCAGAAGTTGCGGCCTTTCTGCGCGCGCTCGAGTGGCGCCCGTCGTTGCCTCGACGCGCGACGCGATACTTGCCACGACGGTCTAATCAATTCATATCGAACTGGTACCGCGCTCAGCATGAGGGTCGCGTCGTCCATAATCACGAGACGCGCACCCATATGGCATCGGATCTAAAACGCTACCTTTTCTGCGCAGCTTACGCCGCAGTGAATGGGCGTTCCCCGACGAGCACCGACTTTCCAAGCGATTTGTCGCCCGAACATGCGAATTGGGCTTCTGGCCATTTTGCAGACCGATTTCGAGTCCAACTTCCCACCCGCCCTTCCAGCACGGTCACCAGCCATTTGGCCAAAGATGGTCACCAGTTCATCCATTGGGATCCTACGCAGTGCCGCAGCCTGACAGTTCGGGAAGCCGCTCGATTGCAGTCGTTTCCAGACGATTATTTCTTTGTGGGTCCGAGAACCGCGCAGTTCACCCAAGTCGGTAATGCCGTGCCACCTTTACTGGCGACAGGTATCGCGGGCCTCGTGGCTGCACACCTAGGAATTGGCTAAAGCAGACTCTGATTTAGCACGTCAATATCTGCTTTTTACCGGCCATATGAACGATCTCATCGAGAGGATTCCAGCGGATGCACCATTTTGAGACTATAAAAAAGTGAGAATCTGATCACGGTGTATTAATCGCCGAAAATCATAGGCTCAAATACTTAACAATAACGAAATTTGTTAAATTATGGCCTATGTGGTGCTTTAGAAAAAAATCATCAGGCGAAAAAATCCGCAATCCTATCCAAGGGGAATTTTTCGCGACGGATGCTATTGCCGGTCCGGCACAAGCATTAGTCCGCGAAAGCTTCCAAAATTCATTGGATGCGAGGCTGGGTGAACAGCCCGTACGGATTCGATTGAGGCTCGCCGACGCGTCCGAGGCGCTACCGGCGTCGTCGGTTAAGGCGCTATTTGCCGATGCGATTCCGCATTTCCGAGCGGAGGGCAATGGGTTGCGGGATGCCCCCTCTCCAGACGCTCCCTGTCCTTACCTCGTGGTGGAAGACTTCGGCACCACCGGCCTCACTGGCGACCCCACTGAGGCGGACCCACCGGAAATCGGCGCACGGAAGAACGCGTTCTATCTCTTCTTCCGAGCTGAGGGCCTTTCGGAAAAATCAGGTACTCGCCTAGGCCGCTGGGGCGTGGGTAAGTTCGTGTTCCCGCGCTCGAGCCGCGCCAGTACCCATTTCGGACTAACTGTTCGTCATGACGATGGGCGTTGCCTGTTGCTCGGGGCCGTCACGCTAAAGGCGCACCGCGTACCCAATGAGGACGGGATTTTCACGCCAGATGGTATGTACGGCTCGCAACGCGCCGATGGCCTCGTCTTGCCGATGGAATCTGAGACCGCTTTAGCGGAATTCCGGAGAACGTTTCACCTCAGTCGTCTCAACGAACCTGGGCTGTCGGTGGTGATCCCATGGGTCGATCCGGACATTTCATTCAATAGTCTACTCACAGCTACCATCAACGATTATTTTTTCCCAATTTTGAATAGGCGACTAATTGTAGAGATCCGTGCAGGAGGTCTTACCGCGCGCTTAGACCACAGCACGCTCGATCACAGTCTCGAAAAATGGAAGTCGGTGATCGGTGATCGACCCGCAGCGACTGTCAGCTTGGCTCGCTTTGCTTCCCGTGTGACTGACGCCGAACGAATTGTTTTGGCCGATCAAAACATGGCCCAAGCGCCTAAATGGTCCGACGCGCTGGTTTCACCAGAGCAGCTGGAGCTAATAAAGACAAAGCTTGCAGAGGGAGAGGGCATTTCAGTGCGAGTCCCGGTAAACGTCAGACTGAAATCGCACCCCGACCAACGTTCGCATTTTGATATCTATCTGAAGCCCGATGCCGCAGCGGACGGACGCCCGGTCTTTATTCGCCAGGGAATCATTATTTCTGATCTTAAGGCGAAGCGAGCACGCGAATTGCGTTCGCTCGTGATAATCGAAGACGAGCCGATTGCAGCGTTGCTTGGAGATTCTGAAAACCCAGCACACACACAGTGGCAGAAGGACAGTTCAAATTTCAGGGGTAAGTATACGTTTGGTCCCAGTGTGATTGATTTCGTCACACAGTCGGTGAGCGAACTGGTCGGCATTATCAATCGCAGCTCGAGCGAGCAGGATACCAGCCTGACGGTTAGCTTTTTTTCGCTGCCGACACCGCAGCCGGAACCAACGCCAAAGCCAGGGCCGACACCCCAACCTTCCCCGACACCCATGCCAGATCCGCCGCCGCATATACCGGAGCCGGGAAAAAACCCCCGATTGCAAATTCAGCGCACTGTAGGCGGATTTTCAGTCCGTCCAATAGACCATGAACGTTTTCCGATGCGCCTACATGTGCAGTGTGCGTACCTTGTCGAAAGCGGACATCCGTTAAAGAAATGGAATGCCGCCGACTTTACGTTACAAACCGCGCCAGTGCGGATCGCCCTAGAAGGTGGTGGCACTTTGGGCGACGTGCGTGGGAATGAGCTCTGGGCACAAATAGACCGCGAAGACTTTGCCCTCAATGTCGATGGATTCGATACGAACCGAGACATTTATGTTCGCGCGATCGTGGAGGAGGCTGGCAATGGCGATAGCCAAGCTTAATTTCACAGGCAGGCAGAAGATCACGCAAGACCATGTGCTGATTTCCGTCGGGCATGATCCGCAAAATCGTGCCCGGTTTAGCGCGACATTGTCGTTAGAAAGCTACGGTTTTCCGAGTGATGCTCGTGTCTTCGTCGAGGCTTACCGTCAGACGACCGTGATGCGATTCGACTTTGGAACGGTATTGGTCACAAAGCCGCCGGCAAATTGCATTCTTGATGAATTCGATACCGTTGAGGAAATACTCTTTCGCGTGTTTGTTACTGCGGCGAGTGGCCGCTCCGGTGTTTTGTTGGGTCGTGCTGAAAAGATTCACCCCAAAACGCCTGACGCTGGGAACGATGATCGAGCGCCGTTATTACCAGTAATACCTGCAGAGCTTGGCGACGAAATCTGGCGTCTTGATTTCTCTGAGCAGGTCTACCTCTTAATTAATCGCGACCTACCTGACTGGCGTCAGACCGCAGCTGATGCAACGTTTCGGGCTTTGGTATACCCAGCTGTGATACGACAGGTTTTGTCCCAAATCGTTATTGTCGATGACTATTCCGATTCGGACGACCCCGACAACTGGCGCAGCCAATGGCTGAATTTTTGTATATCGGAACTCGGCATGGGGCCCTTGCCGACCGAACTTGATGCTGGAATCGATTGGATCTCGGGCGCCGCGGAATCGTTCGCCAGAAAGCATGCATTGAAAACATTATTCGAGGCAGATGATCATGTCTGATCAATTGCAACTCGCGCGCTTAAATGAAGATGGCATCTTAGCGTTTGAACATTACATCCAGGCGTGTAATAACGGCCAGTCGGTTGCATTTCCGGTTGAAATCTTATCAGGGCAGGCTTTTTGCACGCCTGTGTCGCCAAAGGCCATAATCGAAACGCGAAAGTTCGAGACTCGATTCGAGCTGGCTCGGTATCTCACAGAGACCTTTGATGCTGCCGGGCTGCGAGCCCAAAGAAGCGATTCAGGCCTATGGACATGGTTGGCATGTGCCTATTTCATGAAAATAAGCCGTGCCGGGGGCGGATCAACGCCAGGGGCGGTTCCCCGGTGGGTATTCCGAAACACCGACTTTCGGCGTTACTACCGCCACTTAGTTGCTGGCCCTTTCTTCATTTACCAAGCGCATCGAGACCAACCCGCCCGTGCAATGGCGTTGCTCTGTCAGCCGCCCGGGAAACCCGGTGACGTGGTCGAGCAATTGGCTTCTCGACAAGAAATTGTCACCAATAAAGCCATTATGGCCGTGGCAACAGCGGCGCTGGTGGAAGCCGGCCCGCCGGCAAAATTGCGCCGTGGCGCCGGCGGAAAGGGCCGCGGTAGTGCGCGCCGTTTCGTTGATGTCATAGCGCAATTCGAGATGACGTGGGACCTCTCCATGATGTCCCCAGAGCAGCTTGGCGAGATCATGCCAACCGAATTCTCCGGCAAACGGTGAACTTATGAACGATTGGTTACAAGTACAGCAATTGCTCGCAAAAGTGATGGCGAGCTTCCTAGGCGACGTTTTGCCCTCCCTTGGCCGGGACAGTTGGTGGACGAATCATGTTCTGCAGCAGCTCACTACCCAGCAACTACGCATCGTCGAGTCGCTGCCAGTAGGCCAATTGCGGAGCCTCGATTTCGCAGCGCTCTTACGTGTGACAAAGCGCAACTGGTCAGAGATCGCCTATACGCGGAAGATGCCCCGAGAGGGACGTTTTTATCTCGAGGAACTCGAGGGTGCCCGAAATCGATTCGCGCACGCCCCTGTTGATGGCTTGCCGCTGAACGAACGGCTACGAGACGTTGATACCGCCTATCGGCTGATGAAGATTCTCGGCGCTGACTCCCCAACGCTCTGGGCGACCAAACAAATTTTGGACGGGATGGCTGAAGAGTCTGAAGAGAAAAATGGATCTCCGCCTCCACCAGCCGGAGAAGAGAATTGCGGCGGCGAGGCAAAGCCGCAGGATCCGGTCCGGTCAGTGACAACCGCAATTGATGCGGGTTGGCTGCTTGGGGGGCGAGACGACGGGGCTCAATTGCACGAGATTCTGCGGGATAACGCTTTCGTCGGTATTGATTTTGGGACCTCAACATCGGTCGTTAGTGTTGTGACTGTGAGCGATGCCGGTCGGCTTGAAGCCCGAGCGCTACGAATTGAGCAACCTGATGATCTTGGTGGCACAAATAGCCACCATCTGGTCAATACGGTATTGGCATGGTCGAATCAAAAGCTTCTATTTGGAGCAGGTGCCTACAAGCTTCGCCAGCGGCTGTTCGAGGGTAAGAACGTATTTTCCTCGTTCAAGATGCGCCTCGGCATCTCCATGGGTCCTATATATCCGGCAACTGAGTTGCGCCGTGACGAATGCACTACGCCCGTCGAGACTGCTCAGGACGCGGCGTATCGGTTTTTTAGCCTGCTGCGACCAGCTGTTGATCTCGCACTCTTAAATGGCAGCCTTCCGAAGAACATTCGTTTGGCCGTGACCGTTCCGGCGTCGTTTGAGGCGAACCAACGTCGAGATCTGATCCATGCCTTAGCGGCATTCGGTTTGGATTCTACGACGATTTGCATGATCGACGAGCCGAATGCAGCATTTCTGTCTTACCTGCATAGTTCGTCCAACGCTGAAGCGCCGGATGCGTTATTTCAACGGCTTTTGTCCCGTCCAGCCAATGTTTTGGTATATGACTTCGGTGCCGGGACCTGTGATATCTCCATCTTAGAGGTCGGGATAGATGGGCGGAAAATTCGTTCGCGCAATCGAGCCATATCGCGCTTTACAGCCCTAGGTGGCGACGACCTTGATCGAGCCATCGCGAAGCACGTCTTGTTACCGCAGTTGGTCGATTCGGCGCCTAGGTTCGAGCCAACAGAGAGGGAAATTGAGGAACGGTTGATCCCCTGGCTGCAGCCTACGGCCGAAAGGCTCAAGATCAATGCCTTTAAATGGGCCGCCGATAAGGGCTTTAAAACATTAGACGATCTGAAAGAGTGTGATCAGGTTTTTGAGGAAAATCCGGTTCAATCCTTCCGGTTCCAAGGACGCGATCTTGGCATTCGCGTACCTACCCTAAAGGCAGCGGATTTGTATCAATGCTTGAGTCCCTTCTTCGGACTCTATGACCCGGAAGAATCGCGCATGCACGTGTTTGCCCCGGTAGCCGACGCCATGCAAAAGACTGGATTAAGCGACTCGGAACTAGATGCCGTACTGTTTATTGGAGGAAGCGCTGACAATCCAATTGCACAACAGTCCGTGATGAGATTGCTGCCGCCTACGGTAACCGCTATCGTCCCGGGCGATTTGCGGTCCCATGTGTCCTTGGGCGCGGCGTTGCATTCTTTTGCTTATCACGGACTCGCGCAAGACTTGGTGACGCCCATCACCTCCGAACCGATCATGATCGTTACTCGTGGTGGTGGTCTCGAACTGGTTGTGCCGGCGGGCAGCGTGGTACCAACGCCAAAGGCATATGAAACTGACCTCTCGGTTAATCGCGCAGGACAGCAGGTGGTTGAATTGCCGATCTGTGTCACCAACGAAACCAAATTGCTGGGGTTGTTACGCCTTGAATCCCCTGACGCGTCGGGATTTCGTAGTGGAACGAACATTAAAGTTACAGCAACGTTGAATCATGAAAAATTACTCAACATTGTTGCTTCCGCAGCCGGATTGGCTGTCGAGGCTAACTTGCTGAATCCACTTAGTAATTCTGAGCTCTCCGTGGACGCTGGCAAAATGTTAGAGGCGAAGCAACGGTTTAACCAAGAAGTCCTAGATTACAGAGGCCGGCCCACAGCTGCGTGTGTTCTCGCGCTCGCGAACAGCGCAATGAAGGCGAAAGAATATATGTTGGCGGCAGATATGTACATTCAGGCGGAGCGGCTGGAGGCCGGATCGGACCATGCAACATCGATCTGCATCGCCTTAGAACGTGGAGGTAAACGCGATCAATCACGGGAATGGGCGCGAAAAGCCTATGACCGGAATCCGTGCGCGACGACCGCCTACAACATGGCGGTGTTCTCAGAAGGAGAAGATAAACTTCAGTATCTGAAGACCGCCGTGAGTAAAGACGACCCGCCCCCCTTCGCGCTACTCGCATTAGGCAAAATGCTGAGGGGAAACAGCCAGCAGTCAGGTACAACGTTGGTGGAGCGATGCGTGAATATATTAGAACGCAAGTTGTCCGAGTCTACGATTACGGCCTCTGAATGCTGGACTTTAATCGACGCAGCGAAACTTCTGCGTAAAGATGGTGTTGTTGAGCGATCGAGGGCGCGCCTCGAACAACTTACTGACACTGGTAGCGTTTATGACGAAGACAACCTAGCCGCAGGTCGGTCAGACATAACGATGGGAATGCAAGCTTCATGAGTTGGATGAAACCATTTTCCAGGTTGAGTGAAAAGCAACAGCATGTCTTGAGTGACATCAACCGAAATATTAAAGATACGCATTGGATACAGGGATATGCCGGCACCGGTAAGACCTTGCTGTTAGTCCACGCGATTGAAAAATTGGTTGATTCATCAGCAACACCGACGATCTGTTTCATTACATTCACGCATTCTCTGAAAGACCTAGTTGCTTCAGGTCTGTCGGCGCGGGTATCGACCCGAGTTTCTGTGATGACCCACAAGCTTTTCATCAGCGAGAAGAAGAGGTTCGATTTTGTATTTCTAGACGAGGTGCAGGATATTTCTGTTGAGGACCTGAAGAAGATTAAGGCACTCGCCGGGACTGTCCAGGTGGCGGGTGATCCAGAGCAGAGTCTTTACAAGGAAGGCGCTAGAGAACTGGATATCACCGGTTTGTTGACTCCGAAAAAGCATGGGCTGTTTGAGATTTTCAGACTCTCAAAGCTGATTCGAGAGGTCGCTGTTGCGATTCTGCCAAAGTCGCGACTCGTCGAAGGCCAACCAAAAGCGAGTGATGCGGACGTTTCCATAAAATTACTTAAATTCAATGACGAAAAAACGGAAGCCGCTTGGGTATTTGAAGAGGCTCGATTTGATGCTAAAGGTGATTTCAAGGCATCGGCTATACTCTTCAGTACGCACGACGCGATAATGAAATTCAGCGCTCTCGTGGCCAAACATTTGCAGCTACCAGCGCCCCCAAAATGGGAGTCGGTCCATCCAGCCAAGCGTCGAGACTCTAAGGTCAGTGGTAAGGATTACACTGAATTTAATGAGTTCTGGAAACGCCACGGCATCCCGTTGATGTATTTTGGAAATGGCAATGGCAGTTTAGATGATTCGAAGTTCAAGCCAATGGTCTATTTGATGACCTACCATAGTTCAAAGGGACTGGACTTTAAATCAGTCTATTTGCCCGCCGCCAATGAAGATCTGTATCTGTTTCCGGAGGCAACGGATCCAGATGCAGAGAGACGACTCTTATTCGTTGCAGTGACCCGGAGTCGCCAAGATCTTTATATCTCTTATACGTCGAAGAGACCCCGCGATTTATTGCAAGGATTACCGACAGGGGTCGTGGTTGAAGCGTCTCCTAGGATACGTGTCAATGAGAATTCTGAGGAGCTTTTTTGATGGCAATGCAGTCATTAGTCTGTGTGTTACTCGGCGAGTGGCTCAAGTGGATTGAACTTGGAGAGATGCGTTGTTCGGTTACCCGTATTCGGCGAATTGATCCGGCGGATACTGATGCTTTCATTCGAGTCCTTGATGCAGCCCCGTTCACGCGTTCCTCAGAAGAAGACGCGATCGTAATTGCGTCGCTCCGCGAGAATTTTTGTCGGGGCTGCCAATCCCTCGAATCATTTGAGTCTGGAGAGGCGCTGTATTTGCCGTTTAGCGAGGTACTTTCATTTCACGCGGTTAGTCATCGCGGTTTAACGCTACTTCGTTCTGAGGCGGAAGGCGCCAGTTGTGCCCTCGAAGCGCCTCTTAATGAGCCAGCGTGGGCTCAATGGCATCGCCGAATCGAAGAGCGGTTAGCGAATCAGTCTGGAGAAATTTTCGTGCGGTGTCTGGGGCTTTTGGAGGCTTTAGATCTCAATAATTTTAATGATTCAACGGAAGACCTCTTTGATCGATCCGCGTTGTCATCTGAACAACGACGTAAGCATCAAGATCGGTGCAGTCTCGGCTGGGCAGAAGCTTTTTCTCTCGCGCGTCAGTTGCTTGCTCATAACTATGAGGCTGTATTTAAAGAGGGGCCCATTCGTGAGTTAGTCGAATCCCGGATGGATCACTGGGATCTTGGATCGGAGCAGTTTTGGAATTCGAAAACTGTTGCCGCGGTCAATTTAGTCGAAAATCTATTCGTCGAAGAAGGCGAGGTTGCGCCTCCTCTGGTTGCGATCGCGATTTTCCATCATTACGAGCACCTATTGCGGGGCGGCAAGCCACTCGGTGAGCGCGCGATTCAATTGCTCGCTCATGCCATGGCAGGCGTTCGTCTACGTTATGGAGCGGCTTTAGCGGCAGAGTTGGCCTACCGTATTGGGCGGCGACTGCAGACGTTCCAGGTTGCCAGACTGCAATATGCAGTTAATCCGGCAGGTTTTCCGGCTGTATGGACTGAGTCTGATTCATTTTCTCTGAGCGATCTTCAGAGTCTACCCGATGATTTGGATGTAAGCATGCCGGTTCGGCCGACGCACGTTGAAATAAGTAAGCCGGACGATCACGCGCTGGCGGGCCACAGTGGTGACCTAGCGAATTCGATCATCCATACCGCAGATCAGCTTACTGAGAACGTCGAACAGTCGGCATCCGAAGTCTCTTCGACCTCCGATCACTTGGCACTCCCAAGCGTGCAAACATCGTTGAAGGATTTGGGATCGGAGTGGAGCGAGCGGAAGATTGAGGTTGAGGAGACGGTAGCGAGTGCTGAGGATGTTTCTAACGCGGGAATGGGCCACGACGGTGCCTCAAAGGTTCGAAAGGTCAAAGGCGCTCGCAAGATAAAAGGCGATTCAGCGGTCGTGGGCGACTTAGGATTGGCATCGGAGAACACAGCCTCCACTCAGACCGGCTCACTATTTCCGGAAGCGGGAGTGCAGAGCCCAGCCTCATCACATGAAAAGCTTTGCGAGAGCGGACCGGCCGATCCGGGGGTTCCGAGCCTGCTCCATCCGACATCCGATGAAAGCACCTGACCTGCTCGGCGATTTTCGGAACGGTTAAAACCTGAGAGTATGGGCCCCTCGGCAAGCGAGGGACCATGAAGAAGTCGAGGTTTACGCACAGCCAGATCCAACATCGCTTTGCCGTACGCTTCCTGCAGTGCTTTCAGTTGCGCCCCGTACTGGTCACGGATGGCTTTCGGCTTTGCGCAACGGGCGTTCTCCATCCCAGATTTGGCCTGATCCACCGAGTCTTCATTCTCGGACGTGAGCATGTCATACGACCTCGCGGGCTCAGCGACTGTGGCTCATCCTTGGTCGAGTTCAAGAACTAGAGCGGACTTCGGGCGCTCCGTCATATGCTTCACTCTATCTTCCTTATTAATACTCATGTGCTAACTTCTTACGAACATAACACTTGAGTGGGAATTCGGTGGGTCAGAACAGGGGATTTCACGATAGGATAGGCAGCTGATCCATGGCGCATAAAGCGGCGCCGCGCTGGGACTCCGGCCAAGTCAGGAAATCTGTAGGAGCCGGGAATAGAGCGAAAAAGCCGCGTGTCTCTTTATCGAGTGTTCTGAACCATACGCCGTTGATGGCGAGCAACACCGCGGTGGTGTCTAGGGCACAGTTCCATACACGCATTCTTATATGGTCTCTTTAGAGGATGGAGAGTCGCGCAAACCTAATGGTCCGTCGGCCATGGTCTTCCTATCGTCTGCAATTCCATAACTGATCTTCAAGGCGACCGAATACCAATGAGCGGCACACTCGCCTCGGCATAAACAGGGTCTAATTCTTGAAAATCTCGTCCTTCTTCAAGATTCCCTCTCCATTGTCGAACAAGAATCGCGGGGCCAAAGTATTCTGGTTTTCAAATTCTAGAAAATTTGAGTTCGGTCACTTTCTAAGAACGTAGCGATCAAACCACGCCACAATCGCCGACTGCGCTTGCGCTAACTGTGACGGCCGTATTTCCACGTGCGCAGCCCCAGGAATCTCATACAGTTCTGTCGGAATCCCGCGTAACTGAAGCGCCTGATAGTACTGCTCAGCCTCCGATACGGTCGTGCGCAGGTCGCTGAGTCCAACTAACACCATGGTCGGCGTGGTGACATTACCCACGAGCGAGAGCGGCGACAGTTTCCAATAGGTCTCCTGGTCCTCCCACGGCAGTTTCTTGAACCAGTAACGTGCGCCGAAAGAGCCCATATCGGCGGTAAGCATCCAGCTCGTCCAGTTGATGACCGGTCGCTGCGTAACGGCGGCGCGGAACCGATGCGTTTTACCCACGATCCAAGACGTGAGGACGCCACCGCCCGAGGACCCCGTGACGAACAGATTGTCGGCATCCACATGGCCGCGCGCGATCGCGGCATCGACGATGCTCATGAGATCGTCGTAGTCGTGACTGGGGTAGTTGTTGTAGATGAGATTGGCAAATTCCTCGCCGTACGAGTTTGATCCCCGGGGATTCCCGTAGACGACAATATAGCCGGCGGCTGCGTAGAGCTGATATTCGGTGGAGAACACCGGG
>CAIKUQ010000055.1 GCA_903830655.1 uncultured Actinomycetes bacterium | reverse complement strand
GCTAATCAGCGCACTGAACCCCACACGAAGCTTCTCGTCGGGGATCTTCGAGAGGGCAATCTCCGCCTCCTCTAAGAACTGTTCGGCCGCTTCGATGGTCTTTTTGATACCCGCGGTTGAAACCACCAACTGGCGAGCCTGTTCGCGTTCGGCGTCATTGAGCGACTTACCCAACAGGGCCTTGAGGGTGGGACCCTGTTCGGGGTCGGCGAGAGCAAAGAGTGCGGGCAGGTTGTAGATACCCTCTTGCAGGTCTTGGCCGGCGGGCTTGCCGAGTTGACCCTCGGTGGCGGTCATGTCCATAATGTCGTCACGGAGTTGGTAGATCATCCCAAAGCAGCGACCAAAGGTCGTGAGCGCTTCGATTTCATCGCGTGAGCGTCGAGCGGTAATCGCCCCAACTCGACAAGATGACGCCATGAGCGAGGCGGTCTTGCCCTCGATGGCCTCGTAGTAATCGGCCTCGGTGCGGTCGGTCGAAAAGGCGGTGCGGACCTCAGAGATTTGACCTCGCGTTAGGGCGGCCAGGGTGTGCGCCAGCAAACTAGCAACCGGCGTTCCCAGATCGGCGGCGATGGCGGCCGACCGAGCCATGAGGTAGTCGCCCGCGACAATCGCGATGAGATTGCCGTAGCGGGCATTCACGCTTTCGACGTTGCGACGCACTTCAGCCTCGTCCATGACGTCATCGTGGTACAACGAGGCCAGATGCATTAGCTCCAGTGCGATGCCGCCCATGAGGTCGTCATCGGTGGCGCGCCGCTCGCCACCAGTAGCCGACGCCACCGCCAAGAGCGGGCGGAGTCGTTTGCCCCCGGCGTAGATGAGGTGGGTGGTGACCTGGTCTAGGTAGGGGTCACCGAAGAGGACCGACTGGGCCAGCTTCTCTTCGAGTACGACGAGGTCCTCTTCCACGGTGGGGAGTTGGAGATACTCGTGCGGATTCACCCCACCACCTTAGGACAGGGAAAATACCTTGAATACTCGGCTGCTAGGGCTGTCACTCCGCACCTATACAATGGCCTCAACAAGAAACAAAGGAACTCCATTGTTCGAACGATTTACTGACCGCGCCAGACGCGTTCTGGTTTTGGCCCAAGAAGAGGCCCGAGACCTCAACCACGCCTTCATTGGCACTGAGCATATCTTGCTGGGCCTCATTAAAGAGGGCGAAGGCGTTGCCGCCAAGGCCCTCGACGCCCTTGACGTTTCCTACGAAACTGTCCGCGAAAAGGTCGAAGAGGCTATTGGATCTAACGCCAACCCCTCACCAGGATCACCCCCTTTCACGCCACGGGCCAAGAAAGTGCTCGAGCTCTCGCTTCGTGAGGCCCTGCAGTTAGGCCACTCGTACATCGGTACCGAGCACATGCTGCTCGGACTCGTGCGCGAGGGCGAAGGTGTAGCCGCTCAAGTCCTTTCAGACTTAGGCGCGGACATGACACGCGTTCGCAGCCAAGTCATCTCCATGATGAGTGGCCAGGGTGGAGAAAAGAACTCCTCGGCTAACTCAAGTTCATCGAGCAAGGGCGACAGCTCGGTCGATGGTGGCTCAGCCGTTCTCGACCAGTTCGGTCGCAACTTGACCCAGAGTGCGCGCGAAGGCAAACTCGACCCCCTCGTTGGTCGTGACAAAGAGGTTGAGCGCGTGATGCAAATTCTCTCTCGTCGCACCAAGAACAACCCCGTCCTCATTGGAGAACCGGGTGTTGGTAAGACGGCCATTGTTGAAGGACTTGCTCAAAAAATCGTGGCCGGACAGGTTCCAGTCACCCTGACTGACAAGCAGCTCTACACACTCGACCTCGGCGCACTGGTGGCTGGATCGCGCTACCGCGGTGACTTCGAAGAGCGTCTGAAGAAGGTTCTAAAGGAAATTCGCACACGTGGCGACATCATCCTCTTCATCGACGAAATTCACACCCTCGTGGGTGCGGGTGCCGCCGAAGGCGCGATTGACGCGGCCTCCATCTTGAAGCCGATGTTGGCTCGTGGCGAGCTCCAGACTATTGGCGCTACCACCATTGACGAGTACCGCAAGCACATTGAAAAGGATGCCGCTCTCGAGCGTCGCTTCCAGCCAGTGAAGGTGGAGCAACCGTCGGTGGCGGACACTATTGAAATCCTGAAGGGCCTCCGTGAGGTCTACGAGGAGTTCCACGCCGTCAAAATCACCGATCAAGCGTTGATTGCCGCGGCCAACCTGGCTGACCGCTACATCGCCGATCGCTTCTTGCCCGATAAGGCCATTGACCTCTTGGACGAGGCGGGAGCGCGACTGCGCATTCGTCGCCTCGAGGTACCACCGGCCAGCCAGCAATTCGAAGAAGAGTTAAAGCGAGTGCGGGCCGATAAGGAATCAGCCATGGAGAGCGGCAACCTCGAACAGGCGAAGGTCCTCGAAGAGCGCGAGCGCGAAATCCAACTCGAGACCGAAAAGCTCGATGCCGAGACCAAGGCCAGTGGAGGAAAGACCTTCGACCTCGTGGACGAAGAGACCATCGCCGAAGTCCTCGCTAACTGGACCGGCATTCCTGTCTACCGCATCACCGAAGAGGAAACTTCAAAGTTGCTGCGCATGGAAGACGGGTTGCACAAGCGCATCATTGGACAAAACGAAGCGGTCATCTCACTCTCACGCGCCATTCGCCGTACACGTGCGGGGCTGAAAGACCCCAAGCGTCCCGGTGGCTCATTCATCTTCCTTGGACCCACCGGTGTGGGTAAGACCGAGCTCGCCAAGACCTTGGCCGAGTTCCTCTTTGATGACGAGTCTGCACTTATTCAGCTCGACATGTCTGAGTACATGGAGAAGCACTCGGTGTCGCGCCTGATTGGCTCGCCCCCGGGATACGTCGGATACGACGAGGGTGGCCAGTTAACCGAAGCGGTTCGCCGCAAGCCCTTCTCGGTAGTGCTCTTTGACGAGGTCGAAAAAGCTCACCCCGATGTTTTCAACACGCTGTTGCAGATCTTGGAAGATGGACGGCTCACCGACTCGCAAGGTCGCCAGGTTGACTTCAAGAACACCATCTTGATCATGACCTCGAACTTGGGGACCGCCGACCTACGCAAGGCCGCGATTGGTTTTGCCAAGGACAGTGGTGAAGTGAACCACGAGCGCATGAAGGAAAAGGTCCACCAGGCCTTGAAGGCCCACTTCCGCCCCGAGTTCTTGAACCGTATTGACGACACCATCGTCTTCCACGAACTCGCCAAGGAAGAGGTCATGCAAATCGCCGAGCTCTTCATTACTCGCTTGCGTGACCAGTTGAAGACTCAGGGCCTCGGCCTCGAGCTCAGCGTGGGGGCCCAGGGATTCTTGGCCGAAAAGGGCTACGACCCCGAACTCGGTGCTCGACCACTGCGTCGCATTATCCAGCAGTACGTCGAAGACACCTTGAGCGAGAAGATCCTCTTCAAGGAGTTCATCGCTGGTCAAACCATCGTTGTCGATGTAGAGGGTGAAGGCGAAGAGCGTCACCTGACCTTCGAAGCCGTTGGTGGACTGCCCCCATCAGTAGATTTTGAGAGTTCCGTACCCGAGGCCTAGGCCTCTACACGGAAAACCCATTTTTCTGTTAAAATAACTAATCCCCATTTCACATCCTTAGGGATTGAGGAGCAGCATGGCTGAGCGCAAGTATAAGAAGGGCGATCGACTCGTCTACCCCCACCACGGTGCTTGCACGGTGGAAAAGACCGAGAAGATGACCGCCTTTGGTGTCCGCCAGGACTACTTGAAGCTCCGGGTGGCCTACACCGACCTCGTTTTGATGGTTCCCGTCGCCAACGCCGAAACGGTTGGCCTGCGTGAAGTGATTAACGACGAAGAGGTCGAAGAGGTCTTTGCTGTTCTGCGCAAGAAAGAAGCGCGCATGCCCACTAACTGGTCACGTCGCTTTAAGAACCACTCCGAGAAGCTCCGCTCCGGTGACATCTACCAAGTCGCTGAAGTGGTTCGCAACCTTTCAATTCGCGACAAGGACAAGGGACTCAGTGCGGGCGAAAAGCGCATGCTTACCCGCGCCCGTCAGATCTTGGTCTCCGAGCTCACCTTCGCATTGAACGTTGACACCGAGGCAGCAGAAGCCAAGCTGGCTGCAGCCCTGCCGTAATCATGCGTTGCGCGGCCGTGGTTGTGGCCGCTGGAAGCGGCACTCGCTTTGGCGGGGAGAAGCAATTCGAATTCGTGGGACCCGAAACGGTCGCCGAGCGAAGTGTACGTCTATGCCGATCGGTCGCGGAGTACGTCGTTCTCGTCGTGCCCGCGCACTACCAAGGCGGTGGTGAGGGCGCGGACTTAACCGTAACCGGGGGGAGTACTCGCGCCGAGTCGGTACGCCAAGGCTTGCAACTTCTCGAGCAATTCGAAATTATTATCGTTCACGATGCCGCGCGCCCACTCGCGACGCCAGCGCTATTCCAGCGAGTGGTTGATGGCCTTGTCGCGGGAGCCAAGGCGGTCATCCCCGGGGTAAAGCTCACCGACACGATTAAGCGCGTTGACCTTGACACTCGCGAAGTGTTGGAAACTATTGACCGAGAAACCCTTGTCGCGGTACAGACTCCTCAAGGATTCTGGCGTGAAACGCTGGTCCGCGCACATGAGTCACACTCCGAGGCCACCGATGATGCAGGATTGGTGGAGGCTCTGGGTGAGAAAGTTCTGGTCATCGAGGGTGAAGTGGAGAATGTGAAGATCACTCAACAGAGTGACCTCATCGCAATGAATCGAGAGGACTACTGATGCGCATTGGACAAGGCATTGACGTTCACCGTTTCAGCACTGACAAAAACCGCCCACTACTTTTGGGGCTGGTTCATATTCCCGGATTTGCCGGACTCGCCGGACACTCCGATGCCGATGTGGCCACCCACGCACTCTGCGACGCTCTACTGGGAGCGGCGAATCTAGGCGACCTCGGACGGCATTTCCCAGACACCAATCCAGAGATTGCCAATATTGCCTCCTCGGAACTCTTAAGCGAAATCGTAAAGAAGGTACGCGCCGCTGGCTTCAGTGTGGAATCAGCCGACGTGACTATTATCGCCGAGCAGCCCAAACTCGCCTCATTCATGCCCGCAATGTCCGACGCCCTGACCGAGATTGTGGGATGTCGAGTTTCGGTGAAAGCAACGACCGCTGAGGGCCTAGGCGCGCTTGGTCGCGTCGAAGGAATTGGCGCGATGAGCGTTGCCCTATTGAAAGAAGAATCGTGAGTCCCCGTCCCGAACCCCGCAAGCCGTTTCGTGCCCCTCGACCAGGAGGACGGCCAAGTGGACCCGGTGCTCGTGGTCCACTACGTCCGGGGGGAGACCGACGTAGCTCGTCCGGTCGAGACTTTGACGGAATTGGTGGCGATCAGGTTGAGGGCCGTCAAGCGGTACTCGAGTTACTTAAGGCTAAGCGCCGGAGCGTTCAGAAGATTTTTATTGCTGATCACCAAGACTCCTCGGAGATTTTGGATGCGATTGAATTCGAAGCACAAAAGCAGCGTGTGCAAGTCCACATGATCTCAATGACTCGACTGGACAAGGAAGCACGCACTGAAGGCCACCAGGGCGTCATGGCATTTGCCGAAAAACTGAAAACCGTTTCGCTTGAGGTAGCGATGGGGAAAAAGCAACCCTTTCTGCTCGTGTGCGATGGCGTGACCGACCCCAGAAACCTTGGGGCGATGCTGCGCTCGGCCGATGGTGCGGGCGTGACGGGCGTAGTTCTTCCTCGCCACCGCTCGGCTCGAATCTCACCGACCGTTACCAAGACGGCCGCCGGAGCTATTGAATTCCTCGAGTTCAGTGACGTGGGTGGAATTCCGACCGCGATTGACCAGATGAACAAGCAGGGCATCTTGACCGTGGGTCTCGCGGGCGAAGCAACCGAGTCCCTCTACGACCTAGACCTTGGATCCGGACCGGTGGCCATCGTTGTCGGCGGGGAAGAAAAGGGACTTTCGTCCTTGACCAGAAAACGCTGTGCGAAGGTTGTCTCCATTCCCCAAATGGGGAAGATCAGCTCGCTAAACGCTGGAGTTGCCTTATCTATCGCGGCATTTGAAGTCGCGAGGCAGCGCCGCACGCAAAAATCTGCCGAATAGGCACTTCTTCTTAAATAATTGACTCCTCCTCAGAACTTTGGTTATGTGCTTTCAGTTGCATAACAAAGGATTTGAGTGTCAAGAAAAACGACTTTTCTAACGCTAATTCTCGCAAGCGGCATCATTTTCGGGAGCACCTTCAGTCCAGTTGTCGCGGGAGCTTCTCAAGTAGCCACTTTGACGTTGGTGGAAAACATCAACCCCGATGATCAAGTTGGAACCTACGAGTTGGGCTACGGACCAGGAGAAATCACACCATTTGTGCAGTTAGATCCAACTTTTTCAAACCCTGGGTACATGTTTTCTGGTTGGAATACTCAGCCTGATGGAACTGGGCAAAGTTATCCAGATGGCGGTCTATATTCTTTCGCAACCGATGGAATGCTGTTCGCGATGTGGACGCTCGAAATTGTGTCGCTGAACCTAAGTCCTAATGGCGGCGGTGGAACAATTCCACAAGTTCATGGGTCAACATCCCTCACAACTACATTGCCAAGTAATGGTCCAATGTTCAGGCCAGGGTTTTACTTCTACTGCTGGAATTCCCAAGCGAATGGATTGGGTACCGACTATTTCCCCGGAACTTCAATCACCACAAATGCAACCTTAACTCTGTATGCAAAATGGCGAGCAATTAGCCCGACGTTGTTTTATGGTTCCGTTGGAATTTTTGCAAGGAACACCTACGGTCTTACGCCAAAGATGAAAGCAACGGTTCGGGCCTTAGCCACATACCTCAAGTTGCATCATCTGCTCTACGTGAACCTTTATGGATATACAGGAAGCCTTGCCTCTGGCCAAAGCAACACTCTGGTCAGTCTGTATAGGGCGCAGCAAGTTAAGAGCTATCTTGTCCAAAGGTTGCGCTCTGCAAAATTTACTGGAGTGACAATAACAACTGCTGGCGAGGGGACCATTGGGAATATCCCAGGGGCTCAATTTGCCAAAGTCGAAATCTTTGTTTATTAAGCTTCTTCGCTCCAATTAACTTGTAGAGGCTCAGTGCAACTCGCACAACGCTTGGACCGGATATCAATCTCCGTGAAGCAAGATGGGCAGGGCGCCTTAGGCAAAGAAGCGCTCGTGTCAAGACCCAGGCGGCGACGGAGTCCGTTTAGTGGCTTAACTACAAAGAAAAAGAGTGTGGCTGCCACGATAAAGAGACTGACGGCTCCATTAACAGCTTGACCGTAATTGAAGGTGGTGCCGTGGATCTGGAAAGACAGAGTGGATACATTTACATTTCCCCACACCGCGGCAATGAGAGGGGTGAAGAGATCGGCCACAATTGCGTGCACCACAGTGGTGAAGGCCGCACCCAGGGATACTCCAATAGCGAGATCCAAAGCGTTGGCCCTAAGGGCGAATGAACGAAATTCCTTGAAGGTGTTTCTAAAGCTTTCGACAATTTTCATGGTTCTCCTTTGGAGCCGGCGGTGGGGGTTGAACCCACGACCTACTGATTACAAATCAGTTGCGCTACCACTGCGCCACACCGGCTGAAACAACAAGGATAGTTGGTCGGATTAGAGCCGGGAATGGTGTTACAGGCTGGTGGGACAATGGAAATATGAAACGTTTCGTAGTTGCCGGCAAATATGACCGACATGTGCGTAAATTTTGGATATACGCCGATAGCCAAGCGCAAGCCGAAATTGATGCTGGGGTGTTGGTGAAGTACTACGCAACTGGCACCAAGAACTACACGACGGATACGTGGCGTTTTGGCGTGATCACTGTTAAAGAGGTTGGCGACGCCGCCCCCGCCGTGATAATTCGCGGTTCCCGTCCCCGTTTACAGGTAGTTCGCTGAAAGTAAAGAGCTCCCTGGTCCACTGAGCCTCTAGGCTATTTACGTGCCAAACCGTTTGCCATCACGCCGACCTAAGTCGACCAACAATCATCACCAACCGAGCACTCCGGTGGTGTTGTTGCTGATTGGAGTTTTTGTGGTGGGCACTTACTTCATGGTGCACGCTAAGAACGCCACGCCCAGCTCTGCGCTCAACACACTGCCCACCACCACGTTGGTGGGTGGGGGAACGACTCCCTCAACTCAGCCCCCCAAGAACAAGGTGAGCGTTCAGGTGGCGAACGGAACTTCAGTGCAGGGACTCGCGGGTACCGTTACCCATAACCTCATGACCTACGGCTGGAATACGTTGACGCCCACCAACGCGCCCCGGGTAGCCGCCACGGTTATCTATTACAACCCGGGCTACATTTGGGCCGCATCGGAAATTGCTACGACCCTCAATGTTTCAACTTCGGCGGTGCAAGCACTTCACTCACTGCAACCCGTTGCCGGTGCCAGTGGCGATGATGTCATCGTCATCTTGGGCCCAGACGCCGCGGTTAAGTAAGACTCAGTGATTTCTGCGCTCGAGAGCGCAGCGCAGTACTTGAACGGCCATGGGGCGGAGTTCTTCCAGGGGACGGTTGCGGTGGACCCGTACCCCTAAATCCACCTGGGCGATGGCGTCGATTCCGATTTTGGTTGCGACGTCGATCAGCAAACCAATCTCCACCGCGTAGGTGGGCTCTAGGGTGATTTCGTCGAGCACGCTGCGACGAAGAGCAGTCTCTCCCGCCAAGGGTTGGCGCACCTCGCCAAGTCCGGGGTAGAGCAACGAAAGAATCGGTCGTGCCGCGAGTTCATTCACGCGTCCACCACCGGTGGGCATATGGAGCAAGGGTCGCTCGTAGTAGCCCTTGACCAGATGAATCTCGGGACGCGCGAAGAGGGGTTGGAGTAGCCGGGGGACAAATGTCGCGTCGGTATTGGTGACGTCGGCGTCCAAGAAGACCAAGTTTTCGGCGGTGCTCTTGCCAATTCCTACCGCGAGGGCGTTGCCCTTACCACTCGAGATGCTGGTCGAAACCACGGTGGCACCATGGTGTTCGGCCACCACCGCGGTGTCGTCGGTCGAGTCGTCATCCACCACAATCAGCTCATCGACCAGTCCGGGGACGGCTTTGACGGCCTCGAGAACCGCCCCCACGGTCGCGGCTTCGTTCTTGGCGGGGATGATGACCGCCACGGTGCCATTTTTTGCGGCGAGGAGCACCTCGAGATCGAAGTCATCTCGACTCAGGGTCCAGGGGGTCGGAGCGTTCATGAGAAGAGGATAGGTCTCTTTTGACAAGCCCAATCCAGGGGTGGCTAGTATGGGAACAACATCAAGAGCAACTGAGGGACGGCCCCGTTGAAGTTGCGACAACCAGTTCACCATCAGGGACCTACCCGGTGAACCAGGTGCCAAAGGCCGAACGATGAAAAAGGAAACTATGAGCTTTGCAACTGGACTTATTTGCCGGGAATGTGGCACCACCTACCCAATCGCGGCCCTCTATTCGTGCGATCACTGTTTTGGTCCTCTCGAAGTCGCGTATGACCTTGAGGCGGCCAAGGGAAAGGTCACGCGCGAATCCATCGCCGCGGGACCGGGATCAATGTGGCGCTATCGCGATCTCCTGCCCGAGGTCGGCGAAGAACCAATCGACCTTGGTGCGGGTTGGACGCCACTACGTCAAGCCCACCGCCTGGCGGCCATCCTCGGCGTGAAAGAACTCTGGCTGAAAGATGACACTCGCAACCCCACCGGATCATTCAAGGACCGTGTGGTGTCGGTGGCGCTTTCAGCAGCTCGCGAACTTGGTTTCACTACCGCGGCGTGTGCCTCGACCGGCAATCTCGCCACCTCCGTGGCGGCGCACGCCGCTTCGATTGGCTGGCCTAGTGTCACCATCATTCCTAGCGACTTAGAAAAGTCCAAGATTGCCATGACCGCAATCTTCGGGGGCACCGTGTTGGGGGTCGAAGGCAACTACGACGACGTGAACCGTTTGTGCGTGGAGCTGGTCTCCGAGCACCCCGACTGGGCCTTCGCGAATGTCAACTTGCGTCCCTTCTACGCGGAAGGGTCTAAGACCTTGGCCTTTGAGATTACTGAACAGTTGGGCTGGAAGTTACCCGACCAGGTCATCGTGCCCGTGGCCTCGGGTTCGCAGTTCACCAAGGTTTCGAAGGGCTTTTCTGAACTGATTACCCTGGGACTCGTTGAGGGGGAAGCACCCGTGATGTTCGGCTCACAAGCCACGGGCTGTTCACCAATTGCTACCGCTCACGCCAATGGTGATGAGATGTTTACGCCCCAACGTCCCCATACCATTGCGCGCTCGCTCGCGATTGGTAATCCGGCCGACGGAATGTACGTCTTGGATAAGTTGCGCGAGCAGGGTGGGGACTGCGGTTCAGTTTCTGACCCCGAAATACTTGAGTGCATTGAACTGCTCGCTCGCTCGGAGGGAATTTTCGCCGAGACCGCCGGGGGAGTCACCATCGCCTCACTACGTCAGATGATTGAGCGTGGAACGATTGATCGCAATAAGTCCATCGTGGCGGTCATCTCTGGCCACGGGTTAAAGACGCTCGACGTTATCGTCGACAGTGCCACCGTTACCGCCACCATCCGACCAACTCTCGAATCAGCCCAAGATGCCATCACCCTGCAAGAAATGGCGGCCGCCCAATGAGCGTTATTGTCAGACTTCCCGCCCAGCTGCGCACCCTCGTCGGGGGAGCGGCGGAGATTACCGTTGAGGCGAGCACCGTGCGCGAGGCCATTGACGCCGTCGAGTCGCTCCACCCCGGCATTGCCGGTCGCGTCTTAGATGACCAGGGCGGCCTGCGCCGTTTTGTCAATGTTTTTGTGGCCGATGAGGATGTCCGTTTTCTCAATGGCTTGGACACTGAATTGAGCGCCGGTCAGACCGTTTCGCTCATCCCGGCGGTGGCCGGGGGCTGACCGTTAGCACTCTTGGGGAGTGACTGCTAGAATTGCTGGGCGCCTATAGAAGTAGGCATCGCACTAGGAGGAACAATTGTGGCGAAACTAATCGCTTTTGACGAAGAGGCCCGTCGCGCTCTCGAGCGTGGCATGAACAAGTTGGCCGACGCCGTTCGCGTCACTTTGGGACCCAAGGGTCGCAACGTCGTACTCGACAAGAAGTGGGGAGCGCCCACCATTACTAACGACGGTGTCTCCATCGCCAAGGACATCGACCTTGAAGACCCGTACGAAAAAATTGGTGCGGAACTCGTTAAAGAGGTCGCGAAGAAGACTGACGACGTAGCCGGAGACGGCACCACGACCGCCACGGTGCTCGCTTGGGCCATGGTCCGTGAAGGATTAAAGAACGTCGCCGCGGGAGCTAATCCCATGTCCTTGAAAAAGGGTATTGAAGCGGCAGTGGACACCGCGCTCAAGGCACTGCACGACCTAGCTAAGCCCGCCGACACCAAAGAGCAGATCGCCCAAGTGGCCTCCATCTCAGCGGCGGACACGGAGATTGGTTCAATGATTGCTGACGCTATCGACAAGGTCGGCAAGGATGGCGTTATCACCGTTGAGGAAAGTCAGAGTTTTGGCATGGACATGGACCTCGTTGAGGGCATGCGCTTCGATAAGGGTTACATCGCTCCCTACTTCGCCACCGACATGGAGCGTCAAGAGGCCGTGCTCGAAAATGCCTACATCTTGCTCGTTTCTTCAAAAATCTCCAGCGTGCGTGACATGGTTCCCGTGCTTGAGAAGATCATGCAGTCGGGTCGCCCACTGTTGATCATCGCCGAAGATGTCGATGGTGAAGCTCTCGCCACCTTGGTGGTGAACAAGATTCGCGGCACCTTCAAGTCCGTGGCGGTTAAGGCCCCCGGCTTTGGCGAGCGCCGCAAGGCTATGTTGCAAGACATTGCCATCTTGACTGGCGGACAGGTCATCTCCGAAGAGATTGGCCTCAAGCTCGAGAGCGCTGAAGTAGAGATGCTCGGCCAGGCCCGAAAGGTTGTGGTCACTAAGGACGAGACCACCATCGTCGAGGGTGCCGGTTCACCAGAAGACGTAAAGGGCCGCATCGCTCAGATCAAGGCCGAAATTGACAACACCGACTCGGACTACGACAAAGAGAAGCTCCAAGAGCGCCTCGCCAAGTTGTCCGGTGGCGTTGCGGTCATCAAGGTTGGTGCCGCTACTGAGGTTGAGTTGAAGGAAAAGAAGCACCGCATCGAAGATGCCGTTTCGACGACTAAGGCCGCAATCGAAGAGGGCGTGGTCCCTGGCGGTGGCGTGGCGTTGCTACGTATCCAAGCGGACATCTTGAAGCTCGCCGACACCCTTACCGGTGACGAGCAGACTGGGGCACGCTTGGTGGCCAAGGCCGTGGAAGCTCCGTTGAACCAGATTGCTGTCAATGCGGGACTCGAAGGTGGCGTCATTGTTGACAAGGTACGCAATCTCACTAACCCGTCGGAGGGCCTAAACGCTGCGACGGGGGTCTACGAGGATCTCATTAAGGCCGGAGTCATCGACGCCGCCAAAGTGACTCGTTCGGCTCTGCAGAATGCCGCGTCAATCGCAGCACTATTCCTAACGACCGAAGCGGTCATTGTTGATAAGCCTGAAGCAGCGATGCCCAACATGGCTAACCAGCACATGGACGATTTCTAAATAACGGTGAGATTTGTAGAAGGCGGGGCTGGGAAACCGGCCCCGTTTTTTATTTGAAACGCGACTCGAGATCTTTAAAGAATGTCGCCAGCAGGCGAGCGCTGGACTCCACGAGTTCTGCTTCGGTGGCGCTGGTCATCGAACTCAAGGTTGCGTCCACGAGAGGCGGAATCAGGCTGAGGAGGTTCACCGTGGCGGCGGCCGCTTCGCCTTCGGGGATCGCGGGAAATCGAATTTTGATTTTTGAGTTCAAGAGGTCGGCACAGCCCTGGATCGCGGCGTCCTCCAAAACGGCAACTTCGGGGACGGAGGGGAGAATTTTTCGCACCAGGGTCAAAGAAGGGTGCTCTTTACGCACTTGGCGCAGCGAATCAATGATTGTCCGTCCGTACTCGTCAAAGTTCGTAATGGAGGGAATTTGATGAATCAGATCAAGGACGCAGCGATTTCGTGGTTCTTGTTCTCGTTCCCACAGGGCGATCAAAATTGATTCCTTGTTAGGGAAGTACCGATAGACCAGGGCCACACTTACGCCGGCGCGTTTGGCTACCGCGTTAGTGTTGTAGGCCTCGTAGCCAGACTCTTCGATGATCGCGGCGGCGGCTTGCAAGACAGCGTGGACACTCTCTTGGGCGCGGTGCTGGTGGGGGGTTCGCCGAACGTCATAGATTGACTCGTGAGATTTAGCCATGGGGTAACTTCCTTAAGAGACCACCTTACTTAGTCACACTCGCCGAAAACGACTGCGCTTCGCTGGATTTGAACGCCCCTCGCTCAAGGCTCCTAAGATGGTTCCGTGAACTCTGCGCCCCTAGGACCTCAACAAGGACTTAACGTCCTCCATCTTTTCTGCCACGCAAATGGTGCAATCAACGCTGACCAAATTCGTCACGCTACCAACGAGGGCCTAGCCCAAGGGCTGCAAATTATCCCCGTGGCGATCATGGGGGCCAAGGCGGACCTGTGCTTTATGGTCCTGGGCGCCGACCTCTGGCAGATGCGCACCTTCCAGACGGCGCTCACCAACGCAGGATTGGACGTGACCTCGAGCTACGTCTCGGTCACTGAAGTTTCCGAATACGCCAAGGGTATGCCTGAGCACATGCTCAATGAGCGGCTCCACCCCGTTTTGCCACCTGAGGGTATGAAGGCTTGGTGTTTCTATCCAATGTCCAAGCGCCGTGGCGAAGTAAATAACTGGTACGCCGAAGAATACGAACGCCGCAAAGAATTGATGTCCCAACACGGTCAGTCGGGCAAGGAGTTCCGCGGTCGCGTCATTCAACTGGTGACCGGTTCATCAGGACTCGATGATTGGGAGTGGGGCGTCACGCTATTTGGTGTCCACGTAGACGACCTTAAGGACTGTGTCTACACCATGCGTTTTGACGAGGCTTCGACTCTGTATGGCGAGTTCGGTGAGTTCTACACCGGCATGGTTGGCAGCGTTGACGAAGTTCTTAGCGCGACTACTGCGTAAGTTGTGATGGAGCAGGTCTCACAAAAGAGCCTGTTGCGCTGGGCCGAATCGCTCGCGGGGGTGGCTAAGACCGGACTCGGGTTTTCTGAATCCCTCTATGAGCGGGAACGATTCGAAGAGATCTTGGCTATTGCCGCTGACATCAAGTCCACCACTCTTTCGACCGAAGAAGAACCACCTCTCATAGAGGAGGTCGTAGTTCAATGGCTCGCCGAAGTCGGCAAGGGGGTCGCTGGATATCAGACGCCCAAGGTTGCCGTTGGTGCCGCGGTGCGTAATGACCGAGGGGAGCTCTTGCTCATTCGACGTTCCGATTCAGGCGTCTGGTTGTATCCAACGGGCTGGTGCGATGTGGGATATTCCGCACCGGAGGTCGTGGTCAAAGAGGTACTCGAAGAGACCGGCATTGAAGTCCAAGTCGATCGGCTTATCGGGGTTCTCGACGGCATGCGACTGGGCGAGTCACGCATCCCGCTCTATTCACTCATTTTTCTTTGCACCGCAACGGGTGGCGAACTAACGCCCCACCCACTCGAAACACTGGGGGCGGGATGGTTTACGCAAGAAAATCTGCCCGAAGGAACATTAAACCCTCAGAGTTGGTCGGACTATATTTTTGCGGCCATTCGTGGCGAGCATCGGGATGTCTTTTATGATGACCTACGTACTCCAGTCTGGAGGAAAGGTTCTCTATGAGTATTAAAGCTGTCCACCAGGTTTCTGAAGAATTAGTCGAAAGTCTCAACGCACTCATTCCACAGGTGTCGACGAGCGCATCAACGATATCGTTGGGAGAGCTCAGTGCGGTAGTAAATCGTGAAGGCACAACGCTCTTCATCGCCGAATTAGATAACAAAGTTGTGGGCATGCTCACGCTCGTTACCTTCAAAATTCCAACGGGAACGCGAGCCTGGATTGAAGATGTGGTGGTGGACGAGTCAGCCAGGGGTCTAGGACTCGCCGTAGAACTCGTGAAAGCTGGCTTGGAGCAGGCACGCAGTGCCGGTGCCCTGACGGTGGACTTAACTAGTCGTCCGGAGAGAGAAGCGGCAAATGCTCTCTATCGCAAGATGGGATTTGAATCTCGCGAAACTAACGTCTACAGGTTCTCCTTAGAGGGTTGATCGGCTCGCGACAGTTGGGCGGTTATTTCAACTTCGACGTACTGATGAGTGCCTTGCAAATAGAGGGGCGCACCATAAGATGCGTAGATGCGTTTAAAGCCATTCTTGCCCTTCAGTGGCATCGGAGTGGCCTTCGCTGTCACCAGTCTCGCGGTCTTCGCGCCCCTAAGTAGCGCCAGTACGCCAAAGTATCTCATACCAACAGACGCGTCTACTCCACCAGCGGTCTGCGCACCAGTAATCACCGAATGCTCTGGTACCGGTTGGATCAATGTTGTGCAGTGGTCGAGTGTTACCGGAGCGGTGAAGGTGGTTCATTTTCATCCGGTGGGTCAGCCAACAGTTCTCGCTACCGCCGGTTGGTTCAAATCAAGCGAAGTAACGGTTGGTCTCTATCTGGGTATCAAGGGCCCAGGAGGGGTACCCGCGAGCGTTTCGCGCGGTCCTCAAGCGGTACCAAGTAGTGGGCGATCTCGACTACTGGCTACCTTTAACTCAGGATTCTACGAAGGTGATTGTCACGCAGGTTTCTACACCAACAATCACATTTACTTTCCTTTCCACAACGGGCTGGCCACCTTCGTTCGATACAACGACGGAACCTATGACGTTATGAGTTGGACTAATGGAAATGTCATACCCGACAATGTTTTAATGGCCAGACAGAATCTCACTTTGATGGTCAATGCCGGATCGGTTACCAAAGCGACAGCGAACAACAACCTGTGGGGGTGGACCTATAAGGGCTTCGCGGCCGTTTGGCGATCAGCTATTGGCGTTGACGCCAACGGGAATTTCGTGTTTGTTTCGGCGCCGAACCAAACCTCGAAAACTCTCGCGAGTTTGCTCACGCAACTCAATTTGGTTCGCGCGATGCAGTTAGATATAAACCCCGCGTGGCCGATTTTGGCGACCTACCGCGGTCCTGGCGCACTCGGTCCAATTCTCCAAAATGGGAACCATGATCAAGTAGCCGATCGTTTTTTGACCCCCGGGACGAAAGACTTCTTTGCCGCCTTTGCTACCCAAACCATGGGCGAAGCCCAACCATGGTGAGCAGGCGCTAGCAACCACCGGGCGGGCCAACTCGACCTGGCCCTCTGGCGGGGGCATAGAACATACCGCCAGTTGACGTATGCGGGCTAGGTCCGAGGTGAATGAAGTACCAGTTTCCGTGCCAAGAGATAAGCGAGAAGACTCCGACTGACCTGGTCACTCCATTTTGGACGTAGACGAAGCGAGGCCCAGGCATATGCCAAAAGCCGATGTTGTTCTCGCAAGCACCTTTAGGTATCCACTGGGCGTAGCTCGGGTTAAACGAAATACTTACTAATGAGGCCACCTTTCCCGCCGTTAAGTTTCGGTGGTAGGTAGCAAGATCGATATTGAATAGACCGAGAAGGCGAGTCCGCCAGTCGTACGCGGGTGAAGCCGTCACTTTAAGTTTTAAGTAACCCGAAAGTGGGAAGAATAACGAATCAGCTGCTTTGCGGTCGTTGGTGAGGATGGCATTCCATAGATTGGTCATTAGTTGATTAAAGGATGCGCCAGTCGAGGGTCGTGTTGCTTGGCTTTTGACCACGGTGGTTGTCGTCGCAACCGATAAAAGAGTTGTGGTCGTGGCGAGCGTAGCCACCGTTGTGGTCGTGCCACCTGATGCCAAAGTCGTGGTGGTACTAGCCAATCCCAGCGTTTGCGAACTCAGGCCCAAGGCCAGGGCGATGATGCCCAAGAGGGCCGCTTTACTTCGCAACATAATTAATCATCCAACGTATGTTAAAGCGGTCTAGGCAAGAGCCCCAATAGCCAAAGGGCATCCGCATCATGCCGCTTCCCTCGGCGGTGCCCTCACTGAGCAGATCGTACAGGCGATCAGCCTCTTCCTGGGATTCCGGTTCAAGTGAAATAGTGGTGTTGTTCCCCACACGTAGGTGGTGCCCCAATGAGGGGAGCATGTCGGTGGCCATTAAGACGTGTCCACCGGGGAGGGTCAGCTCAACGTGCATGATGAAGTTCTTTTCATCTTCAGCGAGGGGTGGAGCGTTGGGATCAGTGGGCATATCACCCATTCGCATAATGGGTCCCATGGGGGCAGCAAAAACCTGGGCGTAGAAGGAGAAGGCGGCTTCAGCTTGGCCTTCAAAGTTGAGATAGGTGTTGACCTTCATTTGATGCCCCTGTTGGAGAAATCCGAGACTGGTTAGGCTCGAGTAGTGACGCTCACAACCTTAACGCTCTGGACTCGATTAGGCCATGGTTTAGGTGATGGGTTGATGATGGCCTGGTCCACCGGCTGGGCCCTGGCCATTGGATTTATTCTTTCGGGCATCGTGCAGGAATTTATTCCTAAGCGAACCATGCAAGATCAATTGGGGAATCACTCACCCCTCAGTGTTCTACGAGCATCGCTGTACGGAATGGTCTCATCGAGTTGTTCGTACGCGGCCTCGGCGATGTCCAAATCACTGTTCGCTCGTGGGGCGGACTTGGTCTCGTCGTTAATTTTTATGATCGCCTCAACAAATTTGGTGGTCGAACTGGGCATTGCCCTGCTTGTCTTAATGGGCTGGCAGTTCTTGGTAGCGGAGTTCATTGGTGGACCAGTGATGATCTTCCTGATCGCTCTAGTGGGAGGGTGGGTATTTCGACGCGTACAGGTCGGCCCGCTGCGAGCACGACTTGAGACCGGTGCCTCTGGCGGTGACGGGAATCACGCCTCTTTTAAGAAGCTTTCGTCGTGGGCCAATGCCGCTGGATTTGCGGTTGGTGACGTAACGATGTTGCGCAAGGAGTTGACTGCGGGGTTCTTGGTCGGAGGAATGCTGCAAGAGTTTGTTCCCGGAAACTGGTGGCGTATTTTGTTCTTCCATGGTCACGGGATATGGACGGTCGCAGAAAACGCCCTCGTGGGCCCACTCATTGCGGTTATTAGCTTTGTCTGCTCGATAGGGAATGTCCCTCTGGCGGTCACACTGTGGCGCGGTGGTATTGGGTTTGGCGGGGTAGTGGCGTTCCTCTTTGCTGACTTAATTACGGTGCCGCTCTTGTTGATCTACCGCCGCTACTACGGCAACGCGGTGACGGTAAGGATTTTTGGGCTTTTCTATTTTGCAATGGCGATAGCGGGAATAGTTACGGAGCTGGTCTTTAAAAGTTTTGGACACGACCCCCGTGCGACATCATTACCAGTGGTTGCCACCCATCCAATTCTCGACTATTCGTTCTATCTGAATGCAGCAGCGGTAGTTCTGGCGCTAGTCACCTGGTGGCTCGCTAAGAAGCGCACCGTGGGGTCTGGTGTAGCGGTTGACCCGGTGTGTGGAATGCAGGTGAGGACTAGTGACGCAGCAGCATTTAGTACTTACGAAGTCGTTACGTATTATTTTTGTTCGGAGCGATGCGAACGACGTTTTACCGAATCACCAAAGAAGTTCCTCGAGATGGACTCATCCCTGCGCTCGATGGATGAGCCGGAACCTCAGCAAATTCAATTGGGGCGTAAGCCCACTAGTGAATGATTCAAGGATAAGAGGGCTCCAGTCAATATGGGCCAACTACGATTAGTGGCAAGACTTTTGTTGAAGGGTAATTGATGTCCTCACCTCAGGGCGAGAGCGAACGCTTACGCATCCCGCAACCGCTGATTAAGCACCGTGTTCCTTCGGGGCGTGGCGCCATGGAGCAGCCCAACGTAACCCACGACGGTGAAGCCCGGTTGAGCCCACTGTTCTGGTTGGCGGTTATCGCCACCGGGATCGCCACCGGACTCTTTGCCGATGGCCTTATGTACATTTTGGCTTGGGCTGAGCGTATGGCCTTTCACTATCACGTTGGAAGTTTCCAAGATGCGGTGGCTCGCACGAGCAATCTCCGGCGCTTTACCTCCCTTGTCGTTGCTGGACTCTTTGGCGCTGGATCCTGGTTCCTCATTCGTAAGTATCTAGGTCACGAGAAGTCTGAGATTGATGATTCACTTTGGCGTGGCGATGGCGAGCTCTCCGTGCGCCGATCTACTCTCACCTCGATCGTTTCGGAGATCGTGATTGGCCTTGGGGCATCGATTGGGCGCGAGGCTGCACCAAAACTTATGGGTGGAGCTTCGGGCAGCATCATTTCTCGGTACTTAAAGTTGACCTCGGCACAGAAGAAACTGCTCGTCGCCTGTGGTGGTGGAGCAGGATTTGCTTGTGTCTATAACATCCCACTTGGTGGAGCCATTTTCGCCGCCGAAGTGCTCTACGGTAGTTTTGCGCTTCCGGTGGTACTCCCCGCACTCGCGACGTCACTCATTGCGACCGCCGTTGCTTGGCTCTACCTGCCTAACCGACCGACCTACCTGGACATTCCAAACTTTGCGTTCAGCGGAACCCTCATGACGTGGGCGGTACTGGCGGGATTTGTGATCGGCGTCATCACCGTTGGCTACATTCGCGTCATTGGCTGGTTATCAATACTTCGCCCGAGTGGCACTCGATTGCTCTGGATCATGCCCCTGACCTTTGCGCTGGTGGGAGTGATTGGATTTAAGTACCCCGAAATTTTTGGTAACGGTAAAGATATTGCGCACCAAGCCTTTCTCGGGACCACCGCCCTCTCCTTACTGGCGGCGCTGGTAGTCCTCAAGCCATTTGTTACGGCATTGACCTTGGGTAGTGGCGCAGCGGGAGGCCTCCTCACCCCGGTGCTGGCGACTGGCGCCCTACTTGGAGCTTTGAGCGGAACTCTTTGGCTGCACATCTGGCCGGGTGCTCCTATTGGAGCCTTCGCTCTGATTGGAGCCGCTGCGATGCTGGGTGCTGCGATGCAAGCTCCGCTGGCGGGCCTAGTCATCATTCTTGAACTTATTCACGGGGGTTTCAACATCGCTATCCCTATGATGGCGGCCACGCTAATTGCCACCGTCGTGGTGCGCACTATTGATGGATATTCCATCTATTCAGCGAGATTGCCACAGCTTAAGAAGAACTAAGGGCTCGACCACTCGACTCCGTGGGCGCAAAACTGCAAAACTAGTGGAATGTACGTACCTCCCAAATTCCAACAGGACCAGGACCAAGCCTGGGCACTGATCGGTGAGGCCCAGGCCGGCACCGTTGTGATCCAGGTCAAGGGCGAATTACGCAGTGTTTTGACTCCCGTACTAGTCAGTGAAGACCGCACCACCGTTTCCTTGCATCTCGCTAAAGCAAATCCTTGGTGGCGCGATGTGGAAGACGAAACCCCCGTTCTCGGTCTGTTCATCGCGGCGAGTGCCTACGTGTCGCCTACGTACTACCCAAGTCTTGCCGAGAACAAAAATCACGTGCCTACCTGGAACTACGCAATGGTCGAACTTCGCGGCACCGTGACGGTTCACCAAGAGTCTGAGTGGCTACTGAAGCAGGTAACTCGACTCTCCGACTACTTCGAAGAGGGTAACGAACCACGGTGGAGTGTTGATGATGCGCCGAGCGACTACCTCGCACGGCAACTCAACGCCATAGTTGGAGTCGAGATAAAGGTTTCGAGTGTTGTGGGTGCAGCAAAATTGAGTCAGAACCGAATTGAGGACGATCGCGAGTCAGTAAAAGAGAACTTGGCGAAAGGATCGCTCACCGAGCAAAATACCTCGAGGTTGATGTGAGTGAAATTACTGTTCGCGTTGCCGGTTGGGCCGATTGGTCACTCTACCGTGCACATCGACTCGAAGCACTTCTAGATTCGCCCGATGCCTTTGGAGAAATTTATTCTGAAGCGTCAGCGCTAGTCGACGGAAGGTGGCAGGAGAGGGTGACAAACGAAGCACGACCGCTGTATCTAGCCTTTCAGGAAGATCGATTGGTCGGGACAATGTCGGGTGGCACGAATGATGAATACCCAGGAACGCATTGGCTCTTCGGACTGTTTGTGTCTCCGAGGGCTCGGGGAACCAATGCCGCACGGTTATTGATGGAAGCCCTGGCGCAATGGTGCCGCGATGAAGGTGGGGAGTCTCTAAATCTCTTCGTCACCCAATCACAGCAGCGCGCGATTGCTTTTTACAAGAAGGTGGGATTCGTCGAAACAGGGGAGGGTCGCTCGATGAATCGCGATGAATCTCTGCGGTTACAGCGAATGGAGTGGAAAGTTGTCTGAGCAGTTTGAAATTAATCGAGTAGCGAGTGAAGAGCTGCACGACCTGCGGCGCCGCGTCCTAAGGAGTAATGACCCCGCCGCTGACGTGGGTGACCCCCGCGACGCCGAGGCCACGGCTGAACATTACGCGGGAGTTCTTGAGGGTCAGGTGGTTGTTTGCGCCTCGGTTTACCCTTCGAGTTCTCCAATTCATCCAGACCTACGGACTTACCAGTTGCGCTACATGGCCACAGACTTCGCGGTTCAAGGACGTGGGTTGGGAGCCATCGTTCTCACCTCAATTTGCGGTTCTCTGGCCGGGCGCGGGGTACAAGAGGTATGGGCTAACGGACGCGATACCGCGCTGGGTTTTTACCAGCGTCTCGGCTGGGAAATGGTGCCCGGATCTGAACACGTCAGTCCCTATACGCAACTTCCTCATACGGTTATCTACAAAACCTTGCCCTAGAGGTTCATTCGCCGGTTACATTTAAGTTATGAAAAAAATCGTCGTCTTGCTACTTGTTGCTGTACTCGGTGGAGCGGGTGTCTACTACAGCCCCTCCTTGCGCCATCGGTTCTTAGTCCCAGCCACGACCACGACCACCACGACAACGATTCCCTTCCCAATCGCTCCCTTAAGTGGTGTTGTTGACACAACTCGGTTGTCTATTACGCGACCTTCGCTGCTCGTAAAGGTGGAAAATACCCCGGACGCATTGCCACAATGGGGTATTGAGCTAGCTGACGTGGTCTACGAGGAGATCGTGAATGGTGGCATTACACGCTTAGCCGTAGTTTTTAACTCACAAGTTCCAGCCAAGATTGGGCCAGTGCGCTCAGTTCGGCCAACCGACACCCAGATTGTTTGGCCACTCGGGGGGCTCTTTGTCTTCTCGGGCGGTGCGCGTTACGCCATCAACAGCATCCGAGAGTCGCCAACGAAGTTAATCACCGAGGGAACACCGGGATCGGGAATGTTCCGAGACCCCCACCGCTACGCTCCTCACAACCTTTACGCTCACGGCAACCCGCTCTTTAAATTCAAGGCTTTGCCAACCCCACCACCCGCGCTCTTTCAGTACCTGAAGAAGGGGCAGAAGGTCAAAGGAAAGTCAGTTTCGCAAGTCATGGTGCCATTCCCCAGCATCTACCCAGTGACCTGGTCTTGGAATAAGGTAACGAAGTCATGGGACCGAACCCTTTTCGGAAAAGCTGATATCACCGGAACCGGAGTTCGAGAATCGCCCAAGAACCTGGTTGTCATGGAAGCTAAGTACGTCAATGGCATTGGTACCATGTCGTCGTACGCCAACCTTCAAGGTTGGGGCTTCGTACAGGTCTTCATGAATGGCAAAGAGGTAGATGGCATGTGGTCTCGCGGAGCGAGTAAGGCCGACGTAATTCAATACAAGACCATGACGGGCAAGCCTTTGCTGATGAACCCAGGTCAAACTTGGGTTGAACTACTCGACTCTCCCTACCGACCAAAGGTCACCCCGTAACCAGATAACTTGGCTTTGGATTAAAAAGTCGTACTAAACGAAACGAAATTGAGGTCTGCGTAATGGCTCGAATTGGAAATCTCTATGGGCCCGACGCCACCTTTCTCGGGATTCCAGCCGCGGACCCTGACGTACGCGCTGAGTGGCAGGATGCCACTGCGGTAATCATCGGCGCTCCCTTTGATGGCGGCACCTCGCATCGTTCGGGCACTCGCTTTGGTCCTCAGGCCATACGAACGACCGACTACCTCCCTCAAGACGGCATGCGCCCTTCGATGGCACTGGGCGTGGATCCACTCATTTATCTGCGTGTTGTTGACTTAGGTGATGTGGAGATGCCATCGGGCGACACCGAACTCTCACTCAAGCGCCTGGAAGATCGGGTCACCGAAATTGCCGCCGCCGGCATAGTGCCGGTCATCCTCGGTGGTGACCACACCATTGCCCTGCCCGACGTCACTGGCGTAGCTCGCCACGTGGGCTGGGGCCGAGTTGCAGTGCTGCACTTTGATGCGCACGCGGATACCGGGGACACTCAATTTGGTTCACTGCACGGTCACGGTACCCCCATGCGTCGACTTATCGAATCGGGAGCGTGCCGTGGAGATCGCTTCATCCAAATCGGGTTGCGTGGATATTGGCCCGAGCCCGAGACCTTGCACTGGATGGCCGAACAGGGAATGCGAAGCTTCGAGATGGGCGAGATTGTTGCTCGAGGACTGGACGCGGTTCTCGACGAAGCAATTGCCCTAGCCAAGATGGATTGTGACGCCGTCTTTTTGTCGGTGGATGTCGACGTGGTAGATCCCGGTTCCGCCCCGGGCACCGGAACTCCAGAACCGGGTGGATTGAGCTCACGACAACTCCTCGACGCAATACGTCGAATCTCGATGGAAACAAACCTCGCGGGTATTGACGTGGTTGAAGTCTCCCCGCCCTACGACCACGCTGAAATCACCGCTTATCTAGGTAATCGTGTGGTGCTCGAAGCCTTGGGCGGTTTGGCCTGGAAGAAGAGTAACGACCGCGGCGAAAAGACTCGCCGGCCCGAAGACCCGCTGCTACAGGACCGCTAATCCGCCATCGAGCTAAGAATGGCATCCACCATTTCTTCGCTGGTGTCGGGGTGCAAGAAGGCTAGGCGGGCGACAGTTTCGCCCTCCCATTTAGTTGGGGTGACGAAGGCAATTTGATTTTCTAAGAGTTGCCGCGACCACTGGTTGTATTGCGCATCGGTCCAACCCTTGCGACGGAAGAGCACAATCGAGAGACCCTCGGGACGAACTAGTTCGAGAAAGTCGAGAGAGTTGATCTTCTTAACGGCCATCTTGGCCAGATCGAGACCGGCCTCAACAGCGCTCTCATAAGCGGCCACGCCGTTAGTAACTAGTGAGAACCAAAAAGGCAGTCCTCGCGCACGGCGCGAGAGGTGAATCCCAAAGTCCGAAGGATTCCACTTGTAATCCTCTTCCTCGTCTCCGTGCAAGATGTCCAAGTACCCCGCCTGCTGAGCGAGGAACTTGCGAGCGGTGGTGGGATCACGGTACAACAGTGCACAGCAGTCAAGTGGAGCAAAGAGCCACTTGTGAGGGTCAACGATAAAACTATCGGCGTGGCGAAGGCCCTTGATCTCCTCTTGCATGCTGGGAGCAAAAATTGTCGCCCCACCGTAAGCACCATCAACGTGGAACCAGAGGTTGTTAGCCCGAGCGTAGGCGCCAATGCCCTCGAGGTCATCAATAATCCCAGCATTCGTTGTCCCACAAGTAGCCACAACTCCCACCACCGACTCGGGATGCGGATCAGCCGCCAAGGCAGCTTTCAAATTCTCTACGGTCATACGGTGATCATCAGTCTCTACGTACAAAGGATTGACACCGAGGACGTGCAGGGCCTTGCCAATACTCGAGTGTGCGTCAGCTGAAATTGCGAAGCGGACTTCCCAGGGCTTTAGTTCCGGGTGACGGGCGCGACCAACATCACGTCCGACCGTGAGGCTCGAGAGATTTCCGATTGAACCACCCGATACGAAAGCCCCACCTGAGCCGGCGGGTAGTCCGACGCGCTCGACTAAGAACTCGAGTGCTTGATTTTCTGCGACAACGACGCCTTCGGCTTCGAGCCACGAAGTGCCATTCAGCCCAGAACAAGCAACCACCATGTCAAAGAGCAATGAGTTTTTAGTCGGCGCGTTGGGGATAAACGCTAAGAACCCAGGCGAGTCAATTGAAACTACCGAAGGGGCTAGTTGATCACGAAAGAGATTCAGAATCTCTTCGGGTGCGTGCCCCTGGTCAGTGATTAGCCCCTTGAGGGCAGAATCGGGTACGGGGTGCAAGCTGCCGTAGTCGAGGGGGATTGGGTTCATCGCCAACCGTTCGGCGCAGTACGCGAAGATTGCTTGCGTAAACTTGTCGTCGTAGGTGAAAAGCTTGTGAGCCATATGTACCTCCAAAATCGGTCCCTTGACATCGTAGGCACGTCACGGGCGCTCTACTGCCGAAAAGGGCAAAATTGGGCTTCAACTATCATTTACCTATGTCACAGCGCGTTGGTTTCCTTGGTCCCGAGGGTTCATTTTCTCACGAAGCCACCGTTAGTTTGGGTGCCGAAAACGCCGTCGCCTATCGCAACTTAGCTGACCTCTTGGCGGCAGTGACGAATGGTGAAATTACCCAAGCCCTTGTTCCTCTCGAGAACGCCCTCGAGGGTACGGTTGCCGCCACCATCGACGGCCTGGTATTTGACCACGAGCTTTTTATCGTTCACGAACTGATTCTCCCAATTTCTCTCCACCTCCTCGCTAAGCCCGGAGTTTCGGTCGACGAGGTAACGAGTGTTCGCAGTTACGTGCACGCGCTCGGGCAGGTGCGCAATTTCCTATCCAGTCGAGGTCTCACCACCGTCGAGACCGCCTCAACCTCCCAGGCCGCCCGTGAGGTGGCCGAGAGTTCGGAGAAGTGGGCCGCTGTGGGATCGCGCTTGGCGGGGCAACTATTTGGCCTCGACCCCATTGCGAGTGACATTGCCGACCATGGCGCCAACGCCACCAAGTTTGTCCTGGTGGAAAAAGATCGCGTGGCGTTGCCCACGGGGCACGACCGCACCTCAATCGTTTGCTTCCAAGACGCGGACCGTCCAGGTTCGCTTTTTGGCATCTTGGGTCGTTTTGCCTCTCGGGACATTAACCTCACCAGACTCGAAAGTCGCCCCACCAAACAGGGACTGGGTAATTACTGTTTTGTTATCGAGTTCGAGGGGCATATCGGAGACGATGTAGTGAGCGACTGCTTGATCGACTTACAGGCCCACCTAGCTCGAGTGAAATTTCTTGGCTCGTACCCAGTTACTGGCGAACAATCCCACGATCGTCGCGGCGACGTAGAACAAGCACGTCTGCGCGCTGACGAATGGGTAAGTCAAATCAAGAATCTAATTTCTTAAGTTGACCGGCCACTGAGGCCTCATGGCGGAGGGGGTGGGATTTGAACCCACGGTGGGCAAGCCCACGCCGGTTTTCAAGACCGGTACATTCGGCCGCTCTGTCACCCCTCCGTTAGCCATTCTAGACGAAATGACGAAGGGGCCTTTTTTACGAGCCCTTTTTACGAGTACGTGCGCGCGAAGCCTGGTCGAGAATTACTTTGCGAAGTCGTACTGACTTTGGAGTTACTTCGACCGCTTCGTCCTCAGCGATGAATTCCAACGCCTGTTCGAGAGACAAGATGGTGGGGGGAGTTACCTTTTCGGTGTGATCTGACCCAGAAGCGCGCATGTTGGTGAGCTTCTTTTCTTTGGTCGGGTTCACGTTCATCTCTTCGGAGCGAGAGTTCTCCCCAACGATCATCCCTTCGTACACTTCCACACCAGCGCCAACGAACAATTCGCCACGCTCTTCGAGGTCGAGCAATGCATTACCGGTCGTCATGCCACGGCGGTCAGAAACAAGAACGCCATTTTGACGTAGGCGAATATCGCCGAACCACGGAGCGTATCCATCAAAGTTTGAGTGCATCATGCCCGATCCCCGAGTTTCGGTCATGAATTCAGTACGAATTCCTACCAAACCTCGAGCCGGAATGCGCCATTCCATTCGGACCCAGCCGGTGCCGTGGTTGATCATGTCAACCATGGTGCCCTTACGGGTAGCGAGCAAGGTCGTGATGTTTCCAACGAACTCGTCCGGGGTGTCGATAGTGACGTGCTCGATGGGCTCGTGCAGCTTGCCGTCAATTTGGCGAGTAACTACCTGAGGTTTACCGACGGTGAGTTCGAATCCTTCACGACGCATCGTTTCGATCAAAATGGCGAGTTGTAGCTCACCACGACCCTGAACCTCCCATGCGTCAGGACGTTCGGTGGGTAGCACGCGTAAAGAAACGTTTCCGACGAGTTCCTTGTCCAAACGGTCCTTCACCACGCGAGCGGTAAGAAGTTTTCCTTCTTGACCGTTCAGCGGCGAGGTGTTGATACCAATGGTCATCGACAGACTTGGTTCGTCGACGGTCAAGGGTGTGAGCGCAATTGGATTATCCGGGTCGGCGAGAGTTTCACCAATAGTGATTTCTTCAAATCCCGCTACGGCGACGATGTCACCGGGGCCGGCTGATTCAGCAGGCTGGCGCTCGAGCGCCTTAGTAATGAAGAGCTCGGTGATTTTGGCGAACTGGGTCGTGCCATCTAGACGCATCCACGCCACACGTTGTCCGCGGGTGAGCGTTCCGTTGATTACACGACATAGAGCGAGTCGACCCAGGTAGGGCGATGCGTCGAGGTTGCAAACTAGCGCCTGGAGCCCATGGCCCTCTTCGTACTCGGGAGCGGGGACGTACTCTTCGATGACCTTAAACAAAGGCGTCAAGTCACCGGAGGTGTCTTCTTTATTGGTCGAGGCCCAACCCTGACGCGCACTGGCGTAGAGAATTGGAAAGGAGATCTGCTCTTCGTCGGCGTCGAGGTCGAGGAAGAGGTTTTCAACTTCGGAGACCACTTCGTCGATGCGGGCATCGGGACGGTCAACCTTGTTAATAAGGAGAACAACGGGTAAGCGAGCTTCGAGGGTTTTGCGCAGCACGAAACGCGTTTGGGGCAGGGGGCCTTCCGCGGCGTCAACGAGCAGTACTACGGCGTCAACCATGGCTAGTCCACGTTCAACCTCGCCACCAAAGTCGGCGTGACCAGGGGTGTCGATGATGTTGATGATCAAGTCCTTGTAGAGAACCGCAGTGTTCTTCGCGAGAATGGTGATTCCCTTTTCGCGCTCGAGATCACCAGAGTCCATGACACGGTCGGTCACCGCCTCGTGAGCGGTAAAAGACCCCGTCTGTCTCAGCATGGCGTCCACGAGCGTGGTCTTTCCATGGTCTACGTGGGCAATAATGGCGACATTTCGAATGTTCGTGCGTAAGGACATAACCTGACCACGCTACTAGTTAATTGGGGTCGGCTGAATTAACTAGCGAGTGCGCGTTGGAAGTAGGCGGTGTGCTGAAGGTTCGCCACCCGCAGCAAATCCCTCGCCCCCGCCTTTAGGTCTTCTAGTGAGCCCTCCACCCGCAACAGCAAGCCAGCGTCGGGCCAAACCCCGATGATTTGCTGGGCGACATGCCCAGTGGGCTGAGAAAAGGCGTCGATGGTGAGATCAGCTCGTAGTCCCGCTCCGGCCGTTCGTCCCGGCGCGCCCGCTCGCACACGAATGATGGTGCGCTGTTCACTAGTGGTGGAGATTAAGTCGCGTCGGCCGCGCAAGGTGGTTCGACCGGTTGCGACGTCGTAATACGCGTCGCTGTCGGCCACCTCCACGGCGCCATCGACCGAGCGGGCAATCTCTTCGAGCGAGTGGGACCAGTTGAGGGCGTCGCTGGTCACGAGCGCGAGTTGGGCGGTCGAGAGTTCGCAGAGCCATGTACTCAGTGACCCTCGACGGGCGTAACCAGAAGCGGCGCGCGAAAGGTGGTCAACCACCACTTCGTCAAGAGCCGCCATGGCCGAAACCTGGTGAGCGAGGCGATAGCGCAGCGCGGCGTTGCCGAGGACTCGACGAGCGGTTGTGGGAGACCAGCGAAACGGAGTTAGCACCCCCGCTCCACGCTCAACCATCCAGGCGTCAAGCCGACGGTGATGAGGGAGCGAGACCTGACGAAAACGCTCAGCCAGAGCACTGCGTTGTTCACTCGTAATTTCCAAGGTTTCGGCGGGGGCCGAGTTGATGAGACTATTCATCGCCCCCGGTGAAACGAAACTGGTAGTCAATGAGGTCATGGGTGAGACTTTCGTTCCGCCGCTTCAAGAACATCAGCGACCGCCTGGGTGAGAAGCTCAGTGGTGACATCTCGAACTAGTTGCTCGCCGGTAGCAGTCGAGAGCACGCCAGTGCGCAGTGGGGTAACCCCAGTGCGCAACGTTTGGTTCAGTGCGTGAAAGCGAAGTATTTTTTCACTAGTCTCATCGAGCGCGGTGGTCGTGAGGTCTAACAAGACGGTGGAGTTTGCTCCGTTGCCGGTCGTGTCAATAGCGAGATCAATAGTGTCACGAAGGGCGACTGCACCAGCGCAGAGTAAATTTGCTACACGAACCGTTGAGCGAAGTGACCAGCCCGAACCAATAGCTCCTAGTCCATGACGTAACGCCGCGGTGTGGGCGGCAATGTCCGTGGAGAATTTGGCACGGTCTTCGGTATCTAGGTGATCAATGAATGAGAGTAATTCGTTTTCTCCCACCTCGCAGCGCCAGGCCGCTAGGAGATCTTCGAAAGGATTCGAAAAGGAATATCCCACACTTAACAGTCGCAGGGCGTGGTGCATCATGATGCCGCGTACTCGAGCAAAAGAGTGGAGGGCGGTCGTGAGTACCAGGGGTTCGGTACGCAGATCTTGACTGCGAATGACGAGGGGATCAAAGAAATGCTGGGGTCCGACGATTGCGTAGAGCGAGTCTTCTAGAGCGGCGCGCAAAATCGCCGAGTCGCCCGTTCGTGGCGTAGGACGTTCGGCTCGATTTCCACGCAAAGCTTGTAAAACGGTAGTTGTGGAGTCAAGGGTTGAAGTCATGACAACACTCTGCTCGAAGGGTGTGACACCACATAAGATGAGGCCATGTTCGCCAGCCAGTTTCTCCTGACTAATTACACCAACCAGTTCTTGCTAGTTTTTGTCTTCTTTTTAGTCGTCCTCGTCGCACTGGTGACTCTCATTATTCGCTGGGCGCTTAAAGAAAATCGTGCTCGCCGCGAACTGTTTAATGCGCGGGCGCGCAGTACAGACCAGGATCGAATTGCAAGGTATTGAACTGACCGTTCCACACTGGTCCGTTGAGAATTTGAGTTTCTACCTTTAGCGCCCACCGCTGCCAGGCCGCGGTTCCGCAGGTCGCGTTAAAGGCAATCCATCCGCGAATGTTAGACCCGGTCATCCCGGTCAAACGATGTGGCGGAATAACGGTCGCGACCATGCTGGCACTCGGGTGGGTGAACTGCACAGCGGAAGTCAATGGAATGGTGAGACTGGTTCCGTTGTAGCTGCTCGCAATTTGAACCGTTTCGGTGTGTGTGCCATCGATAAAACCCAAGTATTGGTTTGCGTCAAAACCCTGACTCGTACTCACCTGAATAGAGGTTGCCCCAACGGTGACTCCAGCGGTCAAGGTTCCACGAGCGACGATTTGCGAACCATTGCCAAAAGCGATTGCGGGAAAGACGGGCATGGCGAGACTCGCCAATTGGTATCGAATGTACTCGCCCTGGTTCGCGTAGACACCTGGGCTTAACGTGGCGTCTACCGAAGCCAGCCCTTCGGCCCAGCCGCGCAACATGTTCTGCCAGTAGGCCGAGTATTTTGCGATAGACGCTGCGCTTGGGCTCGGGGAGTCAAGCCCTGAGTGGGAGTCGGGCCATCCTTCAGGGTCAAAGACAACCCAATTTGGCTTGATTCCCATTCCTTGGGCCCGATAGAGATCAATCTGTGTCGCGACTGCGCGTCCCGCCATGTAACCGTGGTGGTAATAGTTGGCGTTGCTCATGGGATCGGCGGGGGTGGATCCAGCAATAGGCCCGGACACAGTCCAGAAGGAAATCCATGCGACGTTGCGGTGCGATTGTGCGATTGCGCGGCCCGTGATGAAGTCTTCGCAATTGACAACATGACTGGCGTTGCAGGTGGAATAGGGAAGTATGTCCACCCACGGTGAGAGCAATGCACCGAGACCGCCCGTATCAGAGATGACCGGCCAACCATCGGTGATGGCTTGGCTCAGGTTGGAGTCGGGAATGGCGTAGACGCCGGTGCCCTGAGGAATGGGCACCGATACACCCGCGGCGTACAAAGAGAGTTGACCCGATACGGTGAGCCCCGCTACGGCCGGCCCCACACTCTTCGCATTTTGCCCACCCGTGGCCGAAACGTCCGTGGCGGACCATTGCGTGGCGTTCTGGGCGCCAGTGAAAGAAAAAAGGTCACCCCAGTCTGAAGCTTGGCCGGAGATGAACAGCGAGGTGCCCACTGTATTGACCGACAGCAGACCAGCCATGAGGGGCACGCCATTTAGAGCGGCACTGGGGTTGCTCGCGGCAGCGAGCGTTGTCGCGCCCTCGACATTTTGAACGCTCCAGGTGGGTGCGGTGAAGGTGGGGCCAGCACTAAAGGAACTCAATGGGGTTTGGAAGAGTTGGATGCACTGAGAAGTCGAGAGGCCAACTAGCACGAGGTTGTTATTCAGAGTGGTCGCCGCCAGTGATCCACGCGCACTAATTCTCGTAGCGAGGGTCACGTCAACACTGTGCCAAGTTCCCAAGGCCGCGTTGATCGCGATGAAGACCAAGGCGTGGTTGTTACTGGTAGTCACCGCGAGGCTCGGTGGGTTGGTGGGCAACAAAATTGGATCGCTCGCCACGGTGCCCGGAGTAGTTGGCGGAGCGGTGGTCGTCGTCGTACTGGTCGAGGTGGTTGAGCTGGTGCTGCTGGTGGTTGTAGAGCTGGAAGTAGTCGTGGTACTGCTGGGCGTTGCGGTGGGCACGCTCAAGGGGGTTGCGATCATGGCAATCACCGGGATTGGCTGATCGGTCACAAAGTTCATCGAGAGAACTTCGAGCGTGCTGCTAGCGGTGCGAAAGGAGATGGTAAGTACGTTTCCTGAGAGAATCACACTCGGAACGCCTTGGGCTAATTGGCCAGTGAGATCACTGAGGTTGGTCACAACATGTGGTTGCCAGAGTTGGTTGGCATTGAGGTGAGACCAGCCCGCGCTCACCGGGTCGTTGCCAGTGATCAGGTCGAGGTTTCCCGATTGGTCGACGTAGAGCATGTCGACATTGCCGTTGGGGTCAAAGAACGGCACGGGGTCGGCCGCGGGGGTCGGCACGTTATACCCAGCGGAGTAGTTGGTCCACGCCGCAGTGCCCGTCGCGGGCAAGGTGTAGAGGGCGATGTCCTTTTTGCTGGTGAGGTACGCCACGACTCCCTCGGTGGAGTTAGTGATTGAGTGTGGCGCACCAGTCATCAACGTGTTATTGGTGAGTTGCGGCGAAGTTTGCCCATTCCAAGGGAGGGCCCCGACTCCGGAGTTGATGAAGGAATAGAGCGGATAGGCGGTGACCGCCGCACTCGTAGTAGCGCGCAATAGTGAGGTGAGGCCCAGGGTCGCCGAAATAATGACGAGAACGCAAAGCGCAGTGCGACGAAGAGTCAAAAGAGCCTTTCGGTACCTAAGGGACGTGAACACATTCTAGGTTGTGAGTTTGTTTTTAGCGGGTCGTAATGACCTTGGCGGCGCTAGCGGGTGAGAATCCCACAGCATTCTGTGCCCTCACGCGAACGGAATACCGGAACCTCGAGCTCAACTTAGTGATGTTGAAAGTACTAGCCGCGCCAACACTCACCCACGCCTTGCTATTGAGTGAGTATTGATAGTGAGTTATGGGCGAGCCACCGTTTGAACTGGGGGCGTGAGCGACAACGTTCATGGCTTTGACCAGTGCGGTGAGCCTAGTGATCGAGGGGGTTGTTGGCACGTGTCGCACCACTGGTGCGGTAAAGAGAATACTGAGCGGTTGCCCGATGGCCTGTGCGCCAATGAGCGGGGTAACGCTCACGGTTCCGGCGGAAGCAGAATTGATAACGAATGTCGCTACTCCGGCACCATTGGTGGTGGCGATTAGTGGTTGAGCGGGGTCGGATTCCCCATTGACAATAACGGGGGTGAGAGCGGTGGTGGTGAAAGTAAGTCCGACCGTGGCCCCCGCCACGAGAGCACCCAGGCGGTCGCGCACCGTTACCGAGACGGTGGAACCCGAGCCGTTGGCCACGAGCGAGGTGCTTGCCGCAGCGGCCGAAGAGTGAGCAGCTTGGGGGCCGCCAGGGCAGAGGTTATTGATGAACGAACTCGTGGCCGAAGGCGTTCCCAATCCGCTGGCTAAGTCATATCCCACGCCACTCGAATAGGAGTCGAAGCCGTAGGCAATAGCGTTCGAATTTGGATTGACCGCACCGACGTCGACGAAACTCGAACTTGGCATTGAGTAGAGCGTCGGATTAATCGATCCGAAATTCGTGACACCACACGTAGTAGCGGCCACCGCGAGAAGTGCGGACATCAGTGGTGAGCCAATGGAAGTTCCCCCAACGCCCGACCAACCACCACTGTCGAAGACGATGAAACCGGTATTGGGGTCGGCCATTACCGAAAGGTCGGGCAGCATTCGCATCGTGGGGGCTGGCGAAAGAGTGCTCGCCGCTGTTTGTTGCCAGGTGGGCAAACTCCACACCGAGCTCAGGCCACCTCCACCACCTTGAGCGTAACCGCCCGAGGCCGTGTCACAGGTAGCGGGCTCGGCTTGGTTGATGCACTGAACATCCCAGACCGTTGGTGTGGCGGTGATATCGGAAACGGTTAGTCCACCGACCGCTGTCACGAAGGGTTGTGAGCTGGGGTCATCAACACTTAAAAAGGTGTCGGGGAAATACACATTCGAATTCGGAATGGAAATCTGAGAACTGCCCGTGCAGTCACTTGATCCATTGTCGCCAGCAGCCGAGAATACAGTCTGGCCCTGAACGGCCATCTGCTGGAAAATCAACTGCTCTGCTATGGGTTGGCTCGACGTGTCGTATTCGCAGGCCCCCCACGAACTCGACACGATCTGCGTGGAGTTATCGTCGGCAATTTGGGCGTAGTTATCGAGCGCGCCCGTGCTTACATTCTGTGAGGTTTGGTAGACCACAATCGTTGCCCCCGGGGCGAGACCGGCCGCCTCTTCAATATCGAGGTTGGCCTCCTTTAGGCCCTGCGAATTGTCAGCGGTCTGTGGTCCGCCATCGACGTTGATGGTCTGTATTGAATTAGTGAGGCCGTAACAAGATTTATATGCGTTGACGTCGGTGGAGGAGAAACTTGAGAGCTCGTACATGGCAATTTCTTCACCGACGCCGTAGTGACCCGCACTCCACTGAGCGCTCAAACCATACAGTCGACCCTGCTGGGAGAGGTCATAGCCGTTAGTTCCGGGCGTCGTACTCGTACTCGTGCTATCGCTAGTCCCGTTGTTGGAACAAAAACTTGGAGCAGTCGTTCGCGCGGTGGTGTTCGTTCGCGCAACTTTTGATTGCTGGGTGATAATGCCGCTCAGTCCGACAACGGTCTTCACATACTGCCCAATTGATTGGGGCAGTGTGGCGCTCGTGGCCAGGGCCAGGTTCGTGAGTGCGCCGTAGCGGTAGGTGAGAAGGGTTGCGGAAAAAGCGTGCGCGATCTCAGCGGTGGTTCCCGATACCTGCATAATCGTGCCCGCTCGATTGAGGTGCTTGATGGTGAGACCGTTTTGTGTGAGGTAGGTGCGCACCGTGCGAATCGCCTCCGGGGTCGGGCCAAAGCGTTGGGCAAATTCATTGGTCGTTAAGAAGTGACGATAGTTTGGCGAAGCCGGGTTGGTGAGGTCTGCCAAGTATGTTGCGAGGTCCGCCTCGCGTGGCTTCAACACCACATCAAAGAGTGAGGCCCGGGTCAGTGCCGTGGTGGGCGTTCCGTAGGTGGGTGAGACGTGGGCGACCACAACTCGGGGCAAACTGGCCGAAGCAACGGCGGGAATACACCCTGCGCTCAAGAGCGCCACCGAGGCGAAGAGGAGTGGGCGTTTGCGAGCTCGCATACGCACCAGCCTAGGAAAGAATTAGCCCCGTTAATCCAATTCTTAGGCGAGCTACTTTTTTGCTTCCTCGCTCAGGCGGTCGAAGCGGGCCGAGAGGTTGGAGCACTCCAGGCAAACCGAGGCAGGAATAATGCCTGTTTTCATGAGCTGGGAGAAAATTGCACAACCGAGGCAATACCCCAAGAAACCCTCGAGGGAGGCGGCCGCGATGAGGGGCAGGAGAATCCACTTGGCTACGGAAAATCCGTTAGTCCAGGTAACGATGTCAACGGCGATCATGAAGGTGAGTCCAATTCCTTGCGCAAAGCGCTTAGGCGGGCCGGGGACAAACTTTTCCCAGTGCGTAAGTCTGGGCGCCGCTACGCGTACAGCGAACTGTCCGAGGGGAGAAATCTTGGGGCCAGCCATGACGCGAGCCACAAAACCGTAGGTCAAGAGCCAGAGCATGATGGTCCAGCCAGTAAAGAAGCTCAGTGTGCTCAGGGCCACCACCCCAATCGCCACGGTACGAGCCGCCGCGTCGTTAACGGGATTCGGAAAAGAGAAGAAGCGACGCATCCCTAAATACTAGTGGATTGGTAGAGAATTAGGAGGAGTGCCCTGACGCGCTGGCTGAGAAAGTTTCGCTAAATCCAGCGCAAAGCGGCCAGGAAACGGGCATCGTGCTCACTACGCTGGGTGAGTAGCTGGTTGAGGACCAAAGGATATCCACAAAAATCCTCCCTCTGGCATTTATCGTAAGGATGTGTATCTCTTGAGTGGCGAGCTAATCATCCCCAGTGATGCGCCGAATGATCTCATTCGAGCGGCCGGTGGCATTGTCTACCGCACTGTCGAAGCGGGACACGTAGAGCTCGCCTGTATCTTCCGTGAAGCTCGCGGTGACTGGACCTTCCCCAAGGGAAAGCTCGACGAGGGCGAGACCTTTGAACAAGCGGCGGTGCGCGAAGTACTCGAAGAGATTGGGCACCACTGTCACATCGAGCGCTTCATTGGCACTACTAATTACATTCACCGCAAGGGTAAGCCCAAGATTGTGGCCTACTACCTCATGGCGGTGAATAAGGGAGAGTTCGCTCCAAACGAAGAGGTTGATGAACTCGTGTGGTTACCGCTCGAACAGGTGCGCGGCCACCTCACGCACGAGCGCGACCAGGAACTCTTTGATCTGCTCGTGGACTCTCCCGAATTTCGTCTGCGCGCGAGTTAAAGAACCGCGTTAAATCCACAACTCGGTGATGGAATCGTGTTCCTTCGGAATTCGAGGTTTGGCCACAATGACAAATCCCAAACTGATTGGCTCGGCAACAGAGTTCTCTTGCCAGATTTCAATCTCAATACTCTCGCCGATCTCTAAATTCTCGATTGTTACTTCGTAACCCGGTATCAATTCAATAACCGAAGGAGGAGCGACTTCAAGGCGAGTGACTGAGGTATTACGAACAATTTCCAACTTCGGTTCGTCTAAGCGGTGACGTTTTCTCATCGAGGTGCTCGCCTCCGTCTGCGGTAGAGGTCACTCAATAACCAGTACGCGACGAGGCCCAAGAGGCCATAGACCGCGACGTTTAGGGTGAAATAGTGACCTAACTTAGGGATAACAAAAACGACTACGCCTAAGAGTTGGCTGGTTTTGGGCCGTTGAGGATCAGGGATGGGGTTTGAGTCGCCCTTGAGGATCCACCCCTGGCGACCCGATCCACCAATGATTCTGTGCCCCACGGCACCTAGCGATTCACCCGCCGGGGACTTGAGTCGATAAACAACCACTTGACCCTTGTGTGGCTGAACTAAAGATGGTTTCACCGTGACCTCAATGTCACCGGGATTGATTTTTGGCTTCATTGAACCGGTTGCAACATTGCGGAGCAGAACTACACCAGAGAGTTGAGCGGCAATCAGTGCGACGAGGGTAATGGTCAACACAAACATTGCCGTATTGATGATTCCTCGACTCACCTTTCTAGTTCGGCGAAGTCGGTAGCGCGAGGTTTTGCCAACTCCGGCCCAATTCACGAGGACGGGCTCGGATTTCGGCGCTAGGTAGTAGCTTTTCCGCTCGTGTTCAGTGAGATGAGAAACCAACATCTTGGTGTCGTCTATGGAACTCGAAGGACGAGTGACGAATATTCCGTCACTCAGTCGAACTATCTCTCGCTCAGGAAGGAGAGAGTCATCAAGCGGCGTAAAGACAACTCGATCTCTACGCCGCTTGAATAGCACAATTTAATTCTAAGCCCTATTGAAGAGAACTGGTGAATCCGCTTAATGTCTGCATAACGACCTGCTTGACGGCGGTAGCGTCAACCTTATAGAACAATGAAAATCCAAGGTTGATTGAGTCGCCGGGAACGGACTGACCTAGGTTGCTCACAGTGAAGGTGCCCTGATCGGCCAAAGTCGAAAGGTTGTAGCAATACTTGCCATCGGTCGTGCAAAGCCCAGCAAAGCTCGGCGTAATCAAGTTGCCATAACCAGTATTCACACGACCGATCAATTGGGTCGCGTTATCAATCTGGAAGGTGGTCAAAGCGTGACCCCCGTAGCTAACGAGGGCAATGGGCGCGTTGCTGGCATCGAGGAACATTGTGGATAGAACCTTTCCCTGACACCCCGTATAGCCGGACTGCAGCGATTCGGTGATACCTGATAGTTCAAAACCGGCATAGCCCGTGTTGTTGAAGTTTGCGTCAAAGGTTGATGATGGGGTCAAAACAATGGAGCCAGCGCCTTGGGCGTAGGCGCAGGACTGAATTGGAGTTATTGACTGTCCAAACTCAACCGAGTTGTTCGAGGTGTAAAAAAGCACCGCGAATACGCTCGTGATCATGACGGCCGAAATAGTTATCAGAACCAAGGGGCGACCAAAAAGACCTCGGTTAGAGAGGCGAGAATCCAATTGAATTTTGATTTTTTCCATGATTTCCTTTGAACGAGACTTTTAACAGTAATTCAAGGGTTTAGACAATGTCAAATAATATTCACAGCGCTCATTAACCTAGTCAGGTGGTGAGAAATGGCTCTAGTGGGGCGGTTGGACAGAATTCCCAGGGGATTGAAGTTTTGGCCACCTTGGGGGCATGGGCCACCTTTTGCGTGGCTCTTATCTCTCGAGCCCCGGTCCTATTCGAAGCGGACGATTACGCCTACCGTGCATCAATCGTGGCGTTGAGGAGTGGACTCATCACTCTGACTCAGAGTCAGTACAGTCAGCTCAATAGCACCCTCAAGGGCCACCAGGCTTTCGGGATCTACCAGTGGACTCACCTGAGTAATGGGAACTGGATCAGCGAAAAGAATCCGGGTTACGCCTTCTTCGCGGAACCATTTTACTTTCTCGGCAATCTCCACTTGGCGCCCGCTTTTTATTCCCTTCTCGCAGTCGGGGGTTTGTACTTGGGGGCGAGGCGGTGGATTGGGTCTTGGGCGGGTTTTGTCGCGAGCGTCTGTTTTTTGTTCACGGGGGCATCGCTCACCTACGGTTATCGCGTCACGATGCCTACTTTTACGGAAGCCTGCCTAATTACTTCGGCGTTAGGACTGCTCTTATGGAGTTGCAACACAGATCAAACCAATCGATTGCGAACCTTCGTCAGTAGCGCGGGCTTCATTTTGTTGGGGGCGGCCGTATTCTCCCGCTACACCAACGTTGTCATTTATTTTGGTGCGTTGATTGTGCTCATGGTCTGGCACAAGAGATTGCGGTTCACACCAAGCGCGCGGCTCAGCTGGCTTGGCGTTACAGCGGTGATTGCGACCATCATTCTTGGTTACAACCAACATTTTTATGGTGGGTGGTTCAAGACCGGCTACACCAGTCAGCACTTTTCAACTTCGCTGGCCAATTTCCCAAAAAATATCTGGGAGATTTCTCCCTTTCTTTTGGAGTCAATGCCAGTTCTGGTACTGGCCGCGTGGGGCGCGGTGAAGTTATTGCGTCGCCCGAGGCCAAACCAGTCCCTTATTGGTGAGTCGAGCCGGTCCCCGCAGATCACTGGCTACTTGCTGGTGCTTTGCGTGGTTCTCCCCTGGGGTCTGTACTTTGGCTACGACCGCACCGCCCTTCACCTCTCGGCTAACGCTGGCTTGCACGTAGTGCGCTTTTATGTGCCGGCCCTTGGTGCGCTGGCCCTACTGGCAGCGTGGCAACTCATGCGCCTGGGGAGTAAAGCACGTGTAGTGATTATTGCGATTTTGGTCGTACTCTCCTTTTGGTCCTTCGCGGCTCTAACCAAGCAAGTTCCACCAGCACCGGGCCAACCCGGTGGTGCGCCACTCTGGTCAAAGGTGGGCTAGGCCAAGTTGAGCAACGAGGCCATCCAAGAACTTACGGCGAAGTGATTGAGGGACCGAACCGGTACTCCCAAATCACTCAAGATCGATAGGCCCACGCCAGCCATTTGGTTCCATTCGGTGACCGCATTGGCGAGCTCAGCGGGCATCTCGGCGTCGAGAAGAATCTTCAAAATCTCGACGTCGGTCCTTTTAAAGCCCGCGAGAATCGGCTCCACGAGTTGAGGCTCGGTCGGCAGGGCAAAGTAGATCTCGCGACGGAAGTCACGCCACGCTTTCCTCGAGGGACTAAAGGAAGCCACAATCGAACTAGCGAATTGCTGCGCCATGGATTCGCCAGCGGAGGGTGCGTACACCTCAAGGTTCTCACTCACGACCGCTTCGACCAGCGCATTAAAGGTTGTAATAATTAATGTGTCGTAGTCAACAAAGCGTGGCAGAACGACACCGGGGCTGACGCGCGCACTACGACAGATTCGCGCCATTGAAGCATTGGCAATACCTGAACGGGTCACCGCTAAGACCGTTGCGGTGAGAATGCGGTCATATCGATCATCCGTGGTGGTTGCCAGCTGGAGCGGGGGGTAGTTGTGTTCGGGCGGCGAAAAGTCGCCAGGCCAGTCACTGGGCATTTGGGCAATCAGGTCGGAAAAACCAGCCATCATTTCAAAGTTAAATGTGAGCTGCGATTGTTCGGCAAAACGTTGTCCAAGTGCCAGAGCCATAATCCAGGCCCACTGGGCCTCACTCGCACGCCCTTGAGCACCGGCGCGCTGGAAGAGGCGGACAATGTCCACTTCAATTATTTCCAAAATAGCGGGTGCGCGAGGAGCCACCGTAATGCACTGAGCGAGACATTTTTCGAGCGCCTCAGGAATCTCCGACGGGGCTCGACGCTCGAGTCGGTCTAGCCAACCGGCTCCCGCCTCCAACCAGATTTCCGCGAGGACTCCATCAACATTCTCAAACTTGTTATACAGGGTCCCTCGAGAAACGCCGGCTTCTTTGGCGATCATGGACATCGTTAACTTGTCGCGACCCAATTGGGCGCAGAGATTCACGGCCGCACGCAGTACTTTGTCATGATTCGAGTTGGGATTGGAGTAGAAAGTCATAACCGATTACGTCTAGGCGCGTAGGTTACTACTGAATTGACACCTGTCAATTTTTAGTCGGGCCCGACCAGATCTAGGCCCTAGATTCGTTCGAGGAATTTTCGCGTTGACTCTTGTGCAGGGTTCGTGAAGATTTTTTCGGGACTGCCCTTTTCGATAAGGATGCCGTCATCCAAGAAGGCCACTTGGTGGGCGACCTCTCGGGCAAAGGCCATTTCGTGGGTGGCGATCAGCATGGTCGTCCCCGCCGATGCGAGTTCGCGCAAAAGATCTAATACCTCACCGACGAGCGTGGGGTCGAGGGCACTCGTGACCTCATCGAGCAGCAGCAGAGCCGGTTGCATGGCGAGCGAACGAACTATGGCTACGCGCTGTTGTTGTCCACCCGATAGTCGATCGGGAAATTCGTTAGCGCGGCTCGCAAGACCAATGCGCTCGAGGAGGCCTAACGCCCGTTCTCGAGCCACCTCGCGTCGCTCTTTGAGCGAATGCACGGGACCGAGCATGACATTATCGAGCACGCTGAGGTGGGGGAAGAGGTTAAAGGATTGAAAGACCATTCCGATGTGACGCCTGACCGCATCAGCGTCAATAGTGGGGTCCTGCAGCGATTGACCGTAGAGGGAAATTTCACCAGAGCTTACCGGTTCGAGCAAGTTGGCACATCGCAGCAGGGTGGATTTACCCGAGCCCGACTGACCGATAAGGGCCACAACCTCATGTTTGTGTAGATCGAGGGAAATCCCCTTTAACACCTCTCGCTCGGCGAAATGCTTTGTGACGTTGTTAATCGAAAGGATGACTTCGCTCATACATTCGCCAGTCGCTTGGTCCGGTCTTTGGCAATCAGGCGGTCAGTCAAGCGGGTGAGGGGAATGGTGAGGGCGAGGAAGAGGAGTGACGCGACGGTGTAGCTCGAGAAGTTGAATTCGGTCGACGCGTAAATCTGAGCGGCGCGAGTGGCCTCTATGGCGCCCAAGGTCGAAACCAACGCGGTGTCTTTTTGTAGAGAGATGAAGTCGTTCAAGAGGGGTGGAATGACGGTGCGTACCGCTTGGGGCAAGATGACGCGGCGCATCGTGGTCGAATGCGCCAGACCCAGTGAACGAGCGGCCAAGAGCTGCCCTTGGGGAACGGCGTAGAT
>CAIKUQ010000054.1 GCA_903830655.1 uncultured Actinomycetes bacterium | reverse complement strand
GTCGTAGATCAACAGAAACCACGCTCTCCCAACCAAGCCTTGCAGCGTGGCAGGAGCTTAGAGAGCAAGCGGACCTTGCCTCTCAAGACCTTTGGTCTCGTTCAGGATTAACCATGACGTCCCAAGATCTCCTCAAGGAATTACGGGGTGGGTCAATCGACGTGGCGGTTGAGCAACTTGAACACCTTGACCAATACCCCCTTGAAGCACTTGAGGGACTCGCTAGAACCCTCGGGGGTATCGCGGCAACAATGTTCCATCAGGGTGCGCTCGCTCGGATCGAGGACTTCTGGGCTCTCAGCAGCGCCGATCTCGAAGCCTTTCTTGGATCTAAGGGTGACTTTGATAACCCATCGTGTCTGGCTAAGGCGCAAGACCAGCGGCGGCACTCGCTCATGCGCTGGGAGCCCTTCGTCTATTCAACGGTCATGGCCCATGGACGCAAACTCCAAGGTGAGGCCATCAGCCCTGGCGTTGGGGCAGGAGCGGTTCGCTACGTCGAAGGGCTGCCGGCTTCGGCCACACCATTCCCGCGCATGATTCTGGTAGCGCCGAACCCCATCCCACAGCTGGCCCCCTTGCTCTGGGGGGCAGCTGGTCTCGTCACCTTCGGGGGTTCTGAGGCCGCCCACCTGGTCGAAGTTGCTCGATCGGTGGGTGTACCCACCGTCATCGGTTGTGATGAAGAGATCATGCGAGCGCTCATAGGGGATGGTAGTGGTCTCGTACTCGCCGCAGTTAATGGTGACCGAGGCGTTGTATCAGTTCACACGAGCTAGTCTCCGGGTTTCCGCTTCGTCGGTTGGCCCCGGGTAAGTTTCAACAAAGTAGATAGTGGAGGAAACGTTATGAGATTATTACGAATCGGAAATGTCGGTCACGAACAACCCGTCGTGATGGATGCCAGTAACGCAAGCTTTGAAGTACCCGCTTCATACGGAGATTTCAATGGATCATTCTTTGAATCTGGTGCTGTCGATGAGCTCCGCCAGGCTCTCAGTAAAGAGACGCTCGCACCGTTTGATATCACGGGCAAACGCATCGGGGCTCCTATCGCGAGACCAGGAAAAATCGTATGTATTGGACTCAACTACCGAGACCACGCCGAAGAGACTGGCCTAGCCATACCAGAAGAGCCTGTTGTTTTTCTCAAGGCTCCCAACTGCATGGTGGGCCCGAACGATGATGTCATGATTCCCCGAGCGTCCACCAAATGCGACTGGGAAATAGAACTTGCTGTCGTCATCTCTAAGACAGCTCGCTACCTAGACTCTGTCGAGCAAGCAGCCGATCACATCGCGGGCTACGCACTAGCTAACGATATGTCGGAGCGTGTCTTCCAGATGGAGCGCGGCGGGCAATGGGATAAGGGGAAGAGCTGCGAGACCTTCAACCCCCTTGGTCCCTGGCTTGCCACACCGGACGAAATTGCAAGTTCTTCAGATCTGTCGCTTACCTTGAAAGTAAACGGTGTGACTCGCCAAGACAGCAATACCAAGCACATGATCTTCAATGTCAATTACATTATTTGGTACTTAAGCCAATTCATGGTGCTTGAGGCCGGTGACCTGATCAACACCGGCACCCCTGCGGGCGTGTCCTTCGGCCACGACGATGTGCCGTTCTTGACGGCTGGAGATGTGCTGGACTTAGGAATTTCTGGACTTGGAACCCAAACCAATAGGTTGGTTCAGGCTTAATATCCCAAGCGTAAGAGTGCGTATTGTAGAAAAAGGGCCCCGGTGGGGCCCTTTTTCTCGTTCTCCGTACTGCGCCCTAACCTTATTGAGCGGTGTAACCACCATCAACCAGCAGCGAGTGACCGGTAACGAACGACGCGTCGTCCGAGGCCAAGAACAGTGCAGCTTTCGCTTGGTCATCGGTGGTGCCGATACGACCAATTGGGTGATGCTCCAGCAACCAGTTCATGGTTCCAGCTGCGTCACCAGTTTCTTCAGCCCAATCCAATAGGAACGGCGTCTCAGTAGCGCCAGGGCATAGTGCGTTCACACGGATACCGCGCGAGGCGAATTCGAGCGCCATCGACTTCGTCATGCCCATAACCGCTGCCTTCGTCATGGCGTATGCCGTTGACCCAGCAGCTCCTACAACACCGAAAGTGGAGCCAAGGTTAATAATATTGGCTCCGTTACCCTTGGCAAGCAAAGGTAGCGCGTGCTTCGTCACCAAGAACACCGAAGTGATATTACTTCCGAGCGTCCTGTTCCACTCCTCGAGCTCCATCTCTTCTAGAGGACC
>CAIKUQ010000053.1 GCA_903830655.1 uncultured Actinomycetes bacterium | reverse complement strand
CCTCGCTCCAACTAGCGGTCAGCGTCTCGGTACCTGAGGTGTAGTCAACGGAGGTAACTGGGTTGCCCAGCGAGTCGAACCAACCGTTAAAGGTGTAGCCCGCGGCGGAGGGAGTGCTCAAGGTGGTGGGTTGATCGAAGTAGCCAATGGTGTACGTGGTTGACCCATTACCAGTGCCGTCAGCCAGGGTGACGGTGACGGGAGCAACCTCGCTCCAACTAGCGGTCAGCGTCTCGGTACCTGAGGTGTAGTCAACGGAGTTGACCGGGTTGTTTGAGGAGTCAAACCAACCGTTAAAGGTGTAGCCCGCGGCGGTGGGAGTGCTCAAGGTGGTGGGTTGATCGAAGTAGCCAATGTCGTAGCTCGTCGACCCAAGACCCGTGTTGTCAACCAGGGTGATTGTGACGGGAGGTAGATCGTTATAGACGGCGTAAAATACAGTGCCGGCGCTGAAGTCATACATCCCACCGTCCAAGTAACCGGGAAAGTTCCCCAATACCGTGGTCCATCCAGCGAAGTCGCCATAGCCCACTGGTGAAGTGAATCTGTTCAGAGCCAGATTGCTGAGGTAAAAACCTATCTGCTGGTATGTCTCACCTGTTTGGGGTAACTTAAAAATAATGACGGCGAATTGTTGAACCTTCGTGGTGTCCACCGTGTTCACTTCGGCAGTAACGTTTTCTATGCCCGCCCAGTTAGCGGCTGGGGTGTAGGTGCTCGTGTAGCTACCGTTTCCATTATCGATAACGATCGAGAAGGAACCCCCGACACTGCTGAAAATAACGCTGTCACCACCTGTAGCCAACTGGTTGCCCTCGGCATCGTAGAGAGTGATGGTGCAAGAAGCGGTGCCGTCTGAATACGGAAAGCAGGTAAGTGCCGAACTCGTCGCTTGGGGGGCACCGGGGGTAACGGTAAAGCTCTGTTCAGAATTAGTGGCAAAGGAATCAACCTCCACGTTGGCAGCAACGCGCCCTAAAAAGTGGTTCGATGGAGTGAATATCGATGTATAGGTGCCATCACCATGGTCGGTGATTGCGCCCCACGTACCAGTCAAGTTTGATCCATCGTCCCTACTGACAAAGGCCAGGCTTGCGGAGTAGCCACCGTTCCAAATTCGGTTGCCGTAAGCGTCGTAGAGGGTGACTGTGCAGCTTTCGGTGGCGTCAGCAGTAATCGAGCCCAAGTTGTCAACACAAGACATTGGCGACAAATACGCCGCTGGCGAGCCAGGAGTAACGACAAAGATGTCGGATGGCGAAGTAAGCGCGTTGTAATCAGTACTTCCGGAATACCTGGCGGTGACCTCTGTACTACCCGTAGTCGAGAAGCTCTTCGAGCAAGTACTGGTGCCGCTCGTTAATGATTGGGTGGAGCAGGTCCCAATTGCTGTCGCGCCTTCATAGAAGGAGACAGTTCCCGTTGGCGTTTGACCTGCGCCACTCACGGTGGCGGTAAAGACCACCGAGGTGCCCGCCGTGGCGGTACCGCCATGATTGTCAGAAACAACGACTGTGGGTATGGCCTTGGAAACCGTTAGTGACAGCGTTTCGAAGCCTGAGGTGAAATTGCCATCGGTGTTTACCGAATTGATAATCACCTTGCACTTACCGGCGGTGCTGTATAGGAATTCGGTGCCATCGGATTTGATAAAACAACCCGCCGTGTTGTTCGTGCCGCTGATTGCGTAGTCAAAAGTGTCAGCTGAGCCGTAGGTAATGGAGCCATTGTTGTGACCAACGGTGTCGGCATCCGACGGTGTGGGAATGGTGTATCCATCACCGTACGTCCACGTATCGGTGTAGGTGCGAGTACCAGTGTTCGTTAAGTCGCTGGTACCGCCGGGGGCGTCGAGAGATAGGTTTGATCCAAAAACGGTTCCGGTGCCAAGGTCATACTGCCCCACTGTTTGACTGATTGTTGAAGATTTAGCGGGGGACCAATTAAGGTCGCCCGGGAAGCCAACCCAGACCTGATCTGTTCCGGCCGGAATAGTCGTCGACGTAATCGTGCATTGGGCTAAGGAACCACTGATCTGATCCAGGACACACGTACCCACCAAAACGTCAGTACCCGACCCGAGCCGAGAGGCGTAGAGATTGACCGTGTCGCCACCGACCGCAGGGCCAGTGGCATTGTGGAGACTCATGTTTTCGACGTTGGCTACGTAGGATAGAGAGTCGCCAAAGTTAGGTGACGACGAATTGGACCCTACCGCCGAAATCGATACCTGTACTGGGTTAATAATGTCAACCGTCAACGACTGTGAAGTTTCCCCGTCGTAGTTAGTTTGATTCGGAATCCCGAGCCAAATGGTGTGTCGACCGAGCGTCGATGGGGTGTAGCTGAGAGAACAATTGGTACTGCTGTTGCCCCAGTAAATAGTGCACGTTTCACCCGAAATAGGCGTTCCGTTGTCATAGAGCTGAATGGTTGCACCGCGCGTATAATCCGTTGAGGTTCCTGCGCTGAAGTGAAGCGCGTCGCCCAGTACTGCGGTGTAGGAAGGGTCGGAACCGGACCATGAGCCACTCGTCAAGGTATTAGTCAGAGCCGGTGAGATTTTGTTAACTGAATAGGGAACACCATCAGAAGTTGATTGATAGTAGTTAGGGCTTGATTGGACTACGGCGTAGACGCCGCTCCAGCCGGCGTAGATCGGAGCACCACCGCTATTTTGACTCACTGAACAGGTCGAAGAAGAGAGGGTGCAAGAGGCGATGTATACCCCTGGGCCATAGTAAAATTTGACAGTCGCCCCATCATCACCCGATAAAGTCACTCCATCATTTGCGTCAAACTCAGTGGCGGTTAGCATGACCAGTGGGTCCGCGTAGTCGAAGTCAGTCGATGAAACCGAGACAACGGTAATGGGTACCGGGTCTTGGACCCACTGAGCGTAAAGACTCATGTCTCCAGAGAGACCCGCGATTGGGTCGTTGGGAATGTATGCCGCACCCGTTCCATCAGCGCTCGTATTCCAGTTGCTTAGGAAGTACCCATCAATGGAGTAAATCATCGGGGATGCGTAGACAGTTGAACCGGTGTAGTAACCCGTTGGCAAATAGAAGTTCGAACTATTCGTACAGCTCGGCGAATTTTCTGGACAGTTCATCGCATACGTGATCGCGTATGGAACTTCAACGTAGTAGGTGTAGGTCTGCGTTGTCGTGCCGTCGCTGGCGAACTCGGTGAATGAAATCGCATTTTCGCCGTAGGACAAGCCCGAAACCTTAATCGTCACCTGTGAACCAATTTGGAGATAATTCCCGAAGGTTAAGGTCCCACCCTGGCCGCTAGTTCCCGTCGGTGGAGTAGCGCCCCCGGGTTGCCCAATAGTTTGCTGGGTGCTCTTCAGAGTGAGCTTGAGCGATTCGGTACCGGGATCGGGATTGATCAGGTGAGGTTGAGCGAGGGTCGAGTAGTAGATACTCACGTTATTCAAGGCAGCATTGTTCAGGCCCGTATCTGTTACGCCTATCGCCGATGCCGAACCTATGAAAGCAAGAAGTCCCACCGCGAGCGCCACCAGGCTGAAGAAGGCAACAATCAGTTTCCGAAGAATGATTTTTATATGTAGCAGCCCAGAGAAAGGGGTCATAAATGGAACCTACTACACAAATCTTTATCACCTGTAAGTTAAATTAACTTCTTTTGCAGGTTTCGCCCCCTTGCTTGTCGCCTAAATGGGCCTTTCACTAGCTCCACGCCTCTGGAAAACCTCATCCCTGGAGCCATGGATTCCTGGCTTATCTACTTTGACCACGCTCTCGGCCTTACTTTCAGGGCTTTTGAGTGAGTCCTTTCGCCTCGGCGTCACTGAGTCGACCTTGCCGAACAATTCGCCAGGGATCTTCACTCATATCCATGATTGCTGAAGGCTGAGAACTCCGCACTCCCCCGTCGAGCGTTCCCGCAAAGTTAGATTCACCGACAAAAATAGCGTCCACACCTTCGGCAGTAGTTGGTGTTGGCTCACCATGTTTATTGGCGCTCGTTACCGCAAGTGGCCCGCTCTCGGCTAACAATTCAAGAACTAAGGGGTCTCTGGGAATTCGGATCGCAACTGTCCCATTTCTACCCCCAACAAGTTGAGAAATTGCCTCTGGAGCTGGCAAAATGACGGTGAAATCCCCGGGCCACACCTCATTCAAAACTGCGTAATCTTCAGGCTGAAGCGTAATCCCCATGGCGGAGATCTGCTCGTACTCGGACACCAAGACCGGCAGCGCCATGGTTTCCGGTCGTTCTTTGAGCAGGTAAATGGCCTCAATGGCCGCAGGCGACTCTAGTGAGGCGGCGAGTCCATACACAGTGTCAGTTGGTAGGGCCACCACTTGACCCGCACGAAGCGCGCAGAGGGCCTGATCGAACGTAATCATCGCCGTGCCACTAACACTCGAGGCTTACCGGCGAGATCGTCTAAATCATCAATCTCGTTAAAACCACTCATGCGTGCTGTGTTCATCGCCGCATCTCGCTGAATATCGCTGTGTTCGCAGATCAGAGTTCCATGAGCAGCCAGCCATTTTGGGGCTGATCGAATTATTACATCGAGATCTGCAAAGCCTGGAACAAAATCGATATCGGGCGAGACAATGGCCGACTTTGGTTCGTGCAGCAAGATCGGATCCAGGGTTGAAAATTCCACATCGCCAACATACGGCGGGTTGGCCACGATGAGGTCAAAACTTCCAGCCCACAGGGGGTCTACCGCATCAAACCAAGACGAGTGAATGAAAGCAACACCTGGTATTCGGTGTTTTTCCGCATTTTTCTTGGCAACCTCCAGTGCCTCCACAGACTCATCGACACACACAACCGTTGATGAAATACCCGCGTTGGCAAGTTCCGAGGAAAGCGAGAGCCCAATTGCGCCAGATCCGCATCCCAAGTCCAAGATCTTCGGCCCTGAAATCTTTAATCGAGTAAGTTCACTAAGCGCGATACTCACGAGCTCTTCGGTCTCGGGACGCGGGATGAGTACCCGAGCATCCACGTCGAGGTCGAGACCGCGAAATGGCCAGTGGCCCAAAATGTATTGGAGGGGCTCGCCGGCGAGTCGGCGAGACAGCGCACTCAAAAGCTCGGGGCTCTCGGTAGCGCCATACTCTTCGAGCAGCCACCTGGCTTCATGCCGTTCAATTCCCGCCGCAACTAAGTCGGCGGTGCTTACGGGCTTAGCGTCCATCGCTTTCAGCCAATTGTCGGGCGCGCTTATCGGCCAGGAGAGCATCAACATATGGGTCGAGCTCGCCATTGAGCACTGCGTCGAGCGAATAGTGAGTCAGATTGATGCGGTGGTCGGTAACCCGGTTTTCTTTGAAGTTGTAGGTGCGGATCTTTTCGCCACGTCCGCCCGAACCAACCTGAGCCCGCTTGAGGTCTCCGACTTCACGGGCCTGCTCATCTTGGGCCGCCTTCAGGAGACGGGAGCGTAGAACGATGAGTGCTTTGGCACGGTTTTGAATCTGGCTCTTTTCGTCCTGCATCGATACAACGATGCCGGTAGGTAGGTGGGTGATGCGAACGGCCGAGTCAGTGGTGTTGACGCTTTGGCCACCTGGGCCCGATGAACGATACACATCAATCTTCAAGTCATTGGCGTTGATGTCAACATCGACCTCCTCGGCCTCGGGCAAGATTGAAACGGTCGCTGACGAAGTGTGCACGCGGCCCTTGGCTTCGGTTACCGGCACGCGCTGCACTCGGTGTACGCCGCCTTCTTGCTCCAGTCGAGCCCACGCGTCTTCGCCTTTAATTAAGTAGGTGGCACCATCGATGCCGCCATGCTCAGATTCTGACTCTTCGATGACTTCGAGCTTCCAGCCACGAATTCCGGCGTAACGTTTGTACATCTGAGCTAAATCGCCCGCGAAGAGGTTGGCCTCGTCGCCACCTTCCGCACCGCGGATTTCCATGATGACATTTCGCCCGACGTTGGGGTCGCGCGGGAGCAACAACGTTTCGAGATTCTCTTCGAGAGGAGGTAACTTGGCCTCCGCGGCGTTTACCTCTTCGCGCCACAGTTCACGATCTTCGCCCGATGTTTCGTTGAACATCTCTTTAGCGGTCGCCAAATCAGATTGAACTGATTTCAAATTTTCCCACGCCACCGAAATTTCATTCAGTTCTTTATGGCGGCGGGAGAGGTCGCGTAATCGAGCAACATCACTCGCGACATCCGGCTCGGAAAGCGCCGCTTCGACAACCTTGAGTTCGTCGGTGAGTTTGGTAAGAGTTTCGTCTATGGGGCGCACGTGCGTGTATCACGCCCAAAGGCATTAGGCCTTTGGTGTGCGAGCCTTTGCAGTCTTTTGGCCGTAGCGCTTTTGGAAGCGCTCGACTCGACCACCGGTGTCGACAAGCTTCTGCTTACCGGTGAAGAAGGGGTGGCACTCGTTGCACAATTCCACGACCACAGTGGCCTTGGTGGACTTGGTCGTAAAGGTGTTGCCACAGGAACAGGTGACTGACGAGTCACCGTAATTTGGGTGGATATCTGACTTCATGATGCTCCTTAGTGCGGATAGCAATTCTAGCGGATGCTCAACTAGTGGGGGCTGGGCCCTTGGCAATCTCGGCCAAGAACTCATCATTTGACTTAGTTGTCTTGATTTTTTCAATCAACAGCTCTAGTCCAGCGGCGTCACGACCCTCGGCGGCGAGGCCATTGAGAACTCGGCGAAGTTTCCAGACCTGGGGTAGGGCCTCACGGCTAAAGAGCAGCTCTTCGTGCCGGGTCGACGAGGCGTTGACGTCGATCGCGGGGAACAAACGACGTTCCGAGAGGCGACGGTCAAGCTTGAGCTCCATGTTGCCCGTTCCCTTGAATTCTTCAAAGATAACTTCATCCATCTTGGAGCCGGTTTCGACAAGCGCACTAGCCAAGATGGTCAATGAACCACCCTCTTCAATGTTACGAGCGGCACCGAAGAACTTCTTGGGTGGATACAGCGCACCGGAGTCCACACCACCGGACATAATTCGTCCCGTTGCGGGCGCGGCCAGGTTATAGGCGCGAGCGAGTCGAGTAATACCATCCAAAATAATGACAACGTCCTTACCTTGCTCCACTAAACGCTTAGCGCGCTCGATACAGAGCTCAGCAATGTGCGTGTGCTCTTCAGCTGGGCGGTCGAACGTTGAAGCGATGACTTCCCCTTGAACGCTGCGGCGGATATCCGTTACTTCTTCTGGACGTTCGTCCACGAGCAGAATCATGAGGTGAACTTCAGGGTTGTTGAGTTCGATTGCCTGGGCAATCTGCTTCATGATGGTCGTTTTACCGGCCTTGGGTGGTGCGACAATCAAACCGCGCTGACCCTTACCAATTGGTGAGAGGAGGTCAACGATGCGAGGAGTGAGATCCGACTTACCTTCTGGAGACTCCAACTTCAGTTTCTCATCGGGGAAGAGTGGGGTCAGCTCATCAAACCGGGGACGGAGTTTCGCAACCTCAGGGTCATACCCAGCGACCGTGTCGATGCGGAGCATCGCGGGGTACTTCTCATTTGATTGGGCGGGGCGATATCCACCCTTTACGGCGTCACCTTTGCGGATGTTAAAACGGCGAACGTTGTTAATCGAGATGTAGACATCACCGGAACTCGCGTGATAGCCCTTGACTCGCAAGAAGCCATATCCGTCGTCACGTAGATCGACAATTCCCTCGATATCTAGTAATTCGCCGTTGTAGGGCGCATCATCTTTAGGCATGCTTCCACCGCCGCCGCCTTCAAATCGATCCCGGCCTTGTCCTTGGCGACGATTGCGGTTATTGCGTCGGTTGTTGCGACCACCCTCACCAAAGTCACGCGGTTGGCGCTCAGGGCGAGGTTGGTTATTTTGACGAGGTCGTTCTTCGTTAGTGGCCGCTGGAGCAGCGGGTGCCCCTTCGGGCTTTTCCGACTTCGCGTAGGAATCGTTTTCCGCGACAATGTCATCAAAGTCCAAGTCGGGAGTGGCGGCGGTGCGACGAGAGCGGACGGCTCGAGCGGGCTTGGCAGTCTCGGAGCCCTGGATAGCTTCAATCAGGCTGGCCTTGCTGGCGCGAGCTGACATGTCGAGGCCACGAGCGGTGGCGATCTGTGCGAGATCGTCGCGGGACTTGCCCTCGAGATCTGGTGAGTTGTTGGCCGAATCAGCCATAGTGTGATTCCTTTCGTTCCACCTAGAAATTTAAAAAGGTGGAGAAAAACGGGAAGATGTCGAAACTAGTGAATTCTCCACACCTAGAAGTGGGAGGTCGACACACCAAGTGTAGCCGCTTGACAGGCGACCGGACAACTTTAGTTAAGTGCCCCCAGCAGGGCCTGCAAGGTTGCGTCAACAACCTGAGGTGCAGCCGAGAGACCAACGGCGGTATCAGGGTCTTTTAGACCGTTGCCGGTCAGCACGCTCACTACGGTCGATCCTTGCGGGACGCCGTACTTAAAGAGTCCCGCGACCGATGCGGCTGAGGCTGGTTCGCAGAAGATTGACTCAGATTTCGCGAGATAACTGTACGCGGCCAGGATTTCCTCATCTGTGACGGCGCGAACTTCACCGTGCGACTCATTGATGACGTCGAGCGCGGGCACCCAGCTCGCGGGGTTACCAATACGAATGGCGGTCGCAATTGTTTCGGGGTTTTCTACGGGGTGTCCGAGCACAATTGGTGCCGCGCCGGCAGCCTGGAATCCCCACATCCGAGGGAGAGTTGCGGACTTGTGCAACTCATGGAATTGAATGAAGCCTCGCCAGTAGGCGGTGATATTTCCAGCGTTGCCGACGGGGATACTCAAGATGTCCGGAGCATCTCCCAGCACTTCGACAATTTCGAAGGCGCCGGTCTTTTGGCCCTCAATGCGATCGGGGTTAACCGAGTTAACAATGGTGATGGCCATGTGTTGAGTGAGTTCACGTGCCAAGTTCAGGGCTTGGTCGAAGTTGCCGCGGATCTGCAAAACGGTTGCCCCATACATGTGCGCCTGAGCCAACTTTCCGACGGCAATCTTGCCTTCAGGAACTAGGACGACACAATCAAGGCCCGCTTTGGCGGCGTACGCAGCGGCGGCGGCTGAGGTGTTGCCAGTAGATCCGCAGATTACGGTCTGAGCACCCGCGGCTTTAGCCTTGGTGATAGCCATCGTCATGCCGCGGTCCTTGAAGGAACCCGATGGGTTGAGCCCTTCAAACTTGAGATACACATTCGCCTCGAGGCGTTCACTCAAGCGATCGGCGCGTATCAAGGGGGTGTTGCCCTCTTGGAGGGTTACGATTTCATCAATACCTCGCATGTCGAAGTACTGGCCATATTCGTGGAGTAAGCCTCGCCAGCCGGCCATTACAAGCCTCCCGCCAGGACTCGAAGACACGCGCCAACTCGCTCAACCTTAGGTAAGTCGCTCAACGCGTGAATGGTGGCTCGAACTGATTCGGTGCGAGCTTCGTGGGTCACAAAGGACATCCGGGCCTCGGCCCCTTCGCCCGATTGTTCCATCGAGAGGATTGACACCCCCTGCTCGGCAAAAATGTTTGCCACCGCGGCGAGGACACCAGGCTCATCATCCACGTCAATACTTATGTAGAAGGCCGACCGCAGCTCTCCCTCATCGACTAAGTGGAGTCGATTGTCGTAGGTGAACGGGATGTCGTGGCGATCAGAGACACGGTTCCGGGCGGCATCGAGCACATCGCCGAGTACCGCGGTTGCGGTGGGCTCTCCCCCGGCACCTTGGCCCAGCCACATGAGGGGTCCGGACTTTGCGCCGTCGACAAAAACTGCGTTCATTGCTCCATTGACCGATGCGAGGGGGTGCTCTTTGGGCACCAGAGTGGGGTGCACACGTCGCGAAAGTCCACTGTCGCCAATTCGTTCGGCGATGCCCAGCAATTTGATGACGTAACCAGATCGTCGAGCAAATTCGACATCGACGCTTCGGATCCCAGAAATTCCCTCTCGGGCGATCTCATCGCCCTCGAGCTTCGTGCCAAAGGCTAAGGAGGAGAGGATGGCGATCTTGGCGGCGGGGTCGAATCCCTCAACATCGGCCGTGGGGTCGGCCTCGGCGAAACCTAGTGCTTGGGCCTGGGCTAAGACATCGGCGTAGTCCAATCCCTCATTTGACATTTTGGAAAGAATGAAATTGGTGGTGCCGTTGACAATGCCCATTACCCGCAGTATTTGCTCGCCCGCCAGTGAACTTCGTAGGGCGCGGAGAATCGGAATTCCACCCGCGACCGCCGCTTCATAAAAAAGATCTACTGAGTTTTCGTTGGCCAATTGCGACAGTTCATATCCATGGGCAGCCAGCAGGGCCTTGTTGGCCGTCACCACCGAAACTTTGGCCCGCAGTGCTCGTTCGATAAAACCTTTCGCTGGCTCGATGCCACCTACCACTTCAACCAAAACATCAAGGTCTCGACTTAGGAGTTCGTCGAAGTCGTCGGTGACGAGATCGCTCGGAACTCCCGGTCGGGTTCGTGAGGCGTCGCGAACCGCAACTCCCACTAATTCAACTGGCGCGGTGGCGGCGTCGGCCAGTGCCTGGGCACGGGAGCTATCGCTGAGAAGCTCCGCCAATGCCGAGCCGACAAAACCCGCACCAATAATTCCGATGCGGACAGGTCGGCTTTCCATAGGTAAAGGCTAACTCACTGCGGAAAGTGAGCTATTCGACCTCGAGGTTCACAAGGTCTTCGAGGGTCTCTCGACGCAAGACGAGTCTTGATTTTCCGTCCTTCACAAAGACCACGGCCGGACGCGGGACGCGGTTGTAGTTAGAGGCCATTGAGTACCCGTACGCTCCCGTGACGGGGGTGGCGATGATGTCTCCAACGGTGGTCGCACTTGGTAACCAAGCTTGGTCCACTAAAACATCACCCGATTCGCAGTGCTTGCCCACAATGCGGACCTCTCGGTCGCGCGCCAAGCCTGGTCGTGAAAGATCGAAGGCTTCGTAGCCCGATCCGTAGAGGACGGGACGTGGGTTATCGCTCATCCCGCCATTCACCGCCACGTAGGTGCGCATCGTCAATTCCTTCACGACACCAACTTCGTAGAGTGTTATTCCAGCTTGCGCAACAATCGCGCGTCCCGGCTCGGCGGTAATTCGAGTTTTCTGGTCAATGCCTAGGCGTTGCACTGATTGACGCACCATCGCCCCCCATTCGGAAATCGACGGTGCCTTCTCCCCTTCAACGTACGCAACCCCCAAGCCCCCACCAATGCAGAGTTCGTCAAAGGAGTCATCCTTCGTAAAGTTCGCCAGCACCTGGAGTTCCTCGTCGAACCCAACGGTGTCAAAGATTTGAGAACCGATGTGCGCATGAACGCCGTGCAGGGTCACACCGGGCACAGCCCGTAGCAAGTCAATTGCTCTGCGCGCGTCCCCACTCGCAATCGAGAAACCAAATTTCGAATCCTCTTGCCCCGTGCGGACGAATTCGTGTGTGTGAGCCTCGATGCCCGGGGTTACACGAATCAGGCACGAAAGTGTTTCACCAGGCTTGAGTATCTGTTGAATTTTTACTATCTCATCGAAAGAGTCAATAATCAAGCGGTGCACCCGTAAGTCAATGGCCCGGGTGATCTCTGTCACACTCTTATTGTTTCCGTGAACAACAATTCGCTCAGGACTTACGCCAGCGCGCAGCACCACATCGAGCTCTCCTTCAGTAGCCACATCAATACACAGGCCATTTTCTACCGCTAACCGGGCCATTGCTCCACACAAAAAAGACTTCGAAGCGAAGGCCACTCCGTCATCAAAACTCTTCGCCGCCGCCTGGCAGCGTTCAATCAGCGCCACTTCGTCGTAGACAAAAAGTGGAGTACCAAAGGTGCGAGCGAGCTCGAGCAGAGAGACCCCGCCCACTTCCACGTCGGCGTCAAGAACCTCGGCGGTATCGGGCAAGAGGTATGAGGGCAAAGGTCCAGAAGTCACGCCTTTCACCCTAGAGGCGGGGTCATTTCAGTTCACGATTATTTTGCAGTCGCCACAAGGATGGTTCTCGTGCCGTGGCCGAGCCCGACTCACGGCGCTCGAGGGGCTGCCAAAGCGATGTGCCCTAGACTGCTGACAGACATCCCAGAATGGTTTTGGCAAAAACCATATTGGTGATGCGGGCAAAAGTAAGCCCTCGTAGCTCAGGGGATAGAGCATTGGCCTCCGAAGCCATGTGCGCAGGTTCGAATCCTGCCGAGGGCGCCAAAAGCGCACAATTATTGGCGAATTGGTCAGTTGCGGACCATGGCGCCGCCCCCGTGACCAGAAAGGGTCCGTCCAACCAGTGGATCTGATTTTGGCTTATATTCTCTAAAAGCCAAAGGGGGACAAATGTCCAGTAAGTATTTCGACCGTACCGGTCGCTCGGATTCAATTTCAGGTGGTGTGAGGATGATTCCCATCACCTCACCCAAGGGGACCTTCAACGTTTGGACCAAGCGAATTGGTAACAATCCCACACTGAAGGTTCTCCTTTTGCACGGAGGTCCAGGTGCGACGCACGATTATTTCGAAGCCTTCGACAGTTTCTTTCCTGGCGAAGAGATTGAGTATTACTACTACGACCAGTTAGGTTCTGGCCGCAGTGAAAACCCCGCTGACCCCGACTTCTGGGACTTAGACCGTTTCGTCGACGAAGTCGAGCAGGTTCGTAAGGCCCTGGGCCTTGGGCCTGACAACTTTGTTTTACTCGGCCACTCCTGGGGAGGCGTTCTCGCAATTGAGTATGCGCTCGCCCACCAAGACAAACTCAAAGCAGTTGTCATTTCGAACATGATGTCAAGTGCGCCGGCCTACAACAAATACGCCGACGAAGTCTTGAGTCCGTTGATGAATCAAGATGACCTGAAAGAGATTCGAGCCTTAGAAGCTGCCAGCGACTTTGCTAATCCCCGCTATGAAGAACTTCTCGTTCGCTCGTACTACGTCGACCACATCTTGCGACTTGACCCCAGCGAATGGCCCGAGCCAGTGGCGTTCGCATTCGCCAACATCAACCACGATCTCTATCGCACCATGCAAGGCCCTAGTGAACTTGGTATGTGGGATGAGGCGAAGCTGGCAAATTGGGATCGCACCGAGGACTTAAAGGACATTACAATTCCCGCACTGGTCTTAGGTGGTCGCTTCGACACGATGGACCCAGAGTTCCTCGTGTCTATGGCCAAGCGCATGCCCCAAGGTCAGTCGTTCACCTGCGAAAAGGGTAGTCACATGGCCCTCTATGACGACCAGGACGCCTACTTTGGTGCTCTGATTTCTTTCTTGAAATCACTCAGCTAAATCGCGTCCTCTAAGGAAAAATCCGCTGACCTGACTCGCCCGAAGCGAGTTATGGTCAGCGGATTCTCTCTTGGACCGATTGAAAACTAGTGAATAACAACCATGCGAACGGTGTCGGTAATCGATGCGCCACCCGACTCTGAGCCAGCCATCACCACAATCGCGTCACCGGATTTGGCGAGACCCGCAGCCTTTACCTGCTCGGCTGCGTACGTACAAAGGCTGTCGATGTCTTGTAGGGGCGAGACGAAAATCTTCTCGATACCCCATGAACCGTGGAGCTGACGAGCGGTACCGATCTGAGGCGTAATGGCCACAATTGGCATAGGTGGACGGAAACGAGAAATTGCTCGCGCGGTGGTGCCCGAACGGGTACAGGCGACAATAGCCACCGCCTCTTCTTCCATAGCCGCACGCCACGCCGCACCAGTTATGGCGGCGGTGATCCGAGCGGTCTTGCCTAATGTATGAGAAATCTGCTGGACATCTAGATTGTCACCCCACTCGGCGTAATCGAAAGACTGCTCTGCTCGACGAACGATACGGTCCATAGTCTTAACGGTTCCAATGGGGTCATCGCCAATAGCCGTTTCCCCCGAAAGCATCACGGCACTCGCTCCATCAAGAACGGCGTTCGCCACGTCAGTCACCTCAGCACGAGTTGGAACTTGTGCGTGTGTCATCGACTCGAGCATTTGAGTCGCGACGATGACTGGACGGGCGTATCGCACCCCGAGACGAACAATTGCTTTTTGAAGGTGCGGTACTTCCTCAATGGGCATGCGCACACCGAGGTCTCCACGAGCCACCATGATGGCATCGGAATGTTCAACAATCTCTTCTAGATTTTCAACACCCTCTGAAGTTTCAATTTTCGACATCATCATGACGTCGGGGCGACTGAGCACCGCCCGAACCGATTCCACATCGAAGCCCGAGCGAACAAAGGAGATGGCGAGAATCTCGAACTCTTCCGAGCGCAACGCTTCCAGTCGTTCGCGGTCGGCGTCAGTGGGCAAGCGATCATTCATGATCGACGAAGGTAGTGACAGGCCCGGCTTACCCATGACCGCTCCCCCGGAGGTGACTTCGGTCATCGTGGTCTTGCCGGTTTCCGTTACAACCAAAGAAGTGCCGCCATCGCCAATGTGGATGTGGTCGCCCTTTTTGAGCATCGAAAGGACACCCTCGCGCTCAACGAAAATTTTGCTACCGAGTGAAGTCTCGCCAAAACCTTCCACCAATTCAACCTTGTCGCCAACGGTTAAATTCACCGGATGCGTGCCAAAAGATCCCGCGCGAATTTTGGGGCCAGGGATGTCAACCATGATTGCTTGGTCGGGAGCTAGTTTGCGCACGCGACGAAGGCGTTCGATTCCCGAGGGGATATCACCGTGTGCGAAGGAGAGTCGAAAGACGTCCACACCGGCGGCCACCAGACCCTTGATTGTTGCATCATCATCTGACGACGGTCCTAGCGTGGCAACAATTCGAGTGCGTCGCACAATTTTCCCTTCAGTGGTTTACACCATTCTAAGGGAAACTCCGTTGTCCTATTGGAAAACTTTTGGTGACATACTCACAAGTAGTAAGTAAGAAGTATCAACCTAGTTTGGTGCCGGTATGACCAATTCGGCACCGTCAATAGTCACTACTTCGAGCCTCGCTCCATAAATCGTCGAAAGCTGCGGGTTGCGAATGATTTCGCTGGCGGAACCATCTAATGCAACCTGACCACGTTCGAGAACGACTAGACGATCGGCATATTGCCCCGCCAGTGTGAGGTCGTGCAGGGTGCTGATGATACAAACATCCTGCTCCTCGACCTCCCGCCGCAATAGATCGAGAGTCCCGAGTTGGTGGCGGATGTCCAATCCGGCGATTGGCTCATCGAGCACCAAGACCGACGCCTCTTGCACGAGCGCTCGAGCCAAGATTCCCCTTTGGCGCTCGCCCCCCGACAAACTGGAGAATTCCTGGCTTAAAATTTGGCCAATCTCCAGCCGGTCCGCTACCTCTTCGACAATCCGCCGATCTTCTGGGCCGACGGTTCGCCACGCACCTTGATATGCCGTTCGACCGAGACTCAGGTACTGATACAGGCTTATCCCTTTTGGAATGACGGGACTTTGCGGGACAAAAGAAACCAGTTTCGCTCGCTCTCGCTCACTAAGTGAGGTGATGTCACGCCCGCCGAGAGAGACAGTCGCTTTGGGAACGGAGCGAACGCCAGAAATTGCCTCCACCAAAGTTGTTTTTCCCGCCCCGTTTGGCCCAATCACACTCACCCAGCTTCGAGGGTGGAATTCAAGGTTTATCGATTCCAGCAGTGCCTTTTTGCCAGCCCAAATACTCAGATTCTCAATCTTCAAGAGGGTCATAACTCGACCTCTCGCTTGGCCAAAATTAAAACAAAGGTTGGGGCCCCCACCAGTGCGGTAATCACACCAATTGGTAGTTCCGAAGGCGCGAGAACGGTCCGCGCCACAGTGTCCGCGAATACTAGAAACGCTGCACCAACCAAAGCACTAATCGGCAAGATCCGTCGATAGGAGGTGCCCGAGAGCATTCGAACAATGTGAGGTACCACCAGTCCAACAAAACCAATCAGACCAACAGCCGATACAACAGCCGCGGTTCCGAGCGAAGCTGCCCCCAGCGCGACCAGTCGAAGTCGACGAACATTTAAACCCAGCACTCGAGCTTCAGTTTCCCCAACGCTCATCACGTCAAGATTTCTCGCAACCAGCAAGCAAGCGACTAGGCACACGCCAACATACGGAATTAGCCTCAACACCGTTGCCCAACTGGCACTCGCTAGTGAGCCCAACAGCCAGATATATACGTTTGCGAGTGAGGTCAGCGAGGCGTGTTGCTGGAGCAGCGTCTGAGCACTAGTCATCAAAGAGCCCACCGCAACTCCAGTAAGTATCAGTGTGGCGCCGCTGGAGCGCGATCCTCGCCCACCAATAATCCACGTCGCGGAAACTGCGAGTAGCGCTCCGCCAAACGCAAAGGGTGGAATCAAATTCGCATCCGCACTCACCAGGCCACCAAGTCCCACAATGGCGACCGTCGCGCCAAACCCTGCACCCGAAGCAACCCCCAAGATGTACGGATCGGCCAGGGGGTTGCGGAAAATTCCTTGGTAGGTCCCGCCCGCCACGGCGAGCATTGAACCTGCGAGCAGGCCGAGCACCAAACGTGGAGCCCTGATTTGCCACAAAACGGTATTTTCGGTGGGGCCTACCCGCCCCTGTACAAGCCCTGCATGAATACCAATGTTGCGCAAAATCTCGTGAATGGAGATGGGAGTCGGCCCAATGGCTAGTCCCAACAAAGCGGCCAGAACCAAGCCCAGGGCCGCACCAAGAACTACTCCTCGGACCCGTCTGGAGGTGACAAGTGTGCTCACCGTTACTTCTTCTGCGCCAGGTTTATGTCGCGAGTTAGTGCTCGCACCAGTTGTGTCAACCGCGGTCCCCAACGAGATGCAATGTCATCGTTGAGTCCATAGACGTGGTGCTTTCGCACTGCACTCACGGAAGCGAAGGCTGCGCGACTAGATATCGCATGGGGATTGGCGCCACAGCATAGGGTGTCCGCCAGAAAAATAATTGTGGGATTGGCACTCGCAATATATTCGGCGCTGAGCTGTGGGTAGCCTCCAGCATTGGATACGCCTTTGGCATCAGCAATATTAACCACGTGCATCAATTTAAGAATTGAGCCGACAAAGGTTTGAGAAGTTGCGGAATAGAAGGTGGGGTCAAGTTCGTAGTACACCCGTTGGTGAGTAGCGGAAGGGGCAACAGTCGCGATAGCTCGGTTGATCGAACGTCTCATGGCGTTAACTAAGTTTCGCGCCTGTCTTGCTTTATGCACCGCCCGGCCAATCTGTTTAATTTGTGAATAGGCCCCGGCGAGGTTTGCGGGAGCTGGTTGCTTTAAGACGAGTATTCCTTGTGCTTGGAGTTTCTCTTGCACCTGATTCGCATCGTAGGAGATGAGCACGAGCTGTGGTTTTGTTGAACAGACCGACAGAATCGCTTCCAGACTGGGATTAAAGGCGTTGATTCTTCTTGGCGGCAATCCAGTTTTTGGGAAATTGGCGGTGGAATCCACCGCTTTGACGGCCCGACCAACGCCAAGCGCGTACAGGGTTTCGGTCGCGCTGGGCGATAACGAAATAATGCATGCTGGCGTCACGGCAGCCCCGCTGAACGTCGGACCTGCCAATGGCAGACCAATCAGCGAGAAACTTGTTACAGCCATCATGGTTGCGCGCCACAATCTGTTCATGTTTCCCTTTGTTGGACGCACCAATAGATGACCCTAGGAAACCTAAGCCCACCTTTTGACGCGAAGGTTGGTATTCACACTCGAACAGTCGACCTGGCTTAGGCGGTGGCCCTTACAGTTGCGCGACAGCGTCGGATTCTCACCGACTTCGCTGCTTTGAGATAGGTACAGGCTAGCCCTCGTGGGCTTCTTACTTGCGCCCCAAAAGTCGAGCAAAAAGACCCGGCCCCTTTGAGCGAGAGACGGTGCAGTGGCAACGATCGGCCTCAGGAACTCCTTGTAGTGCTTGCTCGATGTGCTGACCGCAGCCGGACCATGTGGGCTTGTGGCAATTTGGGCAGGTAATTCGTTTGCACATACAGACTCCTTGGCTACATCTTCTCTGGGGCGTCAATGCCGAGTACCGACAAACCCAACTTGAGCGTATCGCCTGTCAATCGACACAGGGCCAGCCGCTCGCGTTGTAAATCGCCCGACGCAGAAAGTACCGGACAGGCATCATAAAAAGCGGTAAATCGTTGGGCGAGGTCAAAGAGATAGGTGCAGAGCCGGTGGGGCACCAAATCGCGAAGCGCCGAGTCAAAGGCCACCGGGAATTCAATAATTCCTAAAGCCAACTGCCACGCCTGAGGTTCGGCCAAAGTGAATGTGGTTGCGTCGAGGGCAACGGGCACCTCAAGTTTGCGGAAAATAGATTCGATTCGCGCGTAGGCGTATTGCAAGTACGGACCAGTGTCACCTTCGAAGGCCAACATGCGATCGAGTTCAAAGACATAGTCACGTTGACGCTCCGTGGAGAGGTCGGCGTATTTGACTGCCGCACGCGCAATTGAGGTTGCGAGTTCTCGGCGAGCCTCTGGCGTTAGCCCCGTGTCACGTTCACGAAGTTGTGAGTCAGCACGTTCAATTGCTTCGTCCAGAAGGCTGACGAGCTTGACCGTTGTGCCTTCGCGAGACTTAAACATCTTGTGGTCCTTGCCGAGCACATTTCCAAAGGGGACGTGTTCACACCGAATAGAGTCCGACAGCCAACCTGCCTGGCGCGCTACGGCATAAACCATTTCGAGGTGTTGCGATTGTGGTGCACCAACGATGTAGAGAATCTCTTGGGCTGCCACATTAGTGACGCGGTCTCGGACAGCGGCTAGATCTGTTGCCGCGTACCCAAATCCCTCATCACGCTTTTGCACGATGAGCGGCAGAGGATCGCCGTCGCGATTGACGAAACCCTCTGGAAATACGCAGAGTGCGCCATCACTTTCAACCAGTAAGCCCGCCTCTTGCAAATCATCGACAACCGCTTGCAGCATGTCGTTGTAATAGGACTCCCCCACCACATCTTCAGGGGTAAGCAGTACGTCGAGTTTGGCGTAGACCTCACTGAAGTAGGCCACGCTCTGATCTACTAAGACCCGCCATAAACGACGAGTTTCGGGATCTCCCGTTTGTAAGGCCACCACTCGAAGACGGCTTCGCTCTTTAAAGGAATCATCCGCCTCGAACTTCGCGTTGGCCTCGCGGTAAAAGGTGTCAAGGTCTCCAATTGAAAGCGTGGCGATGGCGGCATCCTCGCCCATGTCAAGGAGATGTTCGATCAGCTTTCCAAATGGGGTTCCCCAGTCACCCACGTGATTACGCGCAATAACGGTGTGGCCCTTAAAGCGATACATTCGAGCCAGGGCGTCGCCAATTACCGTAGAACGTAAGTGACCAACGTGCATCTCCTTGGCAACATTCGGAGCCGAATAGTCAATAACAACATTTTCTGAGGGTGCGGTATCAACTCCCAGTCTGGAGTTATTCAACAAGGTCGATAGTTGATTCGAGAGAAATTGTGGCGAGAGAGAAACATTGAGAAATCCGGGACCCGCAATTTCGACGGTGCCCATGTCAGCAAAGTCGAGCGCCCCAACAACCAATTCGGCCACTTCCCGGGGTGGTTTTCCCAGCATCTTGGACATCGCCATGACGCCATTGGCTTGGTAGTCACATCGCTCAGAAGGGCGCAAGACGGGATCGGTGCCCGCCAAAACGGAGTCGAATGCCACTGCCAGTCGAGAATTAACGAGATCGTAGGTCGTGGGCATCCAGCCAGTCTCTCACTTTCCAACTTTGAGGTGGGACACTCTCGAACTGTTCGCTTGGGATTTACGGCAGAATAGAGAGGTGGCTACTTCCCTGAACTCCTTTGGCGCCCGCAGCGAACTTCACGTCGGTGGTCGCACTCTCACCTACTACTCGCTTAAAGCTGAGGCGCTACAAGGATTTGGAGTCGACAAACTCCCCTACTCCATCAAGGTGTTGCTAGAAAATTTACTCCGGCACGAAGATGGCAACAAAGTTCTCGCCGCGGATATTGAAGCATTGGCTCGCTGGGCCGACACCCCAACTCGCCACGGCGAAGCGGCGGGTGATGACGCCAAGGAGATTGCCTTCACTCCCGAGCGTGTCCTGATGCAAGACCTCACGGGAGTCCCTGCCGTGGTGGACTTGGCTTCGATGCGTGACGCAATAATTGCGCTGGGCGGAGACCCTAAGAAAATTAATCCTCTCGTTCCCGTTGAATTGGTAATCGATCACTCGGTCATCCTCGAGCGCACCGGTTCATCGACCAGCTACGACGAGAATGTGGCAATTGAGTACGACCGCAACGTTGAGCGTTACACCTTCTTGAAGTGGGCGCAAAGTTCCTTTGAACAATTCCGCGTAGTCCCTCCGGGGATGGGCATCTGCCACCAGGTCAACCTCGAGCACCTCGCTCGCGTGGTCTTTGACCACACTGATGTTGCTTACTTTGACTCAGTCGTGGGCACCGACTCCCACACCACCATGGTCAATGGACTTGGTGTTTTGGGCTGGGGTGTTGGCGGTATTGAGGCCGAGGCCGGCATGCTCGGCCAACCCACTTCCATGTTGATTCCACCGGTTGTTGGACTAAAGCTTTCTGGCGCTACCCGAGAAGGGGTCACCGCAACTGATGTCGTCCTCACTATTACGGAACTCTTGCGTAAACATGGTGTCGTTGGAAAATTTGTTGAAGCATTTGGGTCCGGCGTTACCTCGCTCTCACTCGAAACTCGCGCGACGATTGGCAACATGTCACCCGAGTATGGCGCTACCTGTGCGATCTTCCCGATTGACCAGGTGACCGTGGACTATCTGGCCTTCACCGGGCGACCCGCCGACCAACTCGCCCTCGTTGAGGCGTACGCCAAAGCCCAGGGAGTGTGGCACGACGCCAACACCGTTGAGCCCATTTACTCCGAGTACGTCGAACTGGACCTCGCAACTGTCGAACCCAGTTTGGCCGGGCCCAAGCGTCCCCAAGACCGTGTTGGCCTGGGCCAAGTTCGTGGCGCATTCAAAAAGGCTCTTGATCGTGAGCCCAAAGAGGTCACCGGCAAGCACTTCGCCACCACCTTGCGCGATGGCGCGGTAACGGTCGCGGCAATTACCTCGTGCACCAATACTTCGAACCCTTCGGTGTTGGTCGCGGCCGGTCTCGTCGCCCAGGCTGCTATTGAGCGGGGCCTCAGCGCCAAGCCTTGGGTCAAGACATCTCTCGCCCCGGGTTCGCGAGTCGTTATGGACTACCTCGAGCGGGCAAATCTTGTCGAGCCCCTCGACAAGTTGGGTTTTTACCTCGCGGGGTACGGTTGCACTACGTGCATCGGGAACACTGGACCCCTACTTGATGGTGTCTCGGATGCGGTCAACGCGCACGACCTATCGGTCGTTTCGGTGCTCTCGGGCAATCGAAACTTTGAAGGTCGCATCCACCCTGACATCAAGCAAAACTACTTGGCCTCACCCCCACTGGTCGTTGCCTACGCCATCGCCGGAACGGTCGACATTGATCTGCAGAGCGAGCCTCTCGGCCACGACCAAGAGGGTGCCCCAGTTTTCTTGCGCGACCTGTGGCCCACTGACCAGGCGGTTGCCGAAGCCGTTCGCGCTTCGCTGACTCCCGAGATGTTCAAAACTCGCTACGCCAGTGCCTTCAGTGGCGACGAACGTTGGCGGGAGGTCCCCACGACAAACGCTATGACCTACGCCTGGGACCAAGACTCAACCTACGTGAAGTTGCCGCCTTACTTCGATGGGCTCACTATGCAGCCGGGGACTGTGAGCGACATCACTGGCGCACGCGTCTTAGCCAAGCTTGGTGACTCGGTTACTACTGACCACATCTCCCCTGCTGGGAATATTCGCTCCAGCGTCCCCGCTGGCTTGTTCTTGAGTGAAAAGGGCGTTGCCCCAAAGGATTTCAATTCCTACGGCACGCGCCGTGGAAATGACGAGGTCATGGTCCGAGGCACATTCGCCAATATTCGGTTGCGTAATCAAATGGCCCCCGGAACCGAAGGCGGCATCACCATCAAGCTCCCCGAGGGCCAGCAAACCTCAATCTACGAAGCATCTCGTGCTTACTTGGCCGAGGGTACACCGTTGCTTATTTTGGGTGGCAAAGAATATGGCAGTGGATCAAGCCGTGACTGGGCCGCCAAGGGAACGAAGTTGCTCGGGGTCAAGGCCGTTCTGGTCGAGAGCTTCGAGCGTATTCACCGCGCCAACCTGGTTGGTATGGGTGTATTGCCCTTGCAATACCAGGCCGGCGAATCAGCCACCACCTACAACCTTGACGGAACTGAGTCTTTTGACATCAGCGGGCTGGCCCCATTGAACAATGGCGAGATGGTGCCGTTAGTCCAGGTCACCGCTACCCGCAGCTCGGGTGAGGTTGTGCACTTTACCGTTCGACTCCGTATCGATACCCCGACCGAGGCGGACTATTACCGTCACGGTGGAGTATTGAACTACGTCTTACGCCAACTCACTACGAACTAACGAGTCTCTATACGCCGGAAGGTTTCGGCGAGTCGATTCTTCTTCATCCCCGCAGCCTCGGCGTTAGACACCGCCCAAGACTTAAGGCGGTCTTCGAGTTCGGCGCCGTCACCAATCTGGGAGACGTGTTGGCTAAGCGCGGCCACTTTGAATTTGAAGTACTTGGTGATATCTACGGCCATATTTGGCTCGCTACCCGTTACCCACACTTCAGGAACGGTATGAGGCATGTACCCATTGCGCAGTAACCGCGGAAAGGCGTGCGGATTGCGCGCATCTGGATAAACAGCCTTAATGGTTGCGTCACCAGCGGCCATGTGGTCCGGGTGTGATGCGTAGATGCGCTCCCAGTTACGTTCAGGATTTTGCGTAATGACAAGATCGGGCTTGAAGGCGCGAATCTTCTGCGCAATATCTTTACGGAGCTTCAAACTTGATTCGACCAAGCCATCTCGGTAACCGAGAAAGGCGACGGACTGAACTCCAACGGCCATGGCGGCATTTCGCTGTTCGTTTTCGCGAATTGCCGCACGCTGACGTCGAGACAGCTTGGAGTCATCGCCACCAGCGTCACCGGAGGTCACCATGACATACGCAACTTTGCATCCTTGCGAAACCAGATAAGCAATAGTCCCCGAGGCACCGAAATCGATGTCATCGGGGTGCGCCACCACGCATAGAACTCGCTCGAATTGCTTCTTGTATTTAAATACTTCGAGAGCTGGTTTTTTCATAGAACCGACTTCTCCACTGACGAATCCCAATCCGCAAGATTTTTAAGATGCGGGTTGTTTGAGAATACTTCTACGATAGGCAGACGAAGGCCGATTCGGCGCTGAATCACTTCAGCCTCCACCGCTTGGTTCCAGAGCAAGAGTGAAACTACAACACCTTTTGTCCCCGCTCGAGCGGTACGTCCCGAACGGTGCAGGTAGGCCTTGTGATCTTCCGGTGGATCGAAGTGAATCACACAGTCCACGGCGTCGATGTGCAATCCGCGGGCGGCGACATCTGTTGCTACCAGAACAGCGAGCTTTTCGGCACCAAAGTCAGCCAGGGCTTTTTCTCGTTGGCTTTGGCGAAGGTCACCGTGAATAGCCGCCGCGTCAACACCCTCTTTTTGCAATTGCTCCACGAGACGATCCGCGCCTCGCTTGGTGCGACAAAAGATAATGGTCTTGGTATTGGAATTACAAATGGTTGAACAAACCTTCACGCGGTCCATCTGATGAACCTGCAAGAAGTGATGCGCCATCAATGAAACCGTTTGGGTATCGCTCGCTACTTCGTGAAACACAGGGTTCGTCAAGTAGCGCGTTACCAACCGATCAACGGCCCCATCGAGAGTCGCCGAGAACAAGAGGGTTTGGTGTGGGCGCTCGGCGATCCGGCGTAATACCCACTCGACCTGTGGCATAAATCCCATGTCGGCCATGCGGTCCGCTTCGTCGAGGACAAGCACATCCAAGTTTTCGACATTTAGTTCACCGCGGTCTCCGAGGTCAATGAGTCGTCCGGGGGTGGCGATGATGATGTCACAACCCTTTCGCAACACCGCGACTTGCTTTTCGACGTCGGCTCCACCGTAAACGGCCGCAACGTGAAGTCCAAGTGCTTTGCCGAGTGGTTCAAGAACTTCGTGGACCTGAACGGCGAGTTCACGGGTCGGCAACAAAACGAGTCCACGGGGGCGAACTGGTTTATTTGGTTCAATGGGGAAACTTGGAGTTTCGGCCACGCGCTGCAAGAGGGGAAGGCCAAACCCGAGGGTCTTGCCCGAACCGGTCTTGGCCTTGCCGCAGATGTCGCGTCCCGCGAGGGCGTCGTTGATAGTCATGGCCTGAATAGGAAAGGCCGTTGAGATGCCCTTGGCTTCGAGGGCGGCAACCAACTTGGGCACAATGCCTAATTCGGCAAATGTTTGGGTAGTCGCATAGGAGTCGAGGGCGTCGCCCTCAACACTTGGGGGTGTTGTCACAATGAGTCGTTTCTCGGTCGGACCCCGAACCGCTCATTCGTACAAAAAGGCCCAAGCTCGCTTCATAGAGCTTCCTAACTAGCCTACCCTCTTAAGAAAAAAGGAGAACAACTCATGGCCCGTCTAGAGGTTGGCAAGACTGCCCCCGCCTTTACCTTGCTCGATCAAGATGCCCAGAAGGTCGCTTTAAAGGACTTTCGAGGCGAACGAGTGGTTCTCTACTTTTATCCAGCCGATGACACGCCCGGATGCACCAAGGAGGCGTGCCAATTCAATGATGAACTAACTGCCTTTACGAAGCTGGGCGTGAAGGTCATTGGCCTCTCTCCCGACGGCGCCGTTGCTCACGTCGCCTTTCGAAAAAAGTATGGCCTCAGGTCCAGCCTGCTCAGTGATCCCGAAAAGAAAGTGATGAGTGCCTACGGCGCCTACGGCGAAAAGATGATGTACGGCAAAAAAGTCATTGGTGTCATTCGCTCGACCTTCATCATCTCCCCCAAAGGAAAGGTGGAAGCAACGTGGTACGGCGTACGCGCTGACGGGCACGCCGTCAAAGTACTCGCCGCGTTACGTGAGCTGGATTAGTTGTTGTGGCGGCGCAGTGTGCGAAGTCTCACTACAACGAAGGCCACAATCAAGAGGACCACGAGAGCAATAATTGGCGTCTGAACCTTGTGGAAATTCTTGGCCACGTGAGTCCATTTCTTGCCTGCGGCTTCGCCCAAGGCGGCGAGCAGCCACACCCAACCAGTCGAACCAATAAGGGTAAGGACAATAAAACGACCCCGGGGCATCTTGGCAATACCAGCCGGAATCGAAATTGCCGAACGAGCAAAGGGCAGTACGCGCGCAATCAAAACTGAAATTGATCCACGCTTGTCGAACCAGCGCTCTACAGAGTCCAGGTCACGGTGGGAGATCAAAAACCACTTGCCGTAGCGCTCGACGAAGGGGCGACCAGCCTCACGACCGATTTCGTAGGCGATCTGAGACCCAATTCCAGAGGTAATGACTCCAATGATGATGACGATTGGCAGTGAGAAGAGTGCGTGACCAGTAATGGCGGTCGTGCAAAGTGCTCCGGCAACACCGAAGGTGACCTCTGAAGGAATAGGCACGCAGGCCGACTCGAGGATTGAAATGATGGCGAGCGCTAAGTAGCCGTGTGCGGTAATAAATTGTTCCATGTCACCAGTTTCTCGCATTTGGCGATGGCAAACTGACCATCTCGGTCCAATCCTCAGATTCGGGTATTTCTAGAACTTTCTGCTTCTTCAGTGCTGGTGCTTTGCGCACCAATAGGTTGTACGCCCACCTATGACGGAAATTCTCATTGGCCCTCCGTCTTGCGGACAGATTCCTCCCGGTGTTCTCGCTGGCATGTGATTTCCCAAGTGTGAACCACCACGCTTTTGCAATTGCTTGAGTGTCGCTCGAAGGCACGTATAGAGAGTGTCCTTTTGCCCTGGGGTCAAGTGGCCGGTGGGTGTATTGGGATCAATACCAGCACGAAAGAGCATCTCGTCACCGAGGAGATTGCCCACACCAGCGAGAACTGATTGATCGAGGAGCCGGGCTTTAATTGCCGCACCGCCGCCACGCGAAATTGTCATTGCCGTTGTGAACTCTTTTTTAGTCAACGACAAGGCGTCGGGTCCGAGTTCGTCGAGATTCGGCTCGATTTCGAATCGACCGAGACGTCGGGGGTCGTGCAAGAGCAATCGGCGCCCATCGCTAAGTTCAAGTCCCCCACGGACCCACTCTTTTTTGAAGGTGTGCGGTCCGTAGAAGAGTCCTTCAATACCGCTTCGGCCATCGAGCAATAACACACCGGTCATACCAAAGCGCATCCCCAAGGTGGGTCCACTGGTATCGATGAGCATCAACTTGCCCCGGCGACTGGTACCGGTAATTCGCAAGCCCTTAACCGCTCTCGCCCATGAACTCACTGATGGGAGCTTCTTGGCGGCGTACGTATCAGCCCAACCCTTGGAGATGGCGGCGCCCACGACACGGTCGGCCAACTGGCGGTATGACTCGATCTCCAAGATTTCGGGCATATGTCAATGTACCGTTTGGAGCCAAACGGTCCGACCTTGACTAACCTTTAACCCATGAGCATGGAAAAACCCCAGTGGACTGAACTCTTTCGCGAAGTGGTGACCTCGGGCCTGTGCACCGGCTGCGCCGCCTGCGTGGTCTCATGCCCCCACGACGTCTTGGATTACAACACCGCCGATGGCGTCTACAAGCCATGGCACATTGATAAAGATGGCGACAGCGAGAACTGCACCCATGGTGAAACGGGCTGCACGCTGTGTACTCGTGCTTGCCCACGATTTCGAAACTGGGAATCCGAAGCCGACAACGTGCGATTTGCACGTGAACGCACCGACGAAGAGGTATTTGGAATCGGAGATGTCTTCTTGGCTCGCTCGAGCGATCCCAGTTTGGTGGAAAACGGGCAGGATGGGGGTTTTGTTTCGACCCTGTTGATCTACGCGCTGGAAAATGACATTATCGATGCCGCTCTGGTGAGCGGGCTCGAGGGTGACGGCTCAACCTGGCGCGCTGAAGCTCGCGTGGCAAAAACCCGCGAGGATGTTCTCGCCACTGCGAAGTCTCGCTACACCTACAGCGCCAACTTGATGGCGTACCCCAAAGCGGTTGAAGATGGTGCCGAACGTATCGCACTGGTTGGTATGGGATGCATGGCTTCGGCCCCCGCGGTTATGAAATCGCGCAAGTCTGGAAAGATTGCCCGTCGTCTTGGACTCACCATTGGTCTACTGTGCTCGAAGACCTTTGATGACTCCATTTTCGAAGAACTCTTCGAGGCCAAATACGGCATCAAGCGCGCTGACATAGTGAAGATGAACATTAAGGGAATCTTCCAGCTCTGGACGAAGGATGGCGGCTTCTACGAGGTCCCGCTAAAAGAGGCGCACGCCTTTACTCGCGAGGGGTGCACGCACTGCCCAGACTTTTCTGCCGAGCACGCTGACATCTCAACGGGTGGCATTGGCGCCTTTGGTGACTGGACCTTGGTTATTGTTCGCACCGACCAGGGCCGTGAGTTGGTCACCGCTCTGAAGGACAGGGGCCTCATTGAAACTCGCCCCGGAGATGATGATCCAGGTGCGGTGGCCCTCTTGCACAAGCTGGCCACGCTGTCACGCAAGCGCTGGCCCGAGACACAAAACCCCGGTCCACGACGCATTCCGGTCACCTCGGCGTAACTGATGCCTGCGAAAAAGCCCACCACTATCTTTCTCGTTCGTCACGGACAAACGACCTCGACGGGCGTTGTCTTACCCGGTCGCGCGCCCGGACTGCACCTTTCTCCTAAAGGCCGAGAACAAGCCGAACGAGTTGCTGAGCGTTTTGCGGCCATGAAAACTCCCCCGACTGTTCTCTACGCCTCCCCCCTCGAACGGGCCCAAGAAACGGCCGCCCCCATTGCCAAAGCCTTGAAGTTGCGCACCCTCAAGAGTTCTGGCGTCATTGAGTGTGACTTTGGCCAGTGGACGGGTAAAAAGTTGGCCCTGTTATCCAAGAAGCCCGAGTGGCGAACCGTGCAAAACGCACCTTCAACATTCCGCTTTCCCCAGGGGGAATCGTTTGTGGAAATGCAAACTCGCATGTGGGACGCACTTGGCACATTGCACGAAAAGCACCCGGGCCAATCAATCATCGTTGTATCTCACGCCGATCCTATTAAGGCGGTCGTCGCAATGGCCCAAGGCATTCCGCTCGATCTCTTTCAGCGCACCGTAATTTCAACCTGTTCAGTTAGTGTCCTGCTCTTGGGAGCGCACGCGCCACTGGCCCTTAGTGTCAACAACACCACCGACCTCACAGAATTGATTCCCTCATGAACTACGAATTTCCCAGCCCCGACAAAGTAATGGTCGGCACCCGTGGAGTGGTGGGTAATCGCCTCTTTCTGTTGCAAGCTCGCCAAGGTCGACGACTGGTTGTAGTGAAGTGTGAGAAGCAACAACTTTCTGCACTGTCCGAGTGGATTGCCATAGCCATCAAGGAGATGGGACGCCCAGGCCACCTCCCCGACGATTTCACACTCGAAGACGAAATCGAGCAGGACCTCGTGGCCGGGGACATCAGCGTTCTCGTGGACGAAGAAAACAAAACTATCGAACTCACTATTGAGTCCATCGATGAAGAAGATTCCCTCTCACTCGGACTTACCCGTGAGATGGCCGGTGGATTAGCCATCGCCATTACTCGACTCGTCGAAGCGGGACGCGCGCCGTGCCCGTTGTGTGGTGGGCCACTAGACCCTCGTGGTCACGACTGCCCACGCACCAACGGATTCGCTCCACCGATTAGCTAATGACCCGCGAAGAACAGATTGCGCTGCTTACCCAGGGCGAGATATCCCTCGAGGGCCGCATTCAAGCCTCATCGAACCAGGCCCTGCTCGTGAGCGTGACCTTGGGCGAGGCCCGAAGTCTCGCCTGTTACAAGGCGGAAGCGGGAGAACGCTTACTGTGGGACTTCGAAGAGGGTCTCTGGCGTCGTGAAGTCGCGGCCTACGAATTAGCCACCTTGCTGGGCGTGGACTTAGTCCCACTCACCATTGCCCGTGAAGATGCGCCCTTTGGTTGGGGTTCATTGCAAATGTGGATTGAAGAGGCAACCGACGATCACTACTTCACTCTGCGTGAACGCCCTGAATTCACCGAATGGTTTGTGGATCTCTGTATCTTCGACATCTTGGCTAACAACGCTGATCGAAAGGGCGGTCATATTCTTTTTGACGGCGCACGTTGCTGGGCCATTGATAACGGACTTTGCTTCCACGAAGAGGACAAACTGCGCACCGTGATCTGGGACTTTACCGGTAGGCCCTTAAGCGAGCAGTGGAGAGCGCGCCTCGCGACATTCATTGAAGGTGCTGGCACGCCACTTCTCGAGTGGTTGTCGGCCGATGAGGTAACGGCGGTGGTTCATCGCGCTAACTGGTTGTTGGGCTTAGGCCAACTGCCCGAACCAGATGAAGAGGCCGATTGGCCGCCCTACCCTTGGCCCTTGGTTTAATTCGAAATTTCGACGTGACTCTCGGGTACCCCCGAGTCCAACATCACAAAGGTCACTATCGCTCCCACGACAAAAAGTCCCGCGGCTACCCAGAAGGCCCGCGCGTAGCCGTGCAAGGTGGCTCGACCAATTTCTTGGACAGTTGGATGGTGAATCATCACCAAGGCACCAGTGGTTGCCGAGACCGCTAACGAGTTAAGTAGCGCCGTACCAACTGAGCCACCAATGTTTTGGGTTGCGTTCACCACCGCCGAAGCGGCACCCGCTTCAGATTTTTCGACTCCCCACGTCGCACTCGCAACCGCGGGAGCAAAAATCAGCCCAATGCCCAATCCGAGCACTATCAAGCCAGGCAGGACGTAGCTGGCGTAGTTGGGTTGCAAAGGCAAGCGAGTAAAGAGCACCAGCCCCATTGCGGACAAGACCAGACCAGTCGGAATCAGGGGCCGGGGGCCAACGAGCGCGAGTAATCGCGCGGAGGCCACACTCGCGGAAAGGGCCATCGCAAGCACCAGTGGCAAAAAAGCTAATCCTGTTTGTAACGGGGTATACCGAGCAATGTTCTCTAAGTAATAGGCCAAGAAGAGCGTGAGACCGAACATGCCAAAGCTGGTGACAAAGAGCGCAATGTGGCTTCCCGCTCTCGTTCTATGAGTGAGCAGTCTCAGCGGCAGCAATGGAGTAGCAACACTGTTTTGAGTTCGCACAAAAGAGGCGAGCAAAATAACGCCCGATGCGATACTGAGCCAGGTCGCACTAGTAGTCCAACTCGTTGACTCCGCGTGACCAAGTCCATACACCAAGAAGAACAACCCGGAACTACCAATGACCGTGCCCACCACGTCGAGCTTGAGCTGATGGTGGTCCTTGCCGCCACGCACAAAAGCGAGAATGCCGATTGCGGCTATCGCAGCGAAGAGGAGATTGATATACAAGCACCAGCGCCACGAGTACCACTGGGTGAGTGCTCCACCGAGCAAAAGTCCAATCGCCGCCCCGGATGCACTAATGGCTCCAAAAATCACAAAAGCCTTAGCTCGTTGTGCCGCCGCTTCGAAGGTAACACTCACGAGAGCGAGCGCGGCCGGTGCCAGTAGGGCCCCGAAACCCCCTTGAATTGCGCGAGCGGTAACTAGGGCGTTAAAAGAATGCGCCATGCCACCGAGCGCGGAGGCACCGGCGAAACCCACCAGGCCGATCAAAACTGCATTGCGCCGTCCCCACAGATCGGTGAGTCGGCCCCCGAGCAACAACAAAGAACCAAAGGTGAGGGCGTACGCGGTAATCAACCACTGACGATTCCCCGCTGAAAAGTGAAGGTCCGACTGAGCCGCGGGTAAGGCGATATTGATTACGGTCGCGTCAAGAGCCACCATCAATTGACACAAACTCAGCGCCGCCAAGGCGAGCCATGGTCCACGCTTGAAGGTGACCAATGAATTCACAAATAAGTCCCGCTACTGGCGTGCCCGTAGAGCGGCCGCTAGTGCCGGCAAGACGGACTTAACATCTCCGACAATGCCAAGATCAGCGATTTGGAAGATGGGGGCATCGGGATCTTTGTTAATCGCAATGATGGTTTTTGACCCCTTCATACCAACCATGTGTTGAGTGGCCCCCGAAATACCGCAGGCGATATAGACCTCAGGCTTAACGGTCTTACCCGTTTGGCCAACCTGTAACGAATACGGGACCCAACCGGCGTCGACGATGGCTCGACTTGCACCCGCGGCGCCGTGAAGTAGCTTCGCCACTTCTTCGACTAAGGCGAATCCCGCGACGTCGCCAATGCCCCGGCCACCCGAAACTACGACCGCCGCCTCTTCCAACTTCGGCCCAGAGCGCTCTTCCACGTGTCGGTTTGTAATTGTGCTTTCCCCACGTCGACCTAAATCGGGAACGGTAAGCGCAGAGAGGCTGGCTGGTGGCCCACCCGAAGGCGACGCCACGAAGCACTTGGCACGAACAACGACAATTCCAACTCCAGGTGTGGTGAAGTGAGCATCGACGAGTTGGGTTCCCCCAAAGATTTGGTGTTCGGTGTGTAGCTCGTTGGTCACGTTTGTCGCGTTCGTTAGAACCGAGCGCTGGAGTCGAGCAGAAAGGCGACCCGCGATGTCACGTCCGTCATAACTGGTGGGAATCAAGATTGCGTCGGGCAGTGCTCCCCCGGCGATGGCGGCCGCCACCGCCGCCCCGGGCAGGGTATCTGCCAGAACGTCAATGGTGTAGAGGGTGGTGGCGCCGTACTCACCAGCTTGGGCGGCGTACGATGAGCCCTCGGCCCACGTAACACCAGAAACTGAAGAAGCAACGGTGCGAGCGTGGCTCAAGAGTTCAAGTGAGGTGGAGGTAAAACCTCCATTGGTTGGTTCGAGTACGACCCACAGGTTTGCCATCATGAATTTCCCCTAGAGCGCCTTGATCGATTCCAAGAAGCCAATTATTTTTTGCGCGGCTGTTCCATCGTCAACAAACTTTTCTCCCGCTTGGCGACTGGGTGCCTCATTCACCGCACCGATGGCTTGACCCATGTTGAGAGTGATTCCAAGATCACTCAATGACTTGATCTCCACCGGTTTAGATTTGGCCGCCATGATTCCCTTAAAACTGGCGTACCGAGGCTCGACTACTCCGGCGGTCACACTCACCACTGCCGGTAGCGAGACGCTTACTTCGTCAAAGCCAGCTTCACTTTGCCGCGAAACGGCGATACTGTTTCCGGTTGCACTCAACGACTTCGCGAAGGTAACCGAAGGCCAGCTCAGAAGTTCAGCAATCTGTGCGGGAATTGTGCCGGTGTATCCATCGGAAGATTCAGTCGCGGTAATCACAAGGTCTGGCGAGACAGTGGCAATAACCGTACTGAGCACCAAGGCGGTGTCGAGGGCATCCGTTCCGCGCAGCGCGGGGTCTGAAACCACCACCGCACGAGACGCGCCCATAGCCAGTGCCGTACGGAGGCCGGTGAGATCGCTGGCGTCACCCATAGACACCACCACGACTTCGCCGCCACTGGCCTCGGCCAATTGCAGGGCCATTTCGACCCCAAAGGTATCGGCCTCGTCGAGTAGTAACTTGCCCGAACGGTTCAAATTAAATTGAGCGTCCAGACTTTGGGGGGCACTGGGATCTGGGATTTGCTTGACGCAAACGACGATGTTCACAACCTCCAATCTAGACTTCGGTCACTTTTCACCGATACCAGCCTTTTGGGGTCAAAAGTTTCCCTTGTATTTCGACTCGACCCAAAGTAAAATTGTCCTCCCGCCGTTAAGCGGCCTTGGTTTTTCACCAAAATCAAGTATTTAAAGGATTTTTCATGTCGCTTATTTGGAACCGTAACCATGCCTGGGATGACGCTGACTGGCGGGCTGCTGCTGCCTGCCGCGAGACCCCACCGGACCTGTTCTTCCCAGTGGGCACCACCGGAAATGCAACCGACCAAATTGAATCAGCGAAGCGCGTGTGTAATCAGTGCGAAGCCCAAAAGGCTTGCTTAGAGTTCGCCCTCGCCACCAACCAGGAATCTGGCGTTTGGGGCGGTACCACTGAAGATGAGCGTCGCAAGCTGCGTAAGCAGTGGCTCGCCGCTCGCCGTCGCGCCAACGCTACGAACTAAGACTGCCCACTAGCGGGATTACCACCCGCACCAAAGTCCCAGTCCCCTCAGCGGAATTGAGAGACTTCATCTCTATTGTTCCGTGTAACTGCGTCTGGACTAGATCGCGCACGATTGACAATCCGAGCGAAGTCGGCTTTTCGAGAGAAAACTCCGGTGAAAGGCCCTTGCCGTTATCGCGCACCTCCGCCACCGCAGTGTGCTCATCGTGATCTAGTTGTAGGGTGACGAGCCCCGTTTGCTCATCGCTGCTCGAACCATCACTAAAGGCGTGTTCGACCGCGTTGGTCAACAATTCCGCCAAAGCCACCGCAAAGGGAATAGCTAGATCGGTTGAGAGTGTGCCCAGGGAACCGTTCACCACGAGCTCGACGGGAGTTTGAACGAGAACAGAATCTTCGACGAGGTCAACCAGAGCCCGAACAATCTCGTCGAAGACCACCTCTTCTCCGGGCTCACGCGAAAGCACTTCGTGGACAACGGCAATCGAGCGCACTCTACGTTCCGCCTCCATAAGCGCTTGGATCGTTTCATCTTGTTCACTGCGCCGACTCTGGAGGCGAAGTAGTGAAGATATTGTTTGCAAATTGTTCTTAATTCGGTGGTGCACCTCGCGAACAGCCGCTTCCTTATTAAGGACTTGGCGGTTGAGGACTTTGAGGTCGGAGACATCTCGAACCATGGCGAAAAGGCCGGTGGTGGTCTCTCCACGACGCAGGGGGACGCAGTGAAATTGCACCGCCGCCTCCGTGCCCGCTTCCACCTCTTCAACCTGGGGCATGCCAAAGCCAAGTGCTCGCTCAATCCCTCGCACACTAAGGCCAAGTTCGCTGAGTCGGTGTCCCTCCACCGATCCCGATACGCCCAAACGGTGCAGGGCGTTAGTGGCGTTGGGTGTCACGAACTCGACTCGGCCCGTCTCATCCATTTTGATCACACCATCTCCAACTCGAGGCAGGCCGAGGCCTGCGACGTCGGCTTCGCGAAACGGAAAGTTTCCGTCAGAGACCATCGAGCAGAGTTCTTCGAATATTTGTAAATAGGCCTGCTCATACAGCGAGGCGGGGCTTCGCAGAGGACCTTGTAGACGAACCATTACCGCCACTACTTGCCCATGACTGCGAACGGGAACACACCACACCGGTAGTAGTTCCGCTCCAGGGGTGAGAGCAACGTCACCCGTTACTCGTCTATTTATAGTGAGCGCTTGTTTCGAGAGTGGCCACTCAGCTCCTGGCTGTACGGTGCCAACCAAGTCTTCGGCGAGAAGAGTGGCTCGATTGTTGGGGCGCATCTGCGCGAGAACGACAAAGTTCTCAAACTCTTCTTCATCAGTTCTCACCGGAGCCATCAGCACCATGTCTGAGAATGAAAGATCTGCGAGCAGCGACCAAGAAGTCGTCAAGCGAAGAAGGTGGTCAACATCCTCCTGGCGCAATGTGGTGTGGTGCTGCGCCAGTTCGGCGAGCGAAGCCATGGAGCGATTTAGGCGGCGCCGAAACCGACGACTCGGTCACCGGTCGGGTTCCCAAGGTCGACGTAGGCGATGCGCCCAGCGGGCACCCCGACTCGGCGGCCCTTACGGTCGGTGAGCCACAGGACCGAATCGTTGGCGAGGGCGTCTTCAACGTCACGAGTCACCTGATCCACATTGGCCTCTGACCCCAGATCTACTTCGAGTTCCTTCATTGATTGCACGATGCCGATGCGAATTTCCATAATGCTCCTGTTAACGACTGACCCCATGTTAGAGCCATGTAGCAAGATAGAGGACGTGACTATTGAGCGCGAATCCGAAAGAAACCGAGCCTGGGCCGCCACGATGGAGGGCTTCGAGGGCTCAGCTGATGACATCACGGTCGCTCACCGAGATTCGGCCGCCGCCATCGCCCCCACGACCCAAACCGGCGATCCCTTTGAAGGGGCGCGCCAAATACGCGAAGATCGCCTTCGCGAACGCTTGGCTGAAGGTTCCACCTTTAGTTCGGGTGCTGGGGACCGAGTCCGTGAAGAAGAGCCCGACGAGTTTCGTACCGCCTTTGAACGTGACCGCGACCGAATCCTGCACTCCAGTTCATTCCGGCGCTTGGCCGGCAAAACGCAGGTCTTCGTTTTTCCCGAAGACCACATGCGCACTCGGCTCACCCACGCTCTCGAAGTAGCTCAGGTCGCTACGGGCATCGCTCGACCAGTTGGCTTAAATACCGCACTCACCGAAGCCATCGCTCTCGGTCACGATTGTGGACACGGTCCTGGTGGCCACGCCTCAGAAGAGGCGCTTGATCCATACGTTGAGGGTGGTTTCGATCACGCTACCTGGGGCGCGGATGTTTCCCTCTTGCGACTCAACCTCTGTCGCGAAACACTCGATGGCATTCGCAACCACTCTTGGTCTAGGCCCGCGCCTACGACGCCCGAAGGCGAAGTTGTTTCGTGGGCTGACCGCATCGCCTACGTCTGCCACGACTTTGAGGATGCAGCCTCGGCCGGTCTCGTCACCGAGGATGAATTGCCGCTCATCGTTCGTGAGCGCTGTGGAGTACATCGTGGTGAGCAACTGGGATCATTTATTAACGCGATGATTCGCACTATTCGTGAAACGGGGGTTATCGGCATGGACGCGAGTCACGCCGAAGCACTCGCCGCCTTTAGGGCCTTTAACTACCAAACGATTTACACTCGCGGTGCCGCAATCGAGCAGTCGAACCGCGTGGTTGATATGTTGCGTGGGCTAGTCGACTACCTGGCGGCACACCCCGAACACATCAACGAGGTCGAGGACGCCCAAAAGGATATGGCGAACTCCCCAGTTACTATTCGCCACGCGGTGGAATATGTATCGGGCATGACCGACCGGTTCGCCTGTCGTCGAGCGGAGAATTGGCTCGGCTGGGATAGCAGTCGATTGCCTCACGGCATCGATCGCTAGTTCAGTCGCAGTTCTTGCCGGTAAACCCGAGAGGGCCCTTGGCTCGCGATGCGAGTGGCGAGTTCAACAAATACCTTGGCCGCCGCCGACTCGGGGTGCGCCACGGTAGTGGGTTGACCGTTATCGCCACCTTCTCGAACATCTGACTCCAGCGGGATCTGACCGAGAAGGGGAATACCCAAATCGGCGCTGAGCTGTGCTCCGCCACCCGAACCAAAGAGTTCATATCGTTTGCCATCATCGCCGATGAAGTAACTCATGTTCTCAATAACTCCGCGCACGGCCAACTTGAGCTTCTTCGCCGCAAAAGCACTTCGCTGCGCCACTCGTTGAGCGGCCGGCTGTGGCGTGGTGACTACATACATCTCAATGCGGGGAATGACCTCAGAAAGGGTGAGCGCCACATCTCCGGTACCTGGTGGCATGTCAATCAACAAGAAGTCCAAGTTGTCCCACCAAGCTTCGGTAATTAATTGCTCGATTGCTTTATGCAGCATCGGCCCACGCCAGATAACTGGCTGTTCGTCGTCCACGAAATAGCCCATCGAAAGACAGCGAACACCGTGGACGAGGGTGGGTATGACGGTGTCACCTAAGACGATGGGATCGCTCGGCGCTCCAAGCATTTTGGGCAGGGAGAACCCGTAGACATCGGCGTCAAGGATGCCAACTCTTTTTCCAATTTGGGCGAGCGCAATCGCCAAGTTCACACTCACCGTTGATTTGCCAACACCACCCTTGCCCGAAGAGATCCCGAGTACTCGCGTGGCCGATCGCTTGTCGGTGATAGCGGGAGAACTCTCGTGCTCGTGCAATCCGGGTCCGGGTTCAGCAGCCATGAATGCGCGCAACCGATTACGTAAATCCAAACGCTGCTCTTCGCTCATGGTGCGAATAACTACAGTGGCGCCTGGAAACACTTCAGCAATACGACCTTCGAGTGCGGTTCGGTTGGGCCAATTGGTAACGGGCAGCAGCAATTCAACGGTATGGGCGTTTTCATCGACGGAGCCTAAGAATCCCAATTCCCCGAGGGTCCGACCAATTTGAGGTTCTTCAATGGCGGCGAGGGCTTCAGTCTGGTTCACGACATTCCTTTAGTAACTACTTGAGGTTAGTGTCGCGGGGCCTCCCCCTCCTCATAAACTCACTATATGACCACCGCGGGCTTCGACCACGACTTAGACCCCGCCCTCTTTACCGCTACGGTCACCAGCTTGACTCATACCTTTGGCGACAGTACCCGTCGCAAGGTCTATCTGTATTTACGAGAGTTCCCGGGCTCGACCGCCCAAGAATTGGCTGAGCACTGTTCGGTCCATGCCAATGTCGTACGCCACCACCTCGACCGCCTAACGGAGAGTGGGTATGTCACTTTTGACAATGTGCGCAAGACCACCGTGGGTCGCCCCGCGAAAGGGTACCGAGTCATCGACGAAACCTTCAATGCCGAAGGTTCGGTTCGCCGTGATGCACTCCTCGTAGCCCTGCTGGAGACCGCTCTAGAACGCCTTGGCCCTGAAGCCGCTGAGCGCCTGGCCCAAGATGTTGGTGAGGAGTACGGCCGCACCTTGGCGGTGTCGGTGGGATCGGTTGATCCTTCTCGCACTGTCAAAGAGGCGATGTCCTCTATCGCTGGTCTGCTCACCGCACATGGTTTCAACGCTCGAAGTGAAGAATCTGGAAATGGCTCTTCGGTCGTCTCGGAAAATTGCCCTTTCGGTTCCGCCGCACAGCACCACCCCGTTTTGTGTGCCGTTGACCGTGGGCTGATTAGCGGCATGCTCAACGGCCTAGGGATGGAGCGGACGAATGTCACCCTCACCTCGCGGGCCCGTGGCGATAGTGACTGCCGCGTAACTGCTTAACTGGCTTCGTGTCTTCTGCGACCACTCCATCAATTTCACTCGGGCGTATTGCGCGGGAGTGGTTTACCCTCGGAGTAACGGGATTTGGTGGGCCACCCGCCCACATTGCGTTGCTACGTAAGTTGTGCGTGGAAAAGAATGAATGGATTGTTCACGACGAGTTTGAAGACGCGATAGCCACTACGAATCTGTTGCCTGGCCCCGCCTCCACCCAACTCGCCATCTACTGTGCCTGGCGGTTGCGAGGTTTTGCGGGGGCCCTCATAGGCGCTCTGGGTTTTATTCTCCCGGGGCTCGTTCTCATCATTGGTCTCTCCGCACTGTTCTTCTCCTCTTCTCCGCCCCACTGGGTCCTCGGCATTGCCGCCGGTGCGGGGGCCGGGGTACCGGCCATTGCCCTTTTCGCCGCAGCCCAATTGGCGCCCGCCAGCTGGCAACGAGCTACCGCCACCACTACTACGAAATGGCGATGGGTGACCTACACCATCATCGGAGTGACGACCTCGATCATGGCACCACAGTTCGTGGTATTCGGAATGTTGGCCTGCGGACTTTGCGAAATCTCTTTGGCAACGTCTGCTCAAGCAGCATTTCCCATTGCCCTGGGCAAGGTCGCGGTCCTCGGTTCATTCACTTCAATTGCTTGGATTGCCCTAAAGGTTGGAGCACTTTCTTACGGAGGAGGCTTCGTCATTATTCCTCTAATGCAACATGATGTGGTCTCCACCTATCACTGGATGACCAACGCACAGTTCTTGAATGCCGTGGCGTTGGGTCAAATTACCCCGGGTCCGGTGGTGCAAACCGTTTCGGCCGTTGGCTACGCCGCTCGGGGACTAACCGGAGCGCTGCTAGCCGCAGCGGTTGCTTTCACCCCGTCTTTTCTCTTCGTGGTCGGAGGCGGTAAACATTTTCAAGCAATACGTGCGAACGCCAAGGTGACGGCCTTCTTGCGAGGTGCTGGTCCATGCGTTATTGGTGCAATCTTGGGATCGGCCGTAACCCTCGGTGCTGAGCTCGCCTACTGGTGGCAGTTGCCCGTACTGGTCGCGGTCGCGCTATGGATTTTTTCTAAGCGCAGCGCAGTGCTGGCTCTGGTAGCCGCTGGCGGGGTGGGCGCCCTAGTGGCCCTCACCCACCTCGCTATTTAGCGCTGAGCTGGTACTTCAGCAAGAACGGCCGGGCGATAGCCAACTGCGTAGTAGACGGGTGCAACCTAAGGAACAGCTTGAACTGCTCCTTGGCGAGAGTTTGATCACGCGGTGTTGAGGCGGCAACGATGCCGTAGTACAGGTGGGCGGCGGGATTGAGCGGTGCCACTGAAATTGATTCCGCCAAGAGGGCAATCCCCCGAGCGAGGAGTTTTGGCTCCTTTGTCGTACTGGCCGCCGAAAAGGTGAGCCAGCCCGTCTGGATCAGAGCTTCAGGATTCTTGGGCGCAATCTGGAGTACTTGTTGATAGGCGCTGAGAGCGGCGGAAACATTACCGGCCGCCAGATCAGCTTCAGCTTCCAGGCTCAGCTGGTGAATTCTCTGAGAATGACTCAAAGAGATATTGCCGGTGCTGGAGCTTCCCGGTTGTCGCAGACTGATCGCAGCCACAACTGAACCAAGGGCCGCGAGCAATAGGCAGGTGACGCCAATCACCAAGAGGCTTCGCCGACGCTTGCGCACGGGTCCGTGCGCGACAGGCTCAAAGGTAGATAATTCATTCTCTAGCTCACTAATTGCTCTTTCATCGCGAGCAACTAGTGATGTGAGTGCGCCTTCGCTGAGATCTCCATTCAGGTGCTCTTGATGAGCATCTTCAATGGAAGCGCGCCGCAATGCGATTTCATCGATAATTATTTCTTTGGCTCTCATTGTTTCTTGCGCTTAATTTTGCTTAATATTCCAACCAGCACGAGCACAACGAACATCGGGGCCAACCACAAGATGGCACCAAGCCCGCTCGTGGAAGGGCTCAGCAAAATTGTTGGTCCGTATTGAGATTCAAGGGTGGTGAGAATCTTTGTATCCGATGTGCCCCTTTTCACCTCTTTGGCGATGTAGGCCCTCACCGCAATCGCCGAAGTGGAATTGGAGTCATAGACCGAACGATTTTCACAACTTGGGCATTTGACCAACTGCTCCAAGTGCTGAATTCGCGTAGCGACACCATTGCCACTGGGTTGCTGGATCACGGCCAGCACGATGAGCAAGAGCATTGCGACTACCCACAAACGGACGGATTTTAGAAACTTGTTCATTGGATATTCCTAATGACCTCTGAGAGTTGCTTGGCGCTTATTGGCCCAACGAGCGATGCCGCAACTCGCCCACGCTTGTCCAGCACAAAGGTGGTGGGCGGCGAAGTCACGCCAAAGGAATTGGCGATTGCGCCATTGGCATCAATTAAGGATGGGTACAAAGAGCCATATTTCACCTCGAAGGCTCTGGCTGTGGCGATGTAGTCGTTGAACACAATCCCGACGAGATTTACCGTTGATCGATGTTCCCAGGCAAAAGTCGAAAGTTCGGGCGCCTCAGTGATGCAGGGTCCGCACCACGAAGCCCAGAAGGTAACGACGGTGACCTTCTTGCTGTGAACAGCCAGTGACCAAGTCTTCCCATCGAGTGTTTCTCCCGAGAGGGCTGGAGCCACTGTCCCCAACAGCGGACTCTTAGAGTTAGCAGCCTCGGTGATTGGCGACCTGGTGGCCAGAAGTATTCCAAGAGCTAGGGCGAGTACCAAGATCAGCGATGTGATGACCGCCACTGGGCGTTTCATGCACGTTCCTCGCTGCGATGAGGTCGCCTCACGAATGAGAGGGCGCTTCCCAGTCCAATAATCAATCCGCCAATCCACAGCCAAGCGAGCAGTGGTTCGGCGGTAACCCCGAGAACAACCGAGCCAGCGGGAAGGTTGGCTTGCACTTGAGCGCCGGAGGCCGCACCATTTCCCCCAATTGCGTCAAAGGTGATGTACACGTCTCGTAGGAGGTTTGAGTCAATTGCGGGCGTACCAACCGATTGTGATGAACGTCCCTTAAAGGTCGTAATCGCTGGCCAGAGGTGAGCACCATCCACGGTTACTTTGAGTTGCGTAGAGCGCTCAAGCGCGTTGTCAATAGTACGAAACCCCCCGAAACCAATGCGGTGTCCATTCACAATTGTTGATTCGCCCTTCGCAAGAACTACCTCCGACCGAAATGCGTACGAGGTCGAAGCAACAATACCCAGAGCCAGAATTACCACACCGAGGTGGACCACCATTCCCCCAACACTCGGGGAGCGCCATAAGTGTTTACGCTCCCCCTTTTCGCTGGCACTCTTCCAGAGTCCGTACAGGGTTCGTATGGCCGCTCCCGCAGCGAATACCCCAAGCATGAGGGATGCGAGCACTACCGATTTTCTTACCCCGAACAGAATTGCCGTAGCGCCAGCTGTCCACGCCGCCCAGGCAATCGGGCGAATCCGATTCCAGAGAACCCCCGGGTCAACGCTTCGCCAACTGGCAATTGGGGCGACGCCCATCAGGGCCAAGATGAATACTCCCGCTGGGGCCGCGACGTTAGCGAAGTAAGGCGTTCCCACAGTCACTTGTTGGCCATTGACCGCTTCATAGAGCAGCGGAAAGACGGTGCCTACCAACACCACAATGGCAAAACCCACGAACAAAATATTGTTCGCCACGAATAGACCTTCACGCGAGAACGGTTGCTCTACCCCGACGCTGGAGCGAAGTCGGTCGCCACGCCAGATAATCAAGCCCGCACCTATCGCCACAACGACGATAAACATTCCCATCAAGATTGGCCCCAGGGTGCTTGACGAGAAAGCGTGAACGCTCTGGAGGACCCCCGAGCGAGTAAAGAATGTGCCAAGGACAGTGAGCGCAAAGGTCGCTACCGCGAGCGCGAGGTTCCAGACACGAAAGAGCCCGCGACGGTCCTGCACAATGACTGAGTGAATGTAAGCGGTGGCGGTGAGCCAGGGCAGAAGTGCGGCATTCTCAACTGGGTCCCAGCCCCAGAAACCACCCCAACCAAGAACTTGATAACTCCACCAGGACCCCAGCACGACGCCTACCGAGAGCGCCCCCCAGGCGAGTACGGTCCAGCGCCGCTGCTCGAGTGCCCAACGTTCACTGACCCGACCACTAACGAGAACGGCAATAGCAAAGGCGAAGGGAACGGAGAAACCAACAAAACCCAAGTAGAGCAATGGCGGGTGAATTGCAACCAAAGGATTGTCTTGCAAGAGCGCATTCGGTCCCGCACCTTGAAGGACGTGAGCTGAGTTCTTTATGAATGGATCAGCTGGCCCGACAAGGAGAAATGTGAAGAATGCCTGCACACAAAAAAGCACCACTGAAGCAACCCGAACTACTTGCTCATTCTTCTTTTTTCGGTAGTACCCGAGAACACCGATTACAACCAGCGACTGGAGCAACACCCAAAGAAGAAGACTTCCCTCCAAAGCCGACCACACCCCGGTGATTGAATACAGCAGTGGCGTAAATGTGGCGTTGTTCTCCGCCACGTAGGCGAGGGAAAAATTGTGGGTCACGAAAGCGACCATCATCGTGGCCATCGCCAGCACAATGCCCACCAGTGCGGCCACACCCCAGGGCCAAGTAGCGGGGGCGGTCTCTTTCTTCAAACTTCGTAGTTGAGTCGCCGCCCCTCCGATTGCGCTGAACAAGCACAAGTAGAGGGCGAGACGACCAATGAGTACGCTCATCGCACCGTTCCGTTCGGGGCTTTCACTCGCTTGGGGTGTTTCGCAATGTAGGTCGATGAGTGCTTCACCATGATTTGCGTACCGTCAAAGGAAGCACTCGTGCTGGTAAGGAAACGACCAACCACCACTACTGGGATATTTCCCCTAAACAACTGCGGTGGAGTTCCGTGCGACACTACGAATACCTTTCCATTTGATCCCGTAAGAAAAAAGGAGGCCCCCGTAGAGGTACGCGTAATCGAATGTGGCTTGACAAGGCCCTCGAGGCGAATAATTTTCGTCCCAATGTTGTGTCGCTGCGCAAGTGCCTCATCAACGGTTTTGAAATAGTTCAGCGAAGAGAGCAGGCCCTGCGACAAGAGGGCCACCACACTGAGGCCTAGGGCTAGTAGAACAATGAGATTGCGTCGTCGAGCACGCGACTTAAGAACTGGTGGGGCGACTGGCGTTAGCTGGTCTGGTGCACTACTTGCCACTATGCGTACTCCGCCACCACAGCGAGAATCCGTAGAGGGCCATGGCCCCAATGGTGATCAGATAGCCCGCGTTCACATAACTCATGTTGCGGGTACCTCGTTGCGACGTTGTTCAATTGAGGCCACCAATTTCTGATGCCCTTGCCTGTCCTTCGCTACCTCAATGCGGTACCGAGTACGGAGAAACCAAAAGAAAGTAAGGGTAAAGGCAACGAAGCTAAGCAGAAGTGTGAACGCCATCGAACCGTGCACCTTCAAGGTGCGATTGGAGGTGAAGACCGATGCCCCCTGGTGCAAGGTCTTCCACCAGATGACCGAGAAGTGAATGATTGGTACGTTGATTGCGGTAAGGATGCAAAAGACCGCTGAACGGCGTGCGCGAATTTCACGGTCCTCATTGGCGCGACGAAGGGCCAAGTAGCCGAGGCCAAAAACTCCGAAAATCGCCGATGAAGTAAGGCGTGCATCCCAAGCCCACCAAACACCCCAGGTCGGCCGACCCCAGATTGAGCCCGTAATAAGTGTGATCGCAATAAAAAAGACTGAGACCTCCATCGCCGAGTGAGCGATGCGGTCGAGAGATTCGCTACGGGTGCGTGGCCAGAGGTACATCGCGCTCGCAATCGCGGCGGTTCCAAAAGAAACGTAGAGAGCTACCCAGGCCACCGCGGGGTGGATATAGAGAAGTCGAGCGAGGTCACCTTGAACTTGGTCTGGTGGCGTGACGAAATATCCCAGCCAAAAAGTACTGACTAGGAGTATGAGTGAAAGCGGTCCCAGCGCGCGGCGTCCTAGTTCATTCATCACGATTCCTCCATAACACCGTAAAGGAGAACCCCCACAGACGAGTACGCAATAAGGGAAATAACCAGCAAACTCCACCAAACCTTGAGTTCTCCGCCATAGACCACCGCCGAATAGGCCCGCTCGCCAGCAATGAGTAATGGGGCAAAGGCCGGCAGAGCCAATACCGGCAGCAAGGTTAGAGAGCTGTTTTGTGAACTAGTCAGCGCGCCATACAGGGTGCCCGCTAGAGAGAGTGCCGCTACCGACGCCGCAATGCTCGGAATAGCTACCAGGGTTCGGGCTTGATCAACGTGCAAGAAGAGCACCGTTCCAGTCAGTAGGACTGCACTGGCTAACCACATTTCAACCGTGAGGGCGGCCGCCTTGCCCAAGAACACGCCCGCGGGGTCTAGTCCCAACGTAGCCACTGAATCCTTTGTGCCCCTGCTCGACTCAATTGCTTGTGAGCGATTGATCATCAGTAACGCCATCAAAGTGACAACGATATAAAACAGGCCCGGCCCAGCGTGCGAGCGGCCAGCGGGATTTGGTCCCAGCGCCAAACCGCACAGCAGCAACGCCATCACGCCAAATGGAAGTACCTGCCAAGCGAGGACGCGCGAACGTAATTCAATTCGCAAGTCTTTACGCGCAACGAGAGCGGCCACATGAATCATTAGCTCGACACCACTCTGCCACCGGCCATAGTGATTGTGCGAACCTTGCGTTTCCCAAAGTCCAGGTCATCGTGTGAGCTAAGCAGCACCGTTGCTCCGCTTTGTGATGCTTCCCCAATAATCCCTTCGAGGAACTCGCGACCTTGCACGTCAATCGAGGCGTACGGTTCATCGAGCAGCCAAATCTCGGGGCGTCGCAACAAGAGCCACGCGATACCCACTCGCCGCCTTTGACCGGCACTTAACTCCTTGGACTTTGTGTTGGTCCGGTGAGTGAGCTCCACCCGTTCTAAAACGACAGGAATCTGAGACGGGTCAATTGACAGCGCTGCACAAGCAAAGGTCAAATTCTCAGCTACCGTGAGGTCTTCGTAAAAAGAGCTTTCGTGGCCAAGCCATCCCACGTGGCGGCGAACTTCGCGGCGGTCATGCCGGGTCAGGTCAACGCCCGCCACGGTACCTTCACCGTTGCTCAGCGGGAGGAGCCCCCCAATAAGTTGTAGAAGGCTCGTCTTTCCGGCACCGTTGGCGCCATTGATAACGGTGATTGAGCCATGTTCAATGCTCAAGGTCGTGCCACTAATCAACGGAAATCCGTTTGAAATGACGACTGCGTCTAGGAGGTGGATACTCGCGCGCATTAGTGACCCTGGGCCTGAACCGCTTTAAGGTCAGCGTGGACCATCATTTCGATGAGTTCATGGAAGTCCACCGTGGGCTTCCAGCCGAGAACCTCCTGGGCCTTGGCGGAGTCACCCACCAAGAGATCTACTTCGGCCGGCCGAATAAAGGCGGGGTCGGTGACTACGAATTCTTCGTAATTTAGGTCAGCGAGACCAAACGCAAATTCGCACAGTTCGCGAACTGAATGCGTGCGCCCGGTAGCGATCACAAAGTCTCCCGGGGCCTCTTGTTGGACCATTTGCCACATGACCTTGACATAATCACCCGCAAATCCCCAGTCTCGCTTTGGCTCCAAACTCCCGATGCGAAGCTCAGTCTGCTGGCCAAATTTAATGCGGGCCACGGCGTTGGTCACCTTGCGAGTCACAAATTCCAATCCGCGGCGCGGTGACTCGTGGTTAAACAAGATGCCGCTCGAGGCGTGAATGCCATAGCTCTCTCGGTAGTTGACGGTTATCCAGTGCCCGTAGACCTTGGCGACTCCGTAGGGGCTTCTCGGGTAAAACTCAGTCTCTTCGTTTTGCGGCACCGTGCGGGCGCGGCCAAACATCTCCGAAGAACTCGCTTGGTAGAAACGAATTTCGGGGTCAACCAGTCGAATTGCATCAAGCATCCGCGTTACCCCTAACGCGGTGGTTTCACCGGTCAGGGTGGCTTGGCTCCATGATGCTCCAACAAAGGTCTGAGCGGCCAAGTTATAAACCTCGTGAGGGCGGTAGTCACGTAGAACATTCATCAGCGAAACCTGGTCGCCAATATCCCCCGAAACAAGTGTTAGGCGGTCTTGGATGTGAGTGATGCGCTCAAGATTTGATGAAGCACTCCGGCGCATAAGGCCGATGACTTCGTAACCTTGATCGAGCAAGAATTCGGCCAAGTACGAGCCATCTTGACCCGTGATGCCGGTAATTAAGGCTCGTTTTTTCATGGGCGCTTCCCTTTAGACAATTGGTAATTGTCGGCTCCCCATCTTAGGCCACCCCCTGCTTTTACCTAAAGGGCGTAGAGTTTCCCAATGTCTCGAATCGCCCTCGTTAGTTATCGCTTGGGTGGGACAGATGGTGTTTCCATCGAGGCCGAAAAATGGTGCGTTGCACTGAGAGGACTTGGCCACCAGGTCGAGACCATTGCCGGTGGGGGAAGTCCTGACGTTCTTATTCCTGGCATGGGCATGTACGACGAGCCAATTGACCTTGAAGCAACACTCGCCACCGCTCTCGAAGGCTTCGACATAGTCATTATTGAAAATGTGATCTCTCTGCCGCTCAATGAGCATCTGAGAGAAACCCTCTATCGGATACTTGAAAATCGCGTGGCGGTGTTCCACCACCATGATTTTTCTCTGGATCGGCCCTCGCTGAAACATCTAGAACCCCCGAGAAAGCACCCACTCTGGACACACGTTGTTATCAACGAGCACTCCCAGAAGTTACTGAACGGAGTTGGTGTCGGCTCACTTTTGATGCGCAACCTCTTTGAAATTCATCCACCGGCGGGGAATCGAGAGGCAGCACGACGGGCCTTGGGCATCAAGGACGAATCATTGTTCCTCTTTCCTTCTCGGATTATTGAGCGCAAGAATCCTTCTCGTGCTCTGCGTTTTTCGAATCAGCTTGACGCCACCTTGTGGATATTGGGCGAGGTTGAAGACTTCTACGACGAGGAGTTTCGTCAGGTGGCCGCACATCAGGCTCGACCTTTCTTACAACAGCGTTCACCAGGATCAATTCACGACGCCTACGCCGCGAGTGACGTCGTGGTGGTCTCTTCTAATTGGGAGGGCTTTGGTAATCCAGTTATTGAATCGGTCACTCATCGCCGACCGCTCGCGGTGCACAAGTACCCCGTTTTACAGGAAATTCTGCAATTCGGTTTTGCTTTCTTTGACATTCATGATCCAGACACGATGCGTCGATTTCTGGCCAATCCCAATCCCGCCATCTTTGACGCGAACCTGGCCATTGCCGCTGAACATTTCAACATCGAGAGTTTGCCTAAACAACTCGAAGCTCTAGTTGCCTACGCCCTCGCGCAATAGGGCACTATTCTTTCATTCATGGCCCTACCTGACGATCGACCTCAAAATTTAGAACGCCGTGAGCAACTGCTGCTCGTCGCGCGAAAGGTGTTCGCCGAGCGTGGGTTCACCGCCACCACGATGGAAGACATCGCTAAAGAAGCCGGTTTCACCAAGCCAATTTTGTACCAGTTCTTCAAATCAAAATCCGAGCTCTACAACGAGATCATCAAGCGCACCTCGGAACAATTGATCTCTCGACTCCGCGACGCAGTAGCGGAGAAAGAAAATGCGCAAGATCGAATCGAAGTTGCCTTCCAGGGCTACTTCGATATGGTGGTCAGAGAAACCGATGCTTTTCGAATTCTCTTCATCCACTCCCACGATTCAGACACCGTCATCGACTTGCGCGACATGGAAATTGACTTTGTCGCTTTTATTGAGCGCCTCATAACCATCCGCATCAAACCTGACCACCGTCGCCAATTGGCGGCCAGCGTGGTTGGCATCGCCGAGGGTGCCGCGACCGCTTGGCTGATGCAACAGGAAAATCGAGGTTGGCCCGCCCCCGAACCAGGCATCGCGAATCGACTCGCTGCTCGCGCCACTGCGTTGGCGTGGGGTGGCCTGCGCAGCGTCGAACAGGACTAAAAACAAAAATCGCCGCCCGAAGGCGGCGATTTCTGCTTAATGCGTAGTTACTTAGTGAAGCACAACTCGCTTGGCGAGTGGGCCGCGGTCACCTGGTTCGATGTCGAACTCAACCTGTTGGCCCTCCACCAAGGTCTTGCGACCGTCACCTTGAATCTCTGAATAGTGAACGAAAACATCTGGCTGGCCTTCACACGCGATGAAGCCCCAACCCTTCTCGTCATTGAACCACTTAACGGTTCCTGTAGCCATGCGGCCTCCTTGTTTCTGTAGAACCAGTTTCCTGGTTCCGGAGGAACCACAACGGCAACCTCTGTCCCAAATCTAGTTGAGCAATGGGTAATAATGCGAAAGCATTTTTAGCGCCGGATTACCGTGCCGGTGGGAGAATCTTCGACTACCCAACCCAGTTTCACCAAACTGTCACGCAAACGGTCCGCTTCGGTCCAGTTTTTGCCCTCCCGGGCCTGGTCTCGGAGCTTGACTATTTCGGCACTTTCGGCGTCAATTGCACTGCTCTGACCCCGCAAAGTCAGACCCAGCGCCCCAAAGAGCGTATTGATCGCCTCGGCCAAATTCTGTGCCTCATCCCCCTGGCCCTCGTCGGCCAAGGTGTTGGCCTGACTCAGGGCCTCAAAGAGAGCGGCCACCGCTAATGGCGAGTTGAGGTCATCTTCGAGATACTCGGTCACTCGGTCACTCAGCATTCCCGCTGGCTGGTTCGCCGCTGAGACAAATTCTTCTCCCGCCAGTGCGGGCAGCTCGAAACGCCGAGCCAAAGAGTCGAGCCGGTCGAGTGCGCGCTCGGCATCTTCAATCGTCGCCGGGGATACCTCGATTGGCGAACGGTAGTGCGAGCGCAGTACTAAGAGACGGTAGGCGCGAGGGTCGGTACGGTTCAACAAGTCGGTGAGCGAGGTGAAGTTGTCCAGCGACTTACTCATCTTCTCGCCATCGACCATAACGAAACCGTTGTGCGCCCAATGCTGAGCGAATGGATGTCCCGAAGCGACCGCTTGCGCTCGTTCATTTTCATGGTGCGGAAATTTAAGATCTAGTCCTCCACAGTGCAGATCGAAACCGTCGCCGAGTAGTCCCAGACTCATTACGACGCACTCCGTGTGCCAGCCGGGCCGACCCGCACCAAAGGATGCTGGCCAGGAGGGCTCGCCCTCCTTGGCGTTCTTCCACAGGGCGAAATCAAGTGGTGAACGCTTCTCTTCGACTGTTTCGATCCGAGCTCCCGCTCGCAACGAGTCAAGCGGTTGACCCGCTAGAGCACCGTAATCAGCAACCCGTGAGGTGTCAAAGTACATGCCATCGCTAAGTCGGTAGGCAATGTCTTGGCTCGCCAGTTCCTCAATCAACGTAACCATCTCGGCGACATAGTCAGTGGCGTGGGGAGAATGGGTCGGTGGGGCCACGCCTATCTTGGCCATAGCGGTCCACCACTCTTGCTCGTATCGATCCGCGATGGCGCTCTCGGTAGTGCCCTGGGCCGCTGCGAGGTTGATGATTTTGTCATCGATGTCGGTGATATTCGAGACAAAATTCACGTCGTACCCTTGGAAGGTCAGCCATCGGCGCAGCATGTCCCAGACCAGGGTGAATCGCCCGTGCCCCATATGGGGCAGGCCGTAGACCGTAGGTCCACAGACGTACATCGAGACCTTGCCCGGTTCGCGCAGCCTCAGAGGGCGCACCTCAGTTTTAAGCGAATCAAAGAGTCGAATCACTGTTCTAAACTACGCCACAATGTCTGATGCCCTCGCTCCCGCCGATCGTTCTTTGCCCGAAAAGCCCTCGCTAGAGGGCTTGGAGGACAAGTTCCGTCAACGTTGGGAAAGTAATGGCCAATACCGCTTTGACCGGACCGCCACTCGCCCCGAGGTCTACTCCATCGACACGCCCCCTCCCACGGTTTCTGGCTCACTCCACATCGGACACGTTTTTAGCTATACCCACGCCGACCTCATCGCTCGCTACCAACGCATGTCGGGCAAAAAGGTCTTCTACCCCATGGGTTGGGACGACAACGGGCTGCCCACCGAACGGCGAGTGGAGAATTACTTCGGGGTCCGTTGCGACCCCTCCCTTCCCTACGACCCCGACTTCGTAGCGCCCGAGACCCCCATTGATCCAAAGATTTCAATCTCTCGCAAAAACTTTGTCGAGCTCTGTCATTTGCTCACCGGGCGTGACGAATTAGTCTTCAAAGACCTCTGGCAGAAGCTTGGTGTGTCTATCGACTGGAGTTTGGAGTATTCCACGATCTCGCCCCTGGCACAGTCTGTTTCCCAACGTGGTTTTCTCGAAATGCTCGCCAACGGTCACCTCTACTCTCAAGTGGCCCCGACACTGTGGGATATTGATTTTCGCACTGCCGTCTCACAAGCGGAGCTCGAAGACCGCGAACGCCCGGGCCAGTACCACCGCATTGCCTTCACCCGCACCGACGCGCAGGGTGTAGTTGAAATTGAAACCACCCGCCCTGAATTACTCCCGAGTTGCGTTGCGCTCGTGGCCCACCCCGATGATGCGCGCTATCAGCCTCTCTTTGGCTCAACCGTCCTAACCCCGCTATTCAATGTTCCGGTCCCAGTCCTAGCCCACGAACTGGCTGATCCAGAAAAAGGATCGGGTATCGCCATGATTTGCACCTTCGGTGATACCACCGACGTCACGTGGTGGCGAGAGTTGTCGCTGCCAACCCGCGTGGTTATTGGTCGCGATGGGCGTTTCATCCCCGCTGACTTCGCGAGCGAGGAATTCCCTTCCTCCACTCCGGAAATTGCCAACGCACTGTACGCCGAACTTGAAGGTAAATACACGAACCAGGTCAAAATGGCCATAGTGTCGGCCCTCAGCGAAACCGGTCAACTGATCGGCGAACCCCGAGCGATAACTCACCCAGTTAAGTTCTACGAAAAGGGTGAGCGTCCCCTTGAAATTGTGACCTCTCGACAGTGGTTCGTTCGCACCATTGAGCACCGGGGTGATTTGCTCGCCCGCGGTGAGCAAATCTCGTGGCACCCGGACTTCATGAAGCACCGCTTCCGTTCGTGGGTAGAGGGACTGAATATCGATTGGAATATCTCACGCCAACGATTCTTTGGCGTACCCTTCCCCGTCTGGTATCCGGTGGATGCCCATGGTGAGATCAACTTCGACGCACCGATTCTGGCCACCATTGACCAGCTACCAACCGATCCTTCCACCGATGTACCAGCTGGCTTCACTGAGGACCAGCGCGGCGCGGCTAACGGATTCGTTGGCGACCCTGATGTGATGGACACGTGGGCAACTAGTTCGCTCACTCCCCAAATCGCCGGTAAATGGGGTACCGATCTCTTCGAACGGGTGTTCCCAATGGACCTGCGGCCACAGGCGCACGAAATCATTCGTACTTGGCTCTTCTCCACGGTAGTGAGAAGTCACTTTGGCTTTGGATCGTTGCCGTTCACCAATACCTTGATCTCTGGATGGGTCCTGGACCCCGATCGCAAAAAGATGAGCAAGTCGGTCGGTAACGTCGTCACACCAATGCCGCTCATTGATCTGCACGGTGCTGATGCTTTGCGCTACTGGGCCGCATCTGGTCGCCCCGGTACCGATACCGCAATTGATGAAGCCCAGATGAAGGTTGGCCGACGTCTGGCCATTAAGTTACTCAACGCTTCGAAGTTTGTGTTGGGGGTACTTGGCGAGGATGCTCTCTACGACCCATCATTCATTACCGAAGAGATAGACCGTGACCTCATTACTACCTTGCGCAAAGTGGTTGAAGAGGCGGGCCACGCCTACGACACCTATGACTACGCTCGAGCCCTTGAACGCATCGAACAGTTTTTCTGGCAATTCTGCGACGACTATGTTGAACTAGTCAAGATTCGTGCGTACCGAGATGTAAGTAGCGCCGAGACAAGATCTGCGCTCGCTACCTTGGCCCTCGCGCTATCAGTTCTGCAGCGACTCCTTGCCCCAACCCTGCCCTTCGCCACTGACGAAGTATGGAGCTGGTGGCAGACGGGTTCGGTCCACGGAGCGCCATGGCCAACTCTCAGCGAGCTTGACGCAGTTCCTATTTCAACGCAACGCTCACTGGATACCGTTGGTCAAGTACTCGAAGCGATACGACGCGAAAAAAGTTTGGCCAAAGTTGGGCAAAAAGCCAAAGTTGCAAGCTGCACAGTTTTTGGGCCCGAAGACTTCATTGCCGCATCACAAATCGGTAAAGGTGAACTTCGAGATGCGGGCTCGGTACTGCGGTTTGACTATCAGCTGGCAAGCGACGTTTCAATTGTCGTAGTGCTAGCCCCGACTGAAGAGGCGTAAGCGCTCCGTCACAACTACGCTGACTCCTTTTTCGTCAACACGGTAAAAAGCGAATTGGCCCCAATGCCGAGCAATGCTTTGGGCCGCGGAAGGCGCCAGCCCCCACAAAGCCAAGCCCAGCTCGTCGGGCCATATTCCTTCGAGATTCCGAGCTCGCGTAGGGGTGGACTCTATTCCCCGTTTTTTGATCTGCCTAAGAAATCGTGAACGACGGGCAGAATTTTGCTCCTCGGTAAGTAATGTGCTCGCTGGATTATCTGGGGTGATGACAACGAAGGCCCCTTTAGCTTTTCTCGCTTCAGCGGGGGTAAGCCATGCACCATCTCCCCCAATGACTAACTCGGTGGGTGGCGATTGGTAGGCCGCCAATAATTCTGGCGTGAGCGGCTTGGCAAACCAGTAGCGACGCAAATGGGGCATAGCCAATACTAAAAAATATGGGTCCGCGGGCAGGGACCCCGCCGGTCTAATGAGCTTTTGGGCACATAGACTGCTGAGTGCCCAATCAAAAGGCACAAGGCCTTTTCCTCAATAAGACCAATTTAGAGCACTTGTCCGGCAAAGAGTCTTCGTGCATAAGAAAGAACAATGACTACCTACAAGCAATCTTCCGCATTCACCAAGATGTTGGTCTTAGAGCACGCTTCGCGGCTGCTGCTTGATGGCGGGCCACCGAGCTTTCGTATGCGCGATCTCGCAGAGTCTCTAGGTGTAACAATCCCCTACATCTATAAACATTTTAAGTCTCGCGAGGAAATTATCTCTGAGGCCTATCTCTTTCTTCTGACCGCGCAGGTTGAGCGTGAGATTGCACTATTTCAGCCGCCGTCCAAACCCTTTGAAACCGCTCATGAATTTTTCCAACACGTCCGTGAGATTGTTAAGGACCCCGAAGACACTTATGAAGAGTCGCGACGCCTTCGCCTGCAAGGATTAGCCGCGACCCTCTACGACGAAGATTCGGAAAAAGAAGTTGCTTTACTCACCGCTCGGCATCACGATGCCCTGGTCAATCTCATTCATTTCGCGCAAAGCAATGGAAGCATTACCGAAGCGATTAACCCTGACCTCTTGGCTTTTATCATCATTGGCGTTCGCATCGGTTTCGTTATTCAAGATGTAAAAGCAGGAGCGAAGGTCACCGACGACGAGGTGTGGGAGTTGTACGAAGCAGCGTTTTTGCTGCTGCAAGCGAACTAGTCCTTCGAGACGTTAATAATTACGTCAACGTCTTTCGACCCACCGCGAAAGAGTCGAACTACGAGCGCACCGGCGCCTAGAAGAACTATTTCAGAGAACGCGATGAGTACCCAGCCGAAGGTGTCGAACAGCATTCCAAGTAGGAATCCTTTGATAACGCCCCAGTGAATCATTGACGCGACGAGTACGGGGAACCACCCAAAGAACCAACTCACCATTGGAGCGGCGAAGAGCGCTGCGCTACGACGTTGCCAGCCCAAGAAGAAACCAAACAATACGCAGATTCCAAAGCCAATGAGACCGAAGAGGTTTTGGGTGCCGAGCTTATGGCCGAGGAGAATAATCATGAAAAGGTCAGCGGCCATGAGCAAAGACCAAACGACCATGCCAATAGTTACGTTGCCTCGAGCTTTGCGCTGCATGTCAATAATCATGTTTGCCACACCTCAAAACTAGCGAATGGAATCAGGTACTCGGCGCCACGGTACGATTGAATCATGCCGCTCGGGATTCTCGCTCTCATGGGTTCGGGTGAAATTGGTCCATCGATGACCAAGGTCCACCGAAACTTACTGAACCGTTTGGCCCAGCCTCAGGCCATCTCTCTTGACACCCCTTACGGTTTCCAAGAAAACGTCAGGCAAATGACGGAAAAAATCGTTCAATATTTCGATGTTTCCCTCACCACTTCAATCACCCCGGTCCCCTTCCAATACTTCTTAGGAAGCTCGGTAGTGGCTCGCGAGCAGTTCAAGCAGGCGGTCGAGTCCTCCAACTACGTCTTTGCCGGACCAGGCAGTCCGAGCTTCGCCTTAACCCAGTGGACGCCACTAGACCTCGGGTCGACCCTGAAGGGCGTTTTGCAGAGTGGCGGTGTGGTCTGTTTCTCCTCGGCGGCGGCTTTAACGACTGGTCGCTTCACGGCCCCTATCTACGAGATCTACAAAGTAGGAGATGCCCCCTACTGGCTCGACGGGTTGAATCTGTTGGAACTCGCCGGCCTAAACGCCGCAGTGATCCCCCACTTTGACAACGCCGAAGGTGCGAACTACGACACGAGCTGTTGCTACATCGGTCGTCGGCGCTTAGATGAACTCATCGAGCAGCTACCCGAAGGCTTTTCGGTTCTCGGCATCGACGAACATACCGCTGCCGTCATTGACCTCGAGAGCGCAACTCTGGAAGTACTTGGCAAAGGCACCGTGCACTGGATTAGCGGTTCGATAAATCAAGTCTTCGAATCGGGCACAACGGTACCGTTAGGTGAGCTGGGAACGGGCGTGCCTAATAGTACGAAGCCAATATCCCCCGTTGACCCGGACTCGGTCGAAGAACTCGCGCATAAAGCAGGGTCGGGTGGGTCAGATGCGGCCGCGGCAATTGCTCGCCTCACAACATTGGCCACTCATGGTTCGGAGAGTAATTTTGATCCAACCAAGCTTATTGACGCACTTGTTGCACGGCGCAATCGTGCACGGCAAGAAAAAGATTGGGCGTTGTCTGACGAACTACGCGATTCTTTGTTGCTCGTGGGCATTGAAATCCAAGATGGCGCCGATGGCACCACTTGGAAGCGGCTTAACTAGCGATCGCGCAGCGATTCGGTCCCAGTTCGCTCTCCATCGCCTCATCGCTATTTGTCTCTAGTCCCGCATTAATTCGAACGATGTGCTGGTAATTAGGTGGGCGGTCTTTCGCGCTCTTGACGGCCCACTGAATGAACTCTTCGCGCGAAAAGCTAAGTGGGGCCAAGGTCTTTCGCAATGCTCCGAGAGGCTTGGCGACCATCGCTCCTGCGTGCACTTCAACCACCGCGCCAAAGTGGGCGGGAAAGACCATGAAGTTGTCATCCAACGGCAGAATCTTTTCGTGGAGACTCTGGTAGAGATTCTCCGCAAAGGCCAGTGCTTGGTCCGCTAGGTCGGGTCGTCCAACACTTTCGAGAAAGAGGGTGTCTCCGGTGAAGATGGCGAACTCGCCTAGCTTGTAAATCGTTGAACCTTCAGTG
>CAIKUQ010000052.1 GCA_903830655.1 uncultured Actinomycetes bacterium | reverse complement strand
TGTTTGAAGAAAAGAAGATCCACAGTCACAACAGTTGTAATTACGGCTACGGAAAAGATGATACCAAGTCCGGTTTTCCCCATATGTAAATTGTATTCCCGCTCTGGCTTATAGGGCGATTCTTCTTTTGCCCATGTTTAAGGCTAACTTCGAGTTAGGTAGAACATCTTCTGAGCGTGTAAACAGGCGTAACACTTGGAGACGTCGCATAGCCCGGTCGAGTGCGCCTCACTGCTAATGAGTAGTTTTCGCCTCGAAATCGTCGCGATGGGGGAGCTGTTGCGCCCCTGAGTTCAACCAGTCGCGCAGTGCTTTGGTCGCTCGGCAGTCGTCTTCGTTGTATTGCAGCAGGCGTTCTTGCGAAGCAAGGGCTTCAGCGGGGGCCTCGCCACGGGCGACCTCATACCAAGACATCGAGGCTTCACCACTCGGTGCTTCATCGCGCCAGTGGAACCCCGCGGCAACGGCGAGTTGTTTTAGTCCTGATTGGCCCGAAGTTTGGATTTGATTCTTGGCGTACGCGTGCAGGTCGAACCACTGCTTCACGCCGAAGTTGCGAAATTCCTCGAGATCGGCGATGGTTGGACCACCAGGCAGAGGGGGCGAAACGGCACGATTCATCGCTGAGTTCTCGGCGTGTTCCCAGAAGCAATAGCCCGCAAAGGTGTGACCCGCCGCCAGAGTTCTTTCTCGCAGATCCATAAACCAGCGCCAGAACTCTTGGAAGATTCGCTGCTCGTTCTCAAAACTGAGCTCTTCAAAAGTGGAAAATGCCCGATAGCCTGGAACCACTCCCGCAATTGGAGTTTTCACCGTGACGAAGGCACCCCATAAGTAGGTGGCGTCGCCGTAGGACTCCATATCAACATCAACTTCAACATCGGCTGTGGGACATCCCATGCGCTCGGGTTCAAATACTCGCAACATGGTCTGCATCTCGTGTGAGCGAGCACGGTAGATGAGATCGTCGAGGCGTTCAAAGCTGGGGGAAAGAGTCGACTCAACCCCGTCGACCGAAGAGGGGCGCAGCTTGGCCGCAACCGCTTTCGTGGGGTTGAGTTCGGCTAGCTGGGCTCGCGTTGCGATTCCGTTGGCTTTCAAGAGTTGCTGTTGGGAGTAGTTGGAGAAACGAACCAATGAGACATCATCGAGCTGTTCGAGAACGGGTTGGCAGAACTGAGCGAATTCGCACTCGGTGCACTCGCGATGCCAGTAGGGCTCGCTCACCATCGATCCGGGAGCTCTTGATGCGATGTTCGTAAGCAAGGTGACTCGTTCGGCGAGGAGTTGGTCGAAATACGCGAGATTGGCCTTGGGATAGAACTCGGAATCAAGTGAAACCCAGTACAGATCACCCCGCCGGTCGACGATACCTCCACGCCAGTGGGGATCACCGATGCCGTGTTCAGCCAGGAGTCTGGACATCCCCGCGAGGGCCAGGGTGTCGCGGCGAACTCCGGGGGTGGAGCGAAGTCCAACACCAGACATTTCATCTCCAGAGGTGGGAAGGAGTTCGCCGAGCGTAGTTTTGCGAAGGCTGCGCGTTGTGGCAAATTCGGTTATTTCATGATTCTTAATGATGAGCGGAGCGTAGGAAAACCCCTGTTCGTTTTTTCCGACTCGAATGAGAGCAGGAACTGTCGAGGTCAGCATGTGCTTGGCGTCACTGAGGCGAGCGCGCAAGATGATGTCGGTCCCGCTGCCAAGCAGCTCCAGAGTGTGTTCAGGCGAGCTGGCGGTCTGCGCGTTGGGATGAGCGGCCTCGATGGCGGCAACAATCTGCTTACGCAGCTGCTCGGCCTCGTTACGCCTACGTTCTTGTTCGTCGGTCGGGGTATAACGATGTTGAGAAAAGGGCTCAGTTCTCTTGAGTTCAATCTTGTGCAGACATGCGTCAATTTCACTGGTGTGTAGGGGTTTAACCATCTATTGATCTTCGGGAGATTTTTCGTTTCGCCAGCTCGCCCACAGGGCGGCGTATTCACCGTTGAGGGCCACTAGCTCATCGTGGGTTCCGAGTTCCGATATCTCACCCTCAACCACCACGCACACCCGGTCGGCATCGTGGGCGGTGTGCAGGCGGTGGGCGATGGCAATTACTGTTCTGCCCGTCAATACCGCGCTCATGGTCCGCTCGAGGTGGCGTGCCGCTCGTGGGTCGAGCAATGCGGTGGCTTCATCCAAAATCAAGGTGTGCGGATCAGCGAGAACTAATCGGGCGAGAGCAAGTTGTTGTGCTTGGGCGGGGCTAATGGCGTGACCGGTTGTGCCGAGTTCGGTTTGTAAACCCTCGGGCAGGGACTGGACCCATTCGAGCGCATCCACGGCCTCCAGGCAGGCAATGAGCTGCTCGTCGGTGGCTTCGGGCCTAGCTAATGCGAGGTTGTCCTTGACTGAGCCAATAAAGATGTGGTGTTCTTGGGTCACGAGCGCTACGTGCGAGCGCAGCATCGTCAAGGGCAATTCGGCCAGCGCCTCTCCACCCACCGTGGCGGTGCCGCTCGTGGGAGCGTCGATGCCCGCGAGCAGTCGACCAATGGTTGATTTACCCGCGCCCGAAGGTCCAACGATAGCGAGTCGCTCGCCGGGCCTAATAGTGAGGTTGATGCCCTTTAAAACATCGTGTCCCGCTCGATAGGCGTAGTGGACGTCACGAAGTTCGATTTGTTCAGAAGCGGGTTCGGTTCCCTCGGAGGGGCGGGTGTCTTTTACCGCGCGCACGCCCACGAGCCGCGCCAGAGAGACCTGTCCGATTTGTAGTTCATCGAGCCAAGCGATAATGCGGTCAATTGGATCATTTATTTGTACGACGTACAGAGTGATGGTGGTGGCCGCACCAATACCCATCATGTGATGGAAGGCGAGAAATCCACACCAGGCCAGGGTGGCTCCAGTGGCGAGGGCGTAGGCGGACTCGACAATAGGAAACCACACCAGACGCATCAAGAGGGTGTACATCTCGGCGTAAAAGGACTCACGAATGTCGCTGCGCACTCGCTGGACCTGTCGAGGGGCCAATCGCAGGGCGTCGATGGTGCGCGCTCCTTCGGCCGTTTCGGAGATGGTGCCCATCATGGTGGCGTAGCTAATGCGTTCTCGGCGATACCCCGGGGTGGCGTAACGCAAGTAGTAGCGGGTTGAAAAAAAGAGAAACGGGATGGAGACCATCGTGGCCAGTGTGCCCAGGGGACTCACGAGCAACATCGCCACCAAGGTGATGAGAGTTTGAATGATGGCGACCAGCCACTCGGGCAAGGCAAAGCGAACGGTTCGCGCGAGGGCCTCGACGTCATTTGTGGTGCGCGACAAGAGGTCGCCCGTTCCGGCACGCTCGACCACGGTCAGGGGCAGTTGCAGCACGCTCTCTAGGAACTCTTCACGCAGTTGGGCAAAAATCTCTTCACCCAAGATGTAACTGCGCCGACGCGCGAGGAGTGAAAACAAAGCGTAGGCCAGCGTTGAAAGGGCCAGCCACAAAATATCGGTGGTGATTATGTTCGCCGTGAGGGTGTGCTGGTTCATTGCGCTCAAAATCGAACCAATAATCCAAGCTGGTATCAGGGCCGTCACCGAGGCCAGGGCATAAAAACCCAGCATGACAGCCGCTTTGGCGCGGTAGTGCTTAGCGAGACGCCACGCATAGATGCGCACCTCCGAAGTGGAGGCGATGGGTAGCATCGCCATCAGTTGTCCTCTCGTAGGACGATGCGCCGATAGGCCGCTGAGTTTTTAGTTAATTCCGCGTGCGTGCCGTGAGCTTCCACGCGCCCATCGATGACGAGAAACACCGAATCCATCTGCTCGAGCATCAGGGGGCTCGATGAGGCAACCAAGGTTGAGCGCCCAACTCGAGCACCCCGCAGTCGTGCCGCGATGCGACCCTCGGTGTGGGTGTCGACCGCCGAGGTTGGCTCAATCAGAATTAGTACGGGCGCGTCGGTGAGAATGGCGCGAGCCAGGATCAGTCGTTGGCGCTGTCCCCCTGAGAAGCTCCGGCCACGTTCTTCGACCCAACTGCCCAGGCCATTTTCCAGCGCTTCGAGAATATCGATCGAGCTGGTGGCTGCGAGAGCGTCCATAATCTGCGCGTCGTTTATCTCGCCGTGGGGGAGTAATTCGTACCGAAGCTCGCCAGCGAAGAGGCGAGGTTCGATTTCGCTGACGACAATGTTGCGTCGTGTGTCATCGAGACTGAAACTGGTGATGGGGATGTGATTAAGGCTGACCCCATCGGAGTCGGCAGAAAACCGCCCAATGCGATCGCACAAGATTGCGGCCTCGCTCGGGGTTTCGGTGACCAACCCAATGAGTCCCGTGGCAGAAAGAGTGAGCCCGGATTGCTCGTCAGCGAGACTCTCGAGTCGCTCGGGCCATTTCGTCGGGGAGCTGGGCGAGGTGATGAGGGGAGCGATATTGAGTATTCGTAGAACTTTTCCGGCACCCACGTACGCACGGGTGGTGGTGATGACGTATTCAATTGCGGTCCGCAGTGGGGTAGTGAGAAAGCTGGCGTACCCGAAGAAGGCGACTAGCTGTCCCGGTCGTAACGTGCCGTGAAGGACGTCCATCGCTCCGAAATAGGTCACAATCGTAGTGAGAATGGCGGGAAGTAGAACTTGGCCCGATTCGAGTGTGGCTTGAGGAGTGGCGACTCGTTCACCGGCTCGGCGCAGTTTGGAGGACTGATTCTTGTAGTTCTGCAAAAAGACATCCTCGCCACCCACGCCACGAAGAATTCGCAAACCAACCACCGTGTCCGAGGCGAGAGCGGCCAGTTTTCCGCCGGATTCACGCTGCGCCGCCTGTGAAGTGTGCAGCGGACGCATAAGTGGTGTGGTGAGCGAAGCGAGGATGGGGACGCCCAGTAGGACAATGAGACCAAGCTTTGTGGAGGATGAAAGCAAAATTATCGAGACAACAATCCACGAAACAATCGCTCCAGCAAAACGCGCGACGACATCGTAGGCGCCACCAATGCGCATGGCGTCTGCTCCGACGGTATTGACGATATCTCCCGAAGGGATGATGTCGGTAACGGCTGTTCCGCTTGTGGCGACGTGGCGAGTTATTGATTCGACGGTGCGATAGGCCGCGTTCATCCAGTTAGTGACCGCTAACTGATGACGGAGCGCGCCACAGATGGCCTGGAAGATTCCCAGGACAATGACGACAATGACCCACTTAACGAGAGCGTGGGCGTTGTGTTTTGAGATGCCGTAGTCAATCGCGGCGCCCACCGCGGCCCAGGTGAGGGCCTGAGCGACCATCCAGCAAATGCCAAAGACTGCGTTGAAGAAGAGAATTGACTTCTGAGACTTGGCGACCCACCAGAGATACCGAGCGGGCCCACGTTGGTCGGGATTGCCTAAATCGGCGATGGGAAGCTCGCGAAAGGGCAGATGGGGCACGGGACAGTCTCTCAAATTTCTTGATAGTGGATGGTGAGTCGACCTGTAAGCGGGGTTCTGTCCACCCTGTTGCCAGGGCTGTGTAGCCATCCATCTCAGCGATCTACCTCGGGAGTGGCCTCGTTACCGAGACCGGCCGGGCGGGCCTCCCACGTTTGATCTT
>CAIKUQ010000051.1 GCA_903830655.1 uncultured Actinomycetes bacterium | reverse complement strand
GCAGCAAGACCCACCACCATTGCTGCTCTTTGAATTTTTCGATTACAAAACATTGTCCATCCTGTCCACGCAGTTGACATTGCCTCTAGTCCTACCACATTGAGAGACAAGCCCTGTCCAGTTGAATCCGCCGTGGAGGTAAGGGGATTTGAACCCCTGACCCCTTGCATGCCATGCAAGTGCTCTGCCAGCTGAGCTATACCCCCAAAGGCGGAACTAATACTAGCAGAACCCGAAAAATGGACAATCTAGACTGTTTCAATGGCTCGTCCCTTTTCGGTAACAGAAATTGAATCCAAGTGGCAGGCGCGTTGGCAAGAAGAGGGCACCTACAACGTCGACAACGATGATGCGCGGGAGCGTTTTTACGCTTTGTGCATGTACCCGTATCCTTCGGGCTCGGCTCACCAAGGTCATGTTCGTAACTACACTTTCGGTGATCTCGTGGTTCGCTACCAAACCATGCGCGGCAAGGCCGTACTCACTCCTTTTGGTTTTGACTCTTTTGGCTTGCCAGCAGAAAATGCGGCGATTAAAGCCGGCAGTCACCCTCGAATCTTTACTGAAGCACGAATGGAGGAACTCAAGTCTTCAGTGATGCAACTGGGTGCCGTCTATGACTGGCGTCGTTTTGTTTATTCCCACGATCCTGAATACATGAAGTGGGCGCAATGGATTTTCATTAAGTTCTTCGAGGCCGGTTTGGCCTACCGCGCATTGGCGCCAGTCAATTGGTGCCCAGGCTGCGCCACCGTCTTGGCGAACGAGCAGGTACTCGGTGACGGCACCTGTGAGAGAAGTGGCGACGTAGTTGAGCGGAAGAATTTGGAGCAGTGGTTCTTTAGAATTACTGACTACGCCGAGGAGCTGTTGAACCAAGTCGACGATTTGGAATGGCCTGAGCGTGTAAAAACCATGCAACGAAACTGGATTGGACGAAGTGAGGGAGTGGAATTTGATCTCGCCTTAGCCAGCGACCTCGCAAAATCACTCCGAGTGTTCACCACCCGACCCGATACGGGATTTGGCATTACCTACGCCGTTGTAGCACCGGAGCACCCCTTGCTCGAGAGCCTTACTACCGCCGAACAAAAAGCCAGCGTAGATACCCTCGTGGCCTATGCCAGTTCAGCGAGCGAGATGGAACGAACCGCCTCGAGTGACGCTGGTGCTGGACTCGATAAGCGCGGAGCCTTTACCGGTAGTTACGTGATTAATCCGTTTAATGACGAAAAGGTGCCTGTCTATGTTGCCGACTATGTACTGGGCACCTACGGAACTGGCGCGATTATGGCTGTTCCGGGTGAGGACGAGCGCGACTACGCCTTCGCGCAAGCCCATGGGTTGCCAGTAGTGCGCACAATCCAAGCTCCTTTGGATGTTGAAGGTCCCTACAGCGGCGATGGTCCGCACATAAATTCAGGCTTCTTAAACGGCCTCGATGTCGCTGCAGCCAAAGAACAAGCGGCAGCATTCTTGGAAGGTAAGGCCAACGGGATTCGCAAGGTGAACTATCGCCTGCGCGACTGGCTAGTTTCGCGCCAGCGTTTCTGGGGATGCCCTATCCCCATCGTCCACTGCGACAGCTGCGGCTTGGTCCCCGTGCCCGAAGATCAACTTCCGATACTGGCTCCAGATGATGTCGTAATGGACAAAAGTGGACAATCGCCCCTTGCCACTCACGAAGGATTCAGAAATGTTGCCTGTCCGTCATGTGGCGCACCCGCACGGCGTGAGGCGGACACGATGGACACCTTCACCGACTCGTCGTGGTACTTCCTTCGCTACACCGACCCCTTCAGCGAGGGCAGGCCCTTTGATCCCGTCGAAGCGGCCAAGTGGATGCCCGTCGATCAGTACATCGGCGGCATTGAACACGCCATCCTCCACCTCCTCTACGCCCGCTTTTATGTAAAGGCATTAGTGGACCTCAATATCGCGCCTGGTGTTGAGCGGGAACCATTTAAGCGACTTTTCACCCAAGGCATGATTCGACTCGACGGGTCGAAAATGAGTAAATCGAAGGGCAACTTAATTGCCCCTGAAAAGTACTACCCAACCGTGGGCGCGGATGGGTTGCGGGTCTTCCACCTCTTTGTAGGTCCTCCGGCCGATGATGTTGACTGGACCGATCAGACCGAAGAGGTTATTGACGGCTGTGCTCGGTTTATCGACCGCCTGGTTCGTTTGGCGCAAGGGTACGATGTCAATTTCCACGACGAAAGCAATGCGGACGATTTAGCGGTTACACAGGCGGTGCATCGTACAATTGCTCGAGTCACCGGTGACTTGGAGCGCTGGAGCTACAACACCGCCGTTGCCGCACTGATGGAACTACTCAATACGTTGTCGAAAAATGCTCGGAGCACCGAAGGAATTAATAAGGAAACCCTGAACCACGGCATTGACACGATGTTGTTGCTCTTGGCACCGATGGCCCCTCACATCACCGCTGAACTATGGGAAGAGCGGCGCCCTAATCAACCTTCGGTACATCGCCAGCCATGGCCCGTTGCGGATCCCGCCATGCTGATCGAAGAGACCATCACGATGGTCGTTCAAGTTAACGGCAAGGTGAAAACTCGAATTGAGGTAGCACCTTCAATTTCCGAACAGGAGGCGACTGACCTCGCCCTCGCCACTCCCGAGGTAGTCGAAGCCCTAGCGGGCGAGGTGGCACAACGCGTTGTGGCGCGCCCTCCTCGATTGGTTAACGTCGTTAAGTAAATGGCCAATAGCGCTAAGTCCAAGAGCGAAGTTGTTATCCAACCACCTCAGTTCGACCGACCGGAGGTCGAGATTCGAGCGACCTCTAAGCGCAAGAAGACCGGCACTGCCCACTGGGCCGGATCGCGCATCGTGGTGCAAATTCCGGTGAGCCTAAGGGGCAAAGATCGCGCCCATTTCGTCGATGACCTGGTGACGCGGTTATTGACGCAGCGTCCCCAGATTGCGGCGGGAGATGTGGCGCTGGAAGAACGAGCTCGAGTTCTCGCTGAACTCTATAACGACGGTATTCTGCCTTCGGCGGTGCGGTGGGTGAGTAATCAGAAGTCCCGGTGGGCTTCGTGTTCACCCGATACTCGCGAGATTCGAGTCTCGAGTCGACTGGCTCAATGTCCCGAATGGGTTATTGACTGTGTGCTGGTGCACGAATTAGCGCACCTCCAAGAGGCCGATCACGGCCCTGAGTTCTACGAAATTGCCAACCGACACCCACGCCAAGAGGAGTGTTCACTCTTTCTTGAAGGGTACGCCTTGGGTCTGGGAATCGCGATTGAAGAACGAGACGTAGTTAGTTAGCTTCGCCCCGGAGGAACTTTTCGAGTTCTGCCGCTAATTCATCGCCACTAGGAATCTCTCCACCTAAGGGGGTCAGAATCTCGCTGTCGACCGCTTGTTCAAGTTGTTCGATCATCTGGTTGTGGTCGGGACTCCCACCCATCATCTCTTCGACCTGCTGGCGGGCCTCGTCGGCCGAACGACGTAGTTCGGTCGAGTCCAGGCTTAACCCCGTCGTGCCGGCTAGACCGTCGATAAGCGCTGCGGCGGCTTCGGGGTAGGGCAGCGACGCAACGTAGTGAGGCACTCGCGCCCAGAGGGTAACCATGTCGATGTTCACTTCAGCAAAGCCAAGCTCTAGGGCCGAAGTGATTCCCGCTGGAACTTCAATCTCGCCACCGACGGTGCCGATGCTCGCGAGCAGGTGGGCGCTCTGCGCTGACGCGGTACCGATGACTCGAGTTGGTCGAGTGTGTGGGGCGGGAGCCGGGAACGCACCGAGTCCGACCACAATGCGAATATCGAATCGGCCAGCGGCGTCGGTGACGATGTCGACGAAGTCACTCCAGTGGAAGTCGGGTTCTGGCCCGACTAAGAAAATTAAGTCAGCCCCGTCACGGTCTTTGCCGTAGCGGAGTTGAATCTCGGGCCAGGTGAGTTCGGTGGTCACTCCGTCAATGATTCGCGCCATAGGCCGACGAGCTCGTTGGTCAATGAAGTACTCCGTGTCAAAGGTGGCGAGGATTTCGGTGTCGATGGCATCGAGCATGGTGTTGATTGCGGTGTTGGCGGCGCCGCCGGCGTCAATCCAGCCCTCGAGGCTACAAATCAGGACCGGCTCATTCAGTTCGGGGTCGGCGAGGAAAATGATGCGCTCAAAGATGTCGTCGTCCATACCCTCGCCTTTCTCTCATTCCTTTATAGTCACTTTCTGACCCTAGGAAAAATCGTGAAGTATCGATTTTAGAGCCTTTTCGACCTAGGCTTTTCTGTCTAGACCCGAGAGGATGGGCGTGGAAGTTACGTGGCTAACGCCTCCAGTTTCGTTGGCGCTGGGCGAAAGGTCCTACGACCTCACGACCCGAGCCCTGGTCATGGGCATCTTGAATCGAACGAAAGATTCGTTCTTCGCGCCCGCCGCAACCTTCAACTTCGACGACTTCCTTGCGCGGGCCGATCAGCTCGTTGCTGATGGGGCTGACCTGCTCGATGTCGGTGGGGTCAAGGCCGGACCGGGCGACGAGATTTCTGAAGCCGAAGAACTTGATCGAGTCGTTCCCGCAATTCAAGCGCTCCGGAAACGGTTTGATCTTCCTTTGAGTATCGACACCTGGCGCGCCAGTGTTGCGGAGGCGTGTTTTAGTGAAGGTGCCGTGGTGGGAAATGACATAAGTGGTTTTTCCGATCCGCAATACCTCCTCGTGGCTGCGCGCGCTAACGCAACGGTGGTGGCCACCCATATCCGATTACGACCACGGGTGGCCGATCCCAACCCGCACTACGAGAACGTACTCGAGGCGGTATCGGAGTTCTTACTTGATCGCAAAGAGCAAGCCCTGGCCGCGGGCGTGGCGCCAGACCGAATCATTCTGGACGCCGGACTCGACTTAGGCAAGACTGCCGGACAGTCATTAGATCTCCTGCGTAACTCTGAGGCCCTGGCGAGTTTGGGCTTCCCCTTGCTGCTCTCCTCGTCCAATAAGACCTTCCTGGGCAAGATTTTCAATCAGGAGGTCACCGAGCGACGAGATTCCTCTCTGGCGGCTTCAGCAATTGGCATTTCGCTGGGTTGTCGCATCCTCAGGGTCCATGACGTGCAAGGAACCGTACGGGTCCGAGATACGCTTGCTCGCATAATGGAGGCTCGATGACTCAGTTCGTATGCGTGCAAGGCTCGTCGGCCACGATGGTCAACGATGAGCTGCATATCCTCATTGCGCGCGAATTAGGAGACCTCGACCCCTCCTTCGCCCTAGAGGACATCACCATTAAGTCCTCACCAGTCGACGAGAGAGACGCTCTAATCGCCTCGGCACTTACGGCATTACATTCACCGCCTTTCTTGACCGCCAAGCGGGTGCTGGTACTCCGTGATGCCCAAAACCTCCTCACAGATTCGGTCGCCGAGGTGCGAGCCTGGAGTGAAAATCCCGTCGAAGGAGTCGTGCTCATCGCTGGAGTAGTGGGCGCCAAGAAGGGGACTATTGCCGCACTAGCGCAAGAACTTGTCAGTTTTGATGTTGGAATTTCCGCTAAAGATCGTGCGCAGTACATCGCCGAGCGCTTCGCACAATACGGAGTGAAAATTGACCGCTCGGGCATAGACCAACTTGCCAACCATTTTGGCGAGGATGTCAGTCGGGTTGACAACTTGGCGCGCACACTGTCGTCCCTATTTGGAACAGAGTCACTCACCTTTTCTATGGTCCAGCCGTACTTGGGTCAAGAAGGTGGTGTCTATTCTTGGGACTTAACCAAGGTGATTGTGAAGGGAGACACCACCGGAGCCATTGTCGCGGTGCGGCGAATGATTGACTCGGGTTCGACGGCTGGTTTGCAAATCTTGGGCAGCTTGCGAAGTTTTTACATGGATAGAGCGAGCTTGTCGGGGAGGAGCGTGAGCATTGCTGACGTTATGAAAACCTTCAAGAAGTCCGAAGATCAGGCCAAGTTTTTGATTCAAGAGAGCAAGGCGCTCTCGCAGGAGAATTTTGCCGTCGCCCTGCGCCTTTTAGCCCAAGCCGATGTAGACCTCAAGGGTGGAGTCGATTACGGGAAAGATGTCGTGACCGATGAAGATCTCACTGAATTGACAGTGTTGGAAGTACTGGTTGCGCGCTTGTCGCGATTACACGCGAGCGCGAAACGCTAAGCCTTAGTTGACTTAAGTGCGGCGATGCGGTGCATCAAACCGGACTTCTTATTAGCCGCCTGGTTCTTGTGCATGACGCCCTTGCTTGCGGCTTTGTCGATGCGCTTAATGGCGGCTTTCAAGGTCTCTACTTCGTTCTCGGTGCCAGCAGCAGCCAACGCGTTCTTGGTACGGGTGCGCACCTCTGACTTAACGCGCTTGTTGCGCTCGCGCGCAACCTCGTTGGTCTTAATACGCTTGATTTGGCTCTTAATATTTGCCACAAACAACCTCGTTCTAGTGCGCAACGTCTGTTACGCGGGCTTGAGTACTTTAGCAGTATTTCGTCAAAACAGCCAAATGTAAGCAAAAATGGCAAAATCTCCTTAGTTCGCATCATTGCGCTTGTCAAGCCTAGTGTTCGGCGATGAATAATTCGACATACGCCGGTAATCGTCATGGGAAAAGTGAGATTATCTCCTAGCAACTAACCTAAAGGCGCCGTGAGTACGCCAAAAGTCGACATTTCGAAAATTAGAAATCTGAGCATCATTGCTCACATCGATCATGGCAAATCGACCCTCTCCGACCGGATTCTTGAGATTACCGGAGCGGTTGACCCACGCCTCATGCGCGCCCAATATTTGGATTCCATGGATATCGAACGTGAACGGGGAATCACAATCAAAGCCCAGAATGTTCGCGTTGGCTGGAAAGACAACATCATTCAGCTCATTGACACTCCGGGCCACGTGGACTTTGGCTATGAGGTCTCTCGCTCACTCGCAGCCTGTGAAGGGGCAGTTCTTTTAGTCGATGCTTCGCAGGGCATCCAGGCCCAAACCTTGGCCAATTGTTACCAAGCCATTGAAAACAACCTCGAGATAGTTGCCGTCTTAAACAAGATTGACCTGCCCGCTGCTGACCCCGAGCGTTGCAAAGAAGAGCTGGAACGGGTTCTCGGTATTCCGGCTGGTGAGATTCTCTCCATCTCGGCGAAAACGGGTGTGGGGGTCCCAGAATTACTGGATGCAATAGTTGAACGGATTCCCGCTCCCAAAGGAGACCCCGCCGCTTCCTTGCAAGCGCTCATCTTTGACTCGAACTATGACCAGTATCGCGGGGTAGTGAGTTCTATTCGAATAGTCGAGGGAACGTTACGCGACGACATGAAGATTCGCATGATGCAAGTTGGTGCCAATCATGAAATCGAAGAAATTGGCATTCGCACCCCCGACCTCAAAAAGGTCACCGAAATGGGACCGGGAGAGGTTGGCTACATCATTGCGGGGATCAAGGACGTTGGTGGGGCGAAATCTGGAGAAACCATCACCGACGCGGTGCGGCCCGCAGCCGCGCCACTCGCTGGCTACATGGACCCCAAGCCCATGGTCTTTTGCGGCATCTATCCAATCGACGGTGACGATTTGGGCGACCTGCGTGATTCGCTCGACAAACTGAAACTCAATGACGCCTCCATCACCTTCGAGCCGGAAAGTTCTCACGCACTCGGCTTTGGCTTTCGCTGTGGATTCTTGGGTTTGCTTCACATGGAAATTGTCCGAGAGCGGCTTGAGCGCGAATACAACTTGGACATCATCGCAACGGCCCCTTCGGTGGTCTACCGCGCATTCTTAACGGACGGCTCGGAGATCATTATTGACAATCCGACCGAGTTGCCTGACCCTTCGAGACTTGATCACATTGATGAACCAATGCTCGATATTTCGATTCTTTCTCCCTCCGAATACCTGGGTGCGATTATGGACCTTTGCCAGAGTCGCCGCGCTGAGATGATCAAGATGGATTACCTTTCCACCGAGCGCGTGGAATTGCGTTATTCAATCCCACTGGCTGAAGTCGTGATTGATTTCTTCGACGCGCTGAAGTCACGCACCAAGGGCTACGCATCTCTGGACTACGAACCAGCGGGCTACATCACCTCGCAACTTGTTCGCGTCGACCTTTTAATTAACCATGAACCAGTTGACGCTTTTTCCACCATTGTGCATAAGTCCAACGCGGACTTCTATGGTCGTCGGATGGCGGAGCGATTAAAAGAACTCATTCCGCGCCAGATGTTCGATGTGCCCATTCAAGCGGCCGTAGGGTCTCGGGTCATCGCTCGCGAGACGGTCAAGGCCCGCCGCAAGGACGTACTCGCTAAGTGTTACGGCGGGGACATCACCCGTAAACGCAAACTTCTCGAGAAGCAAAAAGAGGGCAAGAAACGCATGAAGAATCTGGGTCGTGTTGAAGTACCCCAAGAGGCATTCGTAGCGGCACTCAAGCTCGAGGACTAGTCCACCAAAGGCTTGACCGTCCGCCGCTTCAGAAGGGAGCGGCTGCGCTTGGCACTCAGTAGAATTGACTGCTAGCAAGGCACTTATGGCGAAGCAGACACCTACTCCCGACACCAATCACTCCAATTTGGACCAGCGTAAGGCTTCAATACTCGAGGCGGTCGTGGCGGAACACGTCGACACCGCTCAGCCGGTGGGTTCATCGGCGGTGACTCAAAACGCCAAGCTGGAAGTCTCTCCCGCGACTGTTCGATCAGAAATGGTGGCCCTGGAACGGCAGGGTTACCTTGTGCAACCCCACACTTCGGCGGGACGCGTGCCGACTGACAAGGGGTATCGCTACTTTGTCGATCACTTGAAAGCTGGCAAATTAGGAGCGGCGAAACAACAGCACATTGGTGACTTCTTCGCTTCCGTTCGCGGTGAAGTAGAAGACGTCCTAGAACAAACCGCCACGATGCTGAGCAAACTCTCTAACTACACCGCGGTCGTTCTCGGAGGCTCTAGTTCAACGGCCCCAATTGTGAGTGTGCAGTTGGTCAACCTCGATGCGCATCACCAACTGTTGGTTACCGTCTTTTCCGACGGTACGGTGCTGAAGCACTCGGTGATTGTGGACTTCGAAGTCGACCACAATGATGTAGCCGAAGCCTCAAAACAACTCAACGCCCTTCTTCACGGAACCACCACCGCCGACAAGGTTCAAGTCCCCTCGCGTCAAGATGATGTGGCCACCATGGTTCGAGAGAGTGTCGCCGTATTACATGCCGAGCGGCCGACCCACGAGGGCGAACAGGTCTTCATCGGGGGCTCGTCCAAAGTTGCTGAATCTATGGATGGGGTGGACAACGTCCGAAATGTCCTTGCGATTTTGGAACAGGAGCTAGTTGTTGTTTCAATGATCGAAGAGGTCTTGGCCGAAGATGTCGCTGTAAAAATTGGCTCAGAGAACCAGCTCGAAACCTTGGCTAGCTGCGCGGTGATTGTCGCTCCGGTCACGGTCGAGGGCGAGACCGTCGGGGCGGTGGGACTCTTGGGGCCCACACGCATCAAGTACTCCGAGCTGATGGCCACCACCCGAACTGTTTCAGAACACCTAACTCGACACTTTGAGGGAGACAAAGAGCGATGAGTGCAAGTTTGTATGAGGTTCTCGAGGTTGAACAAACCGTGTCTCACGAGGAAATCAAGTCCTCTTATCGGCGTCTGGCTCGTAAGTATCACCCGGATGCGAATCCGGGGGACCAGAGTGCTGAATCAAAGTTCAAAGAAATCTCTCAGGCCTACGAGGTACTCTCAGACCCCGATCGTCGCGCCCAGTACGACCGATTCGGTTCGACCGATCAAAACCAAAGTCCCTTTGGCCAGGGGAGCGTCCAAGACATTTTCGATATGTTCTTTGGCGGCGGGGGCGGCTTTCAGCAACGTAACGCTGGACCACCAGCCGGCCAAGACGCCCAGGTGGTTATGGAAATTTCTCTCGACGACGCTGGCTTTGGTGTAACTAAAGATCTCACCCTCACCATGCCCCAACCCTGTAAAGAGTGTTCGGGTAGTGGCGCCGCCCACGGTTCTTCACCAGTCGCTTGCGTCGAATGTGCAGGCGCGGGACAGGTGCGACGAGTTCGCAACTCAATTCTTGGTCAGATGATGACTACCTCAATCTGCAATCGATGCCAAGGGTTTGGCACGCGGATCGAAACCCCCTGTGAGAGTTGCCGAGGAAGTGGGCTGAGCAACGAAGAGGTAACCCTCAGCGTTCAAGTACCCGCTGGAGTTGAAGATGGCTCGACCATGCGCCTTGCCAATAAGGGCCCCGCCGGTGCCCGCGGTGGGGGTTCTGGACAGCTGTATGTGCATTTGCGTATCACGGCCGATGAGCGATTCGAACGAGATGGCGAAAATCTGCACCATGAGTTGCATATTTCATTTGTCGAAGCGGCGCTTGGCGCCCAACTCACCGCGCCAACCTTACGCAGTGAAGTCAAGGTAGAAATAGAGCCTGGCACTCAAACCGGCACTATCTTGCGGTTCCGAGGCGAAGGCATGCCGCGGCTGCACTCACGTCATCACGGGGAATTATTTGTCCATATTGTCGTTGACACGCCAACGGAGCTGGATGATGAAAGTGAAGCGCTGTTACGTCAATTGGCCCAGAAGCAGCAAATCACAGTTGCTGAATCTGGCAAACGACGCAAGGGGCATCGTTGATGTTGGTTGAGTGGACGCGAAGAGTAGATGCCTTAACGCAACTGCGAGTGACCGACCCCGCGACCCCAATCCTCGAAAAAGAAACTGAACATCACCTTCGCAAAGTTTTACGCGCACAGGTAGGCGAAGAGATTGTGGTGAGTAATGGGGCGGGATCATGGAGTTTCGCGACAGTGCTGGACTCTGGACTCAAGCGCGTGAGCGAAGTGCACCTCGATCCCGAACCCGCCGATACCGCTCTCTACTTGGCCCCATTAAAGGGAGATCGCAGTGAATGGGTGGTGGCGAAGGCCACGGAACTCGGCGTCAGCGCTCTCGTACCTCTGATTAGCGAAAGGCTCGCCGTCAAATTTAAGGGTGAGGCCCAGGAAAAAATTCTTGATCGTTGGCGCCGGATTAGTGACGAGGCCACCGGCCAGTGTCGCCGCACCTACGACCTAGTTATTGGTAAACCCGTGACCCCCGAACAGGTCCCCGCCACCGTGGCGGTGGCTGACTTCGGCGGTACGTCGCAGATGGCGGGGGTTCGAGCCATAGCCATCGGTCCCGAGGGGGGCTGGGCGCCCAATGAGTGGGGTAGCGACCGACAGATAATTTCCCTTGGTAACACTGTCTTGCGAGGAGAAACCGCAGCGATTGCCAGCGCCGCATTGATGACTCTCGGTGCGCAGGGAATGACACTCTAAATGCGTAAATCTAGGTAATGATGAGAATCAGCAATGAGTGACTGCCTTTTTTGCCAAATAGTAAATGGTTCAATTCCCGCGGAGATAGCGGGAGAGAATGACCGAGCCTTGGCCTTTGCCGACATCAACCCACAAGCGCCAACCCACCTGCTGATCGTGCCAAAGCTACACATCACCAACGCCGATGAGATAGCCCCCGAACACGCCACCGAAGTCGCCAGCATGTTCGCCCTCGCTCAAGAGGTCGCGGCCACTTCATCGGTGCGCGATAGCGGGTACCGTTTGGTGATGAATGTAGGTGAAGACGCGCAGAACTCGGTAGCGCACTTACACATGCACCTCTTAGGGGGAAGAAAGATGAATTGGCCTCCCGGATGAGTTTTGACACCCGTGCCGACGACGCTCTAAGCGCAACCACTTACGTCACCAATACGCATCTGATGACTGGACTGCTGGGTCCTCGTGATGAGTATCTTCGCGCCATTGAAAAAGCCTTCCCGAGTTCGAAGATTCGAGTCCAGGGTAATCAGATCACCGTTACGGGTACTGACGCTGCGCGAATTCTCCGTCTCTTTGACGAACTGGTCTTAGTGCTCGAGAGCGGACAAACACTTGATGTCACCAAAATCGAGCGCACGGTCGATATGGTGGCTGAGGACATACGTCCGAGCGAGGTGCTTCGCCACGAAGTTGTGCGCGGGGCCAAGGGCAAGGCCATTCGCCCCTCCACCGCTGGCCAAAAGCGCTACACCGACGCCATTGACACCAACATTGTCACCTTCGGAATTGGACCAGCCGGTACCGGTAAGAGCTACCTCGCCGTCGCCCAAGCGGTCCAGGCCCTGCATCGCCGCCAGGTGAGTCGCATCGTACTCACTCGGCCCGCCGTCGAAGCGGGCGAGAACCTCGGATTCTTGCCCGGAGATCTCATGGCCAAAATTGATCCGTATCTGCGCCCGCTCTATGACGCGCTGTACGACATGGTTGGTCCCGACGGTGCGCAGCGATTGATTGCCAACGGCACTATCGAAGTTGCCCCCTTGGCCTTTATGCGTGGACGCACACTGAATGATTCATTCATAATTCTCGATGAGGCTCAGAACACAACACCCGAACAGATGAAAATGGTTCTTACTCGTATTGGCTTTAATTCCAAGCTGGTCGTTACTGGAGACGTGACTCAAATTGACTTAAACGGCAAGCGATCTGGACTTGTGAACATTGACAAAATCTTGGGTAACGTAGAGGGTATTAGTTTCGTATTCCTTAGTTCCAAAGACGTAGTCCGCCACCGCATTGTGGCCGACATCGTCGCTGCCTACGATCAACAGCCTTCATGACCGTTGACATCTACGCTGCCGACGAGCAGAGTGACCACGAGATAGACCTTGCTCGTTGGGTAGCGCTCGCTCAGGCGGCCTTGAGCGCCGAAGGCGTGGTCGCTCCCGCAGAGGTCTCACTTATCTTCTGTTCTGAAGAAACAATCGCTGAACTAAATGAGCAGTTCATGGGTAAAACTGGTCCAACCGATGTCTTGAGTTTTCCGATCGAAGCGGAGCCGGAGATGAGTGGTCGCGTTCCGGACGCCAGTTCTACTGGCCCAGGTTCCCACTCCGCTGAGGTCATTCCCCGGCTCGTTGGAGATATTCTGATCTGCCCCACGGTCGCCGCCGGCAATGCCCTAGAGCACGAAGTGTCCTTCGATGATGAGGTTGCGCTCTTGGTAGTTCACGGAGTCCTCCATCTCTTAGGGTGGGACCACATGGTTGATGCCGAAGCCGAGCTCATGGAAGCTCGCGAACGTGAACTCCTAGCCATTCACTACAAGAGGGGAATCTAATGTTGTCGGTCGTCTGGCGTACTAGTGACACCTACCTAGCCGTTACCGTCGTCGTGCTGCTGGCCTTATCGGGCTTTTTCGCAATGGCTGAGACCTCTCTCGTGCGGATGAATAAGTCACGCGCTCGTTCCTTGCGTGACCAAGGGCGTCACGGAGCAAAGTCTCTCGTCAACTTGGCCGAAAATCCTGAGCAATTTCTGAATCCGTTGTTACTCCTGATCCTCATTTGCCAACTGGTCTCGGCGACCATGGTGGGTGTTTTGGCGGGACATCTCTTTGGTGCTGCGGGCGTTTTCGTTGCCACCGCGGGTGAGGTTGTCGTAATTTTTGTGGCCTTCGAAGCTATTCCAAAGAATTTTGCCGTCCAGCACCCCGACCGTGCGGCGCTCGCCAGTGCACCAATGGTTTCTAAGATTCTGCGATTCCCGCCAATCCGATGGATTTCACGCTTCTTACTGGCGATTGCCGATGGTGTACTGAGTGTGTTGGGCGCCAAAGGTTCGGCCCAAAGTGTGACCGAACTCGAAGTTCTGGCGTTGGCCGATGTGGCTCACGAGGACAAGGTGATTGAAGAAGATGAGCGGGACTACATTCACTCGATCATCGAGTTTGGTGACACCGTGGTGCGAGAAGTCATGGTCCCGCGGATGGACATGGTTGATATAGAAAGCAACGAAACTGTTCGCGCCGCGCTCGATCTTGCGATAACGACGGGACGTTCTCGAATTCCCGTTCTCGGCGAGAGCGTCGACGACATTATGGGAATTGTCAACTTGCGCTATTTGGCGGACCTGGTGATGAAGGGTCAAGGCGACGAACTCATTGGTGCGCACGCCAAGACCGCACATTTTGTCCCCGAGACTGCGCCGGTTTCGGCGGTGCTCGCTGAGATGCGCAAAGCAAAGGTCCACCTGTTTATGGTCATTGACGAATACGGCGGTACCGCCGGGCTTGTCACCTTAGAAGATCTCATCGAAGAACTCGTCGGTGATATTGATGATGAGTCCGATGGCGAGAGTGATTTGACAGTCGAAGATCGCCGAGACGAATCCGAATTGGTGGTTAGCGGACGCCTCAACATTGATGACTGCAATGATGACTACGGAATTGATTTGCCGAAGGGTGGCTGGGATACCGTTGGTGGCCTAGTCCTAGACGCGGCGGGCGGAGTGCCTTCCGTTGGCGACAGTTTCGTGGTGAAGAACTTCAAATTGACCGTTCTTCGCATGGACGGCCGGCGAGTCGAAGATATTTTGGTCGAGCACGAATGGTCCGGCGAATGACCCGTTCAGGCTTTGCCGCAATTATTGGACGGCCCAACGTAGGCAAGTCCACCTTGCTTAACGAGATCATTGGCTCCAAGGTCACCATTACGGCGAACTCGCCAAATACGACCCGCCAGGCAATTCGTGGAATTTGGACCGAAGGTGATGTTCAGGTGGTCTTCGTGGACACCCCCGGTATCCACCGTCCCCGTACTCACTTAGGGGGACGGCTAAATGAAACGGCACGCGCCGCGGTTAATGGAGTGGACGCGATTCTTGGTGTCATCGAGGCGAGCAGTGAGATTGGGCCAGGCGACCGTGAGGTGATTGCCACCATGTTGCGCCATTGCCAAAACATAGACGGCCCTAAACCCATCTTGATCGTCAACAAAATTGATAAACCCGGCCGCGACGCAGTGGCTGCGCAATTAATAAGTGCGACGAGAGTCGTTGAAGAAATTGCGGCTGACCTCAGGCTTGCCGAGGTGGCGTCACGAGTGGAATATTTCCCGATTTCAGCTAAGACGGGGAGCGGGGTCAAAGGCTTAACGGAACACGTCCAAAAGCTGATGCCCGAGGGTCACTTCCTCTTCGACGCCGAAGAGGTCTCTGACGTACCTGAAGCGCAGTGGGTGGCGGAACTGGTGCGCGAACAACTAGTGCGCAAGACCAAACAAGAACTCCCTCATTCAATTCACTGTCGAGTAATCGAATTCGAATGGCCTCACATCACTGTCGAGATTTTGGTGGAGCGTGAGAGTCAAAAGGGAATGGTTATTGGTAAGGGTGGGGCCCTGTTAAAAGACGTAGGTATCGCCGCGCGTCGCCAACTACCCGATGGTTGCTACTTAGAGTTGAAGGTATCGGTAGAACCCGGTTGGCAAAAGCGAGATGACATCCTCGACCGACTCGGCTACTAAAGAGTTTTTAAGAACTCGATAGCTTCATTGCGGTCTCGCGTCCGCTTCATCGGGGGCAATGCCTTGAACATAATTCCCTTGTAGCGCGCTTCGGCCAGACGAGTGTCAAAGACCGCCACGACGCCCTTGTCCGTGGCGGTACGAATAAGGCGACCCACACCTTGAGCGAGCAACATGGTGGCCCGTGGTAGATCAACTTCCATAAAGGGGTTTTCAGCTCGTTCGCGCCGAGCCTCGGCCAAAGGCTCCCCGGGGACAGAGAAGGGGAGTCGATCAATGGTGACCAGCGAAAGAGAGTGGCCAGGAACGTCAATACCCTGCCAGAAACTAGTCACGGCGAAGAGACTGGCTTCGGCGCTCTGTCGGAATTCCTCGATGATTCGCTGGCGTGACTTGGTGTACTGAACCAGCACTTCGGTTTCAATGCGAGGAGCAACCGCTGTGGCGACACGCTGCATAACGTTTCGGTTGGTAAAGAGCGCCAGGGTGCGCCCGCCTGCGGCGGTAATCAGAGTGACCAACTCTTCGATAATGGCGTTGATGGCCGCTTCGTCATCGCGGCGATCAGGAAAACCTTCAGGGACATACAGGAGTCCATTTTCTTCATAATTAAAAGGGCTAGCGAGACGTTGCACTTCGACACTCTTCGGCAGGCCCAATTCGCGGGGGAGATTTATGGGAATGGTGGCGCTAGTGAGAACGGCGGAGACTTCGCTCCATAACTCCTCAGCCAACCGGTCACCGACATCGATTAAGGAGATCTCTAATTTCACCTCACGCTCGCCCTTAACCAAGAAGAGCAACTCACCAGACTTTACGCTTCTGACGCGAACAAGGTCATTTAAGAGATGCACAAGTGGCCCCAGCGCGCGTTGAATCTTGGCAGTGGCGTCGGCATTTTCGGTCTTGATTGCCCTTAGGGCATCGGTGATTTCGGTCACTAGGGAGGTCAAATTCGCTAATTCCAGGTTGACCTTCTCGCTCACTCCAGTGAGTTTGCCGGAAGCGAATTGTTCATCGAGCGCAACATTGAAGCGCTCGGCTACCGTTTGAAGCTCTAAGCACTTGGTAGCGCCATCCCCCTCAAGCACTAATCGCGCAATGGTGGCGGCGGCGCGGAAGGTTCCCGCCGCGAGACTGGTTCCCAGCGCTCGAGCAAAGATATCGATGGTTTCGTGGGCTTCGTCGAACACAACGTAATCATGCTTTGGCAGCATTTGACGTCCCGTGGCCAAGTCAGCTGCGTAGAGGGCGGTGTTGACGACAACGATGGATGCTTCGGCAGCTTTAGTCTTGGCGATTTCGTGAAAACAGTTGGCGCCCTGCGGGCACTTGTTTTTGGAAAGGCACTCTTGGGGAGTAACGGTAACGGCCCGCTTGGCTTTTTCGTCAACCTCGAAATGGAGTTCATCTAAGTCTCCGCTTTCGGTAGTGCGCGACCAACTAAGAATCTCACGGATTTGATCGGTCGAAGTTTGAGGAATTTTGCTGCCATCATCAAAGGTCAACTGTCCGACCCCAATGCTATTGGTGCGGTTCAAACAGAGATAGTTCTGCTTACCCTTGAGAATTGCAACCTTCACCCCCTTCAAGTGCTCGGCCACGAGCGGTGCGTCCTTGGCGGCGAGTTGGCTCTGCAGGTTTTTGGTCGCCGTAGCAATGACCACGCGAGCACCCGAAAGTGCGGCGGGCACGAGATAACCCAGTGACTTACCGACACCCGTTCCGGCCTCAATTACGCAATATTCGTTGTTGGACATTGACTCGGCAATGGTCTTGACCATGAGTCGTTGCGATTCGCGAGTCTCCCCGCCACCGGGTAGATCTTTCGTGACCTTATCGAGCAACTCGAGTGCTGCCGCCAAGTCCACCGTCACACGGTCATGACGGATTTGGACACCCTCTTCTTCGGAGGGCTCACTCGTTGTCATCTCCTCATCAGGGTCGAAACTATCCACCCGTGCAGGTTAGGCGCGGGGGTGTGCCGTGCGGGCCTTTGGGGAACTAAGTTTTATCTATGCCCGACCCGCGTCCGACCCCTGTCCCACGGTCGCTCGATCGGTCGTCAATGCCCGCCCATGTCGCGGTGGTCATGGATGGTAATGGTCGTTGGGCCCAGCGTCGAGGTTTAGTCCGTACCGAAGGTCACGGGGCGGGAGAGGTGGCACTGTTCGACACCACCTACGGCGCACTCGCCGCCGGTGTTAAGACGCTGACCGTTTACGCCTTTTCGACTGAGAACTGGACTCGGCCCATTGACGAGGTTCGCTATCTCATGAACTTCAACCGAGGGATTCTCGATAGGCACACTGAAGACCTCCACGCCGAAGGGGTGCGAATCACCTTTAGCGGCCGCCGAAACTGGAGAGTTCCCAAAGGGGTTTTGGCCAAGATGGACTGGGCCGAAGAACTCACCAAAAAGAACAAGCGCATGACCTTAAATATTGCCTTCAACTACGGCGGACGTGCGGAGATTGTGGATGCAGTGGCCCAATTGGTGCGTGACAAAGTGTCCGCCGACAAGGTCGACGAGAAAGCAATTCGTGCGAGGCTCTACCACCCTGAAATCCCCGACCCCGATATGGTCATCCGAACCTCGGGGGAGTACCGCATCTCCAACTTCTTACTCTGGGAGATGGCCTACGCTGAACTCATCTTCACCGACGTACTCTGGCCCGACTTTCGCCGTGAAGACCTGTTCGCGGCCATTGAAGAGTTCCAGGGACGAGAGCGGCGCTTTGGAGGGCTGGACAAGTGACCCTACGACGCGTGACGACCGTTGTCGGTCTGCTCTTCTACCTTTTCCTTTGGTTGTTAGTTATCAACGGGGCGACCTCCCTGCTGCCAATCGTTATGGTGCCACTCGTGCTCTACGTCATCATCGTGGTGGGGGTTGCGTTGACCAAGTTCATCGGAATCAAGCCCCGTGAGTCACATTTTGAATCGAAGGATGATGAGCACCCGGGGAGCTGAGTTTTCTGACGACGCGGTCGTCTTGCGCAATTACAAATCGGGCGAGGCAGATCGAATTGCGGTGCTATGGACGAGAGAGCACGGAAAGATTCGTGTCCTGGCAAAAGGGTCGCGTAAGGCCAATTCCAAATTGGGTGGCGCACTTGATCCACTGAGTCTGGTGCGCGTGAATCTCGTTCAGGGCAAGGGCGATCTCTACGTCACACGAAATGTCGCCCACCTGCAAACGTTGCCCACGCTGCGTGCGAGTTATCAACGCATTTCGGCAGGGTACGCCGTAGTCGAAGGGGTGGACGCAATTCCCTTAGATGACGTGGCGGACGAGGGAATTTACGATTTGCTAGTAAAGGTGATGACGAGTTTGGATGAACCACAATTCGATCCAACCCTGGTGCCAGCAGCGTTCTTCTTAAAGTTTCTCGCCTACGACGGCTCTGAACCACTCTTAGAAGAGTGTGCGGGTTGTGGTTCTCCCGGACCCTTTTACGCTTTTGACGCTGGTACTGGAGGAGTGCTCTGTGAGACTTGCCGTCGGGGGACGCCCTTGTCCAGTGACACGTACAGTCTGCTGGTTCGCATTATGGGTGGAGACTTGGCCGGAGTTCTAAGAGAGGCAGAACCGCCAGGGGGCGCGGAGCTGATTCACTTAGCGCACGCCGCGATGGAAAATCATTTGGGCAAACGTCTCAAGGTGGCGCGAATGACCCCTACGATTCACTCAGTGAATCATGAGTAACGAGATCCCCAGCCCAGTTGCCCTGATGTGGTTTCGCCGAGACCTTCGGCTGCGTGATAACCCCGCCCTAGTTGCGGCAACTAAAGCCGGTGCTGGAAATGTCGCGGGACTCTTTGTTCTAGACGAAGGCCTGATGGCTCGTAGCGGCAAAGCGAGAAACGATTTCATGGCCGACGCTCTAGTGCAACTTGACGCATCGATGGATGGGGGGCTCAATCTTGTCAAGGGGAGCGCGGTTACTGAAGTAGTGAAACTAGCGAAAGCGGTTGGGGCGACGCAAGTATTTGCCACCCAAGAGTTCACCCCGTACGCCATTGCTCGTGACTTAGAGGTGGCCCAAGCTCTCGAAGCGGTTGGCGCAACACTGGTGCACGTGGATTCTCCCTACATGATTAAACCTGGGGCCATCAAGAATCTGAGTGGTCAGCCCTACAAGGTCTTTGGTGGATTCCGCAAGGGATGGGAGTCACTCACCGCCGAGTTCTCGGTCCTGGCAATCCCGAGGGTGAATTGGGTGCTCGCGGCGTCCCCCAAGGCCACGATCAGTGCCCCGAAGGCTCTTCGCCCCAGTTACTTCGGTCCGGGTGCAGACTCCTCTGCGGCGGTACTGCCCGTGGCGAGCGAAGCCGCGGCCAAGAAACTTATTGCCGAGTTTGCCACGAGGAGCAGTCAATATGTTGAAACGCGAAATGTTCCAGGACTGTCGGGGACCAGCCGCCTGAGTCCTTATTTGAGATTTGGCATTGTTCACCCCAGGCAAATTCTCGACAAGGTTTCGCGCTTTGATGATGGGGGTCGTACCTTCGCCAGCGAACTCGCGTGGCGCGATTTCTACGCCGACGTCCTGTACACCAATCCCCAGTCGCGCTACGAAGCGCTACAACCCAAGATGGCAAAGCTGCGCACCGATAGCGACGCCCAAGCCATCAAAAGATTTCAGGCCTGGACGCAGGGCCAGACGGGCTACCCAATCGTTGACGCCGGAATGCGCCAACTCTTGGCGGAAGGGTGGATGCATAATCGAGTCCGCATGATTACCGCGTCTTTTTTGGTCAAGCACCTGCACATTGACTGGCGGTGGGGAGCCGAATGGTTTATGTGGAACTTGATTGACGGAGATATCGCCTCGAACCAGCATGGTTGGCAGTGGGTGGCGGGAACCGGTACCGACGCTGCACCATTCCACCGGATTTTCAATCCCACCCTGCAAGCGGAACGGTTTGACCCAACGGGCGAATACATCAAACGGTATGTTCCGGAGCTTAAAGATGTCATGGTTCCCGAGTGTCTCCGTCCCCAGGGTGGCACGTTGTTGGGGGGCTTTGACTACGTCTCGCCGATTGTCGACCAGGGAGTTGAACGAAATGAAGCCCTGGCTCGTTTGGCTGAACTCAAACCGGGCAGCCTGGCGTGAGCGATTTCGGGGTCTACATCCACATTCCTTTTTGCGCGCATCGATGCGATTACTGCGCCTTCGCGACCTATTCCGATCGTGATGAACTGATGGACCGCTACGTAGACGCAGTTGTTCAAGAAATTGATGCGGCAACCGACGAGGGTATGTCCGTTGCGGACACCGTCTTTTTCGGTGGCGGAACTCCGTCACGGATTTCAACGAAACAGCTGGTGCGTATTCTCGACGCCATACCGCGCGCGAGTGATGCGGAAGTAACGGTTGAGTGCAACCCTGAGGATGCGTCACTGGAGCGTCTGGTTGACTATCGACGTGGTGGGGTGAATCGCATGAGCTTTGGGGTGCAATCGACTCAAGCGGCGGTGCTGGCTGACCTCGGCCGGCGTCATGGCATCAACGCCCACGAGGAGGTGTCCCAGACCGTGGCGGAGGCTGGATTCGAGACCTGGAATATGGATCTCATTGTGGGCTCTCGTGCGGAAACGCTTGATGATGTTCGAGCAACGCTCCGCGACCTGCTCTCGCTCGAGAATCCTCCACCGCACATCAGTTGCTACGCCTTGACCCCAGAGCCGGGAACGCCACTCGGTCAAGACCCCACCCGGCACCCCGATGAAGACGACACGGCAAACAGCTACGACTTGGTTGGTGAAGTGTTGGAAGCCGCCGGGTACCAGTGGGAAGAAATATCCAACTGGGCGAAGCCCGGTCATGAGAGTCGCCATAATCACGTCTACTGGAACCATGGCAACTACCGAGGATTCGGTTCGGCGGCCCACAGCCACCACGACGGGCGACGTTTTTGGAATGTGCGAACCCCCGATCGCTACATTGCCAACCTCGAAGCGGGAGAGTCTCCCTTGGGCGGCGAAGAGGTACTGGACGAGTCCACGCAGAACTTTGAACGCGACGCCCTCTCACTGCGCACCAGCCGGGGAGTTCCTATTGAGGCTTTTGATTCACTCGATGAAATCAGCCACCTCCTCACGGTAGGCGAGGGGCGCGCGGTGCTGACCCCCAAAGCTCGGCTGGTTGCGAATCAGGTAATCGTTCGACTTAAAAGTGCGCCCTAACTCCGGTAGCCTTAAGGGATGTCCGATGCTCCCCACCAAGACCCCGAACTCCTTGACAAGGTAACGAATCTCGCCAAGCGTCGCGGATTTATCTTCCAGTCGGCCGAGATCTATGGCGGTTTCCGCTCGACCTATGACTACGGCCCCTTGGGCGTGAACATGTTGCGAAATGTGAAGAATGCCTGGTGGCAGGTCATGGTGCAACAGCGCATGGATGTCGTTGGTATTGACGCCGCCATCCTCGGTCCACCCGCGGTGTGGGCCGCCTCGGGTCACCTAGCTACCTTCACCGACCCCCTCGTGGACTGCCGTAAGTGCAAGGAACGGTGGCGTGAAGACAAAATCAATGGTGTCTGTCCGAACTGTGGTTCGAAAGAGTTCACCGAGGCCCGGGCCTTTAATTTGATGTTCAAGACTCAGGCTGGTCCAGTGGAGGGAGAAGGTGCGACGGCGTACTTGCGTCCTGAGACCGCGCAGGGAATGTTCACGAACTTCGCGAATGTTCTCGCCACCTCACGCAAGAAACCGCCCTTCGGCATTGCCCAAGTCGGCAAGTCCTTTCGAAATGAAATCACCCCCGGAAACTTTGTTTTTCGCACCCGCGAATTCGAACAGATGGAACTCGAGTTCTTCGTGCCACCAGCTGAAGCTGAACAGTGGTACCGCTACTGGATTGACTTTAGGTACAACTGGTATTTAGATCTTGGCGTTCCGAAAGATTTTCTTCGACTGCATGAACACGCGAAGGAAGATCTCTCCCATTACTCGCGCGGCACGACCGACGTGGAATTTCTCTACCCGTGGGGCTGGGACGAGCTCGAAGGCATCGCCAACCGTGGCGACTATGACCTAACCCAACATTCCGATGCTTCAGGCGTTCGACTCGAATACTTCGACCAAGCCGAGAATGAGCGTTACACCCCGTACGTCATTGAGCCCGCAGCCGGTGCGACCCGCGCCATGATGGCGTTTTTGTTGTCGGCCTATCACGAAGACGAGGTCGAGGGTGAGACTCGTGTGGTTCTTCGCCTGGACTGGCGCTTGGCTCCCTACCAAGTTGCGGTCTTGCCCCTGTCGAAGAAGCCCGAACTCGAAGGGGTCAGTCAAAAGGTGTTGGAAGTCTTGGCACCGTACTTCTCTTGTGATTACGACGTCACTCAGTCGATTGGTAAGCGGTACCGCCGCCAAGATGAAATTGGCACGCCGTATTGCATCACCGTTGACTTTGACACCCTGACAGATGGTGCTGTTACTGTTCGCGACCGTGACACCACTGAGCAAACGAGGGTAAAGATTGAAGACCTCCTGAGCGACATTCGCCAACGCACTGGTCAGCGGTAATGGCCGAGCAGTCTCGCGCCCTCATCTTTGGATCGGTGGCTGAGGCCTATGACGTGTACCGTCCGGCAATGCCCGAGGAGGTGGCGAACCTGCTTGATGTTGCCGGTCGAGAGGTCTTAGAAGTTGCGTCGGGAACTGGACAAGTCACGCGAGTTCTGGAGAAAATCGGGGCCAAGGTCACCGCCGTTGAGCCCGACGAAAGCATGCGATCGGTGCTTCGCCGCCGCTCTCCGCTGGTCAAGCTGCTGGACGGCTTCGCCCAGAACCTCCCAGTGGCCGATGCGAGTTTTGATGCGGTGGTTGTCTCTTCCGCCTGGCACTGGTTTCCCCAGCCACAAGCTCAGATTGAAATGGAACGAGTGCTTCGTGACCGTGGCACTTTGTATATTTTGCGTTCCCACCTGGCTGAGAGTGTCCCATGGCTTCGCGAAGTTCTTACCTTGCGGTATTTCGGTGAAGAGCCCGAGGTACGCGACGACAGTTGGAAGACGAACTTCGAGAACCCTACGGCCTTTGGGGATGTGCGCTACGTGTCGCTGGAATGGAAATGGCGACGCACGGTGGGGCAACTGGTTGAGCTTTTTAATACGTATTCGGACACTATTGTTCGCTCCGAACCCGAGCGCGATGAAATGACAAGTCGATTGCGTAGCCGTCTTGACGAGCTCTTTCCGTCGGGGGAGTTTGATGTACCAATGGTGCACAACATAGTTATTGCTGCTCGCAGCGCTCGAACATAGGTAGTTGATGGATCAAGTTCGAGCCCTGATGGTCTTAAGTGAAAATTGGACGTTGCGTCCTTCGCTGTCGATGAGCGACGTTGTCGACATGGCCGTTGCCGCCGAAGCGGCGGGGGTGGACGGCATCATGATTAGTGACCACATCGTGCTTGGCCCGAGCGCCAACCGTGAAGGCGAACCACTGAATTTGCGCGACTACGCCGCACCGGGTAACCAAGATCCGATGACGCCCTGGCCCAGTCCAGTTGTGCTGCTCAGCGCCATAGCGGCGCGTACAACTTCCCTGCGCCTGGTCTTCGGCGCCATTATTGCGCCACTTCGTCATCCCTTGAACACCGCCAAGGACTTGGGGACCATTGACCTGTTGAGCCAAGGTCGACTCGTGGTCTTGCCTACGGTTTCGTGGCACGAAGAAGAGTTCCGCGCTCTCGGCGTGGACTTTTCGAAGCGGGGTGCGATCTTGGATGAGCAACTTGAGATTTGGCATAGAGCATGGACCAATAATCCAATTTCTTTTCAAGGGGAGCACTACTCCTTTGATGAGGTGTATGTCGAGCCCAAGGCCTACGCCCCGGGTGGTCCAACTTTGTGGTTTGGGGGCTCGTCGGTACACCAGTCACTACTTAAGCGACTGGTGAAATACGGTTCTGGCTTTAACCCATTCGGTTCACCCACCGATGAGGAGTTAGCTCTACTTTCAGCGGCGCTCATTGAAGCGGGACGTTCAGTGGCCGAAATTGAGATGGTTGGCGGTATTCGTGGTCGCTTCAATTCGCCCGATGATCTGGCTGACCTCGAACAGGCCCTCGATGGTTCGCTCGAGCAGCTTCGTCAGGGGTACCGAACCATCTGCTTTAAGCCCTCAATGTTCACCGATTCAGTAGATGAGGTTCCCGAAATCTGCCGCCGAGTGGTGGAGGGGCTAAACGAGCGGCTCGCCACTCTCAGCTAACACCTTCTTGGGGGCACTCCAGAAGAAGGATGGAATCATGATTGCGGTGGTGAGTATTGCACCCAGGATGCACGCCCCCGCCCAGCCGTAACGCTGGTAGAGGTGACCGACCAGGAATGAACCGGTTGAGGCCCCCAGGAAGCAACTCACCATATAAATGGAATTGATGCGGCTGCGTTTTTGCGGCGCAAGCGAGTAGATGATGGCTTGATTGGAAATCTGCATGCCCTGCATACCGGCATCGAGCAAAATCAGCGCGACTCCAAGAAAAAGGTATTCACTACGACCGAACCAGAACATCGCAAATGAAAGTAGCATGAGCGAGCCCGCTACTCGAGTGGTGAGATTCAAACGGTCCTTGTCGGCTTGCGTGCCCGTTAGGTTGGCGGCCAAGACTCCGGCGACACCAAAGAGCCCAAAGAGCCCAATCGTTGCGTTGGAATAATAAAAGGGCCTAATGGCGAGGTGAAAGCTTAAGACCGTCCACACCGCTGAAAAGGTGGCAAACATCAGAAAGCCGAAATAGGCCCGCCGACGAAGGTGGTGGTGCGTGAGGATGAAAGAAAAGGCGTCATACAGTAACTCGTGGTACTGCATATGCTCTCGAGGAAACTCTTCGGGAAGCACCAGACGCAAAATTGCGGCGATGGTCACGAGTAGGCCCGCGGCGATCCAATACACACCTCGCCAACCCAGCGCTTGGGCCATAATGCCTGAAAAGGTACGCGAAAATAAAATTCCGAGGAGTAAGCCAGTCATGACCTTGGCGATGACACGACTACGTTCGGACTCTTTTGCAAAGTCGGCAGCGAAGGGGACAATTACTTGCCCACCCACTGAAGTGAGGCCGATAAAGAGGCTCATAATGGCAAAGGCGTTGAAGGAGTGAATTGAAGCAGCAGCTCCCATGAGAATCGCAGCTAAGAGGTAGATGCCAACCAGCAATCGTCGGCGAGGAATTATGTCACCCAGTGGCACCACAAAGGCGAGGCCTAGGGCGTACCCAACTTGGACCAGGGTCATCAACAGTGATGCTTTCGATGAGGAGATGGCGAAGTCTTTTGACACTTGGTGCAATAGAGGTTGCAAGTAATACAAATCGGCGACGATTACTCCGATGGCTAGGGCCATCAGGAAAATAAGCGGGTTCGAAAGTTCGAACTGTTTTGAGGTCATTAGCTACTTGATAGCTTGACGGAACTTGCGCACCGCCAGTGGGCCCAAGATCGCAACCGCACCCAAGGCCCAGAGCATCGTTTCGTATGTGCCCCAACCATGTGGCGTACCAAGCATGAGTCCTCGTACCGCTTCTGCGGTCACGCTCACCGGTTGGTGAGTGGCGAATCCCTGCAACCAACTCGGCATTGACTGTACCGGTACGAAAATTGCCGAGGCGAAGGTCAGTGGAAAAATGAGCGGGAAGGTCATCGCCTGAGCCGCTTCTGACGTTGGAGCGGCGAGTCCGACGAAGGCAAAGCCCCACGAGAGGGCGTAGGCGAACGAGAGCATCAACAACGAGGCTTGAACGTAGGCCACCACTCCGCCACTGGGACGAAATCCAACGAGCATCCCAACACCGGTGATGACGAGGAGCACCATAACGTTGCGGGCCAAGTCCGAAATGGTGCGTCCGGCGAGTACGGCCATGCGAGCCATTGGCAGTGCTCGGAAGCGCTCAATCAAACCCTTTTGTAGGTCTTCGGCTAGGCCGATGGCTGTTGAAACGGATCCAAAGATAGTTGTCTGGACCAAGATGCCTGGAATCAAGTAGTTCACGTAGTTGGTACCGGTATGAATGGCACCCCCAAAGACATAACGGAACAAGATAACGAACATGATTGGTTGGATAATCGAAAAGACCAGCGCCACGGGGATGCGCATTAAGGCAATCAAATTACGGTGGGCCAGAACTAGTACGTCACTTATGGCCCAGCGTAGAGCTGACCTTGACGAGGTTTGTGTGGTCATGGTCATGATCGAGCCTTTCTCGCGCGACGACTGGCGGAGGGAACTTCGGCCGGAGCATCTTCGGCCTTGTGGCCAGTGAGGTTCAAGAACACATCGTCCAAACTAGGTTCGCGCATGACGAGTCCTGCGAGTTCAATGCCAGATGCATCTAGTCGGCGCAGGGCGTCGGCGGCACTCGTCGGCCCCTTGTCAATCGTCAACTCCACGACAGTGCCTTCAACGTTTGCGGGCTTCGATGAAACATCCTTAACAATCTCTGTACCCCGGGTGGCTTCGCTCGGGCTGTGGAAGGTGAGGACTAAAACCGTGTTGCCTAATTGAGCCTTCAGCTCGGCTGAGGTACCTTGAGCAATAATTTTTCCGTGGTCAAGTACCACAAGCTGCTTGGCCAGGCGATCGGCCTCTTCCAGATATTGAGTAGTTAGGAGAACGGTGGTCCCACCTTCAACAAGATTCTCGATGATGTTCCAGAGATCTTGTCGACTCTGGGGGTCAAGACCAGTGGTGGGCTCATCCAAGAACAGAATTGGAGGGTTAGCTACGAGGGCCGCAGCCAAGTCGAGGCGTCGACGCATACCGCCCGAATAGGTTTTGGTGCGCCGGTTCGCCGCATCGGCAAGTCCAAAGCTGTCGAGCAATTCATGAGCGCGCTGCTCTACGAATCGCTTGTCGAGGTGGTTCAAGAGGCCAACCATGCGTAAATTTTCGAAGCCCGTGAGGTTCTCGTCAACCGCGGCGAATTGGCCCGCCAGTCCTATGGACTTGCGAACATCATCGGCCTGTTTAAAGACGTTAAAACCGTTAACGGTTGCTTCGCCCGAGCTCGGGGCCAAGATGGTCGCGAGAATACGAACCATGGTGGTCTTTCCCGAACCATTAGGTCCGAGGAGGCCAAAGACTTGGCCCTTGGGTACCTGGAGGGAAACCCCGCCCAGAGCGGTGAATTCCCCGTCGTTAAAGGTCTTAACGATGTCGTGGGCTTCAATGGCGTATTCGGTCATAGAGCAATTGTAGGTCGCAGATGCCAGAGGTTGATTCAAGGGCTCTCCATAACGGGTACCGTTTTCGCATGGCAATTCCACGCAGCGAGATCGACCAGGTCCGAGAGGCTACCGACCTCGTGGCCTTGGTGGGCGAGGTGGTGGCGCTGAAACGAGCTGGCCGCGACTATCGGGGCGCCTGTCCGTTTCACGCGGAAAAGACCCCCTCTTTTTATGTCAGCCCTGAAAAATTGATTTATCACTGTTACGGATGCCAGGTAACGGGCGACGCCATTAAGTGGGTCCGCGAGACTCAGCATTTGGACTTCATGGATGCGATTCGACTCTTGGCCGAACGCGCGGGAATAATCCTGCACGACGATTCTCCCGCTGGACCCGGGAGCAACGATAAAAAGATCTTCATGGAATCCATGGCCAAAGCAGTCGATTGGTATCACGAACAACTCCTGACCAATCCTGGCGGGCGGTCGGTGCGAGAGTATCTGAAGACCCGCGGTATCGACGGCGAAGTAGCTCGCCAATTCAAAATTGGCTGGGCTCCCGATGGCTGGGACCCGCTTTCGTCGGCCCTTGATCTCTCACCCAAGCAGTTAGAAGGTACGGGACTCGGTTTCATAAATAAACGAGGTCGTAAACAAGATTTCGTTCGAGATCGCATCATCTTCCCGATCTTTGACACGACGGGAAAGCCAATCGCCATTGGTGGGCGAGTGCTGCCCGGCGCCGCACTCAACGCCGATGGTACGCCTCCGGCGAAGTACAAGAACTCGCCGGAAACTCCGATCTACACCAAACGTAAGACTTTGTACGGACTTCACTTAGCGAAACAAAACATCGTGCAGACTGGTGAAATTATTGTCTGCGAGGGGTACACCGACGTCATTGCGTTTTTCCAAGCGGGGTTGCCGAGAGCGGTGGCCACTTGCGGCACCGCACTTGGTGAGGAGCACTTCCGTACCATGAAGAACTTTGCCTCGCGCATTGTTCTGGCCTATGACGGGGATAGCGCCGGTCAGAAGGCCGCCGCCTCGGTGTATCAATGGGAGAAACAACACGAGGTCGATGTTGCAGTCGCAAAGTTTCCAGCCGGCGTTGACCCCGCCGAATTGGCACAAACAGACCCCGAGGCTCTTCGCCGCGCCATCGCCGAAGCGGTTCCCTTTTTGAAGTTTCGACTCAATCGAGTGCTCGAAGCGGCCAAGATTGACACACCCGAGTCGCGGGCTCGCACGGCCGAACAGGCTCTGCCAATAATCGCCGAGCACCCGAGCAACCTTGTTCGTGATGAGTACCTGCGAGAGGTGGCGGACACTCTTCAGCTGGACCTGGCAATGCTGCGCAGTCGAATGGAAGAGGTGATGCGGGCCCCGCAAAAGTCTGTCGAAGACGAAGCGCCTCAGCGGCCCATCTTTCAGTCCAGATCCAGAACAGCCAACCTTCAAGCCATGCCTCGGCCTGGCATTGAGGCGTTGCGAACCCTAATCAACCAGCCCGAATTAATTCGTACCCGTTTGATTGGGCCTCATTTTGTCAATGACGTTCAACGCGAGGCCTTTGAAGTGATTCGTTCGGGGGTATCGGTGGTGAGCGCCATGGATGACCTTCAAGCGCGCGACCGCGACGAGGCCGCCTCGCTGCTCGGGCAGTTGGCGATTCTAGAAAGTGAAAAAGAGGTAAGCCCAGCAGATGTCTCGGCCATCATTTCGCAACTCTTGCGCTCTGCGGCCACCGAAGAATTAAAGGTTGTTGACCGCGAGTTGCGCGAAGGCGTTCTCGATCCCACGACTGCGATGCACACCATGCGAGATGTGAAAGAACGACTCACCATGCTTGATGGAGCTCACGGGGCACTCGCGGAACAAAACCTCACCACTTGGTTGGCTGAGCGCAACGGTGTTAGCACCCAGTGACCGTCGCCCCAGTAACGATTGGCGGTTTAAAATCATTGAAACCATTGCCCGTCGAAGCAGAACGGGAGCTCTATCCAATTATTGACAGTGGCCGCAACGCAACGAGGAGACTCAACAGCGGGCGGGCACTGGACGCCACGACGAAACGGCGGCTGAATCGAGATCGACAAGCGGGTCAAGCAGCCGAGGCCCAACTCCTACGCTCAACTCTGGGCTTAGTGCGTGCTCGAGTGATTGAGCGCGGGTATCGATTTGGGGATGAAGAGTTAGAAGGAGCCGGGGTCGAGGCCCTGGTCAACGCGATGCAACGCTTTGACCCGGCCCAAGGAAATCGATTCGCCACCTATGCGAACTACTGGATTACCAAGTTGGTGAACCAAGCTATTCAACAACAAGCAGGACTTACGGATACTGAGATGAGGCTCATCTTGCGCTACCAAAAGATTGAACGGTCAAATGAATTTTTGAATCTCTCCAAACACGAGATTGCTGGGAAACTCGAAATTACTGCAGCAAAGTTGACCGAAGTCGTGAGCATGTCCAGGGAATTAGCCGAGCGACGCGGTCGAGTCCTCGAACTCGATGCGGCCAAAGATGTCCGGCTCCCTTCGGGAGGTACCGAACCTCCAGCGTGGGTCATTGAACTATTGCGGGAAATTTGTGGGGCGGACTTCTCTTACTTCTGGGACTACACCTTCACCTCAATGTCCCTGGAGGAGATTTCAAAAGGCGCCTCAATCAGTCGCCAGGCAATGACCAAGCGCATTGATCGGTGTCGCTCCCGCGTGCTTTCCAGCCCCGAAGCGGCCCGGCTACGTACCTGGTTCGCCCGTCAATAGGGGCACTTTGAGAGTGGTAGGGTTTCTGAACCTACGGGTCATTCCCAGATAGCTCAATTGGCAGAGCAAGCGACTGTTAATCGCTAGGTTGCAGGTTCGAGTCCTGCTCTGGGAGCCATTGCCTCGCCGCAAATAAGGCTGTGCCCCGTAGGGGAAAATTTGGCTCGGGTTTCAATTCCCGCTGGTGCTTCAGATTTCAACTGAGCTCAAAACTCTTTAACGCCGCAGGTGTCGCTGGCGCGGTCTTTGTTTAGTCATAATTTGGCGATTGATGGCCAGATGACGGAGATTTCCCGTTGACAGAACCAGTACCAAACGCCCCGTAGAGCTCTCACTTACCCAAATCCGATTTCGTAACCTAGTAAATGGTCAGAACAGAAAGCAATGAAGTGGTTTTCCACGACGGCCCGCATTCGAGGTGATGCGCCTATCCGCCGTCTGGTACCCAACTGAGGGACAAGAGACCAGGCGCTCAGGGCATTTCAGTCGGGGATGGGTCGATCTTGGAATAAAGGTGCGATTCTGACGAGATACCAAACAAGTTGGTAGCAGTCTGTGTGGATGGGACTCACCGAAATAAATTGCAATACGAGCAATGACATCACCCTGAAACCCGAAAACGGACTTCTCAAGGCTCTCGTGAGAGAAGAACGGCTAGGCAACCTGAGACATCAGGTGCACAAACACCAGCAAACTCCTAGGGCCGCAAGCATTCACGGCGGTGGAGATTGCCACTCGGTTCGCTCTCTTTGCACTAGAGCCCAACCGGACTCAGAGATCTTGAGGCCCGGTCGCCATTGGTTTTGTCACAATTCCTTTTACTACACCTGGGTCTCTACCAACTTGGTGGAACGAGTCGAGGCGGGGTGATTCTGATCGAGTGTTTCAAGATCGATTCTCAGCCAATTCGGTGAATTTCCAGTCCGACTAGCTGGAGATTTTTGAATCAAAGTGACCTTTAGTCAGAGGTGCGGTGGGCGGGGGCGTCTTGCGGAGATCCGTTCGGAAAGCCGAACAGAAATTTTAAAATAGTTAAAAATAGCATCAAATTACCAAACGTAAGTTATCGGTCATGAATAACGTGTGCCAGAAATTCAGAGCCGTCGCTGCCAAGGTCCTCTTTGGTGTCGCATCTATCTTCGCGATTGGTCTGTTCGCGTTACTCATGAGCTCCGGCTCCGCGAGCGCATCGCCACGTCCGCACGACAGTGGACTGCCAGTGCCAACTGTCAGTCTCACTGATTTTGCTAATGGTGGCCCGCTTGCCACCACCGCTCCCGACACCCTTACAGCGTTTTCTAATTACGATCTCACTCCAACATTGACACTCGATGTCAATCAAGCCAACGGTGACAGCAGTTGCTCTCTAGCTAACAACCCGGATGGAACGGCAACGTTAACGATTGAAGAAGCTGGGGTTTGCTACGTCTACGCTTCAACCGCTGCGGACTCGACTTACGACGCCGGTAAGTCGCCAGTACTCGCAGTTGTATTTTCAGATAGCCCTGCAGATGTCTCAGCTGCTCAGGTTGTAACTAATGAAGTCGCAACAGCTACAACTCCTGCTGACTATCAACAGGCTATTACTGACTATTTCAACCTGACGTACAATCAGCAGGCTCTCGTGGTTGTGACACCTGACTTTTACACCAACTACGGTGCTGCTTTAGCGGTCACTGATGAATTTGCCGATGCGAACGTTACAAACGATTACACCGTTGCACTAGCCGATTTCAGAAACTTAAGCAATCCTCAAAAGGTACTCGTGGTCGGCTCGCCGGAGTACGTGACCTACGAGTTCTCCCAAGCGGTAACTCTGGCTAACTTCGTGCAAGCCTTCATCGATTTTAATAATCTCACTCCCGATCAGCAGAATGAGGTTTCTCTGTCACTGACGGAAGTTGGCAACTTCGCTTTGACCTACGCAAGTGACATCACCGCAGCTGACAAGGCAGCCAATGACTACACCGCCGCTGGGGGATCTGACTCGTCGACACTCATCAGCGCCATCAACACCGACATCACCAACCGTGACGACGCCCAGTTGAAGACTGACACTCAGGCGCTAATTGACGCCACCAACGAGCTTGACGCCGCTG
>CAIKUQ010000050.1 GCA_903830655.1 uncultured Actinomycetes bacterium | reverse complement strand
CACGTTGGCTAACTGCGCGGCTCATCCAGAGCTCTTGTAGGAGATTTAAAAAAGAACCCCCTCGCACCTGCGTGCGAGGGGGTTCTTTGATTTAAGGGTTGCTTACTTCTTGGTCGCCCAGAAGAGTTCTCCGATGGCGTCGATCTCACTCAGGAGACGGTCAGCCACAATGGGGTCGTTGGTTTTCTTGGCGTCGCCAGCCGACTTGGTTGCCATCCAGAACAGGTCGTGGAGGTTGGGGTACTGCTTGAGGTGATCGACCTTGAAGTAGTCGGTCCACAGAACCCAGAGGTGGTGCTTGACCATCTCGCAACGCTCTTCTTTGATCAAGGTTGCGCGAACCTTGAAGTCGGCATCGTCAGAGGCGTTGTACTTGACCATGCAGGCCTTTACCGACTCGGCCTCGAGGCGAGCCTGGGCGGGGTCGTAGACACCACACGGGAGGTCGCAGTGGGCGCTGACGGATAGGGGTGCGTTGAGCGCATCGAAGAGCTCTAGGGCGCGGGAACGAAGTGACATAAGTCGGCCTTTCTGGTTGGCGGTTTTACCAACGCTGTATCCGAGATTAGTCACCCAATTCAAGTAGCGTTCAGAACATGCGGCGGCTACTCAACCACTTCATACGTAGAGTCCAAATTGAGGGAAATTCCATGTGGCCGACCTACCGGCCCGGCCAGCGCCTGACGGCGGTTAAACCCTGGCGCAAGATTCGCCCTAGCGATGTTGTGGTCGTGCGAGATCCTCGTGGCCATGACCGCTGGCTGCTGAAGCGATGCGTCGCACGCTACGGCAATCAATTGGAGTTGCGAGGGGACAATCCCCAAGCATCCACCGATTCGCGTGATTTTGGACACGTGCCCCAAAGAGATGTGGCCTACATCGTGGTAACCAAGGCTGCCCCAGATCGTAAAACTCGACCTCGCCGGTAGGCTTTTGTCGTGACCCGACTCGCTGTCCTTTCGTATCACACCTCGCCCATGGCCCAGCCCGGCACCGGCGATGGTGGGGGCATGAATGTCTACGTCCGTGAACTCTCGAGCGCGCTGGCTCGCTTGGGTCACGAGGTCGATGTCTACACTCGACGTTCCCACATCGCCGAGGCCGACGTTGTCTACGTGGAGCCGGGCTTTCGAGTGCACAACGTAACGGCCGGTCCGGCCCACGAAATCTCTCGTGATGAGCTCATAGCTAATATTCCAGTCTTTACCAGTGCGGTGGGCACCCTATTTCGTAAGGACGGGCCGCCCGACGTCATGCACGCCAACTATTGGATGAGCGGCTTAGCGGGACACGAACTAAAGCATGAATTAAATATCCCGCTGGTGATGACCTTTCATACCCTTGAGCGGGTGAAGGCGGCAACCTTCGTAGCCGAATCCGATGAGCGGGCCACTGAAGAAGGGCGTATCTTCGCCTGCGCCGATGCGGTGCTCGCGAGTTGTGACATCGAAGCTCAGCAGTTCACAGAGTTCTACAACGCGAACCCCGAACGAGTGCACGTCGTCCCGCTCGGTGTCGAACACGCCTTCTTCGCCCCGGGCTATCAACCCCAAGCTCGCCGGGCCCTTGGATTGCACGAGAATGCCGAGATGCTTTTGTATATCGGACGGCTGCAAGAGCTCAAAGGTGTTGACCTCGCCCTTGAGACACTCATTGAGATGCGCGAGCGCGGACGTGACGTCACGCTGGCCATTGTGGGGGGACCTTCGGGTGAGAGTGGGCGAGTGACCCTGGAACGGTTACGAATGCGAGTCGCCGAGGCGGGCGTCATTTCTCGGGTGATGTTCGTGGCCCCACAATCACACCAGCTACTTTCCACCTGGATGCGTGCCGCGAGCGTGACGCTGGTGCCCTCGCGCGCCGAAAGTTTCGGTCTGGTCGCCCTGGAGAGCGCCGCGACGGGAACTCCAGTGGTCGCGAGCAAGGTGGGCGGTCTCATCACCCTCATCGAAGATGGGGTGACTGGCCGCTTGCTGACTTCGCGCGAGCCCAAGGATTGGGCCGATGCCGTCATCGAGCTCCTTGATGCGGGAGATCTTGGCGCTATGTCCAACGCGTCAATGAGCTTTGCGAAGTCCTACTCGTGGAAGGCCGCCGCTCAAAGTGTCGATAATCTCGTTCACCGCTTTGAAGAGACCGGACTTATCCGCTGTTAGGGGTAGTTCGCAGTCTTGTAACGTTGATGCGTGGCGTACAAACTTTTAGTCGTAGGCGGTGGCCGTATGGGCTCGGCCCTGGTGGCGGGCCTGCTCCAAGCTAACTGGTGCGCCCCTAGTGAACTCGCCGTTGTTGAATCTAACGCCGCAACACGCGATGAGCTCGCCACACGTTTTCCCGCACTAGCGATCCTCGAACAGGTCACCAAAGGCGATCTCGATGAGAAGACGGGCGCCGTCTTGTGCGTCAAGCCCGATAGTGCCGAAGCGGTCGCGCGCACACTTTCTGGCGTCGGGGTCAGTCGCCTGCTTTCGGTGGTGGCGGGACTTTCGACGCAACGGCTCGAAGCCACCTTTAAGAACTCAATACCGGTCGTTCGTTCGATGCCCAATACCCCTGTCTTGGTTGGTGAAGGGGTCAGCGCCATCAGTGGCGGTGAACATTGTGTTGGTGCCGACCTCGAGTGGGCCGAATCCATCTTGGGCGCGGTAGGTACAGTCGTTCGCGTCCCCGAGCGTTACCAAGACACCGTGGGAGCACTTTCGGGGGCCATGCCCGCCTACTTGTACATGATCGTTGAATCCTTGATTGAAGCGGGTGTCCACCAAGGACTTACTCGCGATCTCTCGACCACACTCGTTGTTGACACCTTCGCCGGTGCCGGTCAACTGCTCAAGCAGAGTGGCGAGTCACCCGAACAGCTTCGTTTCAACGTAACCTCACCCGGTGGTGTTACGGCAGCGGGTTTGCGCATGTTGGAACAGCGCGCCGTGCGCGCCGCCTTTCTCGAAGCGGTAGCCGCGGCGGCCGAACGCAGTCGCCAGCTAGGTCGCTAGGTAACTTCGGTCAATGGCAAACCCCCGCCCGAATAAACGGCAGCTCTCTGAACCTACGATTTCGCGTCTGCCCGTCTATCAGCGCATCGCTGAGAGTTGGGAGAGTCGAGGTCGGGTCGCTATTGACTCGTCACAACTTGGTGAACTCGCAGGAGTTACCCCCACGACTGTTCGGCGCGACCTGGCGGCGTTGGGCTCATTTGGCTTGCGGGGCTCAGGCTATGACGTTTCCACTCTGCGCGAACGCATTGCCGATGCTCTCGGACACGATCGTGAATATGGGGTCGTGGTGGTGGGAATTGGGAATCTTGGGCGTGCCCTCGTTAACTCCAGTAATTTCCTCACTCGAGGGGCCAACCTCGTCGGGGTCTACGACAAGGACCCCTCGGTCATTGGGACCGAAGTAGCGGGCCTCTTGGTACAAGATCTCGCGAGTCCAATCGTCTCGGCCACGGTGGCAGTTCTTTGTGTCCCGCCAGCCGAGGCCCAAGCGGTCGCCGACCGACTGGTCGAGCAGGGCATTCGCGCCTTCTTGAACTTCGCCCCGCAGGTCATTGCCCTGCCGCCGGGTTGCGCCGTTCACTACGTGGACTTCTCGATTGAACTTCAGATCTTGATGTATCACGTCAACAACGGGACGGGACCCCTTGGCGGGGGCGTGCTGCACTCGCTCGGCATCACCGCGAATTCGGCACGCCGAAATATTCAACGTAACTTTGAAAAGTCATGACGCTACGTCTCGCTACTAGGCGTTCTCCACTGGCACTCATTCAAGCGCGTTCGATTCAAGATCGACTGTCCGCGCGTGGAGTGGTGAGCGAACTTGTTGAGGTTGACACCAAAGGTGACCAACACCGAGAAATTCCATTGTCACAAATGGGCGGCCAAGGTGTCTTCGCCCTGGAAGTACAAAATGCGGTCCTCCGAGGTGAAGCTGACGTAGCGATTCACTCGGCGAAAGACCTCCCCAGTCAAACAATGGAGGGACTCCTACTGGCCAGTGTTCCCGAGCGCCTGGATGCTGCTGACGTCTTAGTTGGTCGTTCGCTCGCCGGGCTCGGACCTGGGGCCACCGTAGCCACGGGCTCGCCGCGCCGACGCGCATTGCTCTTGGCTCATCGACCCGATCTCAATGTGGTTGAACTTCGAGGCAATATGGCCCGTCGCCTCGCGCAGGTGGGCCAAGATGGTGTTGACGCCATTGTCACGGCAGCAGCCGCGATGGTGCGCATGGGCTTCGCCGAACAGATTTCCGAGCGCTTAGATCCAACCTGGTTTACCCCTCAAGTGGGACAGGGCACCTTGGCACTAGAGACTCGGGCCGACGACTTCGCCTCCATTGAGTTACTCGAAACTATTGATGATCACGGCGCCCATCAAACACTGCTGGCCGAACGCGCCTTCTTGCGTGAGCTGGGGGCGGGATGCACGATTCCCGCCGGAGCCTGGGCGCAGGTAGCCGAAGGTGGTTTGAAAATAAATGGGGTGATGCTCTCCACCGAAGGCGCAACTACCTTGCGCACCGAGATGGTGGGTTCGAACCCAGAAACGCTGGGACGCGACACGGCGATTAATTTACGTGACACCCAAGGTGGCGCGAGCCTTGCGGGTTGGCAAAAGTAGATTGATGCGAGTTGTTCTTACTCGCGAAGCTGGACTAAACGATTCGCTGCGGTCGTTAGTTCCGGGTGACGCTCTGATCAGTGAAGTGCCGCTATCGCAAACGAATTTCTTCGAGGTGCAATCAGTTATCGAAGCAATCGCGACTAAGCAACATTTTGGCGCCCTAGCGTTGTCGAGTGCGCGAAGTGCACGTTATGTTCCAGCGGTGTTGACCCTCTGGCCGGGCGTACCTCTCTATAGCGTGGGGGCGGCCACCGCCGAGGCCCTGGACCGGTTAGGTATTCGCAGCCACTGGGTTGGCGAGAGCGGGGCCGAGGAACTCGCGTTGGCCATCGCGGAAGGACCGGTGCTCTTTCTCGGGGCATCGGAGTCGCGCCTCGAACTCTCCGAAGGTTTAGCCCAACGGGGGATTGAGTTGCTCGAAGTCCCTTGTTACCAAACTGTTCACCGCACTCTCTCGCCCGCAGAGATCGCAGAGATTGCAGCGGCTGATGTTGTCTTCATCGGGGCGCCCTCGGCCTGGTTGGTGGCCGAGACCCACATCAATTCGGAGAGTTTGGTGGTGGTGAGTGGTGCAACCACCGCCGCTGTCGTGCGAAGCTCCCACGCAAGGGTGCAGAGTGGGTGGGGCGAAGAAACTAGAGAATTACTTGCCGAAATGGCAAAAAGTAATAACTAATAGGCTGTACGGGTGTTTCCTCTCGAACGACCTCGCCGACTGCGTCGAACGCCCGCCTTCAGAAATCTCGTGGCGGAGACTGTCCTCACTAGCGCTGATCTAGTCGCTCCACTCTTCGTCGCCGAAGGGCTGGCCAGCCCGCACCCAATCAGCTCGCTGCCCGGTCAATTTCAGCACACCGTCGAAAGCCTCCTACGCGAGGTTGACGAACACCTTTCAAATGGCGTTAAGGCCTTCATGCTCTTTGGTGTTCCCGTGAACAAGGACGAAGAGGGTTCTGGTGCGTGGGATCCCAACGGGATTACCCAAGTCGCGCTCCGCGAGCTCAAGTCGCGTTTCGGACATGAAGTGGTGTTGATGGCCGACCTCTGTCTCGACGAGTACACCAGCCACGGACACTGTGGCGTTCTCACCCCACAGGGCACCGTGGACAATGACTCCACCATTGAGCTCTACGCACAAATTGGTATCGCTCAAGCACAAGCGGGTGCGGATGTGGTGGCCCCGAGCGGCATGATGGACGGACAGGTACTAGCAATTCGTCAAGGCCTGGACCGGGCGGGCTTTGATGACACCGCCATTCTCGCCTACTCCGCAAAATACGCCAGCGCCTTCTATGGACCTTTCCGCGAAGCGGTCCAAGTAGAGATTGCAAACGGTGGGGACCGCCTCGGATACCAACAGGATTATCGCAATCGCCGCGAAGCGTTGCGCGAAGCACTGGGCGACATTGAGCAGGGGGCGGACATGGTGATGGTCAAGCCCGCTATGAGCTATCTCGACGTACTTGGTGACATCGCTGCCGCTGTTGATGTTCCCGTGAGTGCGTATCACGTAAGTGGTGAATACGCCATGATCAAAGCCGCGGGCGAGCGCGGCTGGATTGATGCTCCTCGTGTTGCACTCGAGCAATTAACCGCGGTCAAGCGTGCGGGAGCCAACTTCATTTTGACTTACTTCGCTAACGAAATTGCCGAGGAATTGAACGCGTGAGTTCACTTTCGAGTAGTGGCTGGAAGGTAAGTCCGAGTTTCGTACCCAATGGACCAACCGCACCGGTCACCTTGCTCTTGGACGATGACAACTTCACCCAACTAGCGGGTGAACCTGCCGTTGCGTGGCAGACGCCGTGGCTACAGGTCACGGCACTGCAACTGACCCAGATGGGCAAGAGGGCGGCCCTGTTCGCGACGATTGATGGAGTGCGCTACGTATGGCGAAATGACGAGCCCCTCTCGATAGGTGAATTGCGCGCTGCGGTAACTGAACACGGCGGTTCTATCAAACGTCAGTCTCGCCGACTCGGAGCGATTGTGGTCGCCGCGGTTGTTTTGCTGGCCTCATTTGCGGGTGGCATAGCTCTGGGCTCTCATGCAAAACCAGTTCCCGCTGAACTCAGCGCCGCACGCTCGGTCTTACTCACGAAAAAAGATATGGGGCCGAATTTTGTCCTTTCCGCGCGTGGCGTACTCTCGGGCATAATTCCCGCGGCCAATAAGGTACTGACCGCGATGCCGATTACTAAACCCAAGAAGGGTTCGGCCTGGGATCAAATCATCACCTCGTACGAGTCATGTCTTGGTATCTCCTATGCCCATGACCGTATGTACGGGGGAGCTGGTCAAAGCCCGGATTACCAAGTCTCGGCACCAATTTTTAGTTCCACCGCCTTTGGGGGAATCGAGGTCGGAGTCACCTCGCAGTACTACCGAACAACGGCGATGGTCCGCAAAGATACTCGCTCGATGCAGGTCAAAAACTTTGGTTCATGTTTTGCGACGAGCAACCTGGCCACGATGAACATATATGACTCACTCGCGGTGCCCACGGGTAATGCAGGTACCGATTGGCAACCCACAGTCTTTTCTAAGACCGGTTGGGCTCGAGGTGGCTATGCGCCGATTACCGTTCCCGGTATTAACAGTCCCCTCTACCTCGGGGTGATTGAAATCACCAACGGTCACTTCGAAACAACCCTCGCCATTCTCGTGGCGGATTGGACCAAGGCGCAGAGTTTCATCAGCGATCTGACTTCAACCGCGTTAGCTCGAATGACTCCCTCGGGAGCCACCGCGGTTTAAACCGTCGTGGGGTTTTTCTGGCGCTGACCGTATCGGCGAAAGGCCAAGATGGTGCCGACTAGGTAGAGGGCCCACATCAGTACTTGCAGACTCGTTGGTTGCTCGGCGTACCCCAAGAACTGGTGCAACACATCTCCTACATTGGAGTGTTCACTGATAATTCCTGAGGTATTCCACAGAGTGTGGTTGCCAAGGGTGACCCAGCCCAGGCGCTGAAGATTTTCAACCGCATCAGCGATAAGTCCCGCCGCACAGAGCATCAAGAAGGCGCCGATCACCTTAAAGAACAAGCCGAGATTGACCTTGGCGCCGAGTTTGAAGATGGCGTACGCCACCCCAATCGCTACCGCTAGTCCTAAGGCACCGCCAACAATAAGAAGTCGGTTTTGTAGTGGGGCCGCGCTCTGGTGCGAATTGGCAAAAAGGATGGCCAGGGTAAAGACCATTGTTTCGAGGCCTTCGCGACCAACCGACTGGAAGGCCAATAGCCCCATGGAGAAGCGGCCACCCTTCGAGATGGCCAGTTCAGATTGCTGGGTCAACTCCCCACGCATTTGCTTGGAGTGCCGTTGCATCCACAGCGTCATCAAGGTGAGGAAGATGGCCGCCACAAGGAAGGTGAAGGTTTCGAAGATCTGCTGGAAACGAGAGCCGGAATAGGTACTCACGGTGAAGTACAACGCCGAACCACCAACAACCGTAAGAAGGAGGGCGCTGGCGACTCCAATAAATACGTCACGCCGATATTGCTCTTGACCAGTTTTCTGAAGATAGGTGAGCAAGATAGAGATGATGAGTGATGCTTCGATGCCTTCACGAAGGAAGATGATGAAGGTCGCCAGCATCCTTACGCTTCCGAACTCACATCGCCGAGCAGCAGCGCATAGGCGCGCTCGGGAATAACATCAACCAATTTTGACAGACCGCTAAAACCCCATTCGGCAGGACCCTTGCCCTCGTTGCGCATCAGATTCGCCATGATGCGCAGCAACTGGTTCATCATGGGTTCAATGCGTAGGCCGACGCCAACACAGGCGGCCAAAATCTTTGGTTCAGAGATGATGCGCACGAATGCTCGAGCCACCTTGTAGTACTCGCCGTAGGCCTCTTCAATGCGAGTTTCGTAGAGTCCAAGTTCACGAGGGTCATCACTGGCGAGCGCTTCGCCAATAACGCCTGCGGCAATGCGGCCCGATTCGTAACCGTAAGCGATACCTTCACCATTAAAGGGGTTAATGGTCCCCGTCGCATCACCTACGCACAGAGTATTAGGGCCACGACCTGGTCCAACGGCTAAACCCATCGGCAAGCGACCTCCCGTGGCTGGTCCCAAGCAGGTCTCTTCGTTGAGCCCCCAGGCCTCGGAGGTTTGGTTTACGAAATATTCCTGGAGTTTGGTGGTGTTAACACCCTTCCACGCACCGGCCGTTGAAAGCAGGCCCACTCCGACATTTACCCGACCATCACCGAGGGGAAAGATCCAGCCATAGCCCGGAACAACTTTTCCGTTGGAGTCGCGAATGTCGAGATGCGAATCAATCCAAGGTTCGTCGTGACGATCTGAGGTGTAGTAACCGCGAAGCGCTAGCCCCATCGGCCACTCGCGATTTCGCGATGTGCCGAGTGATCGACCGATGCGTGAGTTTTGTCCATCGGCCACGACTACGTAATGAGCACGAATCTCACCGGACGTGTCGGTTTCTTTTTCGTGTACCAAAACACCCTGCGCACCCTTGAGTTGTCCCGCCGGACCTTCGTACGGGTTGAGGAGGTCTACGACTTCCACACCGTTTAATAAGGTCGCGCCCTTAGCCTGGGCGTGCTGGGCGACTAGTCCGTCGAGGTCAAAGCGAGTGATGGTGTACCCGTAGTTTGGAAAGACCGGATGCTCGGGCCACTTCATCTCAAGACTCGCCCCAAAACCAAAGGCGCGCAGTCCGTCGTAGCGGTGGCCGTGCTTGACGAGCTCTGGTCCCAAGCCCATCTCTTCGAGTTGGTAAACCGAGCGCGGAGTCAGTCCGTCGCCGCAGGTCTTTTCGCGGGGGAAGTGCTTTTTTTCGACCAAACAGACCTTCCAGCCCGCCGAAGCCAACCAGTAGGCGGTAGCCGAGCCACTCGGCCCAGCACCCACGACGACAACGTCATAGGTGGCGTTGGTGGCGAGCACCTCTTTAAGCAAAGTCACCGTGACAGCCTAGAGGGCAAAAACCTCGGGCCAATCTGCTGCGGCCTCTTCGCTAATTCTGATAAACCTGATGAGCGTGGAACAGTACATCCCCCTACTGGGCCTCTTAGTGGTTGGTGTCCTTTTTGCCTCCGGCTCCTTCGTGGCCTCAGCCTTGCTGGCACCCCATAAGCGACCCTACGACGCCAAACTCGCGCCCTACGAATGTGGCATCGTTCCTGAAATTGAGCCACCGCACCGTTTCCCAGTGCGCTTCTATCTCGTGGCCATGATCTTTGTCATCTTTGACATCGAGGTTGTTTTCATGTACCCCTTCGCCGTGGTCTTCCGCGAACTCGGAGCTTTCGGCCTCGTCGAAGTATTGCTCTTCTCGCTCACCGTCTTTGGCGCACTGTTGTTCTTAGTAAGTGAAGGAGCCCTCTCCTGGGGTCCGGTTAAACACTTGGTCCCGGGTATGCCCGCGCGCGACTCAAACTCAACGATTCGTCGTATCACCGTAGAAGCGAAGAAGGTGGCCTGATGGCCCTAGAAGATCTCCAACACAATTTCCTTACCGGTCGCATCGAGGACCTTGTTAAGTGGGCTCGACGTGCGAGTGTGTGGCCCGCCACCTTTGGACTGGCTTGTTGCGCTATTGAGATGATGGCCGCGGGAGCTGCGGACTACGACCTCTCTCGATATGGCATGGAAGTGTTCCGTAACTCACCGCGCCAAGCAGACTTGATGATTGTGGCCGGTCGCGTGTCACAAAAGATGGCCCCCGTGTTGCGCCAGGTGTACGACCAGATGATGGAGCCAAAGTGGGTCATCTCCATGGGAGTGTGCGCCTCGACCGGTGGCATGTTCAATAACTACGCCATTGTGCAAGGGGTAGACCAAATTGTTCCCGTGGACGTGTACGCCCCGGGTTGTCCCCCCAGCCCCGAAACTCTGATGCACGCGATTTTGACCTTGCACGAACAGATTCGTACCGGTGAGATCATGAAACGTCGCGAGAGTGGTACACCCACACACCTCGGTCACGACAACGGCAACTGGACCCCCGAGGTTCCAGTTTCTGTGCGACTCGGTACCCCAAAGTGATTGCCCTACCCGCGCGGAGCCCTGAAGGGGTAATCACCAGTGAGGGACTGGCCTGCGACCTCTTGTGCTTTGCGACCATCGAGCAGTACCCCAAGTTGGTCCGTGCCTTTAAGAACGCTGGTTTTCAAATGGCCATTGACGTGTGTGGCGTGGATTATCTCGAACAGATGGACCGACCTTTGCCCGAAGGAGTGGTGGCTACTCGCTTTGAAGTGGTGGTGAATCTCCTAAATATGGTGAAAAAAGAACGTGTGCGCATCCGGGTACAAGCAGGTACCGACAACCCTGAAGTGGCTTCGCTCTTTGACCTCTATCCCGGGGTGGAAGCGATGGAGCGCGAGGCCTATGACATGTTCGGCATCTTGTTTTCCAAGCACCCGGACATGACTCGCATCTTGATGCCCGAGGATTGGGAGGGCCACCCCTTGCGCAAGGACTACGGGGTTGGTCGAGTTCCGGTCCAATTCAAAGAAGCACCGGGTCCACGATGACCGACAGAATTCGTACCGCACCTCGACCAGACCTCTTGGTCGTTGAAACATCCGAGGGAGCCCAGGGCCTTCAATCGCGAAGTGAGACCTCCAAGGATGAACTCGGTCGCGAGGTTGGTTCGGTGCTGCGTGTCAGTGGCCTGACCTTAGACCCCAATGACGTGGACTTCGATCGTCAAGATGACGAGACAATGATTATCAACATGGGTCCCGCACACCCCTCGACCCACGGTGTGTTGCGACTCATGCTCGAACTCGATGGAGAGTTTGTCCTTCGCACCAAGCCCGTTATTGGGTATCTGCACACCGGGATGGAAAAGACTGGAGAGCAGCTCACCTACACCCAAGGCGCGACGAACGTCACGCGCATGGACTACGTGAGTCCGATTGCCAACGAACTGAACTACTCCATGGCAGTGGAAAAACTCCTCGGCATTGAAGTACCTGAGCGCGCCATTTGGATTCGCATGATGATGGCCGAGCTCAACCGCATCGTCTCGCACCTGGTGTGGATGGCCACAAACGGTATGGACTTGGGCGCGACTTCGATGATGATCTACGGCTTCCGTGAGCGTGAATTAGTACTGGCCTTTTTTGAAAAGACCGCCGGATTGCGCCTCAACCTGAACTACGTTCGCCCCGGTGGCGTGGCCGCTGACTTGCCCGATGGTTGGCAAGATGACGTCGCGGTGATCTGCGAAACCATCGATGCTCGCACCTACGAGTACGACCAGTTGCTGACCGGTCAACCAATCTTCCGTGAGCGCATGGTTGGAGTGGCCCCCATTACTGCCGAAGAGGCCATTGCCCTCAGCGTTACTGGACCGGTGCTTCGCTCGACCGGCGTCGCTTGGGACTTGCGTCGAGCGATGCCCTACTTGGCCTACGACCAAGTCGAGTTCGACGTCATTGTTGGAACCTACGGTGATAACTTTGACCGCTACGCAATCCGCCTCAATGAGATTCGCGAATCGGTAAAAATTGTTCGCCAGTGTCTGGACATGATGCCCAAGGGTGACTATCGAGTTCAAGATCCCAAGGTGACTCCACCACCACGCGCACGAATTGGTGAGTCAATGGAAGCATTGATTCACCACTTCAAACTATTCACCGAAGGCATGCAAGTGCCTGTGGGCGAGGTGTATTCGGCTGTTGAGTCTCCTCGAGGAGAGTTGGGTTGCTACCTGGTCTCAGACGGGTCTTCCAAGCCCTACCGACTGCACGTGCGCGGACCTAGCTTTGTGAACCTGCAAGCAATTCCTCTGCTCATGCGTGGCGGCTCGCTCTCAGACGCCATCACCGTTATTTCCACCGTGGACCCAATTATGGGTGAGGTCGACCGATGAGTTATTTCGGCACCGATATTCAAAAGCGAGCGGATCAATTGCTCACGCTCTATCCGCGGCGCCGTTCGGCGATGCTGCCGTTACTGCACTTGGCCCAAGAACAAGATGGCTACTTAAGCGAAGCGGGCATCGAAGAGGTGGCCACTATGACGGGCACCACACCGGCTGATGTTCGTGGTACCGCCGCTTTCTATGACATGTTTCACTTAGAGCCTGTAGGCAAGTACGTAGTTGGGGTCTGCACGAATATTGCTTGCTTGATTGCTGGTGGGGAAGAGCTCCTCGAGCACGCGAGCAAGAAGCTTGGTTGTGCGGTAGGGGGCACCTCGACAGATGGCATGTTTACCTTGGAAGAGACCGAATGTCTCGCCGATTGCAATATCGCACCGTGCGTCCAGGTCAACCACCGATATGTTCGCACCACCACTCCCGACGCCTTTGACGCCATGATCGGTGAAATTCGTGAGGGTAAGCGTGACGAAGAGATTCCACCTCACGGGACGCTTATTCGAGTTCGCCGCGATGGTGGACTTCGTACTAACGAGCACGAAGTGGTGGAGGCTCGGGCGAAGACTCTAAAGGCTCGAGATGCTCGCGTGGCGAAGGAACAAAAGTAATGGCTGTCTTGACCTCCCCCCTGATTGTTTCGTCGCGACGAGATTTCGAAGACTCTCACACCCTGAAGCGCTACTTAGCGACTGGTGGTTATGAGGGGCTGAAGAAAGCCCTCAAGATGAACCCTGAAAAGGTTTGTGCCGAAGTGGACGTGGCCTCGTTGCTCGGTCGTGGAGGTGCGGGCTTTCCGGCCGGACGCAAGTGGTCGATGCTTCGTCGCGCACCCTTGTCCTACCTCGTGGTCAATGGTGACGAGTCAGAGCCCGCCACATTCAAGGACCACTATCTCGTCGAGCGAGACCCTCACCAATTGGTTGAGGGGGTCATCATTGCCGCCTTCGCACTCCAAGTAACGCAAGCCTTCATCTTCTTGCGTGGCGAGTTTGCGCTAGGTCTCGAGCGCCTCCAAGCTGCGGTGAACGAGGCGTACCAGCACGGCGTCCTTGGTGAAAATATTCTGGGCACCTCTTTCTCACTCGACATCGTCGTGCACCCTGGAGCGGGGGCCTACATCTGTGGAGAAGAAACCTCGCTGCTCGAAGCACTAGAGGGCAAGCGTGGATTCCCTCGCATCAAACCCCCCTTCTTCCCAGCGGTGAACGGACTCTATGGTGAGCCAACGGTTGTGAACAACGTCGAGACCATGTCGAACTTGCCTTGGATTATTTCTCATGGCGGTGCCGCTTTTGCGGCCTTGGGCGAAGGTCACTCCACCGGTACGCGCCTCTTCGCGCTGGCGGGCAATGTGGTTAACCCCGGGGTCTTCGAAATTGAAATGGTCAAGAACACCTTCCGTGACCTGATTTTTGATCCCGCTCTGGGTGGAGGTATTCCCGGTAATAAGAAGGTCAAGGCCATCATCCCCGGTGGCGTTTCGGCCCCGTGGTTTGGCGAGGACCTGCTCGACGTGCCACTCGGTGCCGATGAGGTAGCGAGTAAGGGCTCGATGCTTGGGTCTGGTTCGGTCGTGGTTCTCGACGAAGACCAGTGCATGGTTCGCGCTGCTTGGCGGATCACGAAATTCTTCTCCCGCGAATCCTGTGGCCAGTGCACGCCATGTCGTGAAGGCAGCGGTTGGATTGAGCGCGTTATGTACCGGCTCGAACACGGTGGCGGTCGCATGGAAGACATTGATCTGGTTCTTGACCTGTGCGACAACATCTCGCCCGGACTCACCTGGCCGCCACAGCAGACCACCATTTGCGTGCTGGGCCCATCAATTCCATCGGCGGTGCACTCGGCTATTTCGATGTTCCGAAACGAGTTCATTGAGCACGTCGAAAACGGAGGTTGCACGCATGTCTGAGATGACCCGTACATCCGTTTCCATCACCATTGACGGCCGAGCTATTGAGGCGGAGCCGGGCGAGCTGTTGATTGCCGCCGCCGAGCGAGCGGGAACGTACGTGCCACGCTTTTGTTACCACCCCCGTATGGAGCCGGTGGGGGTGTGTCGCATGTGCTTAGTTGAAGTTGATGGCCCTCGGGGCGCAACCCTGCAGCCCGCTTGTTATCTCAAAGTTAACGAAGGAATGAATGTCATCACCGATTCTCCCAAGGTGAAAAAGGCGCAAGATGGCGTTCTCGAGTTCTTGCTCGCTAACCACCCGCTCGATTGCCCAGTATGTGACAAGGGTGGCGAGTGCCCACTCCAAGACCAAACTTTGGCGCACGGATCTGGAGAGACTCGTTTCATCGAAGAAAAGCGCCACTTCGCTAAGCCAATCTCGATTGGAGAAAACGTACTCTTAGACCGTGAGCGCTGCATTCAGTGTTCGCGCTGCACCCGATTCGCTAGTGAAGTTGCGGGCGACAACGAAATCGCCTTCTCGGGTCGTGGTGACATGATTGAAGTTGCCCCCGATCCCGCGCACCCCTTCGACTCAGTCTTCTCCGGCAACACTGTTCAAATCTGCCCCGTAGGCGCACTTACGGCGAAGCCCTATCGCTTCACCGCTCGTCCGTGGGACTTAGATCAGGTTGAGAGTACTTGCACGAACTGCGCCGTTGGCTGCCAGGTCGCAGTCCAGTCATCGAGCAACCGGCTTACTCGCGTTCTCGGACTCGACTCTGAAGCAGTGAACCATGGTTGGATGTGCGACAAGGGTCGCTTCGCAATTGAAGCGGTCGACGCCAACCCCGAAAGCGTTGACCCTCTCTCGCCTAAGACTCGCATCACCGAACCGCTTATTCGAATTAATGGAAAACTCCAGACAACCACTTGGAGCGACGCACTCGCCAAGGCCGCGGCACTACTAAGTGTTTCGTCACCCGATGAGGTAGGAATTATTGGTGGCGCTGCGCTCACCAACGAAGGTGCATTTGCGTGGGAGCGGTTCGGCCGTGGCGTACTGAGCACTGACAATATTGACGCCCAGTATGGGGACGGATTCGACGGACTTCTCTTGCAGAGCCTGCCTTCGGCCACGATTGAAGAGGCCACCAAGGCTCGTGTTGTCGTTACCCTGACCGGAGACCTCCGTGAAGAATTGCCAATACTTTTCCTCCGCTTGCGCGAAACAGTTGTGCATCGTGGGCAAAAGCTTGTTGAATTCAAGAGCCTGGCCACCGGCTTAAGTGATCACGCCACCGTTTCAATTCCCGTTTGCCCCGGTGAAGTCAGCGCCTTGGTCAGCGCCCTGGTCGACAAAAAGGGAACCGCACCAGCCTCGAGTGATGCGCTTAACGCCGCGCGCGAATTAATCGGCACCGGTGACGGTGTTGTCTTCGTTGTAGGTCGAGCCAATGCGGCCGAGGATGCTTCGTACGTTGAGAACGCAATCCAAACTCTTCGCGCATCGTTCCCGGCGGCGAAATTTCTTTCGGCCTTACGGCGTTCAAATATTCACGGAGCCCTAGACATGGGTCTCGCACCAAACCTTCGTCCGGGACGATCATTTCACAACGGCACCGGCCGTGGGACCTTGGCCCAGATCCAAGCACTCGCTAGTGGCCAACAAAAAGCGTTGGTGCTTGCGGGAGGATGCCTCATTGGTAACGTGATCGACCAGAAGGCTGCGAAGGCTGCACTGAAGAAGGCTGCAGTGGTCGCAGTAACTGGACACGGGGGAGCAACCCTCGAATTTGCTGACGTGGTGTTACCCGCGCTGGTGGCCCACGAGCGCACCGGAACCTTTACCAATATCGAAGGCCGTGTCCTTGGAGTCCACGCCAAGGTCGTTGCTGCGGGAACGGCGTGGAACGACGTAGCAATCGCGAGCGAGTTGGCGGAACAATTCGGACAAAGCCTGGGCCTAAGTTCAGTCGAGCAGGCCGCTCAAACCATTGAGTCGACGACGGGTTACCCAACTTGGAAGGTGTTGAGTGGCCAAAGTGTCGAAGGGCTTCTCGTTAACGCCGCCAACGAAGGGACGCTCATTCGACCTTTAGACCCATCCGCCTTCCCGGGTGTACAGCCCGCGAGCAGAGTTGGACTCGGCACCATGACCGGCGCTGTCGCGACAACCACTATCGAAACGATTTCGACCGTAACAAAAGCGTCGGTGGGCGATCTCGTGACAGTCGAGGCGACACTCAACCCCACCGCCAAAGCGAACGAGATTCGCCTCGTCGTGTCACGGGTCCTGTACGACGACGGAATGGCCGTTCAAGCTAGTGCCGCTTTTGACAACTTGCGCGCTAGCGGTACCGCCACCTTCCACCCCGAAACAGCGAAGAAGTTTGGCGTCACCAGTGGGGATCGAGTTCGGGTCAGCTCCGCCGGCGCGAAGAGCATCTTCACAGTTGTGGAAGAACAGAACTCGGTTCCCGGAACCTGCTGTCTTTCTTTGGGTGCGCGTGACTCAAAAAACGCTGACCTCGTTCGTCCATTGATTGAAAGTGGCGAATCGCTCACCCGTGTCGAGGTGGAGAAGGCATGAACTGGCTGGCCTCTGTAGACCCGCTCTACGCACACGGCATCACTGCAGTCGTAATTTTGATTGCCCTCATCAAGATTGTCGCGGGCTTTGCTTCAATTATGGGAGCGGTCATTCTCATGATTTGGTTTGAGCGCAAGGTCATCTCGAAGATGCAAAGTCGCATCGGACCACAACGCTGGGGGCCATTTGGTTTGCTACAGACGTTGGCCGACGGAATCAAGCTGTTCTTTAAAGAGGACCTGATTCCCGCCGAGGCTGATCGGTTCGTCTTTAAGCTGGCGCCCTACCTGTGCTTAGTGCCAGCTCTCATCACTTTTTCCATTGTGCCCGTTGGTGGAACGCTGCACATTGCGGGACACACCGTGATGCTGCAAGTCGCCAACCCGCCTATGGGCATTCTCGTCATGCTCGCCATGTCAGGCATCTCGGTCTACGGCGTGATGTTGGCTGGTTGGGCCTCGGGATCTAAGTATCCACTCATTTCGTCCGTTCGCGCTTCGGCCCAGATGATCTCCTACGAAGCAGCGTTGGGAATGACCATTGTCACGATCATTCTCGCTACCGGATCGCTCTCCACTCACGACATCGTTACCTCGCAGGCCCACGGTGTTTGGCACTGGAATCTCATTCGCCTAGGCGTCGTGCCCTTCGTTGTTTTCTTAATCGCCATTACCGCGGAACTAAACCGACCACCATTTGACGTTGTTGAAGCGGAGACTGAGCTCGTTGGGGGATTCAACACGGAGTACTCATCATTGCGATTCGCCCTCTTCTACCTGGCCGAATTCATGAACACCATCACGATGTCGGCAATCATGGTGACTCTGTTCTTCGGTGGCCCCGCTGGTTACATTCCGCCAATCCATCACTTTGCCTGGGTCTTTCCAATTCTCTGGTTCCTCGGCAAGACTGTCGCCTTCGCCTTTAGCTACATCTGGTTCCGGGCTGCGCTGCCTCGTTTCCGCTACGACCAGTTGATGGACTTGGGCTGGAAGCGCCTCATCCCACTTTCGTTGGGGTGGATGCTCATTGTGGCGGGCTTCTTAGTCAATCGCTGGTGGGGAATCTCGATGATGGGTACCGTGATTCTGGGTTGGTTTGTCCTGACCCGCGCCTACAGTTTGGGAGCCGACCGCACCGTGGGATCTGAGTCGGTACTGCCCGAAGTAGGCCAACGCCCAACGCCCAGCCGTCTTTATCGTCAGCGAACAACAAAGGGGGAGAACTGATGGCTCGCGTTCTTGATTTCTTCGGTGGGTTTAATCTCACCTTTCGACACCTCGCTCGTCCCGCGGTAACCGTTAGCTATCCGCAAGCCAAGCGCCCCAAGCAACCACGCCAACATGGCCGACACGTTCTGAACCGGTACGAAGATGGAATGGAAAAGTGCATCGGCTGTGAACTGTGTGCGGGCGTGTGTCCGGCGGACTGTATTTATGTTCGTGGTCTTGACAATCCACCAGATCACCCGGTCAGTCCCGGAGAGCGGTACGGGTACGTCTACGAGATCAACTATCTGCGCTGTATTCACTGCGACCTCTGTGTTGAGGCGTGTCCCACCCAGGCCATTACCGAGTCCAAGATGTTCGAGTTCTCCTTCACTAACCGTGCTGACGCGATTTACACCAAGAAGGAATTAGTTGTCGATGACGCGGGCTTCCCGCAGCGACTTCCTTGGGAAGACTGGCGCGAGGGGGAAGCGGAGATGACCGGTGGCTGGATGCGCGCTACCTCTCCCGCGGGCGATGCTCGTTATGAGGGAGAGATTCAGTGGACCGCTGACCTAGGAGCTGGAATGCGCGCCGCCGAAGGTGGACAGAGCGAGAACCGTGATGACCAAGCAACCGGTACGAAGATGTTGCGTCGGGCATTCGCCAAGCACCTACTGCCCCAGGACAAGCCCTTAGATATAGTTGGGGTGGCTGGCTTGATTACTACCCTGAAGGCCAAGAGTCCTGCTTTTAGGAAGAAGGTCACTAAATGATGTTGGCTCTTGCGTACGCAGTACCCAGCGTCATCGTTTTTGTTGCCGCCGCCGCACTTATTCTGACGGGGGCCATTGGCGTCATCTCCCTAAAAAACCCAGTGCACGCTGCTCTAAGTTTGATCATGACGCTGTTTGGTGTAGCGGTGGCTTTCATCGCCCAACAAGCTGACTTCTTAGCTGCGGTACAGATCATCGTCTACGCCGGGGCCATTGTGGTCCTGTTCTTGTTCGTCATTATGTTCTTGGGCGTCGACCGCCGCGAGGGCGTAGATGTTCAACCCCTCGTTTCGCAAAAGCCATTGGCTCTGGTCGGGGTTGTGATCACGGTCAGCGCAATTATTTTCACGATGTCGCGTTCGAGCTGGGTTACCGGAGTACCTTCACTCTCACTGGGAGGCACTCGCCTCGCCACTGGGTCTCACAATGTCAAGCAACTCGGTACTTCGATCTTCACGACCTATTTGTTTGCCTTTGAGGCCACCGCCGCTTTACTGATCATCGCGGTGGTCGGTGCGGTGCTCTTGGCTCGCCGTGAGCGAGTGCTGGAGGAGGCATCATGAATGTCCCCGCTGCTTGGTACCTAGTACTCGCCGCTGTCTTGTTTGGCATCGGGGGCTACGGACTGGTCACTCGACGAAGTGCGTTGATTATGTTTATGTGCCTCGAACTAATGCTGAACGCCGTGAACCTTACCTTCGTTACCTTTTCGCGGACCCTGAGTGACATTGGTGGGCAAGCCTCAGTATTTTTCGTGATGGTGGTCGCCGCCGCCGAAGTCACCGTGGGCTTGGGCATTGTGGTGGCGATCTTCCGCCGTCGTTCGACGACCTCAGTGGACGAGCTCTCGGAAATGAAGGGTTGAGATGCCACATTTCGCACTGCTAATTCTCGTCGCGCCACTCGTAGGATTTCTTTTCAACGTAGTCAATGGATCTCAAATGAAAGAAAAGGCCATTGGTGGGGTAGCGACTGGAGCGATTGCTATCAGTTTCATTTCTACGGTTATCTGCTTCTTCCAGTTGCTGGGTAGCGCGAATCGTGAGGTTACCGTTAACTTCTTTACCTGGATTCACGCCGGGACCCTAGATGTTCCCGCGGCAATCTTGGTCGATCCACTCTCAATCACGATGTGCTTGTTCGTAACGGGAATCTCTGCTCTGATTCATTTGTATTCGATCAGCTACATGCATGGTGAAAAGGATTTTCGTAAGTTCTTCTTGTATTTGAACCTCTTCGTGTTTTCAATGCTGGTCCTGGTACTAGCTAACAACCTGGTCCTGACCTTCGTTGGCTGGGAGGGAGTTGGTGTTTGCTCGTACTGGCTCGTGTCTTTCTACTTCGACCGAGAGGCTGCCGCGTCGGCCGGCAAGAAGGCTTTTATCTACAACCGCGTCGGAGACGTGGGCTTGCTCGTCGCTATGTTCTTAATCTTCACTCACGGTCAAACGCTGACCTACCTCTCAATCTTCACGAATGCCTCCAATTTGAGCCCAACGGTGGCGACGCTGATCGTGCTCTCGCTACTTTTGGGGGCGACTGGAAAGAGTGCGCAGATTCCACTCTTCAATTGGCTGCCGGACGCTATGGAGGGTCCCACTCCCGTGTCGGCGCTGATCCACGCCGCCACCATGGTTACCGCCGGCGTTTTCTTGCTAGTTCGCATGTCGCCGGTACTAGCGCTTTCTTCTTCGGGACGTATGACCATTGCGGTAGTTGGCGCGCTCACCGCTTTCGTGGCGGCAACGGTCGCCACTTCGCAACGCGATATTAAAAAGGTGTTGGCTTTTTCGACAGTGTCACAGATTGGCTTTATGGTCCTCGCCGTTGGTGTGGGCGCGTACTCAGCGGCAATTTTCTTGATGATTGCTCACGCCTTCTTTAAAGCACTGCTGTTCTTGGGCTCGGGTTCGGTCATCCACTCGTTACACGGAGAGCAAGATCTCCGCAAGATGGGTGCTCTGGCCAAGTATCTACCTCTGACCTTTCCAACCTTCATGATTGGCTGGTTGGCCATCTCGGGCATTCCGCCATTCGCTGGCTTCTGGGCCAAGGGGGACGTGTTGACCAATGTCTACGCACACAACCGTCTGCTTTGGATTTTCGCGCTAGTGACCGCCGTCCTCACTGCTTATTACATGAGTCGTTTATTTGTTTTGACCTTCCGCGGCACCGAGCGATTCCGCACGGTTACCCAGGACGAAGATCCGCACGAGTCGTCGTGGATGATGACACTGCCCCTCGTTGTTCTCGCGGTTTTGGCCATTCTCGGTGGGGGGCTTGACCTGCCCTGGGTTCACAATCACTCACTGGCTTCCTTCCTGGACCCCACCTTTGGGGCGGTACCGGCGGGTGCTCCACTCTCGGTTGTCACCCAATGGGGTCTCTCTCTCGTCGATGTGGCCGCCGCCATTGTCGGGCTCATGGCGGCGTTCAGCATTTGGCGCGACAAGCATGAATCAGAGACTTTCGAACGTGAGTTCTTCGAAAAGGTATGGCACTGGGATGGTTTCTACGACGCGACCATTGGTCGACCCCTTACCACTTCGGCGCGAGTGGGCTACGTGGTGGTTGAACAGAAGGTCATTGACCGCGCCGCCGATGGCTTTGGTGGGCTGGCTGCTCGCACTGGTGTACAGCTCCGTGAACTGCAGACGGGCTTCGTTCGTCAATACGCGTTAGCGATGGTCCTAGGTATCGCCATCGTAATGATCTACCTCGTAGCAAGGATTGGTTTTTAATGATGCACTCCTCATGGTGGCTCAGTGCACTGCTCCTGGTGCCAATGGTTGGCGTGGCCTTCGTGCTGCTGGTCCGTCGTCGCCCGGGTGCGAGTTACGCCGTTGGCGTTGGCGTGGCAGCTTTGGAGATGGCTCTTTCGATTGTCGTGGCGTGGATGTACAACCAGCACTTGACGAGAACGGGCATTGACTTTGCTGCGCGTCACGTGATCTCCGCCCCGTTGGGCTTGGCCTACGACGTATCCCTCGATGGCATCTCTTTGTTGATGGTGTTACTGACCTCGCTGACCTTGCTGCTCGCACTCTTGGGTGCGCGCGACAAGCGCCGCGAACCCGCATTGATTTCGTGGCTATTAATTCTCACCACCGCTTCGATGGGTAGTTTCCTGGCCCACGATTTGTTGCTCTTCTTCTTATTCTTTGAACTTACGCTGGTGCCTAGCTACTTCTTGATTAGTCAGTGGGGAGGCACCGAGCGAGTTCGTGCGGCCCTCAAGTTCTTCCTGTACACCTTCATCGGTTCAGTACCGTTGTTGATTGGAATCTTGTTCCTCGGCTTTAAGAACCAGCACTACGTCCGTGGGGCACTGAACTTTTCCTACACGACCCTTTCGGCGGTGCATCTCAGTCACACCGCATCGGTTGTCCTCTTCTGTGCATTTGGCTTTGCCTTCGCGGTCAAGTCGCCGATTTGGCCCTTCCACACCTGGTCACCCATTACGTATGCCGAAGCGCCAATCGCGGGATCAATTGAGATGTCAGCCCTCTTGGCCAAACTCGGTTCCTACGGCTTAGTGCGTTTTGCCATTGGGCTCTTTCCTCTAGCTCTGTCGGACATGCGACCAATCGTTATGACGCTCGCGGTCATTGGCATTCTCTACGGGTCAGCGATGGCCTGTGTTGCCGGAGACCTAAAGCGGGTCATCGCGTACTCCTCTCTCGCACAGATGGGATTCATCACCCTCGGGGCGATGAGCGGATCACAGATTGCCATGATTGGCGCGGTCTTATTGATGTTCAACCACGGAGTGATCACCATCGGCTTCTTTTTGCTCGTTTCGTTCATCGAGAAGCGACGCCAGGTAAATACCATCAAAGACTTGCGAGGTCTCCAGGCGAGCGCACCGGTGTTGGCCGTTCTCTTCACCATTGTGATTCTTGCCTCTATTGGGCTGCCGGGACTTTCAGGATTTGTCAGTGAGTATTTGATTCTGTTGGGCAGTTTTGCCACCAACACGTGGTGGGGAGTTGTGGGTGCCTTCGGTGTTGTGGGTGCGGCCATCTACTGGCTCTGGGTCTACCAGCGTGTCTTCCACGGCAAGGCCGATGCGAAGAATCTCGCGGTGGAAGACGTTACTAACAAAGAGCGTTGGGTTCTCGTTCCCGTGGTCGTGCTAATTCTGTTACTCGGGGTATTCCCACGGCCCGCTATCGACAAAATCACTCCTTCGATAGCCAACCTCATCACGCATGTGTCGTACTCGGGGGTTGACAAGTGATCAAAATTCCTTCTGTTCATTACCTGGCCATCGCGCCCGTGCTCATCTTTTTTGGCGCGTCACTCGCCCTCCTGGTGACCTCGGCGCTTCGCCGTTCGCGCTTAAGCGCTACCGCCGCCACGGTGTTTAGCGCAAAGTGCTCGTTGGCGGTCGTAGTGGTCGCCGTGTTCCAATGGCTCTACGTCTCACAACACGGAGCTAGTGAAACGATTTCGCACGCCATCGTCCTTGACCGATTTGGGTCCATGGCGACGGTGGCGGTGGCTCTGGGCACTTTGCTAACCATTCTGGTAGCGAGAGACTGGGCCATTCGAACCAAGTTGTTGGGTATCGAAAACCATATCTTGATCATGGCGACGAGTGCCGGGGCAATCATGATGGCGGTCGCCAATGACCTCGTGGTGATCTTTCTTGGTCTAGAAATTCTTTCCATCGGGCTCTATGTTTTGGTGGCCATGGATCGTCATCGTGCGCGCTCGGCTGAAGCTGCACTGAAGTACTTTTTACTCGGCGGACTCGCGGCCGCGGTATTCATTTATGGTGTAGCAATTCTTTACGGGGCCACCGGTACGACAACCATTTCGACGATGTCTCTCTTCTTCGCGGCCAATTACCTACTGCACCCCGGTTTGGCCTACCTGGGTGGTGCGCTCATCTTGATTGCTTTTGCGTTCAAGGTGGCGGCCGTTCCCTTTCACAACTGGGCCCCCGATGTCTACGAAGGTGCCCCGACTCCCATTACTGGGTACATGGCCGCAGTGGTCAAGGTCGGCGCTTTTCTCGGATTTATTCGTGTCATCTTGAGCGGACTCGGCACCAACCTCGACACCTGGCGACCATTGCTCTTCGCTTTGATTGTGCTCTCAACGATTGTGGGCGCGAGTGTGGGTCTTACTCAACGCAACGTCAAGCGACTCCTGGCCTACTCGTCAATCAACCAAGCTGGTTTTATGCTGCTGGGACTTTGGGCGGGCACCGGTCGCGGTATTGCGAGCACATTGTTCTTTGTCTGCACGTATGTTCCGGTAATCATCGCGACCTTCGCCATTGTCGGTTTGGTTGGGGGCGCCACCGACGATCAGCACGACATTGAGTCCTATCGAGGACTCGGGCGACGCCAACCATGGTTGGGGGCAGCCCTCGCCTTACTCTTGCTCTCGCAACTTGGTGCACCTTTCACCTTGGGCTTCTTCGCCAAGTTCTCAGTAGTGGCGGCAGTTATGGACGCCGGTGGAACGACACTCGGTGTTATCACCATGATTAGCGCCGCCATAGCTGCTGCTTTCTACTTACGTTGGACGCAGATTCTTTTTGCCGACCCTGAGCCCGACCAAGCTCGGTTGAAGGTGCCCGGTGCCACTGGATTCGTCATCGCTTTTGGCGTAGCGGTCGTAGTGGTATTTGGTATTTGGCCGACGCCAATAATGTGGCTGTGCCAACATGCCGCAATTTCATTTCTGCCATGACCCACGTAGCTATCGCTACCTGTCGTGGAGATGATGTCGATGTTGATACTCCGGTATTGCTAGCCGCGATGGAGCGAGCGGGCATTCCCGCCACCATGTGCGTGTGGGATGATCCGCGGGTTACATGGGATGAGTTTGACCTCACGGTTCTGCGCTCGACTTGGGACTATGCACCACGAAGGAGCGAATTCTTGGCCTGGGCTAGAGGAATTGAGCGACTGCACAATCCTTTCGAGCTGGTTGAGTATTCCACGGACAAGCACTATCTCGCCGATGTCGCCGCTCAAGGACATCGCATTGTTCCCACGGATTTTCTACGGGTGGGCGAGTCAATCAGTTTTCCCGACACGGACTTTGTGGTCAAGCCTTGCGTGGGAGCGGGCTCAATTGATGCCGAGCGATTTTCGCCGGGCCAGAGTGAGGACGCCCTCGCTCACGTGGAGCGTTTACAGAATTCCCATCGTGATGTGATGGTGCAGCCCTACATCAAATCCGTAGATGAGGTGGGCGAGCGGGCGGTGATTTTCATCGATGGTAGTTTTTCGCACGCGATGACCAAAGGGGCAATGCTAAATACCAAGCCCGATGAGCGCGACAAGCTCTTTCGTCGTGAACAGATGAGCCGAGCCGAGGTAGAACCCGAGGCACTGGCAACCGCACAAGCAATCATTGAATCGGGTGGCTACGGCGACCTGCTCTACGCTCGAATTGACCTGGTGCACGACGGCGTTGGTTGGGCTCTCATGGAACTCGAATTGGTTGAGCCTTCGCTCTTTTTAGGGTTTGACGACTTCGCGGCGGACAAACTCGCTCGCGGAATCGCTACGCGTCTCGATTAATTTTCCGTGGCCTTGGCGGCGGCGAGTACCTCGGGTGGGACAACCGTGCCAGGCCTGTTCGACGGGTCATTAGCCAGGAGTCGACCGAATACGGGAAGTTCGGTGATGGATTCAGCACGAAGGACCGCCGCGACAACGGGAACGAAACTTTCCGCGGCGGGATACACCAAGTGGCGGGGCAACCAGGTTGGGTAGTACTTCGAGTTAAAAGTCCAGAGTGACTCAATAGGGAATATGCCACTCAGTCGCTTGAGGGCCCAACGTTCGACGCGAGTAATCGCCCCGTCTCTCTCGTCTTCTTCTAAGACTGAGCGGAAAGCGGCGAAGTTCAGACTTAAGCCCTGGCCACCAATCTCGCGCAAGTGCGTGATGGTTTGACACAAGGCGAAGTCAATCAGTCCATTGGGGTGATCGCCCGGATCACGACGCATGAGGTCGAGCGAATAGCCACTAATGGCGGGTGAGGGAACGAACTGACACACCGCGGCTGGCCGATTATCGGGTCCGTACACAATGGTCAGCAGGAGGCCCTTGTCCTTAGGGTTAAAGAGTCGCCCCAGCATCATTGAGAAACCACGCTCCGCATCTCCTCGGCGCAGCATCGTGATGAGCTCAAGCAGGTCGTTGACCTTCGCCGGGTCAATGACGGCCGGATCCAAGAATTCAACTCGATACCCATGACGCTCAAGGCGGTTGTTGGCTTGACGCAATCCCTTCATCCGCCCACCCTCGAGGGTGAACTCCTGGCAGTTAACAATCGCTTCGTCTCCGAGGTAGACGTTGTGGAGACCAGCCTGCGAATAAATAGGTAGCCAACTCTCACCCGCGGCCATGATGCCAATGGTCCATCCGCGGCTCTCGGCGTAGGTGCGAAATGCTGAGAATACTTCGGTGCGCTCGGCTTCGGGACCAATGGGATCGGGTGAGATCAGGGCGACTCCGCCGTACACGGCGTACGCTACGAGCGAATCGCGAAAGAAAAAGAATTGTTTGTCATCTCGCAATGCGAAGTAGTCCAGCGTGCCCCGTCCATGACGACGCACAATCTCTCGAGCACGAAGCTCAGCGATCTTTCGCTCAGTTGAACGACTGGCCGTTGAAAGGCGGCGGTCGACCACTGGTCGAGTGAAGAGATAGAGCGCCGAGACCAGTAGAGAGATGCCCACCGCCAGCAAGGTGGGGTTCAAGAAATCACCGGCGTGATCGGGTAATTGAATGTTGGACTGGCCAACGAGCCGCTCGATGGAGGCCATAAAGACAACCCCAACGCTGGGCAGCTGGTGACGGGCGGTAGCTTCGGCGCCCAAAGTCGCCGCCACGACAGCCACCAGGGCGACACCAAATAGTCGAGGGAGCGCGGCCTTAACGGAAGACCGGTCAGCCGACGCCTGGAAATGCTGGCGCCTCACAATGAGGAAAGTCATGATGGCCAAAGCGAGACCGCTGGCTACGAGGGAACCCCCTCGGGCAAAGTGGGTGCCGATGGTCAAGCCCAACAAGGAGACCGCGAGATACCAAGCCCGTCGCTGCCCTCTTCGAACACCGCGGGCAATCATGATCATCACTAGTCCAGCCACTGCAGTGAAAGCCGCCGCCGACTGCGCCGCTCCCAGAGGGAGAAGACCCAAAACAGCGTGTAACCGTGATCGCAATGGTGGCGCGACTGAAATGGCAACGTTAATCAGTCCATCAAAAAGAATCAGACCCGAAGCGATGCGCCGAGCCCGTCGACGAGAGCGTTGCTCTTTCAGCCGATCAAGGGCTAAGGGGAAGGGTGATCCGGTTGGCCAGGAACCAATTGTTGCTCGCGAGGCCGGGGCTGATGGTTGCAGCACTGGCCCACTGAGGAGTCGTTCAATGAAGTGGACCGCGGGGAGAGGTGCATCACGGCTGATTAGGCGCACGTGAACTTCGGTTGTTGATTCGACTTCCACCATTGAGAAGCGTTCCGTTGTTCCAAATATTCTTGGCAGGCCGAGGCGCCCCCAACGTTCGACAAAAACTTTTCGAGTTGGACCAGGGGCTGCGCACACCCCCTTGTCAAGGAAGGCCAGAGCGGGTCGAGAGGTACCTCCAATAATCGCACCGGCACCACCATTTTCAACTATGCCGCGGGCAAACTCAATTGCGTCCAGTCCATCGACTTGGGTAATGGACAGGGGTTCGCACAATTCTGGTAATCGACGGAGTCGAAGGTCTCGGTCAAAGCGTTGGCGCACAAGCCAAGAAGCGACTCCGGCAAGAATCGCTTCACTGCCAATGAGCAGCGAAAGGTTCAAAATTAGATTCGCCACAAAATTAGATGGATGCAGGTGACGGGCCTTGAAGTGATGATGAGTGAAATGTTCAACAATGGCGGTGATGGTGCTGGAGAAATCTGCGAGCAACAAAAGAATCAGTGGAATCCAAATCCAGGCCCGTAATCTTCGATAGAGAACGCGTGAGGTGACAAAGCGGGAATTAGCCAGGGGATCTTCGAGGAGTCGTGCCTCACGCAAACTTTGGGCGTCTGACCCGATCGCTCGAACCGTTCCCTTGCCCGCCACCACCGCCAAATCGCGAACACCAGTGGTTGAAGCCACTTGAAAAATAATGTCACTGGCGAGTTCGACACCAAGAGATTCGAGTATTGAATGGGCGATTTCGTCGCTGACGAGCTCTCGGTCGAGCGAACCAGGCAGAATAATCATGCGGCGGCCCTCGTTGGAGGTGAATCGACGGATTGCACCAACTAATTCAGGGAGCTGTTGAAATGTCGCTTCAACAAACTTGCCAACATTGGATGTGGAATCGGGCCCAAAGAGGTTGCCGGCGACGACAACAAAACTGGCGTCGTCAATCTCGTCGAGCACTTGGCAGAAGTCTCGAACATTCGAGGAAGTTCCTTGGCTATCAGGGCTAAGGCCGAGGTCGGACAAGACAAAGATACGATGTCCGTAGGGAACGGGAATTGTGTGTTGTTCCAGGACCGCCATAGGTCCATTCTCGCAGAGAAACTTCATCGACTAGACAGAGCAGCAGAAGATAGTGAAAAACGACGATAAACGAGAACATTGGACCTACCGCGTCTCCGGCATTGAACCAGGGGATGCGGTAATTCTCGATATCGATGGTGTCTTAGCGGATGCCTCGGGGCGCCAGCATCACCTCACGCGCAACGACTGGCGCAGCTTCTTTGAGGATGTCAACGAGGATCCGGTAATCGCCGAGGTGGGGGTTATGGCTCAACTACTTGACAGCTCGTTGCAAATAATCTTGGTCACCGGGCGTCCTCACCGAGTTTCAGCGAAAACGGTGTCGTGGCTGAACGAGCACAACCTCCGTTGGGACATCTTGGTGATGCGCGAACACGGGAACAATATCGGCGTCGATACCTTCAAGCTGGACGTACTCGAACAACTTCGTGAGGATGGGTACAAAGTTCGCCTAGCGGTCGACGACGACCCGAAAAATCACGCGATGTACGTCAAAGCGGGTGTGCCCTGCATCTATATCCACTCGGGCTATTACCTCTAGGAAATTGCTCGAAGTACCTGGCGGGCGGTAAGTCTCCCCGAATTAATACTCGCGGGAATGCCGACACCGTCATAGGAATTACCCGCCAAGAACAGGTTGAGCGGCTCGCTCACTGCTCGAGCTTCCGAGACCAGTCGCTCGTGCCCCACGGCGTATTGAGGAAGTCCCGCCGTCCAGCGCGAGACAATGGTGCGAAGTGGTGTGGGCGCTTCACCCAAGATATAGGCCAGTTCTTTAAGAATTCGGTCGCTTAACTCATCGTCGGAGTACTTGGCGTAACGCTGATCATCACTTCGTCCAACGTGAATGCGCAAAACAGTTGATTCGGGACGCTGCAAATTAGTCCACTTACGATCTAAAAAGGTAATCGCGGTGGTGAGCAGAGAACCGCGGCCGGTCCACTCCGTGCGGAGTGGGACCAGGACGCCCGTACCGTGCTGGGGAAGTTGGAGCGAGGCGCTGGCGAACTCAAAGGTGATCATCGCCGTTGCGGCCGTGCGCACCGTTTGCAGTTTCGAGAGTGCTTCGTCAATCATCGCAGTGAGCGAACCGGTGACACCGGCGGGTGTGGCCATAATGACGGCATTAGCGGAAGTAGTGGTGCTCTCGGTGTCGACCTCCCACTCGTACGCTCCCGCCGCGACCGCACGAATACGAGTGACGGGCGTATTGGTGCGAAGGATGACCTTTCTTTCGCGCAAGATTGATTCCAGAACGTGGGGAAGTGACCCCACTCCTTGACGCAAGGACATAAAGGCCGGAGCGTTCGAACGCTGTTCGGGCATGGCGCTAGCAAGATTCTTCATGAGAGAGCCACCTTGGCGAGCAGCGTTGTAGAGCGCGGGAAAGAGGGACTTGGCCGACAGTTCATTGATTCTGCCCGCCTGAATGCCACCAATCATTGGTTCAATGAGTTGGTAGGCCAACTCATCGCCGAGTTTGTTAGCGAGAATTGAGCCAATGGAAATATCGTCACCCACTCGGAGTCGGCGAGGACTTCTCCAATCTTTTTTGGCGGCCTTGCGCGCCTTCTTGCTGAGGCCCGACATCTCGTCGACCTGTTTGCGGTCGGTTGGTACGCCGAGCATGAGACCGGTGGGCAGATCGTGGAGCTTGCCTTTGAGCAAGATGCTCGCGCCCGAAGCGGCAATGGGGATCAGTTCACTCTCGAGCCCGAGATCTTTGGCGAGTTGAACGACCTCGGGTCGCGTGACGAGAAACCCATCGGGCCCCACGTCCATGAGTCGATCACCGAAGGTGGTGGTTTGCAGGGGGCCACCAAAGGTTGCGGCAGCTTCAATGATCTCAATTCTTGGCGAATCCTCGCTGGGCCCAGCCGCACCACCGCTTAGTTCAAAGGCCGCGGCTAGGGCCGTGATACCTCCACCAACGATGACGACCGAGGGCTTACTCATGCGGCGGTGTCAACCACCAATTTCGCCAAAACTGACATAAAGGCAGCGTCGGCATTCAGTGAGGTGGTGCGAACCAAGTTCAAGCCGACCTCTTTGGCGACGCCTTGGGCTTCAATGTCAATGTCGAATAACACTTCGAGGTGGTCACTCACGAAGCCAATCGGGCAGGACACAATATCGGTGACGCCGCTAGCTTTTTTCTTTCGCAGAACATCGAGAATGTCAGGGCCAATCCACGGATCGGCGGTGCGTCCGGCTGATTGCCAGGCCAAGTCCCAGGTAGCCACCTTGGCAATTGCCGCGGCCTTTTCGGCCGAGTCGCGTAATTGGTCAGGGTAGTTATCTCCGTTGGCGAGAATCTTCTCGGGTAGTGAGTGGGCGCTGAAGAGAACCTCGGTGGTGGCGAGACGCTCGGCGGGCACCTTCGCTAATGCCTCGGTCACGCGCTCAGCGATGAGTTCGAGGAACCCCGGAGCCTCGTACCATTCCTCAATCTCGATGAACTCAATTCCCTCACCTAAGGCGGCCTTGGCGCGAGTGAAGTACTGGGTGGTGGACATGGACGAAGAGTGCGGGGCGAGCACTAAACCAATAACTTTGCTAAACCCATCGGCGCGGAAAGTCTCGGCAATCTCTTCGAGAAGTGGTGGCTGGTACTTAGAGCCAAATCGAACATCGAAGGCACCCGGGGCGATTCGCTCGATCTCGTTTCTGATGGCAGTGACCTGGGCCTCGGTGCGCTCGGCCAGGGGGCTCGTGCCCCCGATGGCGTTGTAGCGACGTTGCAAGTCGGCCAATAATTCAGGGGTGGGGGCGTTTCCGTGACGAATACGCGTGTAGTAAATCTCAACATCTTCTGGGGTAGCAGGAGTTCCGTACGCCATAACGAGTACGCCAATTTTCATCGTACGCCCGCCTTTCCTTCTTCGTGAACTACTTGGACGACTCGCTCTAAAACCGCGGGGTCGGTTGATGGCAAAACGCCATGACCCAGATTAAAGATATGGCCGGCATCTCTGCCCGCCTTAGCGAGGACCTCGCGAGTGGCTTCAATAGCCAGTGCTTCTCCGCCGAGGCAGCGCGCGGGGTCGAGGTTCCCCTGACTGGGTTTGTTAGTGCGACGTCTACCGACGTCCAGGTCAACGTGCCAGTCAATACCCACGACCGAAGAGCCCGCCTGAGCCATCAGGTCTAAGAGCTCGCCGGTGCCCACCCCAAACAAGATGGTGGGGACCTTCAAGTCCTTAACTCCTTCGAGAACTCGTTGGGTGGCGGGTAGGGCGAAGCGAATATATTCGGCTCGCGACAACGAGCCAGCCCACGAGTCAAAGAGCTGCAGGGCGCGTGCACCGTGCGCTACTTGAGCGCGTAGATAGGGAATGGTGATTGCGACCAGGCGGTCCATCAGTTGATCAAAGAGCGTGGGGTTGGTGTGCATCATTGTTTTGATGATGGCGAATTCGCGAGTTGGTGCACCCTCGACGAGGTAACTGGCAACGGTGAATGGGGCTCCGGCAAAACCAATCAGAGGGGTATTGCTCTGCGCGAGGGCGGCGACCGAAAGCTCGACCGTTTTCATGACGTGGGCGTAGTCATCGGCGGTGATGTCACGAAGTCGGTCTAGGTCGCTCGCTGCCGTAAAGGGGTTGGCGACGACGGGGCCGCGACCGGGCTCGACATCGACGCCAAAACCAATGGCGTGATAGGGCGTCACGATGTCCGAGAAGAGAATGGCCGCGTCCACGCCGTACCGTCGCACGGGTTGCAAAGTAATTTCGGCGCTCAGTGCGGGATCGGTAATGGCGTCGAGGATCGAACCAGTTCCTCGAAGGGCGCGGTACTCAGGCAGGGAACGTCCGGCCTGGCGCATGAACCAGACGGGAAGGTGCTCGACCGTTTCGCCACGGGCGGCGCGGAGAAATACGGGGTCGCTCACTACGTTCCTTTCGAGACATAGCCAATTTAGGTCTATTTCGGCCCTGCGTGTCCCACGTAAGAGCAGGTCCCAACTCCTCTAGACTGTTTTCTCCCCAAAAGGGAAAGGAGGGTTTGTGGCCCACGAACGCGAAATAGCCGAAGAACAAGCCTTCTTGGACGCTGCCCTCATTGCACTGAGCCACATGCGCGAAGAGGCCATGGCCTTGCGTGACTCCGCGGCGGTGGCCAATATGCGAGGCGCGGGGGACCTGGTCGAACGCGACGTCGTCATGGGGACCGCCCTTAATCGCCTTGAACAATTAGCCATTGGTGACCAGCCGTTATTCTTTGGGCGAATTGATTATCAAAAAGACAGCGAAGAGGCGGGCGGGAACTATCACGTTGGCCGACTCGCGGTTTCTGATGATCAACTCAATCCGCTGGTCGTCGACTGGCGCGCGCCGGTAGCGGAAGCCTTTTACCGCGCTACGGGGGTCGAATCCCTCGGACTTTCGATGCGCCGCCACGTCTCAATTCGAATCCGTGAAGTGACGGGCGTCGAAGATGAGTACTTTGCCGACCAGCACGGTGAACTCCACCTCCCCGAAGGCGACGAGGGCACCGCGGTTCACGAGGGTCTGGTCGATGGTGGACTGGCCCTGGGTGGACCGGGCGCGCTCTTGGCGGCGTTGGGTCGGGCCCGTACCGGTCACATGGGCGACATCATTGCCACCATTCAAGGTGAGCAGGACCAAATTATTCGCAGCCCGCTCGCGGGGATCATGCTCGTGCAAGGGGGCCCGGGTACCGGAAAGACCGCCGTCGCCCTCCACCGCGCCGCCTACTTGTTGTTTACCCACCGTGCGACCCTCGAGCGCCAAGGCGTCTTGGTCGTAGGACCAAACCCCTTGTTCTTGAACTACATCGAAAATGTTTTGCCGAGTTTGGGCGAATCGGGAGTTACCCTTTCGACTATTACCGATTTGGTGTCGAACGTCGCTGTTTCAGCGACGGAATCTGAAGAGCTCGCCCAATTAAAGGGAGACGCTCGCATGGTGCAACTCATTGCGCGGGCGCTGCGTACTCGCCAGCGCGCCTTGAAGGTCGACGTCGAAATACCGGTTGGTCGTGCGGTCGTGTTACTGCGCGCCGCCGATACCGCGGACATTGTGGACCGAGCCAGAAAGCGTCCGGGCAAACACAATGCACGCCGTTCAGCGGTGGGCCGGGAAATTGCTCAACGATTGGCCGCTCGCTATCACGACCGCTTTGTTCGCGACAACGTCGAAGAATCAAACGCGCAAGTCGAATTGGCCGACCTCATCCGTTCCACTCCTCAATTCAAAGAGGCGCTCCAGCGCATCTGGCCACGCCTTACCGGCCAAGACCTCTTGCATGATCTCTTTGGCGCTCCGGCATTGCTCAAAGCCGCGGGAGCCGATCTCTTTAGCGAGGCCGAACTCGCTCTCTTGCACCGACCCCGGAGCGCATCGATGGGAGAGATTCCGTGGACGAAAGCGGACGCGGCCCTCATTGACGAGGCGCGCGTCTTGCTCGGGCCCCGAAAGAAGCCCAAAGTACTGGGTCGTGGACGGGTTGACAACATTCTTGATGGTGTAGACCTTGACGCCTATTCGGGTGATGTCCGCGCGGCGGCCCTGCGCGAGGCGCAGCGTCAAAACCGCGCGCAAGAGATTGAACTCGATGAGGCTGAGTTTGTGACCTACGGCCACATTGTGGTTGACGAGACCCAGGACCTGTCACCGATGGAACTTCGCGTTCTTAAGCGTCGAGATCTGTCGGGCTCGATGACCATTGTTGGTGACATGGGTCAAGCCACGACCGCAGCATCGTCGGCGAGTTGGGATGTTGTCTTGGAGATGCTTTCGCCACGTCGTGATCCCGTTCGCGTTGACCTCAGCGTTAGTTATCGCACCCCCGAAGAGGTCCTCGACTTCGCGGCGCCGACACTTCGCGCTGCGGCCGATGGCCTCGAGCCACCGCGACCGGTGCGTCGAGCTGGTTTTGCTCCGAGGGTCATCGAAAGTCCCGTCGACGAGCTGGAGAACGTCCTCGTGTCGGTAGTGCGCGAGGAGCTTGAAGCGGTCGCCCCCGGTCGAGTTTCAGTGATCGCGCCCGCCGCCAAGGTGGTCTCAGTGCTCGAAATGCTCGTGGCGGCAGGATTGCCCGCCGTTGACCCAACCGCGCTCGAGGGGGCGGGACTCGGAGCCGACTTGGTGGTCTTGGCCGCGGAGGCTTCGAATGGTTTGGAATTTGATGGCACCGTAGTCGTTGATCCGATGGATATTGCCTGTCGGGGCGCCAAGCCCGGCCAGGTAACGCGCCGAGGGTTGCGAACTCTGTACGTAACCATGACTCGACCAACTCGCCGTTTGGCCATCGTGGCGAGTACCGGGCTGCCCGAAACCATCCAAAAGTAGGTCTCCCCAAAGCCCTCTACGAAAGGGCGTGGATACTTGTTAAATTAGACGTGTGACTCAGGCAATCCCCCTTAATAGCCTGGTGAAGCGAGAGAAGATCGTCCACGATCGACCGCCGATGTTGGCGATTGGCGTGATGATTTGGCTCGGTTCCGAGTTGATGTTTTTCTCGGGTCTCTTCGCCGCATTGTTTACTATCCGCGCGCACTTGGCCGCGTGGCCACCGGTCAATACCAAGCTCGACGTACTTCAATCGGGCATCTTTACGATCATCTTGGTGGCCTCTTCATTCACGATGCAATACGCCGTCTGGCTGATTGAGCACCGCGAGCGCGGGAAGGCCCGCAATTGGGTAATCATCACAATTGTGATGGGCGCATTCTTTACCGCTAACCAGATCTACGAGTGGGGACACCTCACCACGCGTTGGTACACCAACTCGTATGGCTCGGTCTTTTTCATTACGACCGGACTTCACGGTCTGCATGTGTTTTTAGGGTTGGTGGCGATGGGCTTTTTGTTGTTCCGTATGCGCGGACGTACCGGTGACCCGGGCGAACTTTCGACCTTCCAGGGCGTGTCCTACTACTGGCACTTCGTGGACGTGGTGTGGATTGGTCTCTACTCGGCCTTGTTCTTGTTGAAATAGAAGGATGAAAATGAACACCTCAGCGTTGAAGCGTTCGGCAGCTCTTATGTTTTTATTGGCCCTGGTTGCTGGGCCCGTCCTCGTATTTCTAGGCCCAGCCAACGCCGTTTCGCGCAACCATTACCAAACCAGCCGTAAAAATGCGGGTACGCCTAACTCCACAAAGGTCACTCGTAATTCCAGTGGTCAGGTTGTCAGTTACGGCAACAACTCAATTACCTATAACGCTCCTTCGGCCGCCCTGGCGCAACTCGGTCGCGCCCTCTACTTACAGAACTGCGCCACCTGTCACGGTGACAAGGCCAACGGCGTCCCCGCTGACGGCACCGCCGGGGCCTATCCGAACTTGATTGGCGTAGGACCAGCCACCGTGGACTTCTGGATTGAGTCGGGTCGTATGCCCGCCGCCAACCCTCGCACTGTTCAGGCTGCGCGCCACGTGGCGCGTTTGAATCACCAACAGGCCCTAGCGGTAGCGGCGTGGGTAGATTCACTCTCACCCAGCCTGCCGTTGATTCCGACCCCCCACTTGAAGAACGCCAACGTATCCGACGGTGCGGCGCTGTTCGCTCTTAACTGTGCGGCCTGTCACACCATTGAGGGCTCGGGAGATGCATTGGCGGCGAACACCTACGCGCCTTCGCTGCGCAACATCCCCGCCTTCCAGGTGGTCGAAGCGATTCGCACCGGCCCTGGCAACATGCCTCGCTTTACTGGAAACCTTTCGGACAAGCAGGTCAATGACATTGTTAAATATGTCACGACCGAGATCCAGCACCCCAACAACCCTGGTGGTTTTGGACTCGGTGGCCTTGGTCCAGTGGCTGAAGGATTCATCGGACTCGCCCTGGGCGTTGGTCTCTTGGCCCTCTTGGGTTACTGGGTAGGAGAGCGCGACTAATGAGTGAGAACACTTCACGCACGCCGGTAAATCTGCAGAGTGTTCGCGAAAGCGACCCTCATCTGCAGCCCGCTGCCAAGAACCCCGTAGTGGTCGAGCGCGTAATTGCGCTCAACTTCATCGCCGCCATGTTGAGCTTTGTTGGATTCTTATGGGCCTACATCGTGAACGCCCAAGCTTGGAAGTTGGGCGCCACCTTCGGAGGCGGTATGACTTTTCTCGGCATCGGGTTAATTGCCTGGGGTAAGTACCTGATGCCTCGCGGACCATTCGTAGAAGAGCGCCACGTCTTAGCGAGTACACAAGGCGAACGTGACGCGATGAGCGATGCCATCGTTAAGCGTGGCGGCGGTGTTATTCAACGTCGCAAGTTCTTGGGCGGTCTACTCGGAGGGTCGATGGCCCTCGTGGGAGCGGCCTCAATCTGGCCGTTGCTGCGTTCACTAGGACCCTTGCCCAAAGGGACCTTGTTTCACACCGACTGGCGCAAGGGCGCCTTCGCCGTTGACCAGTCCGGCCGTCGTATCCACAAGAATGACCTCGCCGTCGGTTCGATTGTGACCGTATTCCCTGAGGGAAAACAAGACACGGACAACGGACAAGCGGTGGACCAGACTGTATTGATTCGCTTGTCCAACGAACACTTCACCACCCAAAAAGGTCGCGAGAGTTGGGGCCCGCACGGCTACGTGGCGTATTCCAAACTCTGCACTCACCTCGGTTGCCCCGTGGGACTGTATGAACAGCAACTCCAATTGCTCGTCTGTCCTTGCCACCAATCGATGTTCGACGTTACGAACGGTGCGCTACCCAATTTTGGTCCAGCCCCACGACCGTTGCCGCAGTTGCCGTTGTACATTGACAGCAATGGGTACATTCGTGCCCAAAGCGATTTTCACGAGCCCGTTGGGCCAGGATTCTGGGAGCGCGCATGAGTGACGCTATTGCCACCAAGCGCTCGAAGCGCGAAGCTAGGGGACCGTACGGTCGCGTCGGTACTGCCATCAATGAACTTGACGAGCGCTTAGGCATCGCCAAGGGCGGCCGCACCTTCCTTGACAAGATCTTTCCCGACCACTGGTCATTCATGCTGGGTGAAATTGCGCTCTATTCATTTGTAGTGCTGCTTGCGACCGGTGTCTTCTTGACTCTGTATTACATACCCTCATCGGCGATTGTGACCTATAAGGGTTCGTACCTACCGCTGTACGGACAGCACGTAACTCAAGCCTTCGCCTCGTCGGTTGACCTTTCGTTTAGTGTGCGCGCGGGTCTTTTGATGCGCCAGATGCACCACTGGTCGTGTGACATTTTCGTTGGCGCAATGGTTGTGCACATGGCCCGAGTCTTCTTCACCGGGGCCTTCCGCAAACCTCGAGAGACGAACTGGATTGTCGGGCTGTCATTGCTGATCTTGGCTATCGGAAACGGCTTTTTGGGCTACTCCCTGCCAGATGACCTCGTGTCGGGAACGGGACTTCGCATTGCCTATTCAATTATGGAATCGATCCCGCTCGTTGGAACGTACCTCGGCTTCTTTGTGTTCGGAGGAAATTTCCCCGGCACCTCGATGATTCCTCGATTCTTTATTCTTCACGTGCTCATTGTGCCGCTCTTAATTATGGGCCTCGTTGGCGCACACCTCTTCTTGCTGGTTCGTCAAAAGCACACGCAGTTCCCTGGACCTGGTCGCACCGAAAACAATGTTGTGGGCTCTCCAATGTTCCCGGTCTTCATGGCTAAGACCACCGGCTTCTTATTCTTGGTGGCTGGTGTGGTCGGCTTGCTGGGAGCATTTGCGCAGATTAATCCGATTTGGCAGTTTGGCCCCTACGATGCGGCCAGGATTTCGTATGCCGTTCAGCCTGACTGGTACATGGGATTTTTGGATGGTGCACTGCGAATCTTCCCAGCGTGGAGCTTCCACAGTTTTGGCCACACCATTCCACTCGAAGTAACGATTCCGGCCGTTGTCCTACCGGGCATCATCTTCAACTTGGCCTTTGCTTGGCCGGCCCTAGAGCGAAAGTTCACCGGCGACAATGCCATCCACCACCTGTTGGACCGACCAAGTTTGCGTCCAAAGCGCACCGCCGCAGGTGCGGCGGTATTGGCCTTCTTAATGATTTTGTTCATCGCCTCTTCAACCGACGTGATTGCTAACTTCATGCACTTGTCATTGAGTTCAGTGCTCTGGGCCATGCGCATTTTGACCTTCTTGGTACCGCTCATTACCTATCCAGTTACGTACTACTTAGCTAAGGAAATGCAACACGCGCCCGGATCGGGAAAGCGCAAGACCACCAACGTTGTTTCGCGCTCGGCGACCGGTGAATACCTCGCCGAATCTGCACCGGCCTATGACGAAGATGTGCACCACGAGTTGGTCGCCAAGACAGTGCCCACCTTTATTGAAGCCGATCTGGATTCCGATAACGGTGTTCGCAAAGTCCCTCGGTAGCATTTCGTGGGAACTAAGGGCGCTTCGCGATTGAAGGTATTTCGCCGAGTCCTCATCGGTACGGCGGTACTTTGCTTCGTAGCGGTCGGCGCGGTCACCTACAAGCAGGTGACTACAACTACCACCACTACTACGACCACCACTACTCAACCTAAAGAGCGCGCGCAAGCCGCCTGGACGGTCGTCTCAAGCTCGCACCGTGGAGTGATGGTTGATACTCGCCCCTTCACCGTTGGATCAACCACCTTTACCGCCCTGAGGCTTCGTGCTCGCACCACTCGCTTGGCGTGGCACGTTGGCTCCGCAGATCCGCCGACCAAAGTAGTGCTTCCCCTCGACGCCCAATCAAAGGTGGATTGGGCTAGTGAAGGCCTGGCGGGAGTAGTAGCCGTATTTAATGGTGCGTTTAAACATGGTGCACGAGCTGGTGGTGCGAGCGTTGATGGAGTGACCCTCGAGCCGTTGATTAAGGGAGATGCCACAATTGCGCTGGATCGTTTCGGGCACTGGGCGATTGGCTCCTTTGGCGCGCCAAACTTTCCGCCGCTGGGTTTCAAAGCAATTGCCTATCGCCAAAATCTTTCCCTGCTGGTCTCAAATGGACAACCCTCACCCGAAGCCCTTCATTGGGCGACCTACCAATGGGGTGGCTACCTTAAGGACACCCCGGCAGTGGCGCGTTCCGCTATTGGCGTGGACGCCGATGGCAATCTCGTCTATATGGCTACGATCCAACACGCCTCGCCACTTCAACTCGCCCAAGCACTGGTGAACGCCGGAGCGACGGTTGGCATGGAACTTGACATCAACCCGTACTGGCCCATGATGGGGGCGGCCGCCAAGCCGCTGCACGCAGCCGGCCCTATGGTGCTTCGACTCGAGGGCGAATCACGGTCGGCCGCTACGTATTTCTACGGCTGGGAGCGAGACTTCTTTGTGGCGGTCGCTGAACCCAACGACTTCAATTGCCAGTGGGCGAGCCCGGGCGTAACCGGGTCGACGATGACCCCGCAGCCACTTTCGCTCACCGGAAAACACTGCAAAGCCCTTCTTCGCAAGCCTAAAAAGTAGCCCAACGGGCCTCAGGATAACTGCCTAACATAGGCAGGATGTCTCGAACTCCTGATGTGAACTGGCCTCCGGCGGCGTCGTTATTGGGAGAATTTCCCAAAGCGCCAGTTGCCCTCCTCGGACTTCACACCTACACCACCTCGGTAACGCCACGGTCAGCGCAGTCAACCCCCGACGCGATTCGCGGAGCCCTGGCTCGGTACTCGACTTGGTCCTACGAAGACCAACGCGATATTGAAGAGGGCGGCGGAATCTGGGACCTCGGGAACATCGACGAAGCCGATGGGGTCTCCAGCGAAGAACTGCGCGCAGTTTTAGCTCGAGCCAATGATTGCGAATTGCGCATCATTCTTGGTGGGGACAATGCGGTGACCTGGCATGCGCTGAGCGCCCGAGCCGACGGGGACTACTCCAACGTGGGTCTCATCACGCTCGACGCTCACCTGGATATGCGTGAGGGGCGAAGCAACGGATCACCCGTGCGTCAATTACTCGAACAGGGCCTCAACCCCCATCACGTGGTACAGATCGGCTTGGCGGATTTTTCAAACTCCTCGCACTACGCCAACGTCGCGCGCGAAGCGGGGAGCACAGTAATTACTCGAGCGGAGTTACGTTCACTTTCCATAGTGGATGCGGCAAAACGCGCACTGGACATTGCTGGAGCGGGTGGTCGCAAGATTCATTGTGACATCGATGTGGACGTTATTGACCGAGCCTTCGTACCAGGATGCCCCGCCGCAGCACCCGGGGGACTTACCCCCGACGAGGTTCGCCAGTTCGCGAGAGTCATCGCGGCCGATTCTCGGGTGGACACGCTGGACATTACGGAAATTGACATCGATCGTGACATAAACGAGAACACCGTTCGTCTGGCGGCGCTCGTGGTGCTCGAGGCCTACGCCGGTGTCTTGAGGAGGATTGCATGAGTGTAGAAATTGGTCTAAAGCCACTCTCGGGAGCTGATCTGGTGCGTGTGGCACGTCACCGCGCGAAGGTGACATTAAGTAGTGAAGTTGTGGCGCGACTCGCCAAGCAGCGCGAGGCCATTGACGCCATGGTCAAAAGCGGAACCCCGGTGTACGGGTTGTCAACGGGATTTGGATCGTTGGCGACTACCTTCATCTCACCTGACCAACGTCGCGACCTGCAACGTTCGCTGATTCGCTCACACGCCGCTGGAATTGGACCCGAAGTTGAGGCCGAGGTAGTTCGTGCGCTCATGATGTCACGCCTAACGAATCTATGCAGTGGTGTATCGGGAGTTCGCGTTGAAACTGCTGAGGCCTATGCCGCCATGCTCAATCATGGAATTACACCCGTGGTGCACGAATTCGGTTCGCTCGGATGCTCCGGTGATTTAGCTCCATTGGCACATGTGGCACTCGCTCTGATGGGCGAGGGCTGGGTGCACACTGCCTCGGGTGAGAAACTCCCCGCGGGAAGAGCGTTAGCGAACTCAGGGTTAATGCCCGTTGAGTTAGCTGAGAAAGAGGGCCTCGCTCTCATCAACGGCACTGACGGGATGCTCGGGATGCTCTTGATGGCGCTCGAAGATATTCAAGTTCTGTTGAAGACTCTCGACCTTTCGGCCGCAATTTCAGTACAAGCGCTTCGCGGTACCGACCGGGTGTTTGCCGCCGATATTCATTCGCTGCGCCCCCACGCGGGGCAAGTCGCCAGTGCCGCCAACCTCTTTGCTTTGATGCAGGATTCGCCAATCGTGGCGTCCCACAGTGAGGACACCACGCAGGTCCAAGACGCCTATTCGCTTCGCTGCGCCCCGCAAGTACACGGTGCCGCTCGAGACACCGCCGCTTACGCGCAATCGGTGGCGAGCGTTGAATTGGCCTCGGCGATTGACAATCCTTCGGTCTTGGCCGATGGGTCCTTGGTTTCGAACGGAAACTTCCACGGCGCCCCAATTGCCGCCGTTCTCGACTTCCTCGCGATCTCACTCGCTGACGTGGCCTCTATTGCGGAACGTCGAACCGATCGGATGCTGGACAAGGACCGCAACTTTGGCCTGCCCCCCTTCTTGGCCCACCAAGCCGGTGTTGACTCGGGCCTCATGATTGCCCAGTACGCCCAAGCGGCCCTGGTCTCGGAGATGAAGCGATTGGCCGTGCCCGCGTCGGTAGATTCCATTCCCTCGTCGGGCATGCAAGAAGACCACGTGTCAATGGGTTGGCACGCTGCTCGTAAGTTGCGTAAATCGGTGACGGCCTTAAGTGATGTCATCGCCATTGAGTTACTCGCTGGCGCCCGCGCCCTCGCGCTGCGCGCGCCATTGGCTGGATCACCCGTCACGCAGGCCGTATCTGACTTTGTGAATGGACTTTCTGGTGGGCCGGGGCACGACCGTTTCTTGTCGCCCGAGATGGAGGCAGTCGCCAAATCTGTCCGTAGTGGCGAGATCTTGGACCTCGCCGAATCATTCATTCAATTGAAGTAGGGGAGAGAACTATGCAAGGCGCACGTCCGGTACGAGCCCCACGAGGTACGAGCATCACCGCTCAAGGTTGGCCCCAAGAGGCGGCCCTGCGCATGTTGCAGAACAATCTTGATCCCGAAGTAGCCGAGCGACCCGATGACCTCGTGGTCTACGGCGGCACTGGGCGTGCCGCCCGCGACTGGCGCAGCTTCGACGCCTTGGTGCGTACCCTGACTACTTTGAAGGCGGATGAGACCATGTTGGTCCAATCCGGTAAGCCCGTGGGTGTCTTTCAAACACACGAGTGGGCACCACGCGTATTGATTGCCAATTCGAACCTCGTGGGTGACTGGGCAACCTGGCCCGAGTTCCGTCGTCTCGAACAAATGGGACTGACGATGTACGGCCAGATGACGGCGGGCTCGTGGATTTACATTGGCACCCAGGGAATTTTGCAGGGAACGTACGAAACGTTCGCCGCGGTTGCCGAAAAGAAGTTTGGTGGCACCCTGAAGCACACCTTGACCCTGACCGCTGGCGCGGGAGGAATGGGTGGAGCGCAGCCCTTGGCCGTGACGATGAACGATGGCGTATGCCTATGCGTGGATGTTGATCCCGCGCGATTGCAGCGTCGAGTAGACCACCGATACCTTGATGAATGGACGCCAGACCTCGATGACGCCATTGAGCGAGTGCTGAGCGCCAAAAAGACCGGCACTGCCCTGAGTGTGGGCGTCCTTGGGAATGCGGCATACATTTTTCCCGAATTGCTCCGTCGAGGGGTAGACATCGACATCGTCACCGATCAAACCTCAGCGCACGACCCGCTTAGCTACCTGCCCGAAGGAATTGATCTCATTGACTGGCAGGAGTACGCCGAAAAGAAGCCCGAAGAATTCACCGACCGAGCTCGCGAGTCCATGGCCAAGCACGTTCGGGCGATGGTGGAATTCCAAGACGCTGGTGCCGAGGTCTTTGATTACGGCAACTCCATCCGCTCCGAGGCGCAACTAGGTGGGTACGAGCGAGCCTTTAGTTTTCCCGGATTTGTCCCGGCCTACATTCGCCCACTCTTTTGTGAAGGCAAGGGACCTTTCCGTTGGGTGGCCCTTTCGGGTGACCCTAAGGACATCTATCGCACCGACCAAGCGGTTCTCGAACTTTTCCCCGATAACGAAAAGTTGCACCGCTGGATAACTAAAGCCCAAGACAAGGTGGCCTTTGAGGGATTACCTGCTCGTATTTGCTGGCTCGGTTACGGCGAGCGCGACAAAGCGGGTGTGGCGTTCAACGACCTTGTGGCGAGTGGCGAGGTGTCTGCCCCAATCGTCATTGGCCGAGACCACCTGGACTCGGGATCGGTGGCCTCGCCCTATCGTGAGACCGAATCCATGCTCGACGGATCAGATGCCATTGCGGACTGGCCATTACTTAACGCCATGATAAATATCTCCTCGGGGGCCTCGTGGGTCTCAATCCACCACGGTGGCGGAGTGGGAATTGGTCGCTCCATCCACGCCGGTCAAGTCACCGTCGCCGACGGAACGGACCTGGCGCGCCAGAAAATTCAACGCGTCTTGACTAATGATCCCGGTATGGGTGTCATTCGACATGTCGATGCGGGGTATGAACTAGCAGAACAAGCTGCCGAAGAGCGAGGTGTGCGCATCCCAATGCGCGAACACTAATTATGGCGGCAGTGGTCTTTTCCAATATCGGCGAATTAACAACCAACGACCCTACGGTGGGCGATGAATCAGCGATGGGCCGCATCAAAAATGGCGCCCTCATTGTTGATGATGGGAGGGTTGTGTGGGCCGGGGCGCAACGAGATGCTCCATCAGCCGACACCGAGATTGACGTGGAGGGTTCCGCCATCATCCCCGGATTCGTTGATTCACACACGCACTTGGTATTTGCCGGCGAGCGAAGTGCCGAGTTTGCGTCCCGTATGGCGGGGGAGAAATACGACGGTGGGGGAATAATGAACACCGTCAGCGCAACACGTTCGGCGAGCACCGAGGTACTGCGTTCAACAACTCAAGTGCGACTCGATGCGCTGCGCGCACATGGAGTCACGACCGTCGAAATTAAATCTGGCTACGACTTAACAATCCAAGGCGAGTTTCGACTTTGTGAGTTGGCGAGTGAGTTTTCAGAAGAAACTACCTTCCTGGGAGCTCACGTGGTACCAGATGAATTCCGCGAACGTCGAGATGACTATGTTTCACTGGTCGCGGGAGAAATGCTTACGAGGTGCGCCCCGATTGTTCGTTGGGCGGACGTATTTTGTGATCAGGGCGCATTCAGCGTTGATGAAGCACGCCATATCCTCTCTCGGGCTAAGAGCACCGGCTTGGGAGTTCGGCTGCACGGAAACCAACTTGGTCATACCGGCGGCATTGCCTTGGCGGTAGAACTGGATGCGGCCAGTGTTGATCACTGCACCTTTAGTAGTAGCGCCGACGTGGAAGCTCTGGCTGGCTCGAATACCGTAGCGACCCTCTTGCCGGGAGCGGAGTTCTCAACTAAGTCCCCATACCCTTCGGGCCGTCACCTGCTCGACGCGGGCGTTTCGATTGCTTTGGCCACCGACTGCAACCCGGGAACTAGCTACGTGACCAATATGGGGCTGATCATCGCTTTAGGAGTGCGCGAAATGGGTTTGAGCGTTGACGAAGCGCTGTATGCGGCCACAATGGGCGGAGCCCAAGCATTGCGTCGACCCGATATTGGCCATTTGCGACAGGGAGCCAAGGCAGATCTAGCGATTTTGAACGTTTCTAGCGCCGCTCACTTTGCCTACCAACCTGGGGCCAGCCTGGTTCGGGCGGTCCATATCGGGGGAGAATCTCCAGCTTTTTGGGGATAATGGCATGCAGGCATAGCAACCGGCCTGGCCCCTACCTACTCCCTCAAAGGCCCCTTGATCAGGTAGTTTGCCTCCGATTTGCAATTGATCGCCAAAACGATAACAATAACACCGTTGTAATTACAACGGTGGTGCGGAGCTGCCGTTTTGAAGGGAACAACATGGAAATCGCACAGTTATTGACTGGTGATGAAGACCGTGGCTGGCAAGCCAAAGCAAACTGCATGGGCGTCGACCCGGACCTTTTCTTTCCCGAGCGTGGTGCATCCACCCGTGAGGCCAAGGAAGTGTGCCGTGGCTGCGTCGTCCGTGACAACTGCCTCGAGTACGCCTTGGAGAATGGCGAAAAGTTTGGCATTTGGGGCGGTATGAGTGAGCGAGAGCGTCGGCGTCTTCGTCGGGCTCGAGCGATTGAACGACGCGCGCAAGCGAGTTAATTCAACGCGACAAACGAGATTCAATGGTGGTGCTGGGACTAAGTCCCAGCATTTTCCATTTCTCAGCTGGAATTAGATCCAGCATCCCCTGGGGTGCGAGTCCGACCAGTTCGGCCCTCGTTATACGAGCGCCATTAGGTAGTAGTGAAATCACGAGTTCATATGCGTATTCGGGGGTCGTTTCGAGTGGAGCAATGAAGTTGCAACTTATTTGAACCTCTTCTCCAACCGCAAAGGCCAACGTTCTGACCTCGCTGGTGCGCACTTTCGAAGCAATGTGGCGACCCAGAGCAAGATCGAGGCCGGCAACCCAGATGTTCCAGGCGACGAGGAGTGGGCGAGCACCAAAGGCGGAGGCTCCCTTGTGGGGGTCGGGCGTGGAAGGTCCGAAATCTGGGGAAAGATCCTTAAAGGCGCGGCGTCGAAGATCGGGGAGGGTGCGAATACCGCCGTCGTCGAGTGGCCCGTAGAGGAAAACGCTCACTCCTTCGGAAGCGGCGATATCTTGGGCCAGTTGATTACGCATCTCGACCGCCGCCTCTCCTTCGTCCAGATTGAGCGCTACGAAGGGAATTACGTCGGCTACGCCAAATCGGGGGTGGACTCCGAGGTGGCCAACGAGATCAAGCTGGCCGTAGACCTCGTGCAAGAAGGCTCGAACATCGCGCACCAGGGCCTCGCGAGTATTAATCAGAGTGAAAACGCTGCGATTATGGAAGACGTCGCTGTGGCGGTCTCGCAAACTTTCACCCGCGAACTGCTCTAACTGGGCCAAAAGTCCCTCACGCTGGCCCTCGGAGATATTGATAACGCATTCGAATTTTCCCGCTGTCATACCTAGGCAACCCTAGAGCCTGAGAGTCTCTGGATGGCATCTTGTACAATGGGTAGACCAGTTTTGAGGAGTCCAGTGAGCCAGATCGAAAGCACCGAACCAGTAGTACCGGTTGACCCCGTTGGCCACGTCCAGGTGGTGTATCTCGGGCCGGTCGCACCCCACTGGGAGTGCCGCATGGTCTTTGGCGATGAAGAGCAGATTCAGTCTTTCGTTGACCGCATCGACGCGCGCCTGCGCTTCTTGCCACCCCACGATCCACAGTTCCGCCGCAACCGCGACCGCGTAAATCGCGACGCGGAGCGTGAAAACCTCCTGGTTGAGTGGAACCTCGGTTACTCCGAGGACTAAGCCAAGGGCGAGTTGGTTACTCGCTCGAACCAAACTTCAGGGTCGTTCAACTCACTAGCCAGCGGTAGACCGTCCACGCGCAGCAGCGCATCAAAGGTAGCGATTCCGTGCTTTTCGGCGATGGTTGCGACGAAATCATTCGAGGGTTCGTGGAAGTGCGATCGAGGGGCAATACCAAAGAGCGCACTAGCGGCTGCTTCGCCCTGCGCGTCGCTCAAACAGTGTCGCCGGTAGGCCTCGGCGAGAGTGTTGGAAGGTCCGAACATCATCTCGGTTATCCGCAGTGCGGTAAAGGCAATGAACGCCGAAAGGACACCGGCCGCGGCATTGAGCGCGTCGGTAGCGGGCGTGGCCTCCGGGGCGTCCATCCCCTCGAACATCTGCTCGGGGTTGGCCATCAACTCTTGCGGACTGCCCTCTTGCATCATCTCTTGGATCCGGTGAATGAGTCCACCTTGCAGGGCGGCTGATTCTCGTACCGTGTCCACGAGTAAAGCGCGAAGGGCATCGCTGGTTCCTTCGCGACTGAGTACCAGGCTTGCCACCATCTCTTGAGCGAGGGCGAAGGTGAACACCGCCTGGTGGTCGAGCGACCACTCGTCAACAAAACGGACCACGTTGTTCACTGCAATACGGCGCACCCCATCGATGCGAGGTAGTGGCAAGGTCGCAAGCGACCACGCCTGTTCGGAGAAGTGGCCCGCAATCGAACCCATTTGGAAACCGATCATGAGTGGTCCGAGGGTGCTCGCGAGAGCGGCAATTTGTGGCATTTCCGAGTTGGAGAGCGCTTGACTCGAGATGGCTAGACCTGGCTCGAGCAGTGGCTTCCACTGGTCAAGGGCAGCCTGGGTTAATTGAGTCCTCGTGACACATTCAATGCGTGGCTCCACCTGGACGGCAAAGATTCCTTCAATATGGCGCGCAATGAGCGGGGCTAATTCTTCGAGCTTCTGGCGTTCGGCCGGAGCGGGGTTAGGGTCGCCGTCATCGCCTCGAGCTACCGAAAGAGCCATTTGCTGTGCGTTGGAGTACCACGCATCGGGCCCCGCTTTGCTCATCATCGCAAAGAGGTCGTTAAACATGTCGCCAAAGGGATTTTCGCTCACCCTTCCAAGATAGAGCCATCGGTGAGTTCCGTGTCACCGGTCCGCGCCATGAGGGGAAACTCCTAACATTGACCTATGGCCCTAGACGTAGCAATTGATATCGGTACGTCTCGGACTCGTCTTGCCACCTCCGCCCAAGGCATCATTTTTGATGAGCCAACTTTGGTCGCGATAGACACGAATGAAGGCTCGGTCTTAAGCGTCGGCGCGAATGCCCTCGATCTCGTGGGGCGGTCCGCTCGCCCGGTGATTGTCTACCGGCCCTTCGCCCAAGGGGCCACGATTGACTTTGACGTCACCGCTCGCTTGCTCTTTGGGCTTTTTCACCGGGCGGGGCTTTCTAAAATGTCGCGCGCCCGAGTGGTGATGAGTGTTCCCACCTTGGCAACCCCCATCGAACGAAGGGCGCTGCGTCAAGCGGCCACTCAGGCGGGGGCGAGAGATGTGACCCTTATCGAAGCGCCCCTAGCGGCCGCGATTGGTCTGGACTTACCGATTCAAGAGCCATTAGGTAGTGCGGTGAGTGTTATCGGCGGCGGGGCCTCGGAAATTGCCATTATCTCACTGGGTGGGATTGTCACCAAGGACTCGCGGCGCGTTGGCGGCGAAGATATCAACCGGACAATTGCTGATGCCGTGCGTCATCAGTTCGGCGTCGTCCTCTCGCCAGAGATCATTGAGGTTCTCAAATTGAACCTCTCCTCAGTCCTCGGGGCGACCAACGGAAAGCGCGAAGTAGTTCCTGGTCGGTCCGTTGAAACGGGGGTCCCGGTCGAAATCGAGGTCGATGCGAGTTTGGTAAACGCGTCGGTGCTGAGCGTGATGAGAGCCAACGCGGAGATGATGCAAGAGTGTTTTCGCGTTACGCCCCCTGATCTCTCCCAAGATGTAGCCAACCTCGGAGTTTCCTTGGTTGGCGGAGTGGCGGGCATGCGACAGGCCGGTGAGTACCTAGCGGGGCAAACTGGTGTTACGACAAGGGTCGCCGAAAGCCCCGACCTGGTCATTATTCGAGGCCTGCAGTCATGTCTGGAGCAAATGGGCCAACTCCATGCGATGTTTCGCGGTCAGGACTAACAATGGCGCTCGAAATTGTGAAGTCACGGAGCCGACTACACCGGCCCCTACTTGTACTCATTTCAGTGCTGGCCCTTATTTTTGGACTCTCGCGCTGGCAGCTCTCGACCTACGCAATTACACCCGGTACCGCAACAAATGTGCCGCCTCTTATCAAGGTTGACACCCTGCACACCAACCCGCATCCCGACCGCATCATGTTGGTTGATGTGTACTTAACTCAACTCAACGCGTGGAGTTGGCTTATGAGCCAATTCCAATCGCATCAAGAGTTCGTTACGGTCAATGATCTTGTTCAGCCAGGCATTTCGGTCAGTCAACTTAACGCCCAAGGCTTCTTGCAAATGCAAGACGCCAAGCAAGCGGCCGAGGTTTCGGCACTGCGAGCATTGGGATGGAAACTATCGCTCCAGCCCAGTGGTGCAGTCATTACGGGTGTGTTCAATAACTCGCCCGCCGCAAAAGCCGGCATCCACGTCGGTGATGAGGTTGTGCGAATTAATTCCACCTCCGTAAAAAACTCGTGTGGTCTGTTAGTGGCAATTGCGAAACTTCCAGCAGATTCACCTATAGTCGCGCAAGTCAAAAAAGTGAAGATTTCCGACAAAGGCGTCATGACTTGGGGTTCGCCCACCGCGGTGCATCTCAGCTCGGCCGCAGTTCCTAAGGGCCATGGACTTGATAGTTGCGGCGGCAAAGTAATTTCGAGGCACTCGTTCATCGGCGTGAATTCTGAAGATGGAATTGACTCCGCCTTACCCGCGCGCTTCACCATCAACACCAATTACATTGGGGGGCCGTCTGCGGGTCTCGCGATGACCTTGAGTCTGATCAGCAAGCTGAGCGCCGGTTCGCTCACCGGTCACGCCGCAATTGCGGTCTCGGGAACGATGGATCTCTACGGAAATGTCGGCGATGTCGGGGGAGTCGCCGAAAAGACGGTCGCCGTGTCTCGAACTGACGCCAAATATTTCATTGTTCCGACTGTCGAAGTTTCTGTCGCTCGAGCTAACGCTAGACCTGGCCTGCAGATAATTGGCGTGGGAACCTTAAAAGAGGCGCTGACCGTCTTGCGTCATATCGGCGGAAGCCCAATTCAGCCACTTACTAAGCCCATTGCGGTTAAAAATTAGGACCAATTGGTCCTAATCTGTACAGGATGGATGAACGGCGAGGACCCCAAGGTAGACGCGGATTTAGCGATGTCTCTCGTGTCATCTTCACGCCCGTTCGTCGAGGCGGCATCGACCCCAATGAGGTGCGACTGCACCTCGAAAGCATCGCCAAGGACCTCCAGCGCTACGAGGCTCAAGTGCGCGACCTCGAAGATCAACTCGCTAGTGCCCTGCGTCAGCCCACCCCACTGCCGGTTCGACCTGAAGAATTAACTGAAGCCGAACTGGTTGAGCGTATTGGAGGCAAGACCGCAGGGATTTTGCGTAACGCGCACGAGGAAGCGGGGCGAGTACTCGCCGAAGCACAACAGCGCAGCTCTGACCAGTTGATTGAAGCCCAGGAACGAGCCTCGAAGATTGTGTCCGAGGCGGAAAACACCGCTCACTCGCTCGAGCGAGAGGCCCGCGAAGCGGCGGAGCGCTTGGTGGCTTCCGGCAAACTCAATGGGGAAGCGCTCATCGAGCACGCCCAGGACCAAGCCCGCTCCATTGTCGAACTCGGTAAAGAAGCACGACGACAAGTACTTAATGACATGGCCGTAAAGCGCAAGGCTCTGCACATGCAGATCGAACAGCTTCGAACAGCGCGTGACACCATTGCCACCTTCATTCTGTCGGTACGCGAACAAATGGATGGAGTCTTAGGCAACATTCAAGGTTCCGACGAGGCCGCCAAGATTGCGGCCCTCGACGCGTTGCGCCGAGCCATTCCTATTCCCGACCTCAGCGAAGAAGAAGCTTTAGCCAATGCCACGCTCCAACCCTCGCGTGGCGAGTTGTCGGCCCAGTCAAATTCGCCGAGTGAGAGCGCTGATCCACCAACGCAAGGCACCCCCAAGGTTCGCCCCCGAAAAACTATCGTGATCGACACCAACAAGGTGCCACCCGCTGCGCCCACCGCCGGCGATCAACCGATTGAACAATTCATTGAAGAGGGCGAAGTAATTGACGCCGACGTGGTCAACGATATTTTCTCGCGTCTTCGTCAGGCGACGCTCGAAGAACGAGGTGCAACGGCAGTGGTGGCCAAGCGGGTCATCGAAAAGGTGGAGCCCGCCACCGATACTGAAGCATTGTTTGCGCGTCGTGAACTAGCGCTCGATCCCGCGCTCGCAATGCTGACTCGTAAGGTCAAGCGAGCTCTCCAGGATGACCAAAATGTAATGCTCGATCGCTTGCGCGATGTGCAAGGCATGATTGTTGAAGAACTTGAAGAAGAGCGAATTCAACGCGCACGGTACGCCGACGCCGCTTACGAGGCCTTGTTCGAAGCCGCTCAGGCCGGTATTCAGTTTGTGCTCGATGAGACCGGCACAGGTGATGGGGTAACGAGTTCAGTGGTGATACAAGAATGTGCCACCGATTTGGCGGTAACCATTGTCGTCGCACTCCGCAAGCGCCTTCTGTCCGAGTCGATGGGTGACGGGGCGGAGCGAGCCAATACGGTGTACAAGGAATGGCGCGGAGCTCGTGTCGAAAGATTGTGCGTGGATGCCGCGCGTCGCGCCTTTAACGCTGGTGTCGTGTCTGGTTCCAGCGGTCGCGATGTCCGGTTTTACGTTGCCCCCAGTGACGCCCCGTGTGACGAGTGTTCCGGGAACGGCGCCGAGGGCTTGGTTCGAGCCGGTCAACCATTCTCCTCGGGCTCAGCTTTTCCGCCAGTTCACGCCGGTTGTGCGTGTCTGGTATTGCCCTAAGGATCCTCACCTAGGCTTAGGTCGTGCGTTCACCTTCTGACATGTCCTCAGCCCCCCGCCGACTCGGCCGATTTTCGAGGCGGGCTTGGATTGGCCTAGCGGTCGCTCTCGTGGCCATCTTGTTCGCCTCCCTCAAGACCTTGGCGGTGTTTTGGACAGACCAAATGTGGTTCTCCCAAGGTGGTTTCGGCTCGGTCTTTGGCACCCTCTTTACCTACAAGCTCGGCTTGATTGTTATTTTCGGTTTAGCATTCGCGGGCCTGCTCTTTGCAAACTTGATGTTGACTCATCGATTCCGAGCCAAGACTCTCTCATTTGAACCCGAAGACGAGATGACGCGTCGGTACCAAAACTTGGTTACGCCGTACGTGAAGCGTATTTATGGCGCCATTGCGCTCTTCCTGGGTGTTCTGGCCGGGTTGAATGCATCAAGCCAATGGAAGAACCTGGCTTTGTTCCTGCACCCGCAGCACTTTGGTTCAGTTGACCCGGTGTTCCATAAGGACTTGGGCTTTTACGTCTTTACCTTGCCCTTTCTTAGTTTTCTCGTCACCTGGCTACTCATTGCCTTTTTCGTTACGCTCTTAGCGAGCGCGGTCTTTCACCTACTTAATGGTGGTATTCGATCAACCAAGAACTGGCCAGTTGTTTCATCAGCGGTAAAGGTCCACCTGTCGTTGTTGGGAGTGGCAATCGCCCTGTTAAAGGCAGTTGGCTACTTGTTAGCCAAGTGGCATTTGGTGACTAGTTCGAATGGATATGTCCAAGGAGCTGGCTACACCGACATCCACGCGAGGATTCCCGCCTTGACCATCTTGTTCTATCTTTCTATTGGTTCCGCCCTCATTCTTCTGGCCAATGTTCGTCGTCGCGGCTGGTCTTTGCCGGTTGTAGCGGTGGGACTCTGGGCATTTGTGGCCCTTGTTATTGGTGTGGCCTACCCCTCAATTCTGCAGGCGGTCAAGGTCAGTCCGAACCAAGCATCATTAGAGACCACTTCGATTCAGCGCAACATTGCCGCAACGCGCACCGCATATGGCATCACGGGAGTTATTAACCAAACTTTTCCCGGTGCGACCAAAATCTCACCAACTCAGCTGGCTGCGGCACAGCCGACCATTAACAACATTCGTCTGTGGGACCCGAGCCCTCAGATTTCTCTTGCCACGACCAAACGTCGTCAGGCAATTCGGTCCTATTACACATTCACCTCACTCGGCTTAGACCGCTACGTCATTAACGGCAAGGTCACCCCCGTGCTTATTGCCGCCCGCCAACTCAATACCGCAAACTTGCCCAGCCAAAGCTGGGTTAACCAGCACTTGCAATACACCCATGGACAGGGAGTGGCCGCCCTCGAAGCGAACCAGGTGAATACCGTCACCGGCAACCCAATTTGGGCAGTCGGTAATGTTCCGCCCACCTCCGTTGCGTCGATGGCCGTGCTGCACCAAGCGGGTATTTACTTTGGCATCCAAGATCCGGGTTGGGTAGTGGCCAACACCAAGCAGCCTGAGCTTGACTACCAAGTGAACTCTGGAGCGAACGCGGGTCAACAGGTTGAGACTCACTACAAAGCGACGGGTGGAGTGAAGGTTGGTAGTTTCTTGACTCGCGCCGCCCTAGCGTTGCGTTTGGGTGATTTCAACTTTCTGATCTCGAGCCAAATCACCTCTAACTCACGAGTGCTCTTTACTCGCGATGTGCAAGCCATGGTAAGCAAGGCTGCGCCATTCCTAAACTTTGATTCGCAGCCGTACGCGGTGATTAACAATGGGTCGCTGGACTACGTCTTGACCGGGTACACCACCACCGATCAGTACCCGAACTCGCAAAATGCAAGTGTCGTTGGTTTGCCCGAAGGTGGTCTACCGAGCAGCTTTAACTATGTCCGCGCATCGGTTCGCGTCACAATTGATGCCTTCACGGGCAAGATGACCTTCTACGTTATCGACCGGACTGACCCGATTATTCGGGCCTACGAGGCGGCGTTCCCAAAGATGTTCGTGAACGCCAGTCATATGCCCGCCACTATTCTCCAGCACTTGCGTTACCCAACCGATCTGTTCACCATTCAGGCTGGATTCCTCGGTCGCTACCACATCACTGACGCGCGCGCCTTCTACTCGGCCGCCGACCGATGGACCTTGTCCCCATCGTCGGGGGCGGGCTCGGCCACTCAAGCGCTCGCTCAAAACTCTTCGGGAACGGGCTTGGCCGCAATGAGTCCTTTAGTTCAAGTGGCCTCATTGCCGGGGTCGAATACACAACAACTCACCGAGACGTTGGCCTATGTTCCGGCAGGAAATGCATCACAAGTGCAGGGCCTCACCGCCTTCTTAATTGCGACCTCCGATCCTTCAAACTATGGCCAACTACATCTGTATGTCACACCTCGTGGCACCACGGTCACCGGACCCGCGTTAGCTGACTCGGAAATTAACAACACTTCGGCGGTTTCCTCACTGATTACCTTGAACGACCAACACGGTTCACAAGTACTGTTGGGCGCTGATGTAATGGTTCCACTCGATAAGAGCCTGCTCTACATTCGGCCCTTTTACGTCACGGCGTCAGTAAATCCAATTCCTCAACTCCGCTACGTAGTTGCGGTGTACAACCAGGATGTAGCCATTGCCCCTACTTTGGCGGGAGCCCTCTCTCAAGTGCTGGGCACGAACGTCTCCACCGGTGGCGGAGGTGGAACTGGTGGTGGTGGCACCGGCACGGGAAAGACCGCGACGCAATATCTGCAACAGGCAGCCACTGATTACGCCAATGCACAGGCCGCATTGAGCAACGGCAACCTCGCGCAGTATCAGAAGTACGTCGACGCGATGAATTCAGCCATAAAACTCGCCCAAGCAGCCTTGAAGTAAAACCTTGCCGCTGTGAGGTGTCAGTGCTTTGACACTCGCTTTTTAGCTGTAGTTCAGTATGGTGGAACGAGTGAAAAGGTTATTCCAACTTCTGATTTCTCTCGGACTGTTGTTGATGTCGACGGCTGTTGTGACTGCCAGCGGCCCGGCTAGTGGGACGCCCACGCTTTTTAGCCACTTCACAGTTGTTAATACCTACACTGGGACGCCATCAGGCGTGGCCTTTGATTCTCAGAATAGCCGCTACGTTGTGTTCAACAATGGGCCACGCGACCACGGTCCAACGAACGTTCTGGAGTACTCCGCCGCTGATCCGTCGACGGCCATTAATTTCGCGAGCGATGGTGGTCGTAGTTCTGGGATTGCGTTCAATGCGACTCTCAATTCACTCGTGGAAGTCCAGCCCACCAATATTGCCGGACAGACTGTCTTTACGGTCGCGCCGAACTCGGTGAGTGATTTTGCGGCTGTCGACAACGCCACGGGCGTGACCGTCGATTCGAGTGGCAATCTATTTGTGGCCACCGGTGCCGACGGGTCAATCATTGAATTCCCACATGACGGGGGCAGCAGAACCGTCGTCTCCGACCTGGCCAACCCAACGGCACTTCTTAGCACCACTCCGGGCAAGCTCCTGGTGGGTGACTGTGCCGCAGGTAGAAGCGGAGGCAAGGTGGTTGAGGTGACTATTGCCACCGGCCAAGAGCACACCCTCTCACGAAGCATGGTTTGTCCCGACGGCCTCGCCATTGCGCCGAGCGGTGCATTGTTGGTAAGCGACTACGGCACCGGAATTGTCTATCGTCAAAGCATGACGGGGAGTTTTGTGGCGATTGCGAGTGGCCTCGTTCGCCCCCAGGGGATCGCTTTCGATTCCACCGGAAATCTCTACATCGCCAATTCGGGGGCACGAACAATTGTTGAAATTCCGGTCGCCACCTTTGCCAGTGAGCTGGCGATTTCTCACCGAGTGGCCACCGTCACCGCCCGTTCGCTTCGCGTCAGCTGGGTTAATTCGGCCTTCACGAACCAAGTTACCTGTTCGCTGTTTCGCCAGAACGGCTCTACCTTGACGCCCCTGCGTGCAAAAACCCTGACCACACCGGTCTGCACATTCATAAATCTGTCTACTTCGACGAAATACGCCGTTCGAATTTTGGCCACTGATGGGACTATGAACGCACTTGGTTCGTGGATCTCACTGACAACGAGGAAGAAATAATGAAGCCAGTCTCTCGTCGCTCCTTCTTAGGTGCCATTGGGTTTGTTCCCGCTGCACTGGTAGCTCATTCAGAAGGTGTGAAGAAGAGCACAAAGTTGGTGCGTCGGACTACTTCGGGTCCGATACTAGGGGGTTACGCCTTAAGTGGAAATTCCTGCTTTATCGCTACCGTAACTCTCCAGCAAATTGTTGCCTCATCATTAACGTCAATTTCGTTTTCTATTACGCCAAAATCGGGTTCGACCACCACCCCAATCTCGGCCACATATACAAAAGCGAACTTGATGTCGAGAGGACTTCTAAATTCCACTGACGGAACTGTCGCGCTGCCAATCTTTGGTCTGTATGCATCGCCGACAACGAACACAAATATGGTTGTGATTACGGTTCTTAATGGTTCGACGGCAGTTACATTGCCGCTGGCCATCACAACGAACGTATGGGGTGATGACGGAGGGTTATATACCGATCCCACCGTTACAACACCTCGAGACAATGCCATTGCCCTCGGATTTAGTTACTTCATGATGAAGGAGTGGTGCTTAGGACGTTCGCCAGTCGTGGTTGACACTGACGGAGAAGTGCGTTGGTACGGAACCCAATCGGGTTCGGCAACGATGACATCGTCATTCTTTGAAAATGGCTTCTACTTGGGATTGGGATCACAGTTATGGCGCAATGAGCTGGATGGCTCAACTGTTTTCGTGAGGGATTATTCGGGCGTCCCGGTTAATAACGTTGGGGTCGTCACCTCGATTCAGCACCACAATATTGACCCTGGGAAAAATGGACTCTTGCTAGAGGTCATCACCAGCGAATACACGGAGTCGACGATTCTGGAGGTTGATACGGCCGGGAACGTCTTAGAGACATTCTCTCTTCCGGAAATTATCAGCGCGGCCATGTTGGCTGGTCAGGATGATCCAACTGCGTTTATTCCAGGTGCATTCAGCGGAGCAGACTGGTTCCACAACAATGCCGCGTGCTACTGGCCCGAACAAGACGTCGTCGTAATTTCGAGTCGGGAAAATTTTGTTATTGCGATTGATTATTCGACTAAGGCAATCAAGTGGATTCTGGGTGACGTCCAGAAGCAGTGGTACCAGTTCGCATCTCTTCGGGCATTCGCCCTAACTCCCACTCCCGGTACAGTCACCCCTATTGGGCAACACGCAGTGTCGGTGGTTAATAACGAATTGATGCTGTTTGATGATGGGTATCAGAGCTTGGGCCATAATCCCGCTGGAAATACTCGGGGGTTCAGCGTGTGTCGTAAATATGCCATCGATCCCGTTGCGCTCACCGCTAGCGAAACCTGGACCTTCAATCACGTCCCGCCAATTTGGAGTTCAATCTGCTCGAGCGTGTATCAAGTGGGTGATTCGTACCTAGTGGACTACGCCAACGCTGGTGGCGGCCCCATTGTCGTTGGTCTGGGTACTGAAAATCAGATTGGCTTTGAATACCAATTCCGAGGTCCGTTCAGTGCTGGATGGAACGCATTGCCGATTGACATTTCGAATGTGGAATACTCCTAAATCGAGTTCGGAGCCGTAATGAGCCATGCGCAGGTTGATTCACTCAGAATTGACTCTGTGGCTGGCCCCCGGTAAACTTAAAGTCCCATCGCGGGGTGGAGCAGTCTGGTAGCTCGTCGGGCTCATAACCCGAAGGTCGTAGGTTCAAATCCTGCCCCCGCCACGAAGGAATTTGTCGTTTTGCGGCTATTCCCACAAGCGTCCCGGCCATTTCCCCTCCACGGGAGGTGGTCGGGATTTTTAAATTGCCAAGCACAATTTTCCATCCGCATGAAAAACTTTGGATTTCATCTCAAGTTAATGTGCCGAAAACTACACGGCAATGCCACCCCCTTAGGTTGCAGGTGTAGGAGATCCAGAACTTCTGGTTGCTACATATATTGCTCACTTTAAGGAGAACAATGAAGAAGCTGACTCAATCAATGGTCGCAATGACCATGTTGGTTGGTGGCGCCTTGACAGTTGCTTCGCCATCAATGGCGACAACTTTAAAGAACTGCTACTACCTTTTCCCAAATACCCCAAAGGCAGTTTCTATCGCCGTGAAAAAGGCCAGCTGCAGCACGCAACCTGGTGTCGTGGCAACTTCCGCCTCGGCCACCTTTAGCTCCATCTTGGGCAACAACAAAGCAAGCGACCACGACCGTGTTACCGCTGCTGGTGTAACGCTTGCCTTTGAAGGTTCAAGTTTCGTTCAGCCCTTGATTAGTGCCCTCGACACCGTGGGTGGGACCGCTGGAACATTTTGGAGTCCTACCAACGCTGTTAACTACGGGACTTACACGGGTCAAGGATCGACCTACGGTCGAAACAACGTAACTGGTGGCGCACTCACCGTTGGCTTCTCGGACCAACCAATGACTAACGCCAATAGTGCCGGTACCGTTCCCGTCGGTGTCACGACCTCGGACTACGCCCAACTACCCGTGGCCCTCGGTGGCGCAGTAATTGCCTATGACTTAGGACCCGCCCTGGATGGTTTGCACTTGAGCGCAGCAGTTATTTCGGCTATCTACATGGGTACCATCACTAGCTGGGACGATGCGCGCATCGTTAGCCTAAATGGTGGAGCGACTAAGGGACTCGGCAAAAAACTTAAGGCTCTTCCGACTCGTTTCAAGATGATCAAGCCGCTTGAGCGCAGCTCCGGTTCGGGAACTACGTTTGCCTTCACTGACTACTTAAACGCTGCGAACCACGGACTTCCAACGGGTGTGACCGCTGGTCCTTCGGGGTCTGTCTTGGACACTCGGCACTGGGGTGCAACAAACTTCCTTGGTGTGTCTGGTAACGCTGGCATGGCTACAGCCCTGAGCAGCACCATTGGCACAATCGGATATCTGGAATACAGCTACCTGCTTGTTCCGTACAATGCACCAATTGACGTAGCTATGTTGCAAGACAAGGCTGGTCAGTGGATCAAGCCTTCGCTGACTTCGATTCAGAATGCTGCGAATGCGGGTGGCTCGTCAATCACCCCCGATAACTTCTCAATCGTCTTCTTGAAGGCTGCGAAGAATGCAACGACCACTCCGGTCTGGCCACTAGCTACCTACAGTTGGGCGATTATCAAGAAGGATCAATCAGCCAATGTCGATGCCGGCACCGCAGCGGTACGATTCTTGGACTGGGTCATCCACTACGGACAAACTCAGGCGAACTCACAGGGCTTCGTACCCTTGCCCTTCGCAGTCCAAAACTATGGGCGTCATCAATTGATGAAGGTTGTCAACGGGTCATCCGTACTTTTAACTGCTAACTAAGCAACCAAAGAAGTTCCGAAGGCCCGGGTGGTGCGTAAGCGCCGCCCGGGCCTTCGCTGCACTCAACTAGGTCCGTTTGGTGACGGAAACTCGAAGGGTTTGGATTTTCAGGGGCAAAACTGGGATGAGCCTCAGTTCACAGAGAAGATCTCCCTTGACACCGCTAATCGTCCAGCGTGCGTGAAGTGGCGACTGTGGGGTCTCAATCTCATAGCTGCCCGCGTCTTGAATGCCGCCAATTTCGTTGATTAAGTGCGCAATCTGTTCAGCGCGCTCTGAATAGGGGATATCCATTGCAACATTGGGAGCACAAATCTCACCGGCGAGTTGATCATCCCAGTTGGCGATGAGCGTACTGGCGCGGGTCACGAATTCAATTAGGGCATCTGTTGGTAGAGACGGATTTGTTGGGGGTAGTTGAGCCAATACCGCTTCTAGAATTGAAGTTGCGGTAGCCCAGGCCCCGGAGTACCGGGCGTTCTCAAGGATGACAATACCTACTCCCGAAGCAGCGTGCCAGCGCATATGAGCGCTGTAGCCGGGATAGCCACCCGAATGCGAAACGAACTTTCCGAGCTTTTCATCAAAGTCGACGTGTAGGGCAAACCCATATCCAAAGAGTCGGTCCATTGTTTCTGAAGTAGTGGCAGCGGCACTACTAAAGGGCATGGGGATGTGCATCTCTTGGAACTCTCGGCGAGTAGCGAGTGAAAGTGGTCCGGATTCCTTTCCAGATGCACTCAGTGATTCGCAGAGCCAATTAGCCCACTTAGCGAGATCTCGAGCAGAACTGAATACGCCACCGATACTTGAGAAAGATCCCGGACCGGAAAACTCTTGCGCGAGCCACTCGTCACCGCGGAGACGGTAGCCAACTGCCACATTGGGGGCCTGCGAACTTTCTACCGAAAAACTTGAATCGCCGAGTCCTAAGGGGGAGAAAATCTCCTGGGTGACGAATGTGGGGAAGGAGGTTCCGCTAATGACTTCAACCACACGGCCGAGCAATGCGTACCCGAGATTTGAGTATTCATATCGAGTGCCCGGGATTGAAATCAGGTACACGCCGTTGGCAATGTGCTGTTCTAATTGTTCAGGGGAGATTGATTCTTCCCGATCAGCCCAGGGGTCGTCAGTCCCAAAACCCGCGGACATTGACAGAAGCATGCGCAAAGTTGGCGGGGCCACCTCGTCGAGGGGCCCGACTTGGTGATACCTCGGTAGGTATTTTGTTATGGGGTCATCTAAGGTCAGCAATTCACGGTCTCGGAGCACCAAGATTGCGGCCGCAGTGAAACTCTTTGTGCACGAAGCAACTCGAAATGCGGTTCCGGCTTCGGGGGCTGGCCCATCTAGCTCGCGATGGCCAAGCCCTTTGAAATAGAGGATCTCGCCTTCAAGGAAGAGCGCCGCCACTAGTCCAGGGGTGCCCTGGGAGGTAATTCGATCCTCGAGTATTTCTTCGATTTTGGGCAACGCGTTTTCAAGAGCGCGCTTAGTGGTTTCATTTGGCATGGGAACCTTTCTTGATTGTCGAGGATGGTCGAATGCGCGTGATCTGAATCAATCCCTCTCGAACCGTACCGGGTCCGGTCTTCATAATGCGTAGTTCAACGGGGTCATTGGTGTCACCGGGGGGTAGTTGACGAAATTGGTAAGGGCCCCAGCCGGTATAGAGCTTGGGCTTACCCGTCGAGTGCATGCGGTAGTTGAAGTCTTGGGGGCCAACCGAATTTTCGAAGGTACGTCGAATCAAAAGCTTGTCGGTGGTGTTGTCCCAGAATTCAACGGTGAGCGGCGCGGTGGAATGAATATTTAGGTGGACATGCCATTTTCCACTCGCCAAGTTCCAGGTCAGCCCGTAGTTGATGGTACCGCGCTGGTTCCCGGTTGCGACAGTGCACAACTTGAGAACGTCACGGCAGTGGTTCACTGGCGTCAAAGTTTGGCTTAACCAGATCGCAATTGGCTGTAGGGCGATGTGCCGTTGTGGTGAGAAACCTTGCAGAGTTTGGGTTCGATGCTCTTGAACGATAAACACCCCATCACGATGCATAGGCATGGTGGCTCCGGGCAAAGATGCCAGGGCCGTGACCAGGGCCAGGTGCTGCGCGGGATAGAGGTTTTCGATGGCACTCCAGGGCACCACAATGAAGTCAGTGGTCTTGGTCCAAAAATGATCGGAGTGGGCGTAACCCAGTTTGTAGTCATATGTGCGATTTGAATACAAGCCAATAATTCCGAAGGAGACAAAGGTGGCGTCGGTCGGTTTCACATATTTCTGGGCTTGGGCGAGCGCGACCATGGTGCTGCTGGGCATACGGGCGTAGTCCAATTGCACTCGAGGAAGCCACACGACAGACCAGAGGGCCGTATTCAGGACTAAAAACCAAGGCACGTACTTCGTGAGGACTCTGCGAAATTGACCCCTGGTCTTGTTCGCGACCCAGCCCCAAGTCAAGATCGAAGCGGGCACCATAGTTAGAGTCGCGGGAAAAGTTTCCCAGGGAATAGTCGCTAGCCGGCCAATTTTTCCAGAAAGCCCAGTTTGGACCATGACTAATTGCGCGAGAATTGAAATTGGATTAAACATCCCAAGGAATCCGGTAGAACTGCAATAGGAAAGCCAGGAACCGAGGGAGGTCTTGAAGTGGCTCCAGGCCAGCAGCGGGTGCTTAAGAATTCCTAGAAGCACCTTGACCATCGTGCCGTGCGCGACAGCGTACGAGCCCTTGGGGCCGAGCAGGTACCCGTAGTGGACGGCGAAGTTGGTTCCCACACTGCCGTGAAACATCGTGGCGACTGATCCCCACAGAACGCCCGCGATTACATATAAGCCAATCCAAATAAGTGACTTCAGTGACTTGCGGTGAATGATAGCCAGGGAGAGTGCCAGTGCGATGATGTAGGTGCCAGCCACGTCAGCAACCGAGAAGGTAAGTAGCGCAAAAAATCCAGCGGAAAACCACCGCTTCTTCAGCCCAAAGTAGAAAAACCAAATTGATAGTCCGATTGCACCACTGGTTTGGTAGTGCACGTCATTAGAAACGGTGTACCAAGTCCATGGAGACAGTGCCATGGCGGCTGCACCAATCGTTAGAACTTTGATCGCGGGCCACTCTCGGGGCCACCAGGTAGCGGGCATGTAATGCCGAAGAATCGCAATTGCTCCACATTCTGCCGAGAGCACGAAACCATCTTGGACCCACAAGATCCAGCCCATGTGGGGCCATATATTGGCGAGAGGTGCGAAGGGCCAATTAATGAGCTCGAAGTGGTCAGAGATGAAAAAGCGCCCTAGTGGGGTGGTATACGGATTGAAGTGCCCATGAGCGATTTTCCACCAGGCTTGGTAGCGCATCGCAAAGTCAACACTTTCGCTGTAGTGCCACAACAGCACAAGGGACCAGAAGCACATCGCCACAAACTGAAGCCCCAAGATAAGGACTACCCATCGAGTTTCCCCGAGACGTTGCCAGCGAGCAACGATTGCTCGAGCGAGCTTTGCAACCCTATTTGACACGCATAAACCTGATCGGAACAATTTCGGAGTAGCCGTAGGGGTAGCCCGTCAAGTTGTTAACCAAATTGGCCTCAAAATAAATGGGGTTAATTGAGGCGAGATTGGCGGAAACCTGAAAAGAGGCGACGCCTTCGCTATTTGTATACGAGGCCACTGGGGTTTGGCCAACGCCTTGACCGTTGATGGTGGCCTGTCCAAAAATTTGACCGGCTTGCGTATAGACCGTCTGGCCCAAAAACACTGGTAGGCCGGGAACGTGGACCGGATTGTTGAAGGCGTCGACCAGGTGTACGGTCAAATTGACAAACTTTCCGAGGGGCTGCGGTTTATTCACTGCCTCTGGATTCAAAATGACGTGGTAGGGATTGACGGAGAAGGGGCGAGAAATACTCACCGAGTTGGGGTGCTCGGCGTAGGCCGCGATTTGGAAGCCTCCGGTCAAAGGAGTTTGGGCAAAGAAGTTAGGCGCTAGAAGGTTGTAGTAGGCCTGCGAGTGTGCGGGTAAAGACTTTGGGCCAGTCGAGCGAATCCAAAAAGCGGTGGCAGCCCCACCATTTTGCGCCGTAAATGAAGGTGAAATTGCGTGATCGGTTTGGTTGTAGACGCTCACCTCGACCTGGATGATGGTGGCCAGCTGGCCGGTGGTACGAATCGAGAGAATCTGCAAACGTAAAGGTGGGGTACTCGTCACGGCTAATAGGCCAGCGATGAGGGTCGCGGTTGCGAGTCCGGCAACTCCTCGGTTCATTCGCTGTCGGCTCACCAATTTGGGATAGGCCGATTTTTCTAGGTATTCAGTGGAGAAGAGTGCGATGAGGGCCGGCAAAGCGAGGACCACAAAGTAGGAGGCAAATGAACGTGCACTAAAGAACAGAACAAAGGAGGGAGTTAAAACGGTGAGGGCCTTGAACTTGGGATAGGTGGCGATATAGAGGTAGAAGGTGAGGATGAAGACCAGAATCAAGAGAATGGCGAAGTAGAGGAGATTTCCTCCGCCAATCCCAAGAAAGATAGAGAGGGCGACCAATCCTTGACCAGCGGGAACTGCGTTAGAAGCCACGGGGGTCAAAATTCCCTGGAGCCAAGCCGAAGGGTTGGCCACAATAAATGGGGCGTTGATGATCAAAAATACGGCGCCCATAATCACTAGATAGCGAGTGAGAACTCGAAACACATCCTGGCGTCGACCTACTCGGTTCATTTCGAGGTACCAAGCGGCCAACAAAAAGGGCAACATTGGCCAAGGGGTTTGTTTTACCGAGATGGCTAGCCCCATCGCGACAGGCGCAACCCAAGAGCGCCAACCGGTCAGCTGAGGGTAGCGGTCCCACTTATAGACCGCGATAATCAGGGGAATAAGGAAGACGACATCAGTCACGCCTCCGACAGTGAAACCCGTCAAGATTGGAAGTGAACCCGCTACCAGGGCCAAAGCACGAAGCCGCCTGGGCAATAAATAAAAGGTGAGCAGAACTGCGAAAACCCACAAAATGATGTTGACCGCCACCGCCATTTGGGTGGAAAAACCCATCCAGAGAAGCGGTATATAAATAAGGAAAGAGAGGGCCGGGTAGCTCAAGGCCTCAACTGGAGTGCCGTTAAGGCGAAAGGTGTAGCCGTTTGGTGAAACATGGAACAGCTGGAATGAGGGACCCATGGAATGGGTGTAGGGATTATGGAAGTGCGAGGCAATTGACGCGGCGTATTGATTAAAGGCGATCTCGTCTGTGCCGTAACTGGGGCTCAGGCGAATTTGCGTCCACGCCCAAGTAATAAAGCCCACCATCATCAATACTGCGGTAATCCAGGACCAAACCGTGAGATGACGTTGGCTGTAGTTCGAAGTTGACCAGGCAAGAATGATGGTGGCTAATCCCCATCCACCGAGAATGACCTCGACTAGGGCGAGTCCAGAGTAGAGGTCAGTAAAGGCCAGCAGCAAGAAGGCCCAGGTGATTAAGAGAAAGCCAACGATTCCCCAGAGGCCCCGATATGTTTCGAGACCCCTGGTCGTTACTTCATAGCGATCAGACATCCCTTAAGCCTACAAACGTTTAGTTTGCAGAGAAAGACTGAATGTTGCCCAGAGAATTAGTGCCGACAAAGTTAACAATTGAAGCCCCATGAGAGGTGATGGCGATAGACCTTGCGTTCTTGGGCGCGGCAGTAGCGCGCAGAACGGCCTCAGTCGAGGCATCGATTATTGCAACATTCTCTGCCTTGACACCCTTTAGGACGTAGAGCCGAGTTCCACTGGGGTTAACCGCAACCGCGATTGGGTCGGCGCCGACCTGAAAGGTCTGCGTAACCTGGCCAGTGGCCGTTGCCACGTAGGTGACTTTGCCCGTGCTCTTCAGAACGACAATCGAACTGCCGTCGGCACTCGCGGTGAAGGAGATTGCGTCCGAAGGCAAGGGAAGTGAATACTTCAACAAACTCATGGTGCTCGGATTCAAAATCTGAATAGCTTTCGAGGCTGGGGTTGAAATCATGGCGTAGAGATTGTTCGAGTTCGGAACCCGACAAAGTGCGGTCACTGGACCCGCAGTGGCGACTGTTCCCACTGAATTTTTGGAAACTGTATTGAAGAACTGAACAAACCCCGATGTCGAAGTTCCGGCCCCAACGGCAATGACGTTACGGCTGCTGACCGCAATACTCGTGGCGTTGATTGAGGTTGGAATGATCTCATCAATCTTCCCGGTCACCACTGAAAGGTGTTGAGCGTTGGAGGCCGTGCCCGTGTTAGTCAGCACCCAAGCCGTTTGGCCGGTGCCGACAAGCGCGCCGTTGACGATGCCCGCAGGTCCAGGGACGATGCCGCTTGGCAAAGATGAGTTAGAACCCGAGCTCGTTGCCCCGCCAAACATGAAGAAGAGGCCGCTTGTCAAAAGCAAAATGCCAACAACGCCAGAAGCGATGTACTTGGGAGTCAGATACTTTTTCATAATTTTCCTTGCTTGATGAATTGGATTGTATGTTTAAAAAGTTGAGTGGATAGAAAACTCGCGAGCATGAGGTTAGCCGCCCGCTCGAGTAGTTGTGGTCACGGGGCGAGTGGTTGTCGTGGTGCCAAGTGGCCGAGTGGTCGTAGTAGTTGCTACCGGTCTGGTCGTAGTTGTGGTTACCACGGGCCTGGTGGTCGTAGTAGTAACGACCGGTCTGGTCGTAGTTGTAGTGACCACGGGCCTGGTGGTCGTAGTAGTAGCTACCGGCCTAGTTGTGGTCGTGGTCGGCGGGATCGTCGTAGTCGTGGTGACCACGGGCCTGGTCGTCGTAGTAGTAGCTACCGGCCTAGTTG
>CAIKUQ010000049.1 GCA_903830655.1 uncultured Actinomycetes bacterium | reverse complement strand
GACATCAACATGGCGGTCGAGAACCACAGCTCTCCTCGCCACATCGTGCCAATCCAGTTAAAGATTTTGATTCCCGTGGGAACGGCAATCAAGAGACTCATAATTGAAAAGAAGGGTAGGAGAACCACGCCGGTAGTAAACATGTGGTGGGCCCATACGCCTAGGGAGAGTGCCGCAATGGTGATGGTCGCAAAGATCATGCCCTTGTAGCCGAAGACTGGCTTCTTCGAGAAAACGGCAATTATTTCAGTGGCCATACCAAAAAATGGCAGTGCCAAAATATAGACCTCGGGGTGACCCCAGAACCAGAAGATGTGCTGCCAGAGTACGGGCACACCCCCTCCCGCAACGGAGAAGACGTGCGTACCAAAGTGTCGATCCGCGTAGAGCATGATCAGGCCAGCGGTGAGTACGGGAAAGGCCAAAAGAATCAAGATTGCGGTGACGAGAAGGTTCCAAGTAAAAATCGGCATGCGAAACATCGTCATACCCGGGGCGCGTAGGTAGAAGATTGTGGCGATGAGATTCACTCCGGTAAAGATGGCGGAAAACCCCGTGAGTAAGAGCCCACCAATCCAGAGGTCCGCACCGGCACCCGGGGCGTTGAGAGAGCTGGTGAGTGGGGCGTAGCCGACCCAACCAAAGTTGGCAGCGCCGCCAGCGGTGAAGAAGCCGAGGAGCATCGTGATGGAACCAGATAGGTACAGCCAGTAACTCAGCGCGTTAAGGCGAGGAAAGGCCATGTCCGGCGCACCAATTTGAAGGGGCACGATGATGTTGGCCAGTGCACCGAAGGCGAAGGGGCCAACGAACAGGTAAATCATGATTGACCCGTGCATGGTGAAGAGTTCGTTGTACTGGGCAAAGGAGACTAAGTGTCCGTTGGAGGTAGCGAGCTGGGCCCGAATAAGTTCAGCTAGCGCTCCACCAATAATCAGCATCACTACGGCGGTGATGGTGTAGGAGAGACCAATTATTTTGTGGTCGGTGGTGGTGAGCCACTTGAGCAGACCGCTCGGGCCGTGATGCTCATCGTGGGCGTCGTGACCGGTTGGAGAAGTTATGACATTCTGGCTCATGATTAGTTTGCCGCACTCTGGGTTGATTGTGACGATAGGTAGGGGTTGTTCTGCAGCGCAGTTGCGTTAGCTGCTGCGGTCGCGGCGGAGACATTACGGTTATCGAGCAGCCATTGATCATAGGTAGCGGGGCTAACAACCTTCACCTTAAAAAACATCAATGAATGGTAAAGGCCACACAACTGAGTGCACTGTCCGCTGTACACGCCGGTCTTGACTGCGTTGAAGGTGAATTGGTTGGTAACGCCCGGAAGGGCGTATCGCGAAAAGTTGAATTCCTTCACGTAAAAACCATGAACGACGTCAGTGGAGGTCAAGTTCACGTGAACGTTGGTGTTTGCGGGTACGACCATCGTTGGGCTTTGGGTGGTCTGACCAACCACAACTACGGCGTGGCCAGGGTAAGAAAACTTCCAACCCCACTGGAAGGCGTTGACATTGACAACGACGTCAGTGCGAGGGTTAGAGACCTCGGGATTCTCGACAATTAAGGTGGCGACGAAAAGAACGATAACGATAATGATCGGAACAATTGTGTACAGCAGTTCCAAGGGGATGTGGTACTGACTCTGCTTAGGAATTGCGCTCTCGTCTTTTCGTCGGTAGCGAACTATTGCGTATCCAATAAGCGCCAGCACTAGTGCGCCAATAACTACAGCACCCACTGAGAACCACTGCCAGAGGTGGAAGACCTGAACCGAGCTCTTGGTCACGCCCTTACTTACGCCGAAGCTCGGCAGGGTGCACCCAGAAAGCAATAATCCCGCCGCGGGGATAGTTAGTAGGACACGAAGACGGCGCCCGATACGACCTGAGGTCCGAGTACCCTGGGGGGACAGGGGGGTTTTTTCCACACCATAAACCTTACTAACCAGGAGAACTCTTAGGACGTGGCTACCGGGAGTTAACCGGCGGCGGACTACTTTTCGTCAGAATCTTGAGACTTGGCCTCATCTTTGGCTTGCTTCAGGCCCTTTTCGAATTCGTTTTTCGCTGAGCCGAGGTTCCGCGCAAACTTGGGAATAGCCTTGCCGCCAAAGACGAGTACAACAATGACAACAAGAACAATCACGATGTCAATACTGGCAAACTCACCAAAAATCACTTTTAACTCCTCGCTAGGATGACACCCTTATCGTAGTGGGTGCTCGCGGGCGAAG
>CAIKUQ010000048.1 GCA_903830655.1 uncultured Actinomycetes bacterium | reverse complement strand
CTACTTCGCTCGGGGGCAAGGACTCGAACCCTGAATAAGTGGACCAGAACCACTTGTGTTGCCAATTACACCACCCCCGAAGGGCTGGACCATCTTACCGACAAAGCCTTATTGCCCGCCAACCGCCGGGTAGACCTTGGCGACTCCCGTGGTCCATGAACTGAGGGTGCCGTAGCCAACGATGCGCCCCACGCTGACGTCTAGACCCTCTTTTAAGTAATAACCCCACAAGCCACCTTTTAGTGTTGGGGAGGTTGGTACTGGTGAGGCTTGAGGGGAAAGGCCATTGGATGAAGCAATTGCCATTGCCCGATATTCATGAAACGGATCGGTGACCGTGAGCACGGTGTGGATGTGATGACTATTCATGACCCCAAGCGAGGTTGTTACATTCTGCCAGGTGTCATCACCAAATCCCTGAAGGATTCGAGTGGCGGGAACGCCGTGATGCTCGAGGTAGACCTTTGAAACACCCGATTCGGTGTAGAGGTCACCGGGACGATTGCCACCCGTCACAACTACCCAAGGAGCGCGTTGCGCTCGGTATAGTGCGGCCGCTTGATTGAGTCTCGCCGCCAAAGCTGGTGATGGCGTTCCGTTCATCTCAGCTGTGCCGAAAACCAAAATGGCCTGAGCATCACCGGTAGCGTGATCATGGCTGGTGTTCCAGATCTGAAAGACGGTAAATCCGAAATACAGGAGCGCTAGCGAGAAGAGCGAGCTAATGATCTTTAGGACCAATTTGAATGGTCCAAAAATCATGAAGCCCTCTCGAGTGCGCCTCGTAGACGCTTGAGCACCTCATCGCGACCAAGTATTTCCAGTGACTCAAATAGGGGTGGTCCTACGAGTGATCCAGTCACCGCACAACGAATTGGGGCCTGACCCTTTCGAAGATTGAGTTCGAGTCCTTCGCCCACCTTGACAGTCGCCTCGTGGAGAGACGCCGAGTCCCAATCAACTGTGGCGAAGTGCTCAATTGCACTGGTCAGCATCTCGCGACCTTTGCTGTCATTACGAATGGCCTTGTCAAAGTCCACATCGATAAACGGAACTTCGGGCAAGAAAAAGAAGGCAACCATGGCTGGGATATCACCGAGGAGCGAAATCCTCTCTTGCACTAACGGGCCGACCTTGGCAAAGAGATCCTGATTGAATTCTGACTCACTCCAGGGCACTCCCCTATCGGTGGGCTTCCAGTCACTCTGCCACGGGCTAACCCACGGCTTCGAGCGCTCAAGGAACGCTTCGGGCGAAAGAGCGCGAATATATTCACCATTCATATGAGTAAGTTTGGCCACGTCAAAGAACGCTGGAGAGTGCGAAACATCCTCCAAGCGGAATTGTTCAATCATTTGCGCAAGCGGAACAATCTCCTCTTCGCCTCGCGGGCTCCAGCCCAAAAGCGCGAGGTAGTTCACAAATGCTTCCGGAAGGAACCCCTGATCACGGTAGGACTCAGTAGCGACCGGGTCTTTGCGCTTGGAGAGCTTTTTGCGGTCCTTATTCACCAAGAGCGGCAGGTGGGCGTAGGTCGGAATCGCAACCTCCTCACCGAGGGCCTGGTTAAGCGCTGCCCAGAGCATCATCTGCTTTGGGGCATTCGGCAAGTGCTCCTCGCCGCGAATGACGTGGGTAATTCGGTCATTGCGGTCATCGACAACGTTGGCCAATGCGTAGAGCACTGCACCGGAAGACTTCGCGACGACAAAGTCGTCAATGACCGAATAGGCAAACTCCACTTCGCCGCGAATTAAGTCATGCACAACGATGGTGCCCGCATCGGGCGTGCGAAACCGAAGTGCGGTGCTCGGCCCTTTGGCCAGTCCGCGATCACGACAAAAACCGTCGTAGCCGGGGGTCTTGTTGTCTCCTTTGCGCGCAGCGACAAGCTCTCCGGAGCAGTCGCAGTAGTAGAGGTCACCACTTGCGATGAGAGATGCCACGCCTGCTTGGTGCGCGGCATCGTTATCGCTTTGCCGAAAGGGTCCGGCATCGAGCGTGAGCCCCAACCAGGCCATGGCCGAAACGATTCCGTCGACCCACTCTTCACGGTTACGTTCCGCGTCAGTATCTTCGATGCGCAGAATAAAGAATCCGGTCGAGCTCTGTCGAGCGATAAACCAATTGAAAAGCGCCGATCGCGCCGAGCCGACGTGGAAAAAACCAGTCGGCGAGGGAGCAAATCGGACCCGAGGTCCGCTCACTTCTTACTCCTCAACTGAGATTGCCCCGTTGGGGCACGCCTGAGCGGCCAACTTCACCTTGTCGGCAAGTTCAGGACCAGGCGTTTCGGTAAGCAGGTAGAGATATCCATCGTCGCGGACTTCAAAGACTTCCGGGGCAATACCCATGCACACTGCATTAGAACTGCAGAGGTCGTAGTTCACTTTTACTCGCATACGGACTCCTTTTCTTCTATCGTACCCTCCAACGCTTCACCAAAAACCAATTTGATTTGCCTAGGCTGTCAGGGTTAAAGGATAAATATGGAAAAGCGTTCACTCGGGTCATTACAAGTCTCGGTGGTCGGTGTCGGCTGCAATAACTTCGGAGCTCGCCTCGACCAGGCGGGGACTGACGAGGTTGTCCACGGTGCCCTCGATGCCGGAGTGAATTTCTTTGATACCGCCGACATCTACGGCGGCACCCAGTCAGAAGTGCTCTTGGGCGTATCACTACGCAACCGGCGTGATCAAGCGGTCATTGCCACCAAGTTCGGTATGGGCGGAGCGGGCGACACCGAATTCTCCTCGGCCCCCGACTATGTGCGCCGTGCTTGTGAAGCCTCACTCTCACGTCTGGGTACCGATTACATCGATCTGTACCAGCTGCACTTTCCCGATGGCGTTACCGCAGCGCAAGACACGATGGCTGCCCTCCACACGCTCATCGATGAGGGAAAGGTGCGCGAGATTGGTTGTTCAAACCTCAACGTTGATCAACTACGCGAGTTCAAGATTGCTGCGGGCTCGAAGAAGTCATTCGTCTCGGTGCAGAACCAGTATTCATTACTCGCTCGTGACCCCGAGCATGACGGAGTATTAGCAGTGTGTGATGAAGTGGGCGTGGGCTTTCTCCCCTACTACCCACTCGCCAACGGCTGGCTTACGGGAAAAGTTGACCCGAGTGCACCGATGCCCGAGAACATTCGGCTTGGTTCAATGTCCGATGATCGCAAAGCGCACTGGCACTCCGAGGCCATTCGCTCGAAGGTGAGTTCGTTATTGAACTACTCCGGTGAGATAAACACTCCCTTACTCACCCTCGCATTCAGTTGGCTCTTGAGCCACCCAGAGGTATCGTCAGTTATCGCTGGCGCGTCATCACGCGCTCAGATTCAGGCCAACGCAGCGGCGGCCATAGCTCTAAGCGCCGACGTCGTTACCGAGTTGAACCGATTAACGGCTTAGTTCTGCTTAACGGCAGCAACCATCTTGGTCAGGGTGTCTTTGGCATCACCGAAGACCAAAGTGGTCTTGGGGTTGTAGAGCAACTCGTTTTCAATCCCCGCGAAGCCAGGGCGCATAGACCGTTTTAAGAACAAGACGTTCTCCGCTAAGTCGGCATTGATGATCGGCATGCCATAGATCGGCGAGCCTGGATCGTCTTTCGCCGCGGGGTTAACAGTGTCGTTGGCTCCGACCACAATGGCCACGTCGGCCGTTTGCAGTTCGATATTTGCCTCGTCCATTTCCTTTAATTGTTCGTAGGGCACATTCGCCTCGGCGAGCAAGACATTCATATGACCGGGCATTCGACCCGCTACTGGGTGAATGGCGTAGTCCACCTCAATGCCCTTGCTCTCGAGCACTTCGGCAAGTTCGCGAAGTATGTGCTGGGCTTGCGCTACCGCCAAGCCATATCCCGGGATGATGACAACCTTCGTGGCCAGCCCCAAGAGGACAGCCACATCTTCTGGTGAGGCTGAGCGTACGGGGCGCTCTTCGCCCGCCGCTGCGCCACCGGCGGTGGTCGCCGAACCAAAAGCGGAGAAGAGTACGTTGGCCAAACTGCGACCCATTGCTTTAGACATCAAGCGAGTGAGCAAAATACCCGAAGCGCCCACCAAGGTACCGGCAACAATAAGTAGGTTCGAACCCAAAGTAAATCCAGATGCGGCCACCGCGAGTCCAGTAAATGAGTTCAGCAATGAAATCAAGACCGGAACGTCAGCGCCACCAATGGGGAGTACAAAGGCGATGCCAAGGACAAAGGACACTGCGAGTAGCGCCCATAGAAGAACCATCGATCCGGTAACCAACATCGTCACGATAAAGCCAAGTGCGGCGATGCCCATCAGCCCATTGAAGATCTGCTGGCCGGGATATGTCACGGGGCGACCGGTCATCAATTCTTGCAACTTGGCGTAGGCAATAGCCGAACCCGAGAACGAAACTGTTCCAATAAGCACACCCAACAACACCTCGAGGGTTATGTAGGTCGCGGGATTACTCGAGTGAATATGCATGAACTCGGTAATAGAAACGAGTGCAGCGGCACCACCACCCACACCATTAAAGATGGCCACGAGCTGCGGCATAGCGGTCATCTGAACCAACCGTGCGGTGGGAACGGCCACAATGACCCCAATGACCATGGCCAAGACGATGAGTCCTACGTGGCGTAGTGGGTGTCCGTCCACGTACTTAAAGAAGGTGGCTCCAATAGCAACGGTCATACCAATGGCGGCGATGACATTCCCACGTCGAGCACGCTTAGGTGAACCGAGCCCCTTAAGGGCGAGGAGAAAGGTGGTCGCTGAAAAAAGATAAATCAGGTTGATGAGGGTATCGCGACTCATTGTGCGGCCTCTTCTTTCTTCTCAACCTTTTTCTTGGGCTTGAACATCTCCAACATGCGGTCCGTTACAACGAAGCCCCCAACGACGTTTAGCGTCGCCAGTAAAACGGCGAGGAAACCTAGAACCTCTTCCAGATTGGTGTTCGCGTTACCTAAGACGATCATCGATCCCACCAAAATGACGCCGTGAATGGCGTTAGAGCCACTCATCAGTGGGGTGTGCAGGATTGATGGCACTTTGGCCACAATTTCAATACCGATAAAGATGCTGAGCATCAAGACGGTGGCGTATTGCAAGAGGACATTTCCCATTAGGCGTTTTCCTTTGGTTGTGGCGAAATTGCCACGTGGGCAACTCCGAGAGCTTCGGCGGTTGGTGCGTGGTTGACCTGGCCATTACGAGCCACAGTGACTCCAATAACCACTTCGTCATTCCAGTCCGGTGCGAGAGTCCCCTTGGCTCCAAATAGCCCCAAGAGTTTGACCACATTGTTGGCGTACATGAAACTGGCGCTCGCGCCCATCTCGGCCGGAGGATTACTTAGTCCGATTACGCGAACGCCCCCGTGCACGACGGTCTCGCCGGCCTTGGTGAGTTCGCAGTTCCCGCCACCATCGGCGGCCATGTCAATAATGATCGAGCCCTCGCCCATCGCCTCAACCATGGTTTTAGTAACCAATATCGGGGCCTTGCGGCCGGGGACGGCGGCGGTCGTAATGACTACGTCGGCCGCCGCAACCTCATTAACGAGAGCCGCTTGTTGTTCTGCTTTTTCTGCCTCGGTGAGTTCTCGTGCATAACCACCAGCTGCGTCGGCGGTGACACCCAGTTGAACGAATACTGCGCCAGCGGACTCCGCCTCCTCTTTGGCGGCGGAACGAACGTCATAGGCGCGAACCTTCGAACCAAGTCGCTTGGCGGTGGCGATGGCCTGTAATCCAGCCACGCCCACACCCATGACCAGCACTTTGGCGGGACGAATGGTTCCCGCGGCGGTGGTGAGAAGCGGGAAGAAGCGGTCGAAGTACTCAGCCCCCGCCAAAGCGGCGCGGTAACCCGAGACCGTGGCCTGCGACGAGAGTGCATCCATGTACTGCGCACGCGAGATTCGAGGCAAGAGGTCAAAACTTAAAATTGTGATCTTGCGATCATTCAAAGTGCGAACCACATCTTGATTTAACACCGGGGAGAGAAAACTCAGGTGCAGTGATCCCTCGGGTAGGGCCTGGGCCTCGGCGAGAGTTGGCGCGTTCACACGGACATTGACCTCGCCACTGGGAGTATCGACCACCGTGGCACCGGCGGCGGCGTACTCCTCATCGACAAAGTGCGCCAGCGCTCCGGCACCCTTTTGGACTTGGACTTGCCAGCCGTCGGCCACAAAGGCTTTGACGGCATCTGGAGTGAGCGCGACGCGAGTTTCACCCGATCGTGACTCCTTGTAGAGAGCAATATTCATCTAGTCAGCGTACCGTTTAGTCCGGCGGGGAGGTGTCGCTCGCCCAATGCAAATCGGCTAAAACTTATTCATGGCCGTCTCGTTGACCCCCGTGCGCTCCCCAATTGGCACCTGGACCATCGAAGCGTGCGCTAACGGCATCTGCGAAATTCACATGCCCGGTCGAAGGCTGCCCGCCCGAAAGGGTGAGGGTGAGCTGCACGCCCAAAAGGCCAAGCGCCAACTCGAAGAGTATTTTGCGGGCCAGCGTAAGAAATTCGCCCTGCAACGCTGCGCGGTGCAAACTTCTGAGTTTCGCCATTCAGTGTGGAGGGCCATTGATGACATCCCCTTCGGACACACTCGCACGTACGGTGAGGTGGCCGCAGCTATTGGTCACCCCCTCGCTTTTCGCGCCGTGGGCACCGCCAACGGAAATAACCCTTGGCCCATCATCACTCCTTGTCATCGGGTAGTGGCGAGCAGTGGTCTCGGCGGGTACGGCGGTGGCGTGGCGGTAAAGCGATTTTTACTTGAACTCGAAGGAATTACGAAGTACTAGCTCTGACGCCGGATGCGTAATTCAATCGTCGAACCAACTGGGGATTCAATGAATCTCGCGTGGCCACCGTGCAACTGACAGATTTCTTGAACAATAGAAAGCCCGAGTCCCGTTCCTCCGCTATCACGCGCCCGTGCTTCGTCAGCTCGAATAAATCGCATGAAGAACTCGTCACTCGTTGCCACATCAACAGCGGCGCCATCATTGTTTATCAAAACCACCGCTTCGTCGCCTTCGTAGTAACACGCAAGAGTCAAATCACTCGTGGCATGCCGCATTGCGTTGTCCACCACGTTGCGGACCATTCGATTCAGCATCGAAGCGTTTCCGCGCACCCGGGCCGGCTGGACGTGGCTGACGTCCACTCGAAGTTTGCTCAGTGATTTGGTACGCGCAGCTTCGTCATACAAAATGTCATCGAGATCTACATCAGTCAGATTTTCTAGTTGGTGACGTTCGTCGTTCTTAGCTAACCAGAAAAGATCGTTAATAGTTGCCTCGAGACGTCGACTTTCCCGCAACAGTCGTTCAGAGGTGACCACCCAGTCTTCTTTCTCCGGATTGGCCTGGGCTCGTTCGAGGGTGGCGAGGAGCGTGGTCAAGGGGCTCCGTAACTCGTGCGAAGCGTTGGAGATGAACTCTTTTTGTGAAGTGGCCGATGCCTCGAGTCGGTCGAGCATTTCATTGACTGTCGTGGCCATGAGCGCAATCTCATCTCGTCCCGGAGTGACTTCGATGCGCTCTCCGAGTTTGGCGGACGCAATAGCGTCGGCTCGACGACGAATTGAGCCCACCGGCGCTAGGGCCCGGCCAATACCTAACCAAAACATGCCGCTCATCAAGAACAGGAGAAGTGGAGCCGAAGCCAAAATACCCGCGAGCAAAAGACGATCACTGTGGGTGATGACATCCCCGTAGACGAAGCCAAACAACAGGCCGGGGCCCTTATCGGTTCCGATTGCGACCACCGTTGGAAAACTCAATTGGTCGGTAATCCCGCCCATGCCAGAAACCGAAACGATCTTGGGGACCAATCCATTAGGAGAGGCAAAGTTAAGTGAGGTGCGAGCGAGTACGGGAGCATTCGAAATTGTCGAGGTGGCCGCCCACACTTTGGTGCCGGTCGAATTGGTGAGTTGCAAGACAACGTAGCCATTGGGCTGCAGCACGCGAACTGAAGAATTTGGATTCGAATTAAGCGTCAACTTCGATTGAGCTGCACTCAGTGCCGCGTCCACTTGACTCTGGGCCTGCGCGGAGAGCGACCGGTGCACTACGTAAAACAGGCCAAGACTCGCAACAATCAAAATTGCCGCTACGGCGACCACGAATGAAATAGTAAGCCGTGCTCTAACAGAGAGTCTGCGTTGATGCGTCATTAGGGCTTTCTAATGTTGTAGCCAATCCCACGAACTGTTTGAATCAGGGACTCTTGACCAGGTTGATCAATTTTTCGTCGAAGGTATCCAACGTACACTTCGATGATATTAGGGTCCCCGTCAAAGTCCTCTCCCCACACGGCGTGAAGGATTTCTTTCTTAGCCATAGTTTCGCCAGGTCGCGAAACCAAAAATTCCAAGAGCGAAAATTCTCTCGGGGTAAGGCTCAGCACTACGCCATTTAACGACGCCGCTCGTTGAGCGGAGTCAACCTGGAGTTCACCAACACTGAACTGATTTCGCGAGTGGCGATCGTAACGGCGAATTAACGCGTTGATGTGAGCCATGAGCTTTGCTCGTTCGAAGGGTTTACGCAGAAAATCATCCGCACCGGCTTCGAGCCCCTCAATCTCGTCGAGGTCCCCGTCCTTAGCGGTGAGCATCAAAAGTGGGGTGTTGATTCCAACATCGCGGATATCCGCGCACACCTTGAATCCATTTCGCTTAGGCAACATGACATCAAGAATTATGACGTCGTAAGCACCCGTAATTGCCGCGTGGTAGCCAGCGTCCCCGTCGTGTTGGGTCTCGGAAATAAAACCTTCACTATTCAGCAGTTCAGCAATCGTCTGGGCTAAGGCGTGGTCGTCTTCAACAACCAGGGCTCGACGTTGTGTAGTGCTCACTGTAGGTAGAGGTTACCGTCACTGCCTTCAACAACCTTCAAGGCCGTTAGTCCACGAGGGGCCGGCCCAGCCAAAACCGCTCCAGTCTCAACATTAAAAGTTGAACCGTGGCAGGGGCACTGAAATTCATTGGCTGAACTCGAGTAACCGACTGGACATCCCGCGTGGGGACAGATCGCGTCATAGGCCAAGAATTTGCCGCCCTTGTGCAGCACAATGCCGGTGTCTCCATTGGCGGGAATCGTAAAGGTGGCCGCTTGGCCCTCGGGTACTTGTACCGCTGCTCCCAACTTGGTCCCTTTGGCAGCTCCCGCCGCCGTCGTGGTAGTTGAGCCAGTCCCACTAGTAGTAGTGGTGCCCAGTGCAGGGCCAGTCACTGGTGCCTTAGCACCACCAATCATTCGACCTATGTCGGCGGTCGCTCCACCGAGCACCAATGCCACCCCACCAAGCGAAGCTGCTGCGATGCCCCCGGTGACGAGAGTGCGACGATCAATTGAATCGCCACCGACGCGAGTTACGCGCGGGGCGCGTGCGCCAAGGAGCACTGGACACAAATCGGCGTTACAGGCAGCACCGTTTTGAACTTTGCACTTTCCATTGTCAAAGTTTCCACAGATGTTTTGCACCGTCGAAAAGGCGATCGGCACCAACGTTGGGTCCGGGAGATTTCTCTCTTTTGCCACTCGATTCGCAATAAATGCGTCAAGACTGAATCGAGATCCCGATCCCGAAATAATAAATGGCAACCAAGCAAAGAGAAAGACAATGTCCGATCCAACGAAGTAGGGAGAAGAATGGAATGAAACCGTCAAGAACAGGTTGAGCGACAAGAAGGCCCCGCCAATCGCGGCAATACGAGTCCAAAAACCAAAGAGGACGCCCAGTCCCACGGCCAGCTCCGCAAAGGCGAGAAAGACTCCCAGCGGCTTAGCGAAGTGAGTCAGTGGCGTAATCAGTGAGTGAATTGGGCTAATGCGAATTGAAGCCACCAGCGACTGCTGAATGGAGATGGGGCTCTTGGGGTTTAAGAAGTTGGGGTTAGCCAACTTCATGAGGCCTCCGTAGATGAAAGTGACCCCCAGAAAAAGGCGCAGTGGAAGTAGTGCCCACTCACTTAAAGCCCAGGCTCGCACGGGGGCGTTAAAGGGAAGGCGTCGAAGAGTAGAAGTAGCGGGCGTTGACATAGCAAACATTCTCGCAGAAGTCGGGCGCAGGGAGATCTAAAAAGTAGGCTCTCTTAAGCAACATTTATCTACAAAATGAAGCGACTAATTCTCTCTGGGGGTTCAAGTGATTAATTGGGTTTTGCAGCAGTTACATAGTCTGCCCAGCGTGTGGGTCTACCTGTTGGTGGCCTTCTTGGTCTTTGGTGAAGCTGCCCTGTTTATTGGCTTCGTCATTCCTGGCGAAACGGCAGTCATCGTCGGTGGTGTGATCGCCTCACAAGGCCGTATCAACATTGTTGGCTTGTGTGGCGCTGTCGTGCTCGCGGCAATCATTGGAGACTCGGTGGGGTACGCCATCGGTAAACGCTACGGAACTCAAATTCTTGAGCTCAAAATTCTGCGTAAGCGCCGCGCCGCTCTGGACCGCGCCCTCGAGGGTTTACGCAAACGTGGACCGGTCTACGTAATCGCTGGTCGATTCACCGCATTCTTGCGCGCGGTAATGCCAGGCCTGGCCGGTATATCCAAGATGCACTACCGCCGATTCCTGATTGCCAACGCCATAGGTGGCATTCTCTGGGGCACTGGCTTCACTTTGATTGGTTTTCTCGCTGGTCATGCCTTGCACCGAATTGAGAAGGCCGCGAGCTGGGTCGGGATTGTTTTGCTGGTGCTCTTCGCATCTTTCGTTACCTTCCATCACATTCGCGCCAAGCGGCGTGAAACGAGTGAAGAGATTGCCTGGGAGGCAAAACACCCCGACTAACGAGGCTGGAATTCATTCCCGACGCGAATCAGAATTCCTGCGTTACATTTTGTTGGACCAAAGCCTTCGAGGATTGAGCGAACGTGAATTTCGTCACGCACCCCTTCGCTGCGTAGTGTCGCGAGACCCTTGACGTCGTCGGCATCAACCACGTACCATTCGTTAACGAGCAATGGCGCGACGGCCTCTTCACGCAAAATCAAGTCGGTCATTTTACGTAACTGTACCTGTGCTCGAAATGCGTCATCACTCGCGCGACGCCGCCACGGTGGACAACTCGCTTCGGTAAAACCATTCAAGAGATGCGCCCAGTTAGCAAAGAGAATAAAATTATCTATTGACCCCGCCATGGTGGTTACCACTCGTTTGACATGCTCGACGAAGTGAGGCACCACCCAGGGCAAGAGCCACGCCTCCTGGCCCAACCACGAAGGCCAGGCCTGATCAATGATGACAACCGTGACGTGTAATCCCAGCGATTTCGCAAAGCGCGCCATTTCGAGGTATCGCAAAAGCGCAAGCTGGTCAATCTGTCCCTGACGAGGTTCAATGCGGGCCCACTCCACGGTGAGGCGAATACCGTCAAAACCCAATCCTGGTAAGTGGCGAACCGCTGATTCGAATTCCACCCAGAGGTTGGCCGCTTCCCCCGGACCGTCGAAGTGCTTAAGCGAGATGGCGGGGGCAAAGCAGGTGGTGGGGGCGTAGGGCAGGTCGTACCCGCCCTCGACGGCGTAGCCCTCGACGGTGGCGAGTAATCGGGGCCCGGAAGTCATCTCTCTAGTTTCGCACGTCGGCGAACGATAACTCCACTAGCGTTTTATTACAGGCAGCACGGGAAGGTCGCTATGGCAGACGAAGTTTTACTTGAACAACATGGTCACGTCAGTGTCGTCACCTTGAACCGCCCCGATGCACGCAACGCCATCAATCTGGCTCTCATGACGCGCTTGAGTGAGATATTGGATCAGTGTGAAGCCGACGACAATTGCCGCGTCATCGTACTTACCGGTGCGGGCGACAAAGCTTTTAGTGCCGGTATGGATCTGAAGGCCTTCGCCCAAGGTGAGCGCCCATTCAATGAACATGGTTTTGGCGGTATGACCCGGCGCAACTTCATAAAGCCTCTGGTGGGCGCGGCGAATGGCGCGGCCTTTGCCGGTGGATTTGAAATGCTTTTGATGTGCGACATCATCGTGGCTAGCGAACACGCAAAATTTGGTATCCCGGAAACGCAGATCGGTCTTTTCGCTGGTGCCGGCGGACTGCTTCGCCTTCCCACCCGACTCTCTCCCGCCATCGCGAGCGAGATGGCCCTCACCGCCGAACCAATAAGTGCTGAGCGCGCTTTTCAACTTGGGTTAGTGAACCACGTACTTCCTATCGAGGCGGTAGTACCGCGCGCTCGCGCCATTGCCGACCGAATTGCCAGCAATGCTCCACTCGCTGTTCGAGCTTCGAAGCGAGTGCTCCGTGAAGTGATTGAGCGCGGGGTGGAGGCCACCTGGCCCCTTAATGATGAGCTCTTTGCCAAAGTGGCAGACTCGACCGACGCCCACGAAGGTGCTACCGCGTTCGCCGAAAAGCGGTCCGCCCAGTGGACTGGCCACTAATCAGTGCCAGTGGTAAATGAACGCCGAGGTAAAAACGGCGCTGAGAACCACAACGGGGAATGGCATCTTCGCCATAAGGGCCACTAACGCAACTGCGACACCAGCGAGTCGATGATCAAGTACGAGTTTCGTTTTGTTAGTGAGCGCTTCGGCCACCACGAGCGCACTCAAGAGCGCGATTGGAATAAGCGCGTTAATACGTTGCAAGCGAGGATTTGAGAGCCAGCTCGCCGGAACGTAGTGCCCACCCAGTTTGGTGAGCAGCGCTAATGCACTCGTGCAAAACAAGACCACCCACATCACGATTGACTGGACCTCTCGCTCCAACCCGCGACCACCGCGACCAAGGTCGCAGAAATGATTGGCAGACCCGCTGGCATCCAGGGGGTCACTACTACCGTAAAGATCATCGCCGCTAACGCGACGAGTCGAAGAAAGTTCGAGGTCAAACGCAGCCATAACAAGCCGAGGAACGCCGCGGGGACTCCAGCATCCAGTCCCCAGGAGGCGGGAGTTCCCAGTTGCTTGGCACCGAGGGCGCCCAGCAAGGTAAAGAGATTCCAAAACAAGAAAACGCCGAGGCCGGTTAACCAGAAGCCTTGACGCATTGAAGAGGCGCCTTGTTCAATTTGCGAAAGGGCCACTCCGGTGGATTCATCAATAGTGATGTGTGCGGCAATCAGTTTGTTTAGGCCCCGGTTTTCGAGCAATGGAGCCATTTGCATGCCGTAGAGGGCGTTGCGCGTGCCCAGCAGAGTCGCCGCGGATATAGCGGCGAAGGCCGTTCCCCCTGAAGCCACAACTCCGACCGCCGCAAACTGACTCGCGCCGGTAAAGGTGAGCAGCGAAAAGAGACAGCTCTGCAAGACACTGAATCCAGACGCAATCGAGGCCGCCCCGAAGGCAATACCGTAGAGCCCCACCGTGAGTGAAACGCTGAGCGAATACCTAAGCACCCTGGGGTCGATAGTTGGCATTTCTCCAGTCTTACTCAAAATCACGAAAAAAGTGCCGGACTAGCCACTACGATAAAGATGTCTTAATCGCAAGGAGCGCATAATGATTTTTGGTGAATTTGCCAGTACTGACCTAGTGATCGTTCTCGTGGTCATTGTCGTTCTCGTATTTGGAGGAAAGGCAATTCCTAAGTTTGCGCGCAATCTCGGCTCGGCCAAAAACGAGTTCGAAAAAGGATTGAAGCAAGCAAAAGATGAGGCCAAGGGCCCCGATTCCGAGGAAAAGTAGCCCTTCTTCCTTGAGACCGAGGAACCTGAACGTAAAAGTTCCGCTTCTTAGTAAGGTTTCTAGCGTGGATTCAACTACCCTGCCCCCTCAGGGTGCCACGACCTCTGGTCGTACATGGCGCCGTCTTCGTGCCCTGTTACTACTTCCCCTATCCGGGGTGCTCCTCTCGGGTTGCACCTTGCCAAACTTTGGCGTAACGAAGGGTGTAACTAAGAGTTCGGTGAACGTGTACCACCTGTGGCAATGGTTCTCACTCGGTGCGGCGCTTATTGGATTACTCGTTGTGTTGCTTTTGGCTTACGCATTCTTGCGTTACCGCCGCAAAGACGACAAGGCCATTCCTAAGCAGAGCCAGTACCACATTCCACTCGAAGTGCTCTATACCGTCGTACCAATCATCATCGTCATCGCCCTCTTCGTTGGAACTCTGATTGTTGAAAACCCCGAGGTCGCGAACCCCCGCACCGACGTGGTCGTCAACATCAATGCGTTCCAATGGGGCTGGAAGTTTGCGTACCCTGGACACTCGGTGGTTGTGATTGGTCAGACCACCCAAAGCCCGACCATGGTAATTCCCGCCAACACCAACGTGCACGTAAACCTGACCTCGACTGACGTTGTGCACGGTTTCTACGTGAAGGAATTCAACTTCTCTCGATACGCACTCCCTGGCGTGACCAACCAATTCACCTTCAACGCCGTGAAAACTGGTACCTACGCCGGGCAATGCACGCAGCTCTGCGGTCTCTACCACTCCTTGATGTACTTCAAGGTCAAGGTGGTCGATCGCGCGACCTACGACCACTGGCTTAGTGCCAACCGTGACGTTTCAGCGGCTGCTGCTGCGGCGAGTGCTACCGCTCTCCAAAGCAATACCTATGTTCCTTCTAAGTCCACTAAGAGCAAGGCGAACTAATCATGAGCCACACCACTGCAACCCCAATCTCCGAACACGACAGTCACGACGAGCACCATGGCCCCAGTGGTCTTCTGAACTGGTTAACCACCACCGACCACAAGATCATTGGTCTCTCCTACACCATCACCGCCGTAGTGATGTTGGTCATCGGTGGAGCCCTCGCCGAACTTATTCGTGCCCAGTTGGCGTCTTCCAACGGTCACCTGGTCTCCTTCGCTCAATATAACGAGCTCTTCACCATGCACGGTTCGGTGATGATTTATCTCTTCGCTGGCCCCTTTGCTTTTGGCGCCTTGGCCAACATCATTGTGCCAATTCAAATTGGTGCGCCCGACATGGCCTTTCCCCGTCTGAACGCCCTCAGTTACTGGCTGTATCTCACCGGTTCGATCACCATGCTTCTTGGCTTTTTCACCACCGGTGGAGCGGCCAACTTTGGCTGGGTTGGCTACGCCCCACTTACGAGTTCGCTTAACGCCCCCGGAGCGGGTGCCGACTTGTGGATTGGTGGGCTAATGCTCACCGGCTTCTCCGCGATTTTTACAGGCGTCAACCTTGTCGCCACCATCTTCTACCTTCGCGCTCCCGGTATGACGATGTTCCGTATGCCGATCTTCACTTGGAACTTGCTCGTTACGGCCATCTTGATTCTCTTGGCCTTCCCCGTGCTCACCGCTGGACTCATCATGCTCTACGCCGATCGGCACTTCGGAACACACATCTTCTCGGTAGCGGGAGGAGGTGTGCCCGTGCTCTGGCAGCACATCTTCTGGTTCTGGGGTCACCCCGAGGTTTATATTTTGGCCCTGCCCTTCTTTGGCATGGCCACCGAAATCATCGCCGTATTCTCCAAAAAGCCTGTCTTTGGATACAAGGGAATGATCTTCGCAACAATCTCTATCGCCGCACTTTCACTTGGCGTATGGGCGCACCACATGTTCACCACCGGTGTGGTGCTCTTGCCCTTCTTCTCGATCATGAGCCTCTTGATTGCGGTGCCCACCGGTATCAAAATCTTCAACTGGATTGGCACCATGTGGCGAGGCGAGATTTGGTTCTCCACAGCGATGCTGATGTCAATTGGATTTCTCATCACCTTCCTTATTGGTGGACTGACCGGTATCTACCTGGCCTCGCCGCCACTGGACTTTTTCACTCACGACACCTACTTCGTCGTCGCTCACTTCCACTCCGTGGTGATGGCGCTGGTCTTGGCTGGAATGGGTGGGCTCTACTACTGGGGTCCCAAGATCACCGGATACTTGCTTAACGAACGACTCGGCAAGGCCCAGTTCTGGTTCCTCTTTATTGGCACCCAGGTCTTCACCTTTCCTCTGTACATTCTTGGACTTCAAGGCATGCCCCGCCGCATGGCCGTGTACCCTCTGCACAAGGAATGGGTTTCGCTCAATGCCCTCAGTTCAGTGGGTGCGCTCCTCATTGGTGTCTCGACCTTGTTCTTCGTCGTCAACATCATCGTGAGCTGGAAGAAGTACCCCGCCGGCGACAACCCGTGGGATGCTCAGACCCTGGAGTGGTTCACCACCTCACCACCTCCGCACCACAACTTCTACCGACTCCCCCAGATTCGCTCCGAGCGACCTACGTGGGACTACAACCACCCCGAGCACAAGTCAATTGCTCACGGAACTCACGAGGAATAGTTATGCGAGTTGAAGCCAAGCTGCTTTTGTTCTTAGGCCTTTTCTTCGGAGCCATGTGTGCCGTGTATTGGACCTGGAGCTTGGAGAATGCCGGAGGCGTGATGATGTTCTCTGGCATGTTGCTCTGCTTCTTACCTGGTAGCTATTACTTGTGGTGGAGCCGTCGCATGAAGATGCGTCCAGAAGATGACCCCACCGCGACCACCGAAGGTGGCGCGGGCGTCGTTGGATCCTTCCCCGGAAGCTCAATCTTTCCATTCCTCATGGGCATGGGTGCGTTCCTCGTGGTTTTGGCCCTCGTCTTTGGTATCTGGTTCTTAATTCCAGGACTCGCCCTCGCCGTGTGGGCCCTCTTAGGCGGTACCGCCGAGGGTCGTCGCGGCGGCAAAATTTAAGTCTGACCACCGAGCGGGCCGAAACCTCGATGGCTGGATTCCCACCCCAATACCTAGGTATTGCCCGTAAGACTTCTGTTTTTCCCTGCCTATGATGGTTCGGGGGTTGCAGTTAAACCAAACAAGGAGTTCCCGTGACGTCAGTCTCAGAGACCAAAGTCCAACTTGGAGGCACCCGTGGTGGCCCCGACGTTGCGACTCTTCGCCAGGATCGTTGGTGGATCCAACCGGTAGTTACCGTTTCAATCCTCACCGCTTTCATCATCTACTCAACTTGGGCCGCCTTCCAAGGTAAGAACTATTACGTGGGGGCTCAGGTGCACCGTGACCTCATTTCGCCCTTCTATTCGCCCTGCATCGCCAGTGACTGTGTAGCGGGAGCAAAGTCCGGCTTCGCACTTAATGGCTGGACCCTGTCGCCCGCATTGCTTATTCTCATCTTCCCACTGGGCTTTCGTCTGACTTGCTACTACTACCGTCGCAGTTACTACCGCGCATTCTGGTGGTCTCCCCCCGCTTGTGCTGTCGCTGACGCTCACAGCTCCTACTCCGGGGAGACCCGCTTTCCTCTCATCATGCAGAACATTCACCGGTACTTCTTCTACGCCGGTTTAGTCTTTAACGCGCTCTTGACCTACGACGCGTTCCGGGCCTTCAACCAGCCCGGACTCGGCTTTGGTGTCACCGTCGGAACGATTGTCCTAACCGTCAACGCTGGATTGTTGTGGGCCTATTCACTCTCATGCCACGCCTGTCGTCACCTCTGCGGGGGTCAGGTCAAGTCTTTTAAGGCGCACCCCATTCGGTACCGTTTCTGGAAGTTCCTCACCCCGCTTAACGCCAAGCACATGAATTTCGCTTGGGCCTCTCTGCTCTTCGTAGCCTTCACCGATGTTTATGTTCGTCTCGTCGCCTCGGGCGCGTGGACCGACTTCCGCCTCTTTTAATTCAAGGATTCGCCATGACCACCATTGAAAATCACGATTACGACGTCCTAATAATTGGGGCCGGGGGGGCCGGACTTCGCGCCGCCATCGAGGCTAAGCAGCAGGGCTTACGGGTTGGCATCATCACCAAATCTCTATTGGGCAAGGCCCACACCGTGATGGCTGAAGGTGGCATGGCCGCCGCTATGGGTAACGTCCACTCCGAGGACAACTGGCAGGTGCACTTCCGTGACACGATGCGCGGTGGCAAGTACCTAAATAACTTCCGCATGGCTGAACTTCACGCTAAGGAAGCCCCCGAACGTGTACTCGAGCTTGAGCAGTGGGGTGCCCTCTTTGATCGCACTAAGGACGGAAAGATCTTGCAGCGTGACTTTGGTGGCCACCGCTACGCCCGTTTGGCCCACGTGGGTGACCGAACTGGTCTCGAATTAATTCGTACCCTCCAACAAAAAGTTGTCTCCATGGGCATCGACGTGTACATGGAGTGCAAAGTTCTTCAATTGCTCAAAGACTCCAATGGCCACATTGCCGGGGCCGCGGCCTACTGGCGCCACACCGGTGAATTCGTTACCTTCAGTTCAAAAACGGTCATTCTCGCTACCGGTGGAGCGGGAAAGTCCTGGAAGTTCACCTCGAACTCTTGGGAAGGTACGGGGGATGGCCACGCCATGGCTCTGTGGGCCGGCAGCGAACTAATCGATATGGAAGCCATCCAATTCCACCCCACCGGCATGGTGTGGCCAATGTCCGTACGCGGACTCTTGGTTACCGAAGGCGTCCGTGGTGATGGTGGGGTACTTCGAAATTCGCTCGGTGAGCGTTTTATGTTTAATTACGTCGCACCTATGTTTCGAGCGGAAACCGCCGAAACAGAGGAAGAGGCCGACAAGTGGTACGACGATCACTCCGCTGGACGTCGACCACCAGAACTGCTCCCTCGAGATGAAGTGTCTCGGGCAATTAACGCTGAAGTCAAAGCCGGACGGGGTAGCCCTCACGGTGGGGTGTTCTTAGATATTGGATCGCGTCGAAGTGCTGAATTCATCCGCCGCCGCCTCCCTTCGATGTACCACCAGTTCATGGAACTAGCGGGAGTGGATATCACCCGCGAGCCCATGGAAATCGGCCCAACCTGCCACTACATCATGGGCGGCGTCAAGGTCGATGCGGAAACGACTGCTACTAAAACCCCCGGGCTTTTTGCTGCCGGTGAAGTCGCCGCCGGACTCCACGGTGCTAACCGTCTCGGGGGTAACTCCCTGAGTGACCTAATTGTCTTTGGTAAGCGCGCCGGTGAAGGGGCTGCGAGTTACATCGCCGCGGGTGGCGGGTCTGGCAAATTCAAGCAGAGTGACGTGGACGCCGCCATTGCAGAAGCGCTGGCACCATTTGACCGGGTTGAGGGTGAGAACCCCTACGATATCCAACGTGACCTGCAAGACATGATGCAAGCGAACGTCGGCATCATTCGCACCGGTACTGAACTCGAGTTTGCACTCAGCGAACTTGACAAGTTGACCAGTCGGGTACAAAACATCAAGGTTAAGGGTGGGCGTGCCTACAACCCAGGCTGGAACCTCGCGACCGATCTGCCCGCCATGATTACTGTTTCACGGTGCGTTGCGATGGGTGCGCTGAATCGTAAGGAATCGCGTGGTGGACACACTCGACTTGACTTTCCCGAAGCGGTCGCCGAAATGGGTTCAGTTAATTTCACTCAGTCCTCGTCCGATGGCAAATGGAATGGTAAGTATCAGATTGAAGGCAAACCCATCCCCAAAATAACCCCAGAACTCAAAACTCTTCTCGAGGAGGCTAAATAATGTCTGACATCACAATGCGAGTGTGGCGAGGTGACTCGACTGGCGGCGACTTCGAAAGTTACACAATTGAGCGCAACGAGGGAGAGGTTGTTCTTGACGTTGTTCACCGCATCCAAGCGACCGAGGCCCCAGACCTCGCCTGTCGTTGGAACTGTAAGGCCGGCAAGTGCGGAAGCTGTGCCGTAGAGGTCAACGGGAAGCCACGCCTCATGTGTATGACCCGCATGGACACCCTTCCCGAGGGACCGGTAACGCTGACCCCGATGAAAACCTTCCCCATCATCCGTGACCTCGTTACGGATGTCTCCTTTAACTATGAACAAGCCGCGAAGGTACCAGCCCTTCTGCCACCACCAATGCCGGTTGATGGATACCGCATGTTCCAGCAAGATGTGGAGCGTTCGCAAGAATTCCGCAAGTGCATCGAATGCTTCATGTGTCAAGACGTGTGCCACGTCATTCGCGACCACGAAGAGAACAAGCAGCACTACGCGGGCCCTCGCTTCTTCATCCGACACGCGGAATTGGAGATGCACCCCCTAGATACGAACGACCGTCGCGAGTATGTGCGTGAAGAGGCGGGTCTGGGATTCTGCAACATCACCAAGTGCTGTACTGAGGTCTGCCCTGAACACATCAAGATCACAGATAACGCAATTATTCCGTTAAAGGAACGTGTTGTTGACGCTCACTATGACCCCGTTGCTTGGCTCGGTCGCAAAATTCGCCGGAAGACCAAGACTTCAGCCACTGAAGCTGCGGTACAGCCAGCCCCTTAATGGAAGATTTTTTGAGTGAAGAGTGGTTCGCCACCGTCTCAAATACGCTCGCAGTCGCCGGCCCCGTGGAAATGCCCGAAGGGGTTTCGACCTACAGCGTCGTATTTTCAATTGAAGATGCCCCGCCAGGTCTTCCCCACGCCTTCACCATCACGATGAAGCCGGCTGGTGGATCGATTAGTCCCATTGACGCATTCGACGCCGACACAATTATTCGCTTGAACTTCGCTGATGCCTCAGGTCTCTACTCAGGAAGTTTCGACTCTGGAACGGCGCTGCGTGAGGGTCGCATCAAAGTTCGAGGACATGTAAATAATTTGATTCCACTTATGAAGTGGTTTCAAGCCGCTTACGCGGGGCAAAGCCCCGACTAATTACATCGCGCAGAGCAGCTCGTAGAGAACGTGGCTCGCAGCAATACCCGTGATCTCAGCGAGGTCATAAGCGGGCGCCACTTCCACAACATCTGCACCAACGATGTTCAGCTTGGAGAAGGATCGAATCACCGACAACAGCTCGCGGCTGGTCAGTCCACCCGCTTCGGGAGTTCCAGTGCCTGGCGCATGGGCGGGGTCTAAAACGTCAATATCAATTGAAACATACATCGGCCGATCCTCTACTCGAGCAGCAATACGATCAATCGCTCCTTGCAAACCGATGGAGTCAAATTCGGTGGTGGAGAAAATATCGAAGCCTAGGTCGGCGTCCGCTGAAAGGTCCTTCGAGGAATACAGAGGTCCACGGGTGCCGACGTGCATCGATCCATCGCGATCAATCAAACCCTCTTCTGAGGCGCGACGGAATGGTGTTCCGTGGGTGTAGCGCGCACCAAAGTAGGTATCCCAGGTATCGAGGTGGGCGTCAAAGTGAACCACCGATATTGGTCCGTGCTTGGCGTGCATTGTGCGCAAAAGCGGAAGAGCAATAGTGTGATCCCCACCAATGGTCAAGATGCGCTTCGCGCGTTCATGCAAGGCTCGTGACCCATACTCAATATCTTGAATCGCTTCTTCCAAGTTGAACGGATTAACCCCAATGTCGCCCGCGTCAGCTACTTGGTATTTCTCGAATGGCAGTACGTCGACCGCTGGGTTATAGGGTCGAAGCAGGCGCGACGACTCGCGAACATGCGTTGGACCAAAGCGTGCACCAGGCCGGTAACTGACACCCGAGTCGAAAGGAACGCCCATAACGGATATATCCACATCACTCACGTCATCAATCTGAGGTAGCCGAGCGAAAGTGCCAATCCCCGCAAAGCGTGGAATTTTGGTCGCGTCAACTTGGCCAATCTTGCCGTTAGCAACAATACGAGGAGTATCTTCACGTGACATGGTCCACCTATTTCAAAAATGCATCGAGGGGTTCATAACCCGGGGCGTTCAGGGGCCACGGGAACTGCGCTTCCCATTCGCGAGCAAGCGCTAGTAGTTGACCGTCACTCCAACGTGGTCCAGTTATTTGAATACCGAATGGCACACCCGAATCAAGCATGCCTGCGGGTAACGAGATGGCCGGTAGCCCCAGAATGTTCTGGACTGCGGTGGAATAGACCTCTGGAGGCAACTGCCCGACTGGTGCATCCTCAATTACTCGCCCATCCGCCAACCATCCAGCGGCCGCGACAGCGGGAGTTAATAAGAAGGTGTCTTGACCTAAGAGCTCGTCATAGTTGCGCACGTACTCAAATCGTCGAATACGAGCCGCCATGTATTCATCAACGCTGGTCTTAAGTCCCTGCTCCATAAAAGCCTGTGAGGCCACATCGAGCACATCCCACTTTGCCGTTAACAGCTCCCGCCCAACACGAAACATGTGTTCCGTTGAGCAAATAGTGAACCAATCTAGGTCTGGATCGCCACCGGGAGTGAAGGTGCCGGGATTTTTCCACGTTGATGAAACGCCAAGAAGACCTTCCATTTGATCGACCGCCTTGCGAAATTCACGCTCCACGTCCACCGGCAGTGGCCCGAAATCAGAAGTGCGGGTGGCGGCGATGAGATGGACATTCTGTGGCTTGCGGACCGTTAAGGCGTCGGCGAGAGCGACTGGAGAAAGGGCATTCGGATCTCCAGCAATTGGTCCCGCCTGCACACTCATGACCAGTTCAAGGTCTTCAACCGTTGTCGTAAAAACGCCATCGGTGGAGCAGTCAATCCAGTCGTGAGCAGGCCAACGTCCGATAACACCGTTTGTTGGCTTCAGCCCAACTAGGCCGCAAAGCGATGCGGGAATTCGAACGGAGCCACCGCCATCAGTCGCAGTGCCAATGCCAATCGCTCCTGCGCTCACCGCAGCAGCAGAACCACCCGAGGAGCCGCCTGGTGAATAGTCAACATTCCATGGGTTACGTGTGATGCCCGACTGGCGATTTGCGGTAAAGCCTTCAATGGCGAATTCAGGGAGAGTGCTTTTGCCAATCGCTATACAGCCCGCATCAAGTAGTCGCTGCACCGAAGGACTATTTTCGGTAGCCGGCTTTGCGTCTTTGTACAGAAGCGATCCCTTGCGTGTGGGCCAACCCTGGCGATCTTCAAGATCCTTGACCAAGAGAGGCACCCCCGCCAACGGTCCCATCGGAACAGTGCTGGCGTCCTTGCGCCCATCGTCAAAATACTCATCCGAGAGAAAATTAAGTGTTGGGTTCGCGGCCGAAACTCTTCGAATGGCTTCTTCGGCTACTTCTACCGCACTGACTTTTTTAGCGCGAACTGACGCCGCAATGGCGGCGATTGGAGATGTCATAAGTCATTATTGTAGGTCGGGTCTGGACTGAGGTGTTCATGAACACCTACCCAGCGCCCATCGCGAAGTGCAAAGACAATGGTTTCGCGTTCTCCGGTGATAATTGAGCCATCGCCCTCAGCTAGGGTCGTGCGAACAGTATGGGTGAAAATTCCTACCGTGTCACTAGCCATGGTGACCGTTGCACCAATCGATTCGCACCCCAACACGTGAAAACCATCCTTGGACCACAGATCCCATTCGGCCTCGTAGGCTGCGCGATTTTCCAAAAAAGTCGGAGCGTTATAAAACATGAAACTACAGTCGGGCGCAAAGGTGTCGAAATAAGCGTCACGGTCGTGACGTGCAAAGGCGGCAACCACCGCAGCAGCTGCCGCCTTTACGTCATCGACCGTACTTATCGGACTTCCTCGTTTTTAGCAAGAGTGGCCTCTGAGGCTGCGATGGCCGTAGCTTCAGCAGCCTTATCAATGTTGCGAGTCAGTGCCAAGTAGAGGACACCTGAAACTACAAGACCAAGCACCCACGAGATGTCAACTAACGACAACTGCTGAGCACCCCATGAGGTGTAGGTATTAGGTAAGTACATGAAGGGCACTTCAACGGCAATACCAATGAAGTACACCAACAGTCCGATGACGCCCCAGCGACCGTATACGCCATCGGGCCTAAACATGTCGGTGATGGCGAACTTCTCTTTACGAACAAAGTAGAAGTCCATCAAGTTAATGGCGGTCCATGGAGCCAAGATGTACAACATAATGGTCAACGCGTTGTACAAAGCCTGGCTCGGCGTTTGAATCACGAGACCGAACCAGAGGGATCCAGCACCTAAGAGTACGATGGTAATGATTCGAACCTTGGCGCCCGTGGCCACTGGGCGGAAAGAGTCAACGGCCGTGATCACCGAGAGCATCCCCGAGTACGCACCCATTCCCATTGTCGCCACAAGTGACAGGGTCGAAAGAATGACCAAGGTAGTGCCTACGCCACCAATGAAGTTATTACCAGCATTGTGTAGACCACTGAGAGGGTCACTAACACCAAGGTAGGTACCAAGCCATGAGCCCATCGGAATTAGCCAGATTGGCGAGAGCGATCCACCAATGAACACCGACCAAATGAGACCAGCTTGAGAAGTCGTGTTGGGCAAGTAACGGGTGTAGTCCGAGACATAGGGCGCATAGGTGATGTTGTAGGACGCGGCCAGGGTGAACATCACGAAGAAGCCCGCCCAGTTGAAGCCCAGGTGAGGCACCATGTGATTCACGCCAGCGTGGCCCGTGGCCATACCAATAGTCGTAAGAATCCAGAATGGCGCGGAAGCCCAGAACAAGACGATGAACACGCGGTGAATCCAATCGTGACCATAGATCGCAATAAGCACGGTCAGGGCCATCAAACCCACAGCAGTCCAGTTCATATTCCATCCGAACAGACTGTTAATACCGACCTTCAAGATAACGGTGTCCACGACTAGGAAGGCCGAAAAAGTAAACGTTGAGGCCAAAAGCGGCACAATAACGCCAACGTAACCAAACTGCGCACGGGATTGAATCATCTGGGGCATACCCAGACGAGGGCCCTGCGCAGCGTGAGCGGCCATAAAAATGGTTCCGAACAAAACGCCGAGAACAGCGGCAACGGTTGACCACAACATGTTTACGCCGACCAAGGGTCCGGTAAGGCCGATCGCTACGGTAAATGGCTGGAAGTTGCCCAAGAACCAGAACGGCCCCTGACGCCAGACTTTTCCTTTGCGTTCACTAAGTGGAATGTAATCAATGTGGCGAGATTCAATCTCGCTAAGACTGCCTTGCTTTGCCATGCTTCCCCCTAAATGGATACATCTATGAGCACTTGCTCTAGGCTCAAAGTTAATAGATAACTTACGAGTAATCAGTATTTGACTTTTGGCAGTTTCTAAGAGGATGTGTCACTTTGGAAATTATTGATCTTTCCCACCAGCTCCACACTGGCATGCAGGTGTATCCGGGTGACCCCCCTGTGGTCATTGAGCCGATTCTCCACGCCGAGACGGATTGGGTGAACGTTCTTTCCGTTCATATGGGTTCACAGTCGGGAACACATATTGATTCCCCATTTCACGTGCTTAACGAACTCGCAACTTTGGATCAGATTCCCCTACAGCGCTTTATCGGGTGCTGGTCCCTCGTTGATGCCACCGGCCTTAGCCCCCGCGAAGCAATACCTCATGAACGCTTTACCAAAGCAGCTTATGAAGATGGCTCCATAGTCTTAGTGCGGACTGATTGGTCGCGGCACTTCGGCACGGCTGAATATCTAGCGCACCCCTACCCAACGCTCGAAAGTCTGCAGTACTTATTAGACCAAGGGGTGCGAACAATCGTCTTGGACTTTTTGTCGCTCGACATGACTCCAGAGAATCCCGCCGACGCGAAACTCGAGAACCACTACCTGTGGAGCAAGGCCAATGGAATAATCGGTGAGAACTTCACCAACTTGGGCAAACTTACCGGGGCCACGCCATTTATCTCGCTGCTGCCTCTCAACATGGGCGCCAGTGACGGTGGCCCAGTGCGTGCAGTAGCGCTTTCTTCGCTTAGCTCGCGCTAGAAAGAATTTAAATTAGGCCTAGTGCGCGAACTTCATCGCGCTCAGCGATGAGTTCATCAGTGGTGATCTTGATTCGCTCGGCGGCGAAGCCATCAATTTCGAAACCCTCTTTGACCTTCCAGGCACCTTGACCATCGGCCGAGACAGGGAATCCAAAGGTCAAGCCTTCGGGCACCCCGTACTCACCGGAGCTGGTGACCGCAACGGATGCACAGTCGTCAGCCGCGGTTTTATTCACGAGACTCACTACCGTGTCGATTGCGGCGTTCGCCGCTGACGCGGCTGAACTCGCACCACGAGCTTCAATAATGGCCGCGCCGCGCTTTTGAACGGTAGTGATGAACTCACCCTGGAGCCAAGCGTGGTCACTAATCGCTGCGGTTACGGCCTTGCCGTCGACGGTCGCGTTAGCGAAATCGGGGAACTGAGTAGCCGAGTGGTTGCCCCAAATTGCCAGATTCTTCACGGAACTCACCGCGGCTCCCGCTTTTTTAGCGATCTGGGTCTCAGCACGATTTTGGTCCAAACGAGTCATGGCGAACCAACGGTCGGCGGGAACTTCGGGCGCGTTCGCCCGAGCAATCAAACAGTTGGTATTGCAGGGGTTACCCACCACGAGAACTCGAACGTCACTGGCGGCGTTTTCCGCGATTGCCCGCCCCTGGGGCTTGAAGATGCCGCCATTGACGTTAAGCAAGTCGCCTCGCTCCATACCCGCCTTGCGCGGAACCGATCCGACCAGCAAGGACCAGTTCGTCCCGTCAAATGCGGTAGCCAAATTGCTGGTGGCTTCGATGCTCGAAAGCAGTGGGAAGGCACAGTCATCGAGCTCCATGACAACACCTTCGAGTGCCTTCATCGCTGGCTCAATCTCGAGCAAACGAAGGGCCACGGGCTGGCTAGGACCAAAGAGTGCACCGGAGGCAATACGGAACAAGAGCGAGTAACCAATCTGGCCAGCAGCTCCGGTGACGGTGACGTTGATAGGAGTAGTCATGATGTACCTTTCCTCTAGAGGCGATCGACAATGGCCGAGGCGAACTCGGAACACTTAACTTCAGTTGCGCCCTCCATCTGGCGAGCAAAATCGTAGGTAACGATTTTGTCGGCGATGGTGGCTTCGAGCGCGCGCACGATATCTGCCGCAGCTTCAGTCCACCCGAGGTGCTCGAACATCAATACACCGCTCAAGAGAACTGAGCCGGGATTCACCTTGTCCTGACCGGCGTACTTAGGTGCGGTTCCGTGGGTCGCCTCAAAAATTCCGTGGCCCGTGACGTAGTTGATATTGGCACCCGGGGCAATTCCAATGCCACCAACTTGGGCGGCGAGTGCGTCCGACAGATAGTCGCCGTTCAAGTTCATCGTAGCGATGACGTCGAACTCGGCTGGTCGGGTCAGTACTTGCTGCAAGGTGATGTCGGCAATGGCGTCTTTGACTAGGAGCTTGCCCTCAGGCTTGCCTCCACAGTCATCCCAGCCAACCACGCGGTCGGCGAACTCATCACGAACGAGCTGATAGCCCCACTTCATGAAAGCGCCTTCGGTAAATTTCTGAATATTGCCCTTGTGAACAAGCGTGACCGAAGCCTTCTTGTGATGTAGTGCGTATTCGATTGAAGCGCGAATCAATCGCTCAGAGCCTTCTTTCGAAATTGGCTTAATGCCGATTCCGCTCATCTCACGAATGTCCCAGTTGTATTCGTCTTTCAAGAACGCGCGCAGCTTTTCCGCACCCGGCGTGCCAGCTTCAACTTCGAGACCGGCGTAAACGTCCTCGGTGTTCTCACGAAAAATCACCATGTCAACGAGTTCGGGGTGCTTGACGGGTGAAGGGACTCCTTGGAACCAACGCACTGGGCGTAGGCATACGTAGAGATCCAGAATCTGTCGCAGGGCGACGTTTAGCGAACGAAATCCCCCACCGATTGGAGTGGTGAGTGGGCCCTTGATGCCAATGAGGTACTCACGAAAGTCGATGATGGTTTGTTCGGGAAGCCATTCTCCAGTTTCATTAAAGGCCTTTTCGCCGGCGAGCACTTCCTTCCACTCAATGGTCTTGCCGTGCTTCTTGGCGGCCGCGTCAAGAACGAGCTTGGCCGCGGGCCAGATGTCCACTCCCGTTCCATCACCTTCAATGAACGGAATAATTGGATTCTCGGGAACGGAGAGAACACCAGCGGCGCTCATTGTGATTTTTTCAGCCATACCACCATCTTACGCCTAAGTAACCCAGAGTTTTTAAGGGCTAACTAGTTGAAAAGTGCGTCGTGAATCTCTCTTGTCGCCGTTGAACGGTTCAGGGTATAAAAGTGCAAACCGGGGGCGTGTTCGGCCAAGAGATCCCGGCAGAGTTCAACGGCGGCGCTTATTCCCGCCTCGCGCACCGCTTCGGGGCCACCACTTTCGTTTGCTGCTTCCAAACGAACCACCAGCTCGGGTGGAACGGTCGAGCCCATCCGGGCCATCGAAGGAATTGAGCTGAGACTGGTGACTGGCATAATGCCCGGTAGTACTGGCTTATGGCAGTTGCGATCGGCGAGGTCATTAACCAGTGACTTCCACTCGTCGGCTTGGAAAAAGAACTGGGTGACCGCAAAGTCCGCCAACTCCAGTTTCAGTGCCAAGAACTCACGGTCCGAGTCCAGCGTTGGGCTCTTGGGATGGCCCAACGGGTGAGCCGCGACCCCAATGGCGAAAGTTCCCGCGTGACGGATCTCAGAAACGAGGTCAATGGCGTAGGCGAAGTCGGAGCTGTCCTCACTACCTGAAGGAACATCGCCCCCCAGGGCCATAATATTTTCCACGCCGGCTTCGGCGTAGTTGTGCAAGATTCGTTCGACCTCATCTTGCTTGTGCCCCACACAAATCATGTGCGCCATCGAGGTGATGTTGTGATCTCCCTGTATTCGAGATACCAAGTCGTAGGTGCGTTGACGCGACTCAGCGCCGCCGCGATAGGTCACCGAAACAAAAGATGGTTTGAGTATTTCGAGATCTGAAAAAGTCTCATCGAGCGTTACGGACTCGGCTTCACTCTTGGGCGGGAAAAACTCAAAGGAACGAGTGAGCCCCGCTTGGAGCAGTGCATCAATTCTCACGAGTATTTAGTTGGCTCGACCGAAGTCGTCTTCTAAACGAACGATGTCGTCCTCGCCGAAGTATGTACCGGTTTGCACCTCAATAAAAACAACGGGCTCGGTGCCGCGGTTCTCACAGCGGTGCGCCACACCCAGGCCAATGTCCACACCTTGACCGGCGGTGCAGGTGAGTTCATCTCCATCGAGCGTGACGGTGGCTATACCTGAAACGATAAACCAGTGTTCTGCGCGCTGTGAGTGCGTTTGGTAGCTCAAGCGCTTACCGGGAGCGACGACAATGCGCTTGACCTTGTGATCTGACGTTTCGTCATCGAGGACCGTGAAGCTGCCCCACGGGCGCTCGTCGTATTCGCGGCCTTTGTTATCTGTTGTACTCATCGAACCTTTTCTGCTGCTAAGACCGTATTACGCACAAGCATCGCACGAGTCATTGGGCCTACCCCACCAATACGAGGGGTAATCCATCCTGCCAAGTTTTCCACACCATCGGCGATATCGCTGAGCAATTTACCATTGGCGAAGCTCGTTCCGGCTCCCACAACCGCCGCCCCGGGCTTAATCATCGCCGGGACGACCAAACTTGGAGATCCGGCCGCGCTCACGACGACATCACCACTGCGCACAATCTCAGAAAAGTTTTCTACTCCCCGGTGCACCACGCTGACCGCCGCGTTACAGCCCCTGCGGGGTAACGCCAGCAAGAGGGCGAGTGGACGCCCCACGGTCAATCCGCGGCCGATGACGACAACATGCTGGCCCTCCACGGGAACGCGGTGAGCTAAAAGCAGTTCAACAATGCCAGCTGGCGTGCAGGGCAAGGGTCCTGGTTGACCCATCACCAACTTGCCCAGATTAAGTGGATGGAGTCCATCAACATCCTTATCTGGGCTGATTCGCAAGAGCACCTCTTCTTGATTCATCCCTTCGGGGAGTGGGAGCTGAACCAAAATTCCGTGAATCTCTGGATTCGTATTCATGCGATCAATTACTTCTTCGACCTCTCTCTGCGAAACTGATTCCGCCAAGTGTTCATGAAATGAATTAATACCCAGCTCGGCACAGTCCGCATGTTTCATCGCCACATACTTCGCACTCGAAGGATTGTCGCCAATCAAAATTGTCCCGAGCCCCACCGTACGTCCGGCTGAAAGTAAGCGACCAATGCGATCGGCTGATTCCATATTCATCCGGCCCGCGAGTTTCGCACCGTCAAGTAGTTCTGCGCTCATGTCACCTATCGTTTCGCATACCGTCGTTGCTCGAGATCAAGAACTTACAGTCCTCTAACAATCTCAACCATCTTTTCGCCAGCCTCAGTGGGGTTCAAGCAAACGTGAACTCCAGCCGCTGCGAGAGCGTCCATCTTGGCTTGGGCGGTTCCCTTAGAGCCGGAGATAATTGCACCAGCGTGACCCATCTTGCGCCCCGCGGGAGCGGTGCCGCCCGCGATGTACGAAACGACGGGCTTAGTCATGTTGGTTTTTATCCACTCGGCAGCGCGCTCTTCTTCGGAGCCGCCAATCTCTCCAATCATCATGACCGCTTTGGTTTCTGGATCGGCCTCGAAGGCCGCGAGACAATCAATAAAGTTCGTACCCGGTACAGGGTCTCCGCCAATGCCGACGCAGGTCGTTTGCCCAATCCCCTGTTTGGAAAGCTCGTGCAGGGCCTGGTAGGTCAAGGTGCCCGATCGAGAAACTATGCCCACCGGTCCCCCGGGTAGGGCAATGTCACCTGAGGTAATGCCAATGTTGCACTGACCCGGAGTGATGATGCCCGGGCAGTTGGGTCCAAGTAGGCGAACACCGGGAAACTCTTCGACGAGACGGTTGTAGGTCACGGCTTCATCGTGGGCGGGAATTCCTTCGGTGATGCAGACAATAAATGTAATGCCGCCCTCGGCCGCTTCCATAATGGCGGCTGGCGCGAACTTCGGGGGCACCACTATGAACGACGCGGTCGCACCAGTAGCGGCCACCGCCTCTTTCACCGAGTTGTACACGGGAATCCCTTCGACATTCTCTCCACCCTTGCCGGGAGTGACCCCACCAACGATTTTGGTTCCGTAGTCGCGGTTGCGCAGTCCGTGGAAACGACCCTGCCCACCGGTGAGTCCTTGGACGATTACCTTCGTATTTTTATCAACAAAAATTGCCATATTTATTCCTTACGCGTTCGCTAACGCAACGGCGCGACGCGCGGCCTCGAGCATGGTGGGTTCGGTAATCAAAGTGTCACTTTCGTGAGGTGCCAAGATTGCTCGGCCCTCAACCGCATTGGTTCCATCCAAGCGCAGCACGATCGGCGAGGAGATAGAAACACGCTGTAGTGCTTCGAGCACGCCCTTAGCAACCTCGTCCACGCGAGTGATACCGCCAAAGATGTTGACAAAGATTGCCTTGACCTTGGGATCAGCGTTGATGACCTCCAGGGCCGAAGCCATCACGTCAGCGTTTGCTCCGCCACCAATGTCGAGGAAGTTTGCGGCCGTACCGCCCACTTGGTTAACGACGTCGAGTGTTGACATGGCCAGTCCCGCACCATTGGCGATAATGCCCACGGTGCCATCAAGCCCAATATAGTTAAGTCCCTTTTCTTTGGCCATCTTCTCGCGAGGATCTTCGGTTTCGGTGGCACGAAACTCTTCCCATTCGGGGTGACGGAACGAGGCATTCTCGTCCAGAGTTACCTTGGCGTCGAGAGCGTGCACGGTATTTTCCGGAGTCAAAATCAGAGGATTAATTTCTGCCAGGTCGCAGTCGCCCTTGGTGTAGCACTCGTAGAGCTTCACCAACAGTTGGGCCGCTTGTTCTTGCGCCACTTCGTCAAGTTGTGCCTCATCTACCCACTTGCGCGCGGCCGCCAGGTCTAAACCACGAAGCGGATCGATTGAGAGAAAGGAAATAGCGTCGGGGTTCTCTTCAGCTACGACTTCGATTTCCACGCCACCTTGTGCGCTCAGCATTCCTAGGTGAACCTTGTTCGGGCGATCCAGCGTGAATGATACGTAGTACTCCTTGGCGATATCGCTCGAACGCTCAACCCATACGCGGTGGACAATATGGCCCTTGATATCAAGGCCGAGGATATTGCCCGCGTGAAATTTGACCTCTTCACTCGTGGAGGCGAGCTGTACTCCACCAGCCTTGCCGCGGCCGCCGACCTTTACTTGAGCTTTAATAACAACGGGGTACCCGACGCGTTCAGCTACCGCCACTGCTTCTTCTACCGTGTCGGCAATATCGCCTGGGGACACCGCAATTCCGTAACGAGAGAAATACTGCTTGCCCTGATATTCAAATAAATCCATGACGCAACTTTCCGTTGGGGCGACGCATTTGGTCTTCTTCTAGCGTAATGACCCCGCCGAGGGTGGTGTGAATGGGAAATCTAAGGAGTATGAATGAGAATGGAAAGCAACCGTGCCTAGTACCGTAGATATGTGACAAGTACTGCCCCCAGGCACCGCCCCCCACTACGCGCCCTTATTTCGGGCATGCGAGTCCATCAATGGGTGAAAAATGGCCTCTTAGTGGTCGCTCCAGTAGCCGCCGGGACCTTCTTTCACCGTTCCGTATTCATCCACACCCTCTTGGCCATCATTTCCTTCTCGCTGGTGGCCTCATCGATGTATCTCCTAAACGACCTCAAGGACGTTGAAAGTGACCGCAAGCACCCCACTAAGAAATTCCGCGCCATCGCCAACGGCGATCTTTCGCCTCAGATAGCGGTCTTCGCTTCAATCGTCCTAGCCTTGTGCGGCTTCTCTCTTCCCGCTCTTATTCCCAGTCCTGGCGCACTGTACGCCGTGCTCGCTATTTACGTCATCGAGACTCTCGCGTACGTCTACTTCCTCAAGTCCGTAGCGGTGATTGAACTGGCGTTAGTGGCAGCGGGCTTTTTCTTGCGCGCGTACGGCGGCGCCGTTGCGTCCCATATCTACGTATCCACCTGGTTCCTTGTGGTGATCTCCTTTGGTGCGCTGTTCTTGGTCATTGGAAAACGCTCAAGTGAATTAAAGAAAGTTGGCGCAGGTTCAACTCGCAAAGTCCTGAAGGAATATACCCAGGGGTTTCTGAACTCGGCTCTGACAATGAGCGCCACCGTAGTTGTCACCGGATATTGCTTATGGGCGTTCGACACCTCGCACACGGGACTCTCGAACAAGCTCCACCACCAGGTGCCGATTCGGCTTTCGGTGGTCATGGTTGTTCTCGCAATGCTCTTCATCATGCGCTCGGCTGACGCCGGCGATGGCGCGGCTCCTGAAGATTTAATCTTGCACGACCGTGTTGTCCAAGTCCTTATTGTCTTGTGGGCCGGCCTCCTGGCCATTGGTATTTACGCATGAGTCGCGAGTTGCTGTACGGATGGGGCCTCACGGCACCTGGAAACTGTGAACTGAGAACGGTATACGACGAAGCTCAAGTTCTCGATCAGCTCAGCAAAACTACTCACACCATCGCTCGAGGTTTGGGGCGGAGCTACGGTGACCCCGCGCAAGTAAGCGGTGGCGTCGTGCTCAACAACCGAGGGCTCTGCGAAATTGGTCGAATAAGCGACGAGGGCGTAGTCACCGTGGGTGCCGGCGCGTCGATTGACGAACTCTTGCAACTCTCCATTCCCTTGGGCTGGTTCGTTCCCGTAACTGCGGGAACCCGCCAGATAACAATTGGTGGGGCGATTGCCGCAGACGTGCACGGCAAGAACCACCACGTTGATGGCTCCTTCGCCAATCATGTTCTCTCGATGCGTCTGGTGACTCCAACCGGTGCTCACACCATCTCCCCTAACTCACAACCGGAACTGTTCTGGGGAACTGTGGGCGCTATGGGACTCACTGGTGTTATTACCGAAGCCACTATTCAGATGACTCCAATCACCACCGATTCGGTCCTTGTCGACACCGATCGGTACTCCAACCTCGAAGGGGTGATGACCGCCATGTTCGAAGGTGACGCCAACTATCGCTATTCCGTGGCGTGGGTTGATTGCATGACTAAAGGCAAAAACATGGGTCGGGCGATTCTTACCCGTGGTGACCACGCGGGAGTGGATCAAGTCACCAAGCCCACCCTGGTTGGCCCACAACCACCAAAAATCTCGGTCCCCTTTATGCCGCCGAGTGGTCTACTTAACCGCGCGAGTGTTCGACTCTTTAATGAAGCCTGGTTTCGCGTAGCCCCTCAGCATCGCGAAAAAGAGGTGCAATCACTTTCCACCTTCTTCCACCCACTTGATGGGGTGAGCAACTGGAACCGCATGTACGGTAAGCGTGGTTTCTTGCAGTATCAGTTTGCCGTGAGTGATGACCATTCTGAAACTGTCGTCAACGCCATCAAACGACTCTCCGAGTCTGGGGTGGCGAGCTTCTTGGCTGTGCTGAAACGATTTGGTGCAGGGAACGCCTCACCCCTGTCATTTCCAATTCCGGGCTGGACCCTGGCTTTGGACCTGCCAATCGGATCGCCGCGACTGCCGGGAATTCTCGATGAGCTCGACGATATGGTGGTGGCCGCCGGCGGGCGTTTGTACTTCGCGAAGGACTCTCGACTAAGCCCCGAGAAGGCTCAAGTGATGTACCCCCGTTTAGGTGAATTCCGCACCTTAAAAAACCGCATTGATCCAGAACACAAGTTGACGAGTGATCTCGCACGTCGACTTCGCCTAGTAGGAGAATAATTATGGAAAACGCATTCGGCCAACCCCAGAACGTCGTTGTACTTGGTGGAAGTTCCGACATCGCTCGTGCTATCACTCGCAAGTTGTGCGCTGCACGAACCTCAAACGTCGTGCTCGCAGGGCGAAGTCAGAAGGCCTTGGATGCAGCGGGCGACGAAGCAAAAGACTACGGAGCTACCACGGTATCGACCGTCCTGTTCGACGCGGAACAACCCGAAAACGCCGCCAAGACCATCGACGAGGCCTTCGCCGCAGCCGGTGAACCCGTTGACTTGGTCATCATTGCGGTTGGGCTATTGGGTAAGCAAGAAGAGGATGAAAACGATCCTGAAGCAACGTGGCGAATGGCCGCGGTTAATTACGCCTGGCCCGTCACCGCATTAGCGCAACTTCGTAAATTGATGGTGGCCCAAGGACATGGGCGCATCTTGGTCATTAGCTCAGTGGCCTCGGTTCGAGTACGCCGCACGATGTATAACTACGGTGCCGCTAAAGCTGGACTGGACCGCTTCGCCTTTGGATTTAGCCAAGGGCTCGAAGGCACCGGCGTCAAAATGCAGATTCTCCGTCCCGGCTACGTCCGGACCAAAATGATCGCTGGACTAAAAGAAGCGCCCTTTACAACCGGTCCTAACGAGGTTGCCGATTACGTCATGCGTGGCATTGCCAACGATTCGACCATCATCTGGTCCCCACCAATTCTTCGTTACGTCTTCTTTATCTTGCGCCACCTGCCCAACAGCCTGTGGCGCGCCGTAATGGATCGCACGTAACTACTTAACGAGCTGCATTACGTAGAAGTCTCGGTTCATCCACGTCGAAAAGAATCGCGACGGCGAGTACGACATTTGGGTCAATAGGTTCGTGCCATTGCCTCCATTAATAGCCTTACCCGCGGCGCCCTGGTAGTAGGCGTACTGAACCCAGTCGGTGTTGATATCAAGCTCCATGCCCCGTACGGCACCTGCCAGTACTAAGAGATTGGCGAGTGAGGTGATTGAAAGAGCGGGACCACCGACGTAGACGTAGGCTCCGGTGCTGGTGACACCAATTCCTGACCGCCACACGTTGTAAGACCCCCCGAGCACCTTGCCCCACTTCAGTGAGTTGGCTGCATCCAGACCCGCAACGGCCTTCGAATGATCAACAATCAGATCTAGGTTTTGACGAACGGAGACGACTTGGTTCGTCATGTACACGTCACGTCCCCACATTCCCACGGTCATCACGCCGTTTCTGTAAACAACAATTGACGCGGCTCCCTTGCGTAAGGGCTTTACAGTGATGCCCTGTGTGAAGTAGCCGCCATTGCCGTCTTGAATTCGGAACCCGGCGTTAAAGGCGGCGACCATGGTCTTGGAATCTGCAGGAGAGATCGGCGCTGAATATTGAAACTTCTTGCCGCCGGGAAGTGGCCCGGGGATGAATGAGCCCGAATACAGCTGTGCCCGGAGCAAGGTGGAATCCATCCACGCAATACCCGCAACTTGACTGGTGTGAATCTTGTCGACTCGCACGTGAGTAACAAAGACTGCCGGAACACCTCTAGTGGTCACTCGCCCGACGGGGTGCCAAACACCCTCGCCCGGTAGCCAGGTGCCCGCGGGAGAGACCACGCGCTTAGGCCAAGGTGTGTGTACGACACCCTTGGGGATCTTGATGCGGTCGGGGTTGGTTTTGAATGCGTTGGACTGTGGCTTACCACCCTTCGGGGCGGGGTTTAGCTTGTACCACTCGGTCTCCACCCAAGTGACGGCCCAGCCCAGGCCATTAGTGCGTCCCCACTCAGCCGCACGCGCACTGTAGGAGGCGCCGAGCCCCTGGTTTGTGAGGGCGAATCCGAGAGAGACACCTAAGTACAAGAGAAAGACAAAAAATCCCAGCACCAGTCCAACCAGGATGCGGCGGCGTATGTAGACCCTGCGGCGATGACGACGCGCCGGCGGCGGGGCGGGCGGTCGATAAACAGGGCGGCGCGATTCCATGAATATCTATTCTGCCACTTCAAATAATCTGGAAAACGCCGAACTTTCAGTGAATTGGCTGAGTTAAGAAAATTCTTATGCGCGCCGCAACGGTGTCATGGCTAAAACCAACTGCTTTCGGCCATGTTCGATGAAATCTACGGTCGCTCGAGCGTGCCCACCCTGGCCATCGACCGAAACGACTGTCCCTCGACCGTAGCGATCGTGCACGACCTCTTCACCAATCGAGAGATCTAGTTTTTCTGCACCCGTTGAGCGTGCCGGCGGAGCGGTTCCCGCTCCAAATGCGCGGCCGGATGTGAAATCTCCACCGCGTCCGGTGAAACCCTCTTCCCCCCTGAATGTAGATCGGCGCAAGGGGGCAGTCGCTGAGATGTCATTAATTAACTCAGCCGGAATCTCTTGGAGAAATCGACTAGGGATTCCGTCCATATGTTGACCCCATCGGGTTCGACTCCAGGCATGAGTCAGGGCTAGGTTTTCCATCGCGCGAGTAATCCCCACGTAACAAAGCCGGCGTTCTTCTTCTAACTCCGCATCATCGGCGAGTGCTCGCTGGTGGGGAAAGATGGATTCTTCCAGACCGGTAATAATGACCGCCGGGAACTCCAAGCCCTTCGCTACGTGCATCGTCATCAATGACACCGCACCCAGCTCAGAATCTAAGTGGTCCGATTCGGCAACGAGGGCCATGCGCTCAACAAAGTCCATCAAAGTCTCATACTGAGCCGCGGCGGAGGATAGTTCGCCGAGGTTCTCAAGGCGAGAGGTCGCTTCATCCGAATTCTCCGCCCGGAGTGCATCACCCATCCCCGATTGGCGAACAATATGATCGATCATCTCTCGAGGACTCGCCTCTTGCGCGAGGTGGCGGAGATCTTCGACCATGAGTGCGAAGGTTTGGGCCCCCGTCAAAGCCTTGCCGGTCAGGCCGGCTTCCTTGGCCCAAGAAACCGCCTCGGCGAAGGAGAGCCCATTTTCCGCGGCGTAGGCGCCAATCTTTGCTTGCGCCCCATCACCAATACCGCGTTTAGGTTCATTGATCACTCGACGCGCCGAAGCCTCGTCTCGGGGATTAACAATGAGTCGCGCGTAAGCCAGGGCGTTTTTAATTTCCTTGCGGTCATAAAAGCGCATGCCGGAGATCACCTTGTAGGGAACATTGGCTCGCAACATCTCTTCCTCGAGAACACGACTTTGCGCATTGGTTCGATAGAAAATTGCCATCTGACCCCACGTCAGGGACTGTTCGTTACGAAGCCTTCTTACTTCACTCGCCACCCAACGACCTTCGTCATATTCGTCACCGGCACGGTAGAGGCGAATTTTGTCACCTTCCAGCCCATCGGTAAAAAGATTCTTGGCGTGACGTGAAGCGTTCTTAGCGATAACGGCATTCGCCGCATCAAGAATCGTCTGGGTCGAGCGAAAGTTCTGTTCGAGCATGACAACATCAGCGTCAGGAAACCGTTCTTCAAATTCGAGAATGTTTCGCACGTCCGCCGCACGAAAGCGGTAGATGGACTGATCCGAATCCCCCACCACGCACAGGTTGCGGTGGCGATCAGCGAGCAATATCACGAGTGCGTTCTGTACGCCGTTGGTGTCTTGGAACTCGTCAACTAGTAAGTACTTGAAGCGGTCTTGGTAGGAGTGCAGAACAGCTTCATCGGTGCGCAACATGGCCACGGCGTTGAGCAAGAGGTCATCAAAGTCCATGGCATTAGACAATTTGAGTCGCTTTTGGTACTCACCGTAGATCTGGGCGTTACGTTTGCGATGGGGGTCATCACCGTACCCACCGGCGGCGTAGGCATCTGGAGTCAACATTTCGTTCTTCGCCGCCGAGATTGCCGCTGCTACCGAGCGCGGGGAGATGCGCTTGGTGTCGATATTCATCTCTTTCATGATTCGCTCAACGGCAGTTTCGGCGTCTCCCGCGTCATAGATAGTGAAGCCCCGCTCGTAACCCAAGACGTCCGCGTGCGAGCGCAACATTCGTAAGCATGCCGAGTGGAATGTTGAAACCCACATCTTGTTTGCTTCGGGTCCAACTAGATCCACGACACGACGACGCATTTCGTCAGCGGCCTTATTGGTAAAGGTAATGGCCATGATTTCGTGTGGGCGTGCGTCACCCGTGGCCAAGAGGTGCGCAATACGGCGTGTCAAGACTCTGGTCTTACCAGACCCCGCACCCGCGACTACAAGTAGTGGTCCACCACGCTGGATCACCGATTGGCGTTGGGGTTCGGTCAGTCCATCGAGCAGTGAGAGCGGATCACTTTCGAGTTTTGACCCTTGCGGTGCGTTTTCCCACAGTGAGTCGTCAAAGGATGAAGCGGGGCTCATTCCCACTCAATCGTGCCGGGTGGCTTTGAGGTGACGTCCAGCGCAACTCGGTTCACGCCATCGACTTCACGAATCAAGCGGTTCGCAATCGTCTCGACGAGGTCATAGGGCAGGCGCGCCCAGTCAGCGGTCATTGCGTCATCACTGGTGACCGCTCGAATGACTATTGGATACTCATATGTGCGACCGTCTCCCATGACCCCCACCGTACGCACCGCTGGTAACACGGCAAAGCTTTGCCAGAGTTCACGGTATAAACCAGCCTTCTTAATCTCATCCACCACAACCGCATCGGCGTTGCGCAAGATCTCCGCTCTTTCAGGAGTGACCTCTCCAATGATGCGAACTCCGAGTCCGGGACCGGGGAATGGTTGGCGCCAGATGATCGAGTCGGGCAGGCCCAGCTGTGATCCAACGGCACGCACCTCATCTTTAAAGAGTGCCCGCAGTGGCTCGATTAGCTCAAAGGAGAGATCATCGGGTAGTCCCCCGACATTGTGGTGACTCTTGATGTTGGCCGCATGCCCCTCGCCAGATTCAATGACGTCGGGATAGAGAGTTCCTTGAACCAAGAATCGCGGTCCATCCCCGTGTTCGGTGAGTTCACGCGCGACCTCTTCGAAGATGCGAATGAAGAGTTCACCGATAATTTTGCGCTTCGCTTCTGGTTCGGATACTCCAGACAGCGCGGCAAAGAAACGATCTTGGGCTTTGACGTGAATAAGTTCGACACCAAATTGTTTGGTGAACGTGGCCTCAATTTGCTCGCCTTCATTGAGTCGCATCAGACCCGTGTCAACGAATACGCAGGTCAATTGAGTACCGATGGCGGCCGTAACCAGCGCCGCCGCGACGGCGGAGTCGACACCCCCGCTCAACGCGCACAAAACTCGCTCCTGTCCAACTTGCTTACGGATCAGGGCAACTTGCGTGTCAATAATCGATTCGTTGGTCCACTCCGGCTTGAGTTCCGCTTGCCGGTGGAGAAAATTCTCGATGAGTTGTTGCCCAAATTCTGAGTGCGCTACCTCGGGGTGGAACTGCACTGCAAAGAGTTTGTGGTCCGGGTTCTCCATCACCGCAATTGGCGCTCCGGGAGTGGACGCACTGACGTGAAATCCCTTCGGGGCCTTGGTGATGGCATCACCGTGGCTCATCCAGCAGTTCTTTTCGTTATCCCATCCGTTAAAGAGAACTGAGTCACCGGTCCGGGTCATTTCCGTGCGTCCGTACTCGGCGCCACCAGTCTTGGCGACTTCGCCACCGAGTTGCTGGGCCATGAGTTGAGCGCCGTAGCAAATTCCGAGAATCGGAATTCCTAATTCATAAATCGCTGGGTCTAGCGAAGGTGCCGGGGTTTCGTAGACCGACTTGGGCCCACCCGACAAGATGATGGCACCCGGATTCTTGTCGCGAACCTGCGCGGCGGTAATGGTGGGTGGAACAATTTCGGAGTAGACGTGCGCCTCGCGAACACGGCGAGCAATTAGTTGCGCGTACTGGGCACCAAAATCAACTACTAAGACGCTTGAGCTCAATGGCCCATGCCCACGCCCTGAGAGCGCTGCAATTGCTTGCCCTCAGTTTGAAGTGAAGGGGCCAACATGATCTCGGCCTTCTGAAACTCTTTGAGAGTCTCATAGCCACAGGTGGCCATCGAAGTACGAAGTGCGCCAAAGAGGTTCAGTCGACCATCATTTTCGTTCGCTGGTCCAACCAATACCTCTTCGAGCGTTCCACGGATTTTGGTGCGGACACGAGTGCCGCGAGGGAGGGTTGGGTGAAAAGTAGCCATGCCCCAGTGGAAACCGTGGGCGGGTGCTTCGACCGCACTGGTGAGGGGTGAGCCGATCATCACCGCGTCAGCGCCACAAGCAATCGCCTTGGCGATATCGCCACCCTTACTCATGCCACCATCGGCGATGACGTGGACGTAAACACCGGTCTCATCAAGGTGCCGCATACGTGCACCAGCAACGTCAGCGATGGCGGTGGCCTGAGGAACACCAATGCCCAGCACCGCGCGTGAGGTACAGGCATTTCCGGGCCCAACACCCACCAACACGCCAGCAGCGCCAGTACGCATGAGGTGTAGTGCGGCTTGGTAACTCGCGGTTCCACCAACGATGACGGGGAGTTCGAAGTCGCGAATGAACTTCTTCAAATTAAGAGGTTCGGTGGTTTGTGAAACATGCTCAGCCGAAACAACGGTGCCCTGGATAACAAGAATGTCTAGGCCCGCGTCAAGTATGGTCTTGGCCATCCACTCGGTGCGCGCAGGGGTCACGGCCGCGGAGGTGCGAATACCCGCTGCTTTCATTTGACGGATGCGCTCGCCCACTAATTCGAGCTTGATGGGTTCAAGATACATCTGCTGCATACGTGAAGTCGCCCTGTCATCGTCAAGTTCCATAATCTCTTCGAATAGCGGAGTCGGATCTTCGTACCGAGTCCACAGGCCTTCGAGATTAAGTACACCTAATCCGCCGAGTCGACCCATTTCAATTGCGGTCTTCGGCGAGATTGCGCCATCCATTGCCGAACCTAAGACGGGGAGTTCAAACTTGTAGGCGTCAATTTGCCAAGAGATATCAACATCTTCCGGGTCGCGGGTTCTGCGCGAAGGCACAATCGCAATGTCGTCAAAGCCGTAAGCCTGACGCGCTGACTTGAAGATTCCGATCTCTACTTCGGCCATTTTTTCCTCTCCGGGCCACCATGAAGTGGGGGTTTGTCCTTCTAATCTATCGGGTGCAAACCCTTGGTTTTCCGCCGTGGCTATGAGATTGCCCTTTAGAATGTCACCGTGCCTTTCGGGCACTACCCCCTATCTGGAGTCACTATGAAATCTCTCGCTCGCTTCTCCGTGCGCCGTCGCTGGCTGGTCTTGGCCCTTTGGGTCGTGGCGTTCATTGGCTTGAACATGGCCTCGCAGTCAGTTGGCGCCGCCTATTCCAACTCCTTCTCCTTACCCGGTAGCGACTCCACCCGCGGTCTTGCTTTGCTCTCTAAGGCATTTCCCAGTACCAGCGGCGATATTGACCACATCGTGTACCACGCCACCCATGGCACCACCATCGCCCAAGACCAAGCCGCTATTGAAGCGAACTTGGCTCTCGTGCGTAACAGTCACCTGATTGGCCAGGTCGTCTCGCCTTTCACACCGGGCACTCACCAAATCAGCGCCGACGGCACCATTGCTTACGCCACAATCTATTTCACTAAGAGTGGTTTCTTACTTAAGCCCCACGATGTCACTCCAGTGATGCACCTCGCCAGCAAGGTCGCAAGTCAGACCTTGACTGTCGACTTCGGCGGCAACGCCATCGCCCAAGCAGCGGGGCAACCAGGTTCGTCGAGCTCCGAGTATGGGCTTTTAGCGACCCTGATTATCTTGTTACTCGCCTTTGGATCGCTCTTCGCAGCTCTCCTGCCTCTTGGTGTCGCGCTTTTCGCTATTGGAATCGCCACCGCGGTAACGGTGCTCTTGAGTCACGGCCTTACTATTGCCAACTTTGCGCCAATCCTCGGGTCGCTTATTGGTTTGGGTGTGGGAATTGACTACGCCTTATTTATCGTGACACGAACGCGACAAGAACTAAAAAAGGGTGCCTCCTACGAAGAGGCCATCGTGACCGCGATGAACACCTCGGGTCGCGCCGTCATGTTCGCCGGTTCGACGGTAGTGATTGCGCTGCTGGGTATGTTTGTCTTGCGGTTGGGCTTTCTAAATGGTGTGGCGGTGTCGGCTTCACTGACCGTTCTCATCACCATGATTGCGGCCGTTACTCTGCTCCCCGCCTTGCTGGCTTTCCAAAAGCAGCGAGTGTTAAGCCGTCGTGAGCGTAAGGCCCTTCAGATCTCAACGGCCACTAGTGAGTTTGATTCTCCAGGTTGGCACAAGTGGGCCCAGACGGTGGCACGGCGCCCACGGATTCTGTCCCTCTTGGCCATTCTTATTATGGCGCTGGTCACCGTTCCCTATTTCTCACTTCACTTGGGAAATGCGGACCAGGGCACCGACCCTGCTACTTCCACTACCCGCCACGCCTATGACCTTCTGAGTACTGGCTTTGGCGCGGGCTTTAATGGCGATACCACTGTTGTCGCCAAAATCAATACCGTCGCTGACCTCACGACAATGCAGTCGCTCGACGCCAGTTTGAAGAATCAGCCCGATGTCTTGGCCGTAAGCCCCGTTCAGATGAGCCAAGACCGTTCCGTGGCGATCATTGCGGTCGTTGCCAAGTCCAGTCCCCAAGACTCAAAAACCACGGACCTAATTGATGCCATTCGCACCAAGTACATTCCGGCAGTCAACCTGTCAAATACGCAGATCAACGTCACTGGCGCGACAGCAATTTATGAGGACTTCTCGTCGACCTTGAGCTCCAAGATTCCTGGATTCATTGGCGTCATTGTCCTGCTCGGTTCTCTGCTGCTAATGGTGGCCTTCCGCTCAATCATCATCCCAATTGTCGCGGCCTTCATGAACTTGCTCGCCGCCGCCGCGGCCTTCGGTATCGTCGTGGCCGTATTCCAATGGGGCTGGGGGGCATCGTTGCTCGGCGCCGGTACTGGCCCAGTGGAGCCCTTCTTGCCGGTGATCATGATTGCGGTGCTCTTTGGACTTTCGATGGACTACCAGGTCTTCCTCGTTTCTCGAATGCACGAGGAGTGGCTACACACCGGTGACAATGAGCAGGCCATCGAACGTGGTCAGGCGAACACCGGACGAATTATCACCGCCGCCGCGTTGATTATGATCTCAGTCTTCGTTTCCTTCGCCCTAGGGGGCCTGCGTGTAATCGACGAATTCGGAGTGGGTCTCGGTGGCGCGGTACTGTTGGACGCTTTCGTCATCCGCACCATTCTCGTTCCGGCCCTCATGCACTTCATTGGAAAGGCCAATTGGTTCATGCCGAAGTGGCTCGATAAAGTCGTCCCCCACGTCGCGGTCGACTCCGCCGCTTAGGTCCTCGCGCATCGCCCCCTTTCGGTTTACGAGCCGAAAGGGGGCGTTTTGCTCTCTCAACACCGAGCCCGATCGGTGTTATATACTATAATTTCACTAGTAATTATAGATAACTAAGGAGCACCATGAATACTGGCCCATTGAGCGCTTTACGCTTCGGTACATACCCCAGCCTAAAAACTCTCGGACATCACTTGCGTCAAGCGGGTAAAGGCTCTAAAGTCCGTTTGGAATCAAACGATTCTATTTCCAACAAGGGGGAATTCATGACCAAGACAATTCGTAGACGAACAAAGCTGTTCGCCGCGATTGCCGCACCACTAGTAGTTGTTGGCGCCACTGTGGTGCCATTGACTGCAGGTGTTTCTGCATCAGCAACCACACCTACGGTGACTTTGAACATCACTGGTGTTCCAAGCCTCACCGAAGGTCTCATTACCGTCGCACGAAAGATGGGCTACTTCGCTAAGTACCACATCAAGGTCAATTGGACCGACGCACAGGGTGGCTCAGCTGTCGTGGCTGCCGTTGTTGGTGGATCCGCCGACTTGGGTTACACCGCCGACACCCCTCCGCTGAAGGCTCTAGCCGGAGGCGCTCCACTCCACTTCGTGGTTGGTCAAGACACCATTGGTCGGGCGGGTAACTTGGTTGCTTTCACGAAGGCTTCAACGGGCATCACTAGTTGGGCCAACATCGGTGCCAACACCGGTGTGACTCTTGAGAGCAACGCCCCATTCTCAATGGGTGCTCTTGCCCTTCTCGCAGCGGCCTACAAGGCGAACCCCAGCCAGATGAGCAATATCTGTGGTGGAGCTTGTCCCGATGGTGCCGTAGTGAGCGGTGCCGCCAGCCTCAACTTGATGGGCGAAGACGCACTAACTGGCGTCGCCAGTGTTGTTGCCGCCTTCTACCCTCAAGCTGCCGAAATTAAAGACACCACTAGCTTGGTGAGCTTGGGCGACCCGCTTGCCTACGTATTCCCCGTTGGAACCCCGTACGCGATGTTCTTCACATCGAGTTCGCTGTGGACCCATGCCGGGGCCAAGAAGGCTGCACTTCGCAACTTCGCGGCGGCTATGAAGATGGCCATTACCTACGGTAACAAGCACCTAGCTCAGGTGTACGCCTACGGCGCTGCTGCGACCCACTCGCCAGTTACCTTGGCTACCAACGCCTCATTGACACCACGCGTGCCATTTAACGCGACCATCACCGCCGGCTCAATCGCCGGTGTCGTAACACAGATGTCAAACATTGGCTGGTCGGTTCCATCCGCGAACCAACTAGCTGCTTTCTTCCACTAGAAGAATGGGGACCAACGGCCGTAGGGAGGAAACTTCCTACGGCCGTTGGGCTCGTTTTGCCCTACAGTGCACGGGCGTACTGGTACTCGCCGCACTGTGGCAAATATCCTCGCTCGCTGGATGGCTCCCCAAAGCGGTTGCGCCATCATTCTTTGAAACCATTTCAGGCCTCTGGCAGGTAATTCATACCGGTAGTTTCTGGGCGGGAACGGCCAACACCTTTAGAGCATGGGCCTACGGCATGTTCGTGAGTATCGTCATCGGAATCCCACTCGGATTACTGCTTGGATCGAACAAGGTTGTCTACCGTCTGAGTCGCCCGACTATTGAAGCCGTTCGACCCATCCCGCCGATCGTGATCTTGCCGGTCGTCCTAGTGGCGGTTGGCTACGGCTTTAACTTAAGCGCACTACTGATTGCTCAAGGCGCCATGTGGCCACTCTTAATTATGACCAGCTACGGCGTCGCTACCGTCCCCCAGGTTGCTCTCGATACCGCCACCGTTTTTCGCTTCAGTTTTTTCCGCCGCCTCTTCTTCGTACGGCTAGCCCAAGCACTTCCGCTTATTGGTTCGGGGGTCAGACTCGCCGCCGCCATCGCGTTCGCCGTAGCAATCATGGCTGGATTAGTTGGGGGCGCACCCGGGCTTGGCCAACTGCTGGGACTAGCCAGCCAGGCGAATGACCTGCCTACCCTTTTTGCTCTCACTATGGCCATTGGATTTTTTGGGGTTGTGGTGATCAGCATCTTTAGTTCTGTTGAGCGCCGACTCAATCGCTGGAAGGTGAGCTCGTAATGCGTCGCTACACCTCGTGGACAATTCGCTTTGTCGCGCCCCTCTTGATGCCGGTAGTTCTCTTGGGCGGCTATGTTCTCTTCGCCCACTGGCAAAGTAATCTCTACTTCCCCAGCCTGCCGCGGATCTACTCGGCCTTTAAGACCACGTGGAGCCCTCACGGGCTTCGACTCAATGCTTGGCCCAGCCTGTCCAATCTGTTACTTGGCTACCCCGCTGGGCTTCTCAGCGCAGTCTTGCTCGGAATTTTGGTAGCTCGTCTGAAAGCCTTGCGTGTTGCTTCAGAGCCAATCATCGCCTTTTTTCTCGCGCTGCCTTCAGTGGCAATCGTTCCAATTTTCATTGTGCTCTTTGGCCCTGGCCCTGGCACCAAACAATTGATCATTGCGCAAGCGGTTTTCTTCCAGGTCCTCGTGAACGTTATTGATGGACTCAGTACCCTTGACCCAACCTTGGCCCAGTCTGCCGATCTGTTTAAAATCCGCGGCTTTCGCCGCTTGTTCTTAGTGGACCTTCCCGGTGCTGGATCCCAGATCCTCGCGGGAGCACGTGCGGGCTTATCCTTAGGTGTACTGGTCATGATTGTGAGCGAGCTCTTCAACACGCGATTTGGAATTGGCGCTGTGACACTCTCAGCTCAATCAAGTTTCGATTTTCCAACGATGTGGGCCGGTATGGTCTTCACCGCGATTATCGGGATTGGCCTCAATGGCCTCTTCAGTCTCGCCGAGCGACCCTACTTGCGACGTGCCGGACTTCTACAAACCACGACGGGGGCTTAAATAGTATGAGTACAGTGCCAATCTTGAAGGTTGAAAATTTACATAAAACATTCACCCTGCCTAAGGGTGGGAGTTACACCGCCTTAGATAACATCAGCTTCGAAGTAGCCGACGGCGAAATAGTTGCGGTTGTTGGCCCTTCGGGTGCGGGCAAAACCACCGTGTTGCGCTGTCTCGCTGGGTTATTGGCGCCCACTAGCGGATCAGTCATCTTTGAAGGTGAGAGTATTACCGAGACCCCTCAGGATGTTGCCGCAGTATTCCAGGACTACAGCCGTTCGCTTCTCCCTTGGTTAAGTGCGCGCAGCAACGTCATGCTTCCCCTTCGCTCACGTGGGCTCTCACGCACTGAGGCGCGACAAAAGGCTGATGCCGCACTGGCCTCGGTTGGTCTCGAGGGACGAGAAGGGTCGCACCCGTGGCAACTTTCGGGCGGTATGCAGCAACGCGTGGCCCTGGCCCGCGCTCTAGCTTGCAATCCACGCCTGCTTTTCATGGATGAACCCTTCGCATCCCTTGACGCTCAAACTCGCATGGACCTTGAAGATCTCGTTCTTCACATCCACAAGGAGTTCGCGACCACGGTCCTCATTGTGACTCACGACATCGACGAGGCGATTTACTTAGCGAACCACGTCGTGGTCCTCTCTAAGCCACCCGCCACCGTTTCACAAATTGTTGAAATTAACCTTCCCCCCAACCGGCACCAAACAACCACTAAGGAAAACCCCGCCTTCGCTCAACTACGCAACCACGTCCTTACTATGGTTCGACGCGACCCGTACGAGGACTAGGCATGGCTAAAGAATTTCTCGGTGGGGTGCCGGACCGCCGGATGCAGTGGCTACCGGAGTTTGCCCCATTCGCATCCTCTGGACGCAAACCCACTGGTCGGCCGAACATCGTCTTCATCTTCGCCGATGACCTGGGCTGGGGTGATGTTGGTTGCTTCGGCTCCTTGCACAACGAAACACCAGTTCTCGACCAGCTTGCCGCAGACGGTTTGCGTCTAACGCACGCCTATTCAACTTCATCAACCTGTTCACCGACTCGCATTGGTTTCTACACCGGTCGTTATCCTGGCCGAATAGTCGCCGGAACCGAAGAGCCACTCACCACGCGCGATGACCAGCACGGCATCCCTCATGACCACCCCACCCTCCCCTCGCTGTTGCGTGATTCGGGATATCGGACCGCCATGTTCGGGAAGTGGCACTGCGGGTGGCTGCCCTGGTTTAGTCCTATTAAGAGCGGATTTGAGACCTTCTTTGGCAATCTTGATGGTGCGATGGACTACTTCAGCCATATTGACACCGCCGGTGTGCACGATCTCTACGAAGGTGAGACTGAAGTCGAAGAGGTTGGTTACTACACCCAAATTGTGTCAAGAAAGTCAGCGCAGTACATCCGTGATCACGCTGGAGAACCCTTTTACCTCCAGGTGAATTACACCGCACCTCACTGGCCTTGGGAAGGTCCAAATGACGAGGAGACCTCTCGCCGAGTAACGAAGGCTCAGGTAGAAGGCAAGTTCACAGGCATCTTCGATTATGAAGGTGGCTCGCTCGAAACTTATCGCTCCATGGTGAAAGCGCTCGATGACGGGGTCGGCGAAATTGTTCGTGCGCTCGATGAAACCGGACAGCGCGATAACACGATTTTCATCTTCACCTCAGATAATGGTGGAGAGCGCTACGCATTCCTCTGGCCTTTCGTTGGCGAGAAGGGCGACTTAGAAGAAGGCGGAATCAGGGTCCCCTTTATTATTCGCTGGCCTGAAGTACTGAACCGTGGCATGAGCTCAGAAGAGATCTCGACAACCATGGACTGGACTGCGACCTTGCTCGAAGCGTGTGGGGTTTCTGCTCACCCCGATTATCCACTCGATGGATGCTCGCTCCTCCCATGGTTGACCCAAGGTCAAAGGAACCCGGATCGAAGTCTGCTTTGGCGTACCAGGCGACAAGGCGCGGTTCGCCGTGGCGGATGGAAGCTGCTTCTCGATAGGCAGGCCAAACCATATTGGAGTGATGAAGCGGGAATAGAAGGACCTCGAACTCGCTTGTTCCACATCGCTACTGACGGACGAGAGTGGGCCGATGTCTCGGCTCAGCACCCCGACATTGTGGCGGAACTTTCTTCCGAGCTGGTCCAATTCGAAGCAGAGATGTTGCCGTATCCCTTACACAGGCCACTTTCTCCTCGGTTAGTTGGTGAGCCGGACTAATTAGTCCACCTAGCTTTTTTCTCTGGGCCAGGCCACTCATCGTCTCGATACCGAATCTTCGACGATCTGAAGTCGCAGCACGCTTCCCCGATTCCAAGGACAAAACAAAAACCCCGGGCCAGATGGCCCGGGGTTTCAAGTTCGCAGAAGCGACGTTACATCATGCCGCCCATACCGCCCATGTCTGGAGCGCCGGCACCGGCTGCTTCAGGCTTGTCGGCGACAATTGCTTCAGTCGTGAGCAGAAGAGCTGCAATGGAAGCAGCATTCTGCAGAGCCGAGCGGGTTACCTTGGCGGGGTCAATGACTCCAGCCTTAACCAGGTCAACCAGTTCTCCGGTCGCAGCGTTAAGCCCAATCGAACCCTTGGCGTCTGCAACTTCACGGACCTTAACGGCACCTTCAAAGCCAGCGTTAGCGGCGATGTGGCGCAGTGGAGCATCGAGAGCCTTAGCGACAATGCTGGCTCCGGTCGCTTCGTCACCGGTCAGGGTGCCGATCAAAGCTTCAACTGAGGCACGCGCACGCACCAGAGCGGTTCCACCACCGGCAACAATTCCTTCGTCGATAGCGGCACGAGTAGCGCTCAATGCGTCTTCAATGCGGTGCTTCTTTTCCTTCAACTCAACTTCAGTTGCGGCGCCAACCTTCACGATGGCTACACCACCGGCGAGCTTGGCGAGACGCTCTTGGAGCTTCTCACGGTCCCAGTCGGAGTCGGTGTCTTCAATTTCGCGCTTGATCTGAGCAACACGTCCAGCCACGTCGGCCGAGGAACCCGCACCATCAACGATGGTGGTGGCGTCCTTAGTCACAACTACGCGACGAGCGGTTCCGAGTAGGTCCACGGTGGCGGTATCGAGCTTGAGGCCAATCTCTTCTGAGATGACAGTTCCCCCGGTCAAAATTGCCATGTCCTGAAGCATTGCCTTGCGGCGCTCACCAAATCCTGGAGCCTTCACCGCAACTGAGGTGAAAGTTCCACGAATCTTGTTCACGACGAGGGTAGCGAGGGCCTCTCCATCAACATCTTCAGCGATGATGACGAGCGGGCGGCCGGCCTGCATGACCTTTTCCAAAACAGGAACTAAGTCGTGTACCGCAGAGATCTTGTTACTGGTGAACAAGATGTAGGCGTTCTCGAAGACTGCCTCTTGGCGCTCCTGGTCAGTGACAAAGTAGGGAGACAAGAAGCCCTTGTCGAACTGCATACCTTCGGTGAGTTCGAGCTCGATGCCAAAGGTATTGGACTCTTCAACCGTTACGGTGCCGTCTTTTCCGACCTTGTCGATGGCGTCAGCGATTGTTTCACCAATCATTGCGTCAGCCGCCGAGATAGTTGCGACCTGAGCAATCTGCGTCTTGTCATTCACCTCTTGAGCCTGTTCGTGGATCGACTCAACCGCCGCTTTCACGGCCTTCTCGATACCCTTCTTCAGACCTGCGGGGTTGGCGCCAGCGGCCACGTTGCGTAGACCCTCTTTTATGAGAGCCTGAGCAAGCACGGTCGCGGTGGTGGTGCCGTCACCAGCAACGTCGTTGGTTTTAGTAGCAACTTCCTTAACGAGCTGGGCGCCCATATTTTCAAATGGGTCCTCGAGCTCGATCTCACGAGCGATGGAAACACCATCGTTGGTAATGGTTGGCGCTCCAAACTTCTTACCGATTACAACGTTACGACCCTTAGGTCCTAGCGTTACCTTTACGGCATCCGCAAGCTTGTCGACACCAGCTTCGAGGCCACGACGGGCCTCTTCATCAAACTTCAACATCTTTGACATATGTTTTCCTTAGTGTGAGTTACTTAGTAATGGTGGCGAGTACATCACGGCCCGAGAGGATCAAAAGGTCCTCACCGTCAACGGTGATCTCAGTTCCGCCGTATTTGGAGTAGACAACGGTGTCGCCAGCTTTGACGCCGGTGGGAATTACTTCGCCAGTTGACTCAGCACGACGTCCGGGCCCCACGGCTAAGACTTCTCCCTGCTGGGGCTTCTCTTTGGCGGTGTCGGGGATAACGAGGCCAGAGGCGGTCGTAGCCTCTGCCGAGTCTGGACGAACGACGATGCGGTCCTCAAGGGGTTGCAGCTTCATATTTTCCTCTCTGGTGCCAATTTGGCACTCGAAACTTTAGACTGCCAATTTAGCAGGAAGCCCCAGAGAGTGCTACCGGCCCAGAATTACGGGCAATGGCGCTCTCGATGCCAGCCCTCACCCACTTGGGTGTAGAGGAGTCGATCGTGGAGCCGGTCCTTGCGATGCTGCCAGAACTCAAAGGCGGTGGGGGTCAACAGATACCCACCCCAGTATCCCGGACGGGGGATTTCAGTCCCCTCGAACCGGAACGCCGCCGCTTCGACTTGCTCTTCGAGGATTTTACGAGTGGCGATTGGACGGCTCTGTTGCGAAGCATGGGCGCCGACCTGATGGCCTCGGGGACGCGAAGCGAAGTACTCATCCGAATTCGCCGAGTTCATCTTGGCGACAGTGCCCTCAATGCGAATCTGGCGACCGAGCGGTTCGCAGTACCAGAGGATTGCCGCATTGGGGTTCTCCTCGAGATCACGGCCCTTGCGAGATTCGTAGTTTGAATACCAACCAAAACCCCCGTCACCGATGTAACGCAAGAGCACCATGCGGGCAGTCGGGTGAGCATCCGCGGTGGCGGTCACTAACGCAATGGCCTCGCGCTCTCGCATTTCACCGAGAGCCTCGTTGTACCAAGTAGAAAATTGCTCAAAGGGATCCTCGTGCGCGTCGGCGATGTCAAAGGGAATCCAGCGATCACTCATGAGACGTCGACTAACTGCCAGTTGGGATTGGCGGACAGGTTCATGTGGCTTGCTCCTTGGTGTTGAAATCTATAAATACCCGCAGCGGCAATCATCGCGGCATTGTCGGTACACATTTGCATTGACGGCAAGAGTGCTGGAATTCCGAATTCTTCGGCCAACTTCGAAATACCTTGACGAAGTGCGGAGTTCGCCGCAACTCCTCCGGCGAGCGAAAGCGCCTTGACCTCATTCTTTTCTAACGCTTGGCGAACTTTACGCAAAAGTTGCTCGGCCACCGCGCCCTGGAATGATGCCGCGACATCTTCCACTGCTAAGTCCCCCTGCTTTTCAGTAGCCCGCACAACGGCCGTCTTTAGTCCTGAGAATGAAAGGTCGTAACCCTCACCGGTCATTGACTTGGGGAGCTGCAAGGTCTTGGCGTTTCCCCTTTGGGCGAGCTTGTCAATCTCTGGCCCACCGGGGTACCCCAGTCCCAGCCAGCGGGCCACCTTGTCGTAGGCCTCTCCCGCTGCGTCGTCAATCGTTTCACCGAGAATCTCATGAGAGCCCGGACCGCTTTGCAGGACGAGCATCGAGTGTCCGCCCGAAACCAGCAGGGTCAACATGGGCCAAGGAAGGTTGGGCATTTCGAGAAGTGGGGCAAAGAGATGACCCTCGAGGTGATGCACGCCGACAAAGGGCTTGCCCCACGCCAAGGCGTACCCCTTAGCGGCCGCTAGACCGACCAAGAGAGACCCAATTAAGCCAGGCCCACTCGTTACCGCGATGGCGTCAATAGCAGGGTTATGTGGATCGAGACCCGCCTCAACTAACGCCCGTTCAACGACCGAAGAAATCATCATGACGTGAGCGCGGCCGGCAAGTTCTGGCACTACTCCGCCGAAGGCACGATGCTCGTCGAGCGAGGACTCGATTACTGAGGAGTGAACGTGCAACTGGTCGTCAACGACCGATGCGGCTGTTTCGTCACAACTCGTCTCAATGCCAAGAACTTTCATCCTGCCGCCATCGTAGAGGGGATTTCGGCAACTAGTACAAGGGCGTCTTCACCCGTTGCTTGGTAGTAGTTCTTACGAATTCCCACTGGGGCAAAGCCATAGGCGTAGTAGAGAGCAATAGCTGGGGCGTTGGATACCGCCACCTCGAGCGAGGCCTTCGTTACGCCTCTCACCACCAGGTCGGCCCAACACTCATCCATGAGAGTTTTGGCAATACCTCTTCGTTCGTTCCCCGGAACAACGCCGATGGTGTTGATATGCATGCCCTCATCGGTGAACATCACGCCGAGATATCCGACAACTTGTTCGCCATCTATGCAAACCGTGTATCGCCGAGAATCGGTGCGATCGAGTTCGTCCAGCATCATTCCTTGAGTCCATGGTTCGGGAAATTGCGTTCGCTCAATTTCCATCAAAATCTCTAGGTCGCGGCGTTCAGCCCGACGAACTTCAAAGTTGCTCATGAGCGTTGCTCGCGCGTGGTGAAATTCGCCACCGCATCGGGGTCTCGCAGGTAGAGCGGTGTCACCACCAACTCCGGCGGTGCTTCAGCCCCCAAGCGCAAGCCGGCTTCCAAGGGTGGAATCTCCAATGGCACCAGCGTGGCATTGACCAAGGTTTGGAAGTGCTCACGATACCGCGAGACGCCATCGCCCCAGAGTGAGACGGACTCCAAGCCCGTCATTCTTTCAACGATTTCTAGTGGGGTCGCCACAATAGGTTCGTCCAGAGCTACGGCGGTCTCACCCAAGATGAAGTGCTGAGCGAACACCTCGCCGCGCCTTCCATCAATCAGCGCCACCATGTCACCACGAACACCGGCTTCGAGGGCTCCACGAGCCAGCATCTGTAAAGAGGTGACCCCTACTAGATCGATGCCGAGACCATTCGCTAGTCCGGTTGCTGTAGCAATACCCACGCGCAGACCGGTATAGAGACCTGGGCCGCGGTCAACCACCACTCTGGTTAAGTCTCTAGGAGTAAGTCCATGTTTCGTGAGTATTTCATCAATACCCCCTGTCAAAAACTCTGTGTGGTTTCGATTGCGGTCAACGACGACGCCTTCGGTAACACCATCAATCATGATTCCTACACCACAGGTTGTCGTGGCCGTTTCGATAAGCAAGACCGTCATAGTCTCGCCCACTTCGCAAACTCCGAGCGTCGGTCTTCATCGAAGTCGCCATGTGCGCTCAGGGTACGGGATTCATCTTCGTGAACCTCGAAATGAATGGAGATTGCCCGTGGTCCAAAAATTTCCGCGGCCAACTCTCCCCACTCCACAATGGCAACTCCATTTTCTTCGACGAGTTCACCGAGGGCGAGATCGGCGACCTCCCCCGCGCTTTCAATGCGGTACATGTCCCCATGGTGCAGCATTTCGATCCCCTGTTGGTTATGACAATGGTGCTGACGAACCATGGTGAAAGTTGGACTGGTCACTCTCTCGGTAACCCCCAATCCCCGAGCAATTCCCTTGGTAAAGGTGGTCTTGCCGGCTCCGAGGCGACCGGTGAGCAAAATAATGTCGCCGGCTCGCAACAGTTTCCCGAAGTCCTCCCCCGCACTCTGAGTGGCCTCGTCATTAAAACAGGTACGGGCCGTAGTCATGCGAGTGACAACTGAGATTTTAAGATGCGGAGATCTTCTCGAATCATGGGTATGACGCTATTGGGACTTCGTAAACCCGCTGCCGGGTGGTACGTCGCAATTCCCGAAACCCCATTTAACTCAAAGCGTTGCCCATGAATTGTGCTTATGCCTTCACTGACTCCAAATAGTTGTCGGGTGGCGGTATTGCCCACGCTCAAGACCGCGTCAGGGCTCAACGAATCAAGCTGCTCGAGCAACCAGGGTCGACACGCCTCACACTCTTTTGCGGTGGGTGGGCGATTATTCGGAGGGCGACACTTAGCGATATTGGTTACGAAACAATCGGCGCGGGTGATCCCCACCTCTTCTTCAATCAATTTAAAAAGTAGTTGTCCACTACGTCCAATGAAGGGCTCGCCACCTTCGTCTTCGGTCTTGCCGGGTGCTTCACCCACCACCAGCAGAGTTGGACGGCTCGGGCCGGAACCCACAACTACTCGCTGTCGGTTCTGTGAAAGGTCGCACCTGGTGCACGAGAGCAGTGCGTTGAGATCCACTGTTACTTGGTGGCAACTCGAGGCAAGCGGGCGCCAATGCCACACATCACTTCCCAGGTGATGGTGCCTAGGCGCTGGGCCCATTCTTCAGCGGAGATTGTTTCGCTTCCCTGCGTGCCCATCAAGATGACTTCATCACCACGTTGAATTTCATCATCGCCACAATCGATCAAGAGCTGGTCCATCGTTACCATTCCAGCGAGGGGGTAGCGTTTTGCGCCAATCAGCACCTCAGCTCCGGCCTCAAAGAAACGACGAGGGAAACCATCGGCGTATCCGAATGGAACAGTGGCGATGAGCGACTCTTTGGTCACTGGCCGGCGGCGTCCATAACTGGGGCGAGATCCCGCGGGCACTCGGCGCACGGCAGACACTTGCGCGCGAATTGTCATCACTGGTTGGAGCTTTTCACCCTTAGCGGCCAGCTTGCCCACTAACCAATCGCTGGGCGCATATCCATAGAGTGCGAGTCCGGCTCGGACCAATGATTGCTGTGCGTCAGGATACGCGACCGCACCCGCGCTATTAGACAGGTGGCGAACGGGAGGGCAGAGATTTTCATTGGTCAGCTCTTCAACAATTCCGTTGAATAATTCAATCTGAGCGGTAGTGAAAGATCGATCTTCCTCACTGGCCCCATCGGCAACTGGAAAGTGCGTAAAAATTCCTTCGACCTCAATGTGTTCGCTGGCGTGCAGAATCCGGATGGCCTCGGTCACCTCAAGTGGCTGAACTCCCATGCGACCCATGCCCGTATCTACTTTGAGATGCACCTTGTGCGAGCCGCCAACCTTGGCGGCGGCACCGACGGTCTCTTTCGCGCCAGCGAGAGAACCGATAGTCAGGGTTAATCCGTATTGCAGCGCTACGGGAAGAGCGGCCCCGTCAATCTCCGCCAAAACGAGAATCTCGGTGGTAAATCCGTTTTCTCGGAGTTCGATGCCCTCATCCACGATCGCAACGGCCAACGAATCGGCACCCCCAGCGAGGGCCGCGCGAGCGGCCACGATTGCGCCGTGCCCGTACCCGTTGGCCTTCACCACGGCACAAATCTTCGAGTCGTGTACGAGGGAGCGAAGCACTGCGATGTTGTGCGCCATGGCCGAAGAGGAAACTTCGACGTAGGCGGGACGGTGAATTCCTTCAGCGGTCACTGGCCCTCCTCATCGGTTGCGACTACATAGGCAATGGCGGTTGAATCCGAATGACTCAACGACAGGTGCCAGTTTCGCACCCCGCGAGCGGTGGCGAGCTCTAGAACCTCACCCGAAAGTACCAAAGTTGGTGCGCCACTGGGTAGACGGTGCACCACAATGTCGTGCCAAGCGTGTCCGAGTCCAACGCCTAATGCTTTGAGAGTGGCCTCCTTGGCACAAAAACGTGCGGCCAACCGCTCAGGAGCTTCACTGGCGTCCTCTCGTTCTTGAGCCGTAAAAAGGCGGTCCGCGAGTCCATCACGTCTTTCGAGTAGTTCGCTAAAGCGAACTACATCTACTACATCAACGCCAACACCGATTGTGGCCACTATTCGACCGTCACCGTCTTGGCGAGATTTCTCGGGCGGTCAACGTTGCGGCCTAGGCCGCGAGCCATAGCGTAGGCAAACTGTTGTAAAGGGATGATGTCCACGATTGGGGCCAGTAACGGGTCGGTTGATGGCACCCGCAGAACATAGTCAGCCACGGCGTCGATGACATCGTCGTCATCGCTGGCGATCGCAACAACCGAGGCGCCGCGGGCCTTGACCTCAGCCAAGTTTGAAAGTATCTTCTCGTGCAAACTCGCGTCAGTAACGACCGCCACCACAACTACACCGGGCTCAATTAACGCGAGCGGACCGTGCTTGAGTTCGCCAGCCGCGTAACCCTCAGCGTGAAGGTAGGTAAGTTCCTTCAACTTCAATGCGCCTTCGAGAGCGGTGGGGAATCCAACATTGCGCCCCAGATAGAAGAAGTCGTGGGTATTGCGAAGTTCATTAGCAACCAGGGTGATTCGGTCGGTTCGAGAGAGAACGGTGGCGACGTGGTCAGCCACGCTGGTGAGTTGAGTAAAGAGTTCATCAATGACTCCCGGTTCGAGCGTCCCTCGTAATTGGGCCAGGTGCAGGGCCAAGAGTTCGAGGACCGCCACCTGAGCCACGAAGGCCTTAGTAGAAGCCACCGAAACCTCAAGTCCCGCTCGGGTGTACAGAACAGCATCTGATTCTCGAGCCAACGAGGCGTCAACGATATTAGAAATTCCAATAACGCGAGCCCCACGGAGCTTCGCTTCGCGACAGGCCTGAATGGTGTCGATGGTCTCGCCACTTTGCGAGACCCCAATTACTAACGTGCCAATCTCAACAACGGGGTCGCGATAGCGATACTCCGATGAGATCTCAACGTCAACACTCAGTCGCGCCCACTTCTCGATGGCGTATTTCGCAACCAGGGCCGCGTGAAAACTGGTTCCCGCCGCGACCAGAACAACGCGACGAACCTCTTTGAGTTCCTCGTCACTAACGCGCATTTCGTCAAAGGTGAACGTCCCATCCGCGCGGCGGCGATCCATCAAAGTGGCACGAAGAGCTTGTGGTTGCTCGGCAATCTCCTTGGCCATGAAGTCGTCGTAGCCACCCTTTTGGGCGGTCTCGAGGTCCCACTCAACGGTGAGGGGCGCGAGCTGAACACTGACCCCCTCTAAGTCAACGGCGTGAAAACCCTCTGGAGTTAATTGCACGACTTGGTCGTCATCGACGCCATAGAAGGAGGTGGCGCGATCGAAGATAGCGGGAATGTCGCTGGCGAGATAGGTCATACCCGGAGCGGTCGCCACGATAAGTGGCGAAACCCGTCGAGCCGCCACGATGGTATTGGGCTCATTGGCGTCGACCACGGCTAAGGAAAAGGCCCCCCGTACGCTGGCCAAACTCAGGCGAACTGAATCGAGAAGGTTATGGCCCGTGGCGCGGAGTTCTTCAATCTGGTGGGCGAGCACCTCTGAGTCGGTGACTGAAGTGAACTGGTGACCTCGAGCCTTTAGGTCTTCTTTCAGGGCGAGGTGATTTTCAATGATTCCATTGTGGATAATGGCGATGTGGCCCGAACAATCGAGATGCGGGTGGGCGTTCATGGCCTCGGGGGCACCGTGGGTCGCCCATCGGGTGTGGCCGATGCCGGTGGTCAACCCAGTTGGGGCCTCGGCGCAGGCGCGAACGAGTGCCTCAACCGATTCGGTACCACTCGCGGTGCGGGCTCTCCATGTTTCTCCCTGACGCACCAGCGCAATGCCGGCCGAGTCGTATCCGCGGTATTCGAGGCGTGACAAGCCCTCCAGCAAAGTGTCGAGGGTCGAGGTTGAGCCGACAACTCCAATAATGCCGCACATAGTAACCAGCCTACTCGGGTGGTCACTTTAGCTTTCGGAGGAATCTCCAAAGAGAGCATGTAGTTCTTGACCAAAGGTCGTTACGAATTCAGCGTTCAGTGCCTCAATCATCACCCGCACAACTGGTTCGGTCCCTGAAGGGCGTATCAGTAAGCGAACATCAGCGGGGTCTACTGCGTACTCCGTCATCAGTCGACTAAAGATCGACTCAACTTGCACGGTATTGAATTCATCTTTGGCGATGTTGATGAGCGCCTGGGGCACACGCAACCACGCACGATCGGCTTGTTCGGACAAGGGGCCGTGACGCATCACTAGGTCTGCCACAAAGAGTCCCGTCAACATTCCGTCACCCGTAGGGGCTAGTTCGCGGAAGATAATGTGACCACTTTGCTCACCACCCAAGATCCAGGCTCGCTCTTCGAGCGCGAGCAAAACATTGCGGTCGCCCACCTCTGTCTCTACGACCTCAACGTGGGCTTCGCGCATCACGCGGTGCAGTCCGAGATTGCTCATTTGGGTAACGGCAAGTCCCCCGCCCAAGGTACCCGAGTTAATCCGGTCCAGAGTCAAGAGGACCATAATGTCATCGCCATCGCGCACGACGCCGTTGGCGTCCACCGCAATTAGGCGATCGGCATCTCCGTCAAAGGCGAGACCGAGGTCTGCTTTTAGCTCTAAGACTTTGGCGCTGAGTCCCGCGGGCTTGGTCGAGCCACAGTTGAGGTTGATATTTTGGCCATCGGGTTGGTCATTGATAGCGGTGATTCGTGCGCCCGTTGCTTCAAAGAGTTCGTGGGCCACGTAACTGGCCGCTCCATTGGAACAGTCGAGGACGATGTGCAAACCCGTCAGATCATTAGGCACCAATTTACGAAGGTGGTGGGCGTAGTCGTGCTGTGCGGACTCATCGACTTCGACCTCGAGAAAATCGAGAGTCGTTGGCGCATCGGTGTTGCTCAAGGCGTTTTCTACCGCCTCTTCGGTGGTGCGGTCGAGCTTTCCCCCACCAAGGTTTAGAACCTTCAGTCCGTTGTCGTGATACGGATTGTGCGAAGCGGAAACGACAATGCCGACTCCGTTGCGCTGTTGGGCAATGACCGCCACGCCGGGAGTGGTAAAGATCCCCAGGTTCACTCCGCTGGCGCCACCATCAGCCAGACCCGCTAATACCGCTTGAGCGAGCGAGGGCGAGGATTCACGGGTGTCGTAGCCAACGTAGACGGGGGCTACAAAAACCTCCGCGACGGCACGACCAAGTCGATAAGCCAACTTGACGTTGATTTCGTCAGGCACCAGCCCACGAATACCGTCCGTGCCAAAGTGCACGGGCATGGACAACTACCGCTTCGAGTACTGAGGCGCTTTACGAGCCTTCTTGAGACCGTACTTCTTGGACTCTTTCTTGCGCGCATCACGGGTCAAGAGGCCGGCCTTCTTCAAGGTGCCACGAGACTCTTCGGCGAGTTCAAGCAGTGAGCGTGAGATTCCCAAACGGAGTGCGCCAGCTTGTCCGGCCATGCCGCCACCTTCGATGGTGGCGTCAATGTCGTAGGTCTGCTGAGCGTCGAGCAGGCGAAGGGGCTCCATCACCATCATGCGGTGAGTTGGTGAGGTGAAGTAGTTGTCGAAGGCACGAGAGTTAATCGTGATGGTGCCAGTACCGGGGCGAAGGCGTACGCGAGCAACCGCCTCTTTACGACGTCCAGTGGTCTGAGTGATTGGGCTAGACACGAATTTTCTCCTTAACCGCGGCGGACTGCCGAGGTGTCATACTTCTTTGGCTGCTGCGCGATGTGTGGGTGCTCAGGGCCCTTGTAAACGAATAGTTTGTCCATCTGAGCGCGGCCCAAACGGTTCTTGGGGACCATGCCGCGAATTGACTTCGTCACCAGCTCGACGGGGTCTTCGTCGAACATCTTCTGCCAAGACGTCGAACGGATACCACCGGGGTAGCCCGAGTGACGCCAGTGCTTGTTCTGAGCGAGCTTGTTAGCGGTCACGACGATCTTCTCAGCGTTGATCACAATGACATTGTCACCAGTGTCGATGTGGGGAGCGTAAAAGGTGCGGTGCTTGCCACGGAGCAAGGTAGCGGCAACGGTCGAGAGACGACCAAGGACAAGTCCTTCGGCGTCGAGGACGTGCCACTCGCGTGTGATCTCTTCAACTTTTGGGGTGTAGGTGCGCACAATATTTCCTTCAGCGAACTTTTCGGAATTCCCAGGGGCCTTCCGAAGGGATAACTATCTTAGGATTTTCTGACCGGTTTAGGCAAATTTGGGTAACCCACGCCAACCAGGGCTAGGCCCTGTGGTGGGGCGGGGGGTGGCAAAAAGTCCCGAGAAAGGCTCTCTAGGCGCTCAGCGATGGTGTTTTCGGGCAATTCCCCCAGCCCAATCTCCACCATGGTCGAGGTCAGGCAGCGGACCATGTTGTGGCAGAAAGACTCAGCCCGAATGGTCAATTTCGTGACCTCTTGAGCGTTGGGGGTCAATTCCCACCGGTCGGCGACTCGCTCCCACTTAATGGCGAGGACTTTTCGCATAATGGGGTCTTCCCCGCTACTACCCGCCTTCTTGCGACAAAAGGCCCGAAAGTCGTGGGTGCCCACGGCGGCCTTGCCGGCGCGATTCATGGCGCGTATATTCAAACTCCCGGCAATCGCCCAAGACCAGTCCGAGGCGAAGCTCAAGTTAGGTCGAGCCTCTTCAAAGACCAAATATCGATACTCCCGCCACGTGGCGGAATAACGAGCGTGAAAGCCATAGCTGACCGGTTCGGCACGCAAAATCTTGATTCGGCCACGTAACTGCTTATTCAGTGACTTAATGAGTCGCTCGGCTTCGGGCTCGCGTACCGACTTGAACAGCGGTGCGGGCAGATCGAGACTGATCGTTTGGGCCAGGGCGTGCACACCGGTGTCGGTGCGACCGGCGCCCACAATTACTGGTGGAACATCGAGTTGCAAGGTGGTTTGCAGTGTTTCGCGTAAAAGCCCCACCACGGTTTCGTGACGGGGCTGATAAGCAAAACCGTTAAAGCCACGACCGTCGTAAGCGAGGTCGAGACGCCAGCGTTGACTGGCTGAGTGAGTTGGTTTAGACGAACTCAATGCGCGCCATTGGAGCGTTGTCGCCCTGACGCGGTCCGAGCTTCAAGATGCGGGTGTAGCCACCAGGACGCTCCTTGTAACGAGGAGCAATCTCGGTGAACAACTTGTGAGTCATGTCCTTGTCACGAATAAGTGCCACGACGCGACGCTGAGCGTGAACAGAACCCTCAGGAGAGTTCTTCGCGGCCGTTACAACCTTTTCAAGAACCGGACGAAGGGCCTTAGCCTTGGCCTCGGTGGTGACAATTCCTTCAGCCGCGATCATCTGCGATACCAGGTTGCCAAACATGGCCTTCTGGTGAGCGCTTGATCCGCCGAAACGTTTGCCTTTAGTGGGTGCTCCGCGCATGCTTTATTCCTCTACTCGCAGTGACAGTCCGCGCTCGGCGAGACGGTCGGTTACGTCCTTGAGCGAGGTCTGACCAAAGTTAGTGATCGAGGTCAGATCCTGCTGCGTTGCGTTAACGAGCTGAGCGATGGTGTTAATACCAGCGCGCTTCAAGCAGTTTCGTGAACGCTCGGTTAGGCCCAACTCTTCGATGCGAATGTCGAGCTCGCTGGCGGCCGCCTGAGCGGTTCCTACGTCACCAAGTTCCAGTGAAGGAGCCTCGGAGTCCATCTCTGAAATCAAGCCAATGAGCTGACCAAGAGTCTTAGAACCTGAAGCCAAGGCTTCGCGTGGAGTGATGGTGCCGTCAGTCTCAACTTCGATAACGAGACGGTCAAAGTCCTTGCTTTGCTCAACGCGTACTGGCTCAATTTCGAAGCTCACACGACGAACGGGGGTGAAGATTGCGTCCAAAGGAATGACACCAATGGTGCCAGCACCCTTGTTGCCCTCGGCGCCAACGTATCCCTTGCCGCGCTCAATGGTGAGCTCGAAGCTCAACGCACTCTTAGCGCTGGTGAGTGATGCGAGGTGCAAGGTGGGGTTCAGAACTTCAACATCCGAACTCAAGACGAGGTCAGCGGCGGTTACGTCGCCCTCGCCCTTCTTGTCAAGGCGAACAACAACTGGCTCGTCGCTCACGGAAGTGATGAGCAGGTCCTTCAGGTTCAAGCAGATGTCCTGGACATCTTCCTTCACGCCTTCGATGGTGCCGAACTCGTGGACTACGCCACCGTCGAACTTGACGCGCGTAGCCGCGGCGCCAGGGATCGACGACAACAGGGTGCGACGCAGGCTGTTGCCAAGCGTGTGCCCAAATCCTGGGTCGAGTGGTCCAATAGCGAAGCTCTGACGGTTCGAGACCTCATTGCCTAGTGCTTCGATGGTGGGGCGCTGGATAATCAACATACAAACTCCTCGGGGTTTTCTTAAGTTCTATTACTTGGAGTACAACTCAACAATGAGCTGCTCTTTAATCGATTCGTCAATCTGCTCACGCTGTGGGACAACGCGGATGGTAACAGCAAAGCCGTTCTCGCCCGTCTCGAGCCAACCAGGAACGGTACGGTCGAGCATGTCTTGGTTGCGCTTTACAAAGGCGTTCTCGCGGGTGATGGGCTTAAGGGCCACTACTTCACCGGGGCGAACGCGGTACGAGGGAATCGTTACGCGCTTGCCGTTCACGGTGACGTGACCGTGACGAACGAACTGACGAGCCTGAGCACGTGAAGCACCCCAACCGGCACGGTAGGCGACGTTGTCTAGACGCAGCTCGAGGAACTGCAACAGGTTGGTACCGGTCATGCCGGGACGACGGCTGGCCTCTTCGTAGAGGTTGCGAAACTGCTGCTCCAAGAGACCGTAGATACGACGAGCCTTCTGCTTTTCACGCAGCTGACCCAAGTACTCCGATCCCTGACGCTGACGGTCGCGGCCGTGCATCCCTGGTGGGAAGGCGCGCTTCTGTCGGTCTGAGTTCTCAGCTACTGGGCACTTCAGGGTGAAGCAACGCTCACCCTTCAAGAACAATTTGGTGCGCTCACGACGACAGAGTCGGCAAACGGGTCCGGTATAACGAGCCATTTTCCTAACTCCTTAAGCGCGCTTGCGCTTCTTGGGACGGCAACCGTTGTGGGGCAACGGCGTCACGTCTTTGATGGCAACAACTTCGATACCGGCCGCGGCGATAGAGCGAATCGCGGTTTCGCGACCTGATCCAGGACCACGTACTAGTACGTCGACTTTCTTCACACCGTGCTCCATAGCGGCACGGGCACACTTCTCAGCAGCGAGCTGAGCGGCGTAGGGGGTTGACTTACGCGAACCCTTAAATCCAACCTGTCCCGATGAGGCCCAGGCAACAACGTTGCCCTCGGGGTCGGTGATTGAAACGATGGTGTTGTTGAAGGAACTCTTGATGTGAGCCACACCGAAGGCAACGTTCTTACGTTCCTTCTTGCGAGGCTTACGGACAGCTCCAGCAGCGGACTTGGTGGCCATTACTTGGTTACTTTCTTCTTACCGGCGACAGTGCGCTTGGGTCCCTTACGAGTTCGTGCGTTGGTGCGAGTGCGTTGTCCGCGAACGGGCAGGCCCTTACGGTGACGGATTCCCTGCAAGCAGTTAATTTCCATCTTGCGCTTAATGTCTTGTTGGACATCACGACGCAAGTCACCTTCTACGGTGACGTTCTGATCAATGTACGCACGCATCTTGTTAACATCAGCTTCGGTCAAGTCCTTGACACGAGTTGACTCGTCAACGCCAGTTGCGGCACAAATCTCTTTAGCAGTGGTTGGACCAACACCAAAGATGTAGGTCAATGAAATCACCGTGCGCTTTTCGCGTGGGATGTCAACACCAGAAATACGGGCCATCTTTTTTTCTCCTAGCCCTGACGCTGCTTGTGGCGCGGGTTCTCACAGATCACACGGACGTGACCAGCACGACGAATGACCTTGCACTTTTCACACATGGTTTTTACGCTGGCGCGAACTTTCATGTTTAACTTTCTCGATCTCTCAGAACCTGATTATTTGTAGCGGTAGGTGATGCGGCCACGAGTCATGTCGTACGGTGTGATTTCCACTTGGACCTTGTCTCCGGGGAGAATGCGGATGCGGTGCATGCGCATTTTTCCCGAGCTGTGTGCGAGGACGGTGTAACCGTTCTCGAGTTCAACTCGAAACATGGCGTTCGGTAGTGGTTCGACAACGGTACCCTCAACGGTGAACGCGTCTTCCTTTGGCTTACTCAGGTTCTTTCTCCTTGTTGCGTACTGCGGGGGGCGTGGAAGAATAAGGCTCTTTCACGGGTTCGGTCTCAAAGGCTGGCTTTAGGACCGGTTGACTATTCTACCGAAATTTCAAAAAAACGCAAAAGCGCCCACTCCGCCACGGACTTTTGGGCGATACTCGCCCCTCGAATGGCCCTGGGCGTCATCGTGGGGTTCCGGAGACAAAGTGGGTGAAAAGCCTCATTTTCCAGTGATTTTTACTAGTAGGGACTAAAGTCCCTAGTGGCTCGAAATCCCAAGGTGGAACGCTTCAGTTTGTGAAAGAAGCGATCTGGTGACCAATTCCCTCAGAATTGCCGTCATTGATGGGCAGTTCCTGACCTCGCGGGGGCTGCGAGACCTCTTTCGCGACCACCCCGTTTTCGAGCTCGTCAGCGAAGCCTCCACCATCGCAGAGGGGCTCAGCCTCAACACTAAGGGGCTCGACTTGGTGATCATCGCCGCGAAACTTCCCGACGGGAATGGCTTTGAACTCGCGCGTCGGTTGCTCGACGCTCGGCCCAAACTCAATGTCGTGCTCCTTGGATCACGCTTCGATGATGTCATGTTAACTAGTGCGGTCGACACGGGAATGCGCGGACTTTTGATCAAAAGCATGAATGAGACCGAATTGATTGAGGCTATTTCTCGCGCCGCTCGAGGTGTCTCCCTGGTATCAAAAGAGCAGCGCGAACGAGCCACTATTCGACAACTCCGCCATCTAGACAACGATGTTCGAGTTGAAAGTCTCAGTCCACAAGAGGCAAAGATTCTGACATTTATTGGTGAAGGGATGTCCAATAAAGAAATCGCGGCCGAGATGTTCCTAGCGGAAAAGACGGTGAAGAACTACATCACCAAGATGCTCTCCAAGCTGGGGTTCACCCGCCGGACGGAAGCGGCGCTTTTTGCCTACAGTCGTTATCGCAACATGCGCGACTTGGACTAAAGAACCGTAAAGACCTCGGGGCCATCTTCAGTCACGGCGATGGTGTGTTCAAAGTGCGCCGAGAGTGAACCGTCTTTGGTCATTACGCCCCAGCCGTCTTCGAGAACGTACGAATCAATACCACCAACATTAATCATTGGCTCAACGGCAAAGACCATGCCCTCTTTCAAGGTTGGTCCCGGAGTGCCGGGCCAGTAGTTGGGCACTTGGGGCATCTCGTGCATGGCGGTGCCGATGGCGTGCCCGACATACTCGCGGACCACTCCATACCCGGCTGCTTCAGCAAGGTTTTGTACCGCACGGCCAACCTCGTGGAGACGATTACCAATGGTGAGTTGCTCAATACCAGCCCACATCGAGCGTTCGGTGACCTCAATGAGTTTTTTCGCCACAGCCGAGATCTCACCAACGCCGGCGGTATAGGCGGCGTCCCCGTGATATCCCTCAACGATGGCGCCACAATCAACAGAAATAATGTCGCCCTCTTGGAGGATATAGTCACCAGGAATGCCGTGAACGATCATGTCATTAGGGCTGGTGCAGATTACGGCCGGAAAGCCGTGGTAATTCAAGAAGTTAGAGCGAGCCCCGCGCTTTTCGATAACCGCGGCGGCGACATTGTTGAGGTCCATGGTTGTAATGCCGGGCCGAATAGCGGCGCGGGTCGCTTCGTGCATCTCGGCAACTACTTTGCCCGCCTTGCGCATCTTGTTTAATTCGTCAGCGTTTCGCCTCACACGAGACCTCGCTCGGCGAGGACCTGTTCAATTTCGACGGTAACTTCGTCCACACTCTGATCGGCGTTGAGGGTTACGAGTAGTCCGCGCTCTTCGTAGTAGTGAAGGAGAGGTGCGGTATCACGCTCGTAGAGCGAGAGGCGCTGGCGAATCGAGTCGGCGGTGTCATCAGAGCGCTGAATGACTGGTCCGCCACACTTCTCACACTCCCCCGAAATCGAAGCCAAATCGGAGTCGTTGTAGATATGCCCACACTCTTGGCAGACGCGGCGGCGAGAAAGACGGTCGGTAACGAGTTCAATGGGCGCATCGAGGTTGATGCAGAGCTTGATGCCGTCTTCACCCAAGATTTCGTCAAGTGCTTCGGCCTGACCAATAGTGCGGGGGAAACCGTCGAGCAATGCGCCCTTGCCCGCGTCGGCCTGCTTGAAGCGATCTTCGACCAAGCGGTTTACCAAGTCGTCATTCACGAGTCCACCCTCGGCCAAAATTCCTTCAACCTCGAGGCCGAGTGGGGTTTGGTCCTTAATAGCGGCGCGAAGAATATCGCCGGTGGAGACGTGAGGAATCGCGTAGGTTGCGCTTAGGCGCTTACACTGGGTCCCCTTGCCCGCTCCTTGAATACCAAGGATCACGAGGTTTAGTCGTGATGTCATAACTAGCGCTTCAAGAAGCCTTCGTAGTTACGCATCATCAGTTGTGAGTCGATCTGACGCATGGTTTCAAGAGCCACACCCACCGCAATCAATAAGGTTGTTCCGTAGTACGGGAATTTGTTGATCGACCACAGGGCCATCAGGATCGACGGTATAACCGCTACCGAAGCCAGGAAGAGGGCGCCGACCACGGTCAAGCGGCTGAGCATCTTGGCGAAGTAACGCTCAGTGGGCTGTCCGGGGCGAATTCCGGGGACAAATCCACCCTGCTGGCGCAACATCTCGGCCTGTTGGTGAGGTTCGAAGGCGATGTAGACGTAGAAGAAAGTGAAGCCCAAGATGAGCAGGAAGTCAGTGGCGATATAGAAGAAGCTCGTCGGGCGAAGTGAGTTATTCACAAAAGAGGTGAAGCTCGCCCAGGGCACGATGTTCGACAACAGCACTGGGATGTAGAGAACGGATGAGGCGAAGATAATCGGAATAACACCCGACTGGTTTACCTTCAACGGAATGTAGGTGGAGTTTCCGCCCATTTCCTTTCGACCAACGACACGACGAGCGAAGGTCACTGGAATGCGGCGCTGTCCGTTGTCCATAAAGACAATCAGTACGAGTAGCGCTAGCGAAACGAGCAAGATGATTGTGAACTTGGCGGGGCCACCTTCGAGCCAAACGGCGTGACCACCACTGGGCATGCCCGCAACTACGTTGGCGAAAATGAGCAGCGACATACCCTGACCAATACCACGCTGGGTAATGAGTTCAGCGAGCCACATAACAAAGGCCGTTCCCGCGGTCATGGTGAGCACCATGAACAGGCCCAACCAGAGGTTGAACTTCGGGATCAAGTCAATGGTGTAGCCCAAGAGAGCCTGGTCGTGGCCGTGGAAGGCGTACACGAGTCCGGTGGACTGCAAGAGGGCAAGCCCGATGGTCAAGTAACGAGTCGTTTGGGTGATCTTCTTTTGTCCCGTGGCACCCTCGTCACGCCACACGGCGAGCTTAGGAATAACACCAGTCAAAAGTTGAATAACGATTGACGAGGTGATGTAGGGCATAACACCGAGTCCGAAGACCGCCAAGCGAGTCAACGCACCACCGGAAAAAAGGTTCAAGAAGCCCAGCACACCCGAAGAACTCGCCTTGGCCTGCAAGAGCGTGACCTGGCTCCAACTCACACCGGGAATCGGCAAGTTTGCACCTAATTGGTACAAGCAGATGACCGAAACGGTGAAGATGACCTTGTTGCGAAGATCCGCAACACGGAAGATATTGGCGAGGCGACTGAACACTTAAAAAACCTACCGGTTCTGGTGCTGGTTGCCCGACGCTGCGGGACGTACCTTGAAGGGCTTGTCCAAAACAGTGGTGGTTCCACCAGCCTTCTCAATAGCGGCCTTGGCCGACTGGGAGAAAGCGTGAGCAGAAACGTTCAGCTGTGCGCTGAGCTCTCCACGACCGAGGATCTTGACGAATTCCTTCTTGCCGACCAGGCCGTTAGCGACCAAGACGTCAAAGGTGATGTCGCTTACGCCCAAAAGAGCGAGGGCGTCAACGTTGACGGGGGTGTATTCGACGCGGAAGGGGTTGGTGAAACCCTTCAACTTCGGTACGCGCTGCATCAAGGGCAGCTGTCCACCTTCGAAACCCGCAGGAATCTGGCGACGCGCCTTTTGACCCTTGGTACCACGGCCGGCAGTCTTTCCACCCTTACCACCGATACCACGGCCGACGATGCGCTTGCGCTTAATCGAACCTTCTGGTGACTTAAGTTCGTGCAACTTCATTAGTTGACCTCTTCTACTTTCACAAGGTGCGGAACACGAGCAATCATGCCGCGGATTTCTGGACGATCAGGCAACAGGTTGCTTTGGCCAATACCGCGCAGCCCCAACGCGCGCAAGTTAGCGCGGTGCTTGGGCTTAGTGGCGATGCCAGAACGTGTTTGCGTTACTTTCAACTGAGCCATGATTACGCCTCACTTACTTTGAACAAGTCGCTCTCGCGCTGACGCTCACGGTAGGCGCGCAAAGTTCCCGAGGGGGTCACTTCATCCATTGCCTTGCCACGAGCGGCGGCGATCTGTTCTGGGGTACGAAGTTGCTTCAAGCCTTGAATGGTGGCGTGAGCCACGTTGATGCCGTTAGCCGAACCCAGCGACTTTGCGATGATGTCCTTAACGCCGGCCATTTCCAAAATCGCTCGTGCGGCCCCACCGGCAATAACACCGGTACCGGGAGCAGCGGGCTTCATCAGTACACGACCAGCACCGGCTTCACCGATGACGGGGTACACGATGGTGGTTCCAGCCAGTGGCACTTCGAACAGATTCTTGCGAGCCTCTTCGATGCCTTTTTGCACGGCGAGACCTGCTTCTTTGGCCTTGCCGTAACCCAGGCCGACACGACCCTTGCCATCACCAATCACCATAAGTGCGGTGAAGGAGAAACGCCGTCCACCCTTTACCACCTTGGACACGCGGTTCACCTTGATGGTGCGCTCTTCAAATTGTTCCAGCTCAGTAGTAGTCATTAGAACTCCAATCCACCTTCACGCAATGTGTCAGCAAAGGCCGCAACGCGACCGTGGTAGTCAAAACCACCGCGGTCGAAGACCACGGTAGAAATCTGGGCAGCCTTGGCGCGCTCCGCGAGGAGCTTCGCTACAGCCTTGGCGCCATCGATGTTTCCACCGTTGGTGCTCTTCAACGCAGTTTCCACCGATGAGGCGGCGGCCAACGTGCGGCCCGCCTGGTCGTCGATGATCTGAGCGGAGATGTGCTTGTTCGTGCGGCTTACCGCCACGCGAGGACGAGCAGCGGTACCGGCGAGACGGCGACGAAGGCGCTCGTGTCGACGGATGCGCAGTTCACGGGTAGTACGTGCCATTACTTCGCAGCCTTTCCAGCCTTGCGCATAACTCGTTCACCGAGGTAGCGCACACCCTTACCCTTGTAGGGCTCAGGCTTACGGATCTTGCGGATTGACGCGGCGACTTGGCCGACGACTTCCTTGTCTGGTCCCTTGATGATCACGCGCGTAGGCGCGGGAACTTCAAAGGTCACACCCTGGGGTGCGGTGAACTTTACGGGGTGCGAGAAGCCCAAAGCGAGGTCCAGTACACCGGGTCCACCGGCGGCGGCGCGGTAACCCACGCCCTGAATCTCGAGTTCCTTGGTCCAGCCCGTTGTCACGCCGACCACCATGTTGGAGATCAGCGTGCGGGTAAGCCCGTGCAGGGCCTTGTGCTGGGTCTCGTCGTCGACACGGTCCACGGTGAGTACGTCGCCCTCTTGCGCCACGGTGATACCACCGGGCAGAGTGCGGACCATCGTGGCATTAGGGCCCTTAACGGTGACCTTGTCGCCCGCGACGTCAATGGTGACGCCGCTGGGGACGGTGATTGGATTACGGCCGATGCGCGACATTAGCGACCTTCCTTTGTCATCAAAGTTGCGTTACCAGACATAACAAAGCACCTCACCACCGAGCTTGGCCTTGCGGGCTTCGCGGTCGGTCATAAGACCATGGCTCGTGGAGACGACGGCTACGCCGACGCCACCAAGTACCTTGGGCATCTGGTCGGACTTGCGGTAAATGCGTAGTCCGGGCTTGGAGACTCGCTTGATACCAACGATGGTCTTGACGCGGTCCTCGGAGTACTTCAAGGTGATCACTAGCTGGTTACCGGGCTTGCCCTCAACCTTGTTGGTGACATATCCGGCGATGAAGCCTTCCTTGAGCAGCAACTTAGCGAGGTTCTCCTTGAGCTTCGATGAAGGCATCGAAACAGTGTCGAACATCGCCGAGTTGGCGTTACGAATGCGGGTCAGCATGTCGGCGATTGGGTCAGTCATTGTCATAACAGTCCTCCTACCAACTTGCCTTCGTCACGCCGGGAACTTCGCCGGCGTGGACCATCTGACGCAAGCAGATACGGCACAGGCCGAACTTGCGGTACACAGAACGTGGACGTCCACAACGCTCACAACGCGTGTAGGCACGAGTTGAGAACTTAGGCGTCTTGGCCTGCTTGATACGAAGAGCTTTTTTAGCCATGACTATCGAATCTCCTGCTTGAAGGGGAAGCCGTAAGCGCGCAAGAATGCACGCCCCTGCTCATCAGTTGTTGCGCTGGTGACAATCGTGATGTCGAATCCACGAGGGGCATCAATCTTGTCGTAGTCGATCTCGGGGAAGATCAACTGGTCGTTAACACCGAAGGTGTAGTTGCCACGACCATCGAAGGACTTGGGTGACAATCCACGGAAGTCGCGGATACGTGGGATAGCCAAGCTCAACAGGCGGTCGAAGAACTCCCAAGCGCGGTCGCCACGCAAGGTGACCTTCACGCCGATGGGCTGCTCTTCGCGCAACTTGAACGAAGCGATGGACTTCTTGGCGCGAGTCACGATTGGCTTTTGGCCAGTGATGAGCTCGAGGTCACGCTGAGCGCCTTCAAGCAACGAAGCCTGCTGGGTCGCGCGGCCCACACCGGAGTTAAGAACAATCTTTTCCAGGGTTGGGACCTGCATGATGTTGTCCAGACCAAGATCGGCCTTGAGCTGCTCACGCAGCTCAGAGTCGAAACGAGCCTTTAGACGTGGACGCTGTGTCGTTGTCATACTGTCTCTCCACACTTGCGGCAAACACGAGTCTTCGTGTCGCCTTCAACCTTGAAACCAACCTTCGCTGGTCCCTTGTGCTTGCCACACCACAGTGCAACGTTGCTGACGTGTAGGGGCATCACCTTGTCGATGATTCCCGCTTGCATGGTCGCACCGGTTTGCTTGGTGTGGCGCTTGGCTACGTTGAGGCCTTCCAGGATCACCTTGTTGGCGCCTGGCAATGCCTCTTCAACCTTCGCGCGCTCGCCGCGGAACTTGCCCGCTAGTACGAGCACGTCGTCACCCTTACGAATTTTCATTACAACACCTCGGGGGCTAGAGAAATAATGCGCATGAACTTCTTGTCACGTAGTTCACGTCCGACTGGCCCAAAAATACGGGTACCGCGGGGCTGTAACTGGTCAGTGATCAGCACGGCGGCGTTCTCGTCGAACTTGATGTAGGAACCGTCGGGACGACGCTTTTCCTTGGCGACACGAACGACGACGCAGCGAACCACGTCACCCTTCTTAACGGCCGCGCCGGGAATGGCGTCTTTCACCGTGGCGATGAAGACATCACCAATCGATGCGTAACGACGGCGAGTACCACCCAACACACGGATGCAAAGGACTTCCTTCGCACCGGAGTTGTCGGCAATCTTGAGACGGGATTCTTGCTGAATCATCGAGCACGCTCCACAATTTCGGTCAAGCGCCAGCGCTTGAGTTTGGACAGCGGACGGGTCTCTTGGACGCGTACCTTGTCACCGATTTTGGCTTCGTTCTTCTCATCATGCACGTAGAGCTTCTTGGTGCGCTGTACGGTCTTGCCGTAAACGGCGTGACGAACACGCTCGACGATGGCAATAACGATGGTCGAATCCATCTTGTCCGAGACCACGATGCCCTCGCGAATCTTGCGGGGGTTCTCACGTGACTCTGTCGCGGCGGCCGCTACGGGAGCAGCCTTGGCAACGGGAGCAGCGGTGACGGTCTCGACGACGGTCTCGGTCTCGGTGACTTCGTTGGTCATTTCATCACTCATTAGTTGTTACCTTCCTGAGCTTCGGCAGCCTCAATCTCGCGCTCGCGCAAGAAGGTGGCTAGGCGGGCGATGTCCTTACGAACAGCACCCAGACGTGAAGAGTTGTCCAGCTGGCCAGTGGCGAGTTGGAAGCGCAAGTTAAATAACTCACGACGAGCTTCGGCCAAGCGACCGACCAAGTCGGAGTCGCTCAAACCGCGCATCTCTTGAACCTTTTCTGATGTGGTTGTCATTAGATCGTGACCTCCGGTGTCCCGTGAGTTCCGGGACGAATAATGAACTTGGCCTTGATGGGCAACTTCTGGATGGCGCGCTCCATAGCGGCACGGGCCAAGGCCTCGTCCACACCACCGAGCTCGAACATCACGCGACCAGGCTTAACCACGGCAACCCAGAACTCAGGGTTGCCCTTACCTGAACCCATACGGGTTTCTGCGGGCTTTTGGGTTACTGGCTTGTCAGGGAAAATACGGATCCAGACCTTTCCACCACGCTTCACGTGACGGGTCATGGCAATACGAGCCGCTTCAATCTGTCGAGCGGTGATCCATCCACGCTCGAGAGCTTGGATTCCGAAGTCACCAAAGTTCAGCTCGACGCCGCCCTTGGCTTGTCCGGTCATACGACCACGCTGTTGTTTGCGGTGCTTAACCTTGCGGGGCATCAACATAATTACTCAGCGTCCTTTCGAAAGTGTGGAGCGTCGGTGTGCTCGGTAGCGGTGCGACGCTCGATGTCCTCTTCAACGCTCAACTGAGCCTCGACCTCGGGAGTCACGGCCAAGATGTCCGCTGGGGCATCGACAAACTCCGTGGTGGTCACTTCGGCATCGCCAACGCGACGTCGTCCCCCACCGGCACGCACAACACCCTTAGGCGCAGCTGGCGTAGTGGAAATTGGGACGGCCTCACCGGCAGCCATAGCGGCTTCGCGAACGATTTTCTCGTCGTTGGTGACCGAGTAGGGCAAGACGTCACCCTTGTAAATCCAAACCTTTACACCGATACGTCCCGTTGAGGTGCGAGCCTCACGGAATCCATAGTCAATGTCAGCACGAAGGGTGTGCAGGGGCACGCGGCCCTCGCGGTAGGACTCACGACGTGACATTTCAGCGCCACCCAAACGGCCCGAGGCCTGGATGCGAACACCCAAGGCGCCAGCCTTTTGCACGGTCTGAATACCACGCTTCATGGCGCGACGGAAGGCCACGCGGCGAAGCAACTGGTCACAGATTCCTTGAGCAATCAACGCAGCGTCGAGTTCAGGCTGCTTGATTTCTTGGATGTTGAGTGAGATGTGCTTTTGTCCAGTGATCTTCTCGAGGTCTTTCTTCAGACGCTCAGCCTCAGCACCACGACGGCCAATAACAATGCCGGGACGTGCGGTGTGAATGTCAACGCGGATGCGGTCCGAACTGCGCTCAATTTCGATGCGGCTAACCATGGCGCTTTCCAGCTGCTTGGTTAGGTAGTCGCGGATTTTCCAGTCTTCGATGACGAGTTCCTTGTAGCCACGCTCTTTAAACCAGCGCGACTTCCAGTCGGTCGTAATGCCGAGACGGAAACCGTAGGGATTTACCTTCTGACCCATTAGTTGGTCTCCTCGTTCTTCTCTTCAGTTGCGGCAACCGCAACTTCTTCGGTGGCAGCCTCTTGCGTGGCGACTTCGGCGGCAACCTCTTCGGTAGCAACCTCAGTAGCAACAACCTCGGCCTGCGGGGCAACAACCTCGGTCACGATCTGCTCTTCAACCTCAGCCTCGTTGGCCGCTGCTTCCAGAGCGGCAGCTTCGGCAGCGGCTTCACGCTTGTTCACCGAAGCTGTTTGGTCAGCACGGCGGCGTGACGACGCTACGCGCTGGGTGCGCGAGCTCTGCGCCTTGGCGCTGCGGGCGTTGGAAAGAATCTCTAGACGGTCATCGTCCATCTTCGAGACGATGACGGTGATGTGGCAAGCACGCTTGCGGATGGCACCGGCGCGTCCACGCGCACGTGGGGTGAAGCGCTTCATAGTGATGCCCTCGTCGGCGTAGCAAGCCGAAACGTACAGCTCTTCGGCAACCATGCCGTCGTTGTTCACGGCGTTCGCGATGGCGGAGTTGAGCACCTTAGCAATGACGTCCGCAGCTTCACGGGTCGTGCCAGCCAAAATCTCTCGCGCGGTCTGGATGTCCTCACCACGGATGTTGTTCAACACGACACGAGCCTTGGTGGCCGACATCTGATAGCCCCGCACTGAAGCGCGGGTGCCTGGACGTTCGTTGGTCTTCGCAGCAGTCATTAGCGCTTACCCGTCTTTTCTTGTCCGGCGTGGAACTTGAAGGTTCGCGTGGGTGCGAACTCGCCAAGCTTGTGGCCGACCATTGATTCGTTGACAAATACCGGTACGTGACGACGACCGTCGTGTACGGCGAAGGTGTGACCGACCATGTCGGGGATTACCGTCGAACGACGGCTCCAGGTCTTGATGACCTTCTTTTCGTTGGCGGCGTTCATCGCATCAACCTTCTTAAGAAGGTGTCCATCGATGAAAGGACCTTTTTTGAGACTACGTGACATGTTCTACCTACCTCCGCGATCCGCGACCACGGCGACGACGAATAATGAGTGCATCCGACTGCTTGGGCAAACGGGTACGACCTTCTGGCTGACCCCATGGTGAAACGGGGTGACGTCCACCGGAGGTCTTACCTTCACCACCACCAAGTGGGTGGTCCACTGGGTTCATCGCCACACCACGAGTCTGGGGACGCTTACCCTTCCAACGGTTACGTCCGGCCTTACCGATTTTGATCAGTTCATGCTCGGAGTTGCCGATAATGCCCAAAGTGGCGCGGCAGTCAATCAGCACGCGGCGCATTTCGGTCGAGGGAAGACGCAAGGTGGCGTATCCGCCATCTTTCGCGACGAGCTGAACGCCCATACCGGCGGAACGGGCCATCTTGCCACCACCACCGGGGCGTAGCTCGACGTTGTGCACCGTAGAACCGGTGGGGATAAAGCGCATGGGCAACGCGTTGCCGTTACGAATGTCAGCCTTAGGGCCGGACTCGACCTTGTCGCCCACCTTCAGGCCATTAGGAGCCAAGATGTAACGCTTTTCACCATCTGCGTAGTGCAAGAGAGCAATACGGCAGGTGCGGTTGGGGTCGTATTCGATTGAGGCAACGGTGGCGGGAACGCCATCTTTGTTGCGCTTGAAGTCAATGATGCGGTACTGCTGCTTGTGACCACCACCGCGGTGACGCGAGGTCTTGCGGCCGTAGTTGTTACGACCACCGGTCTTGGGCTTGGAGTCGAGCAACGACTTTTCCGGCGTCGACTTGGTGATTTCAGCAAAGTCCGAGACCGTCTGGAAACGACGGCCGGGGCTGGTTGGTTTACGGTGACGAAGTGCCATGTTCTAAGCCTTTAGTTCTCGAAGAGGTTGATCGTGTCGCCCGACTTCAGGGTGACGATGGCGCGCTTGGTGTCGGGTCGTGAACCACGCACACCCGTGCGGCGGTTACGGGTCGACTTACCCTTGCGGTTAAGCGTGTTCACGTTAGTTACGGTCACGTTGAAGGCCTGCTCGACGGCGTTACGCACGTCAATCTTGGTGGCGCGGGGGTCTACAACAAATACGTAGGTTCCCTTGTCCATCAAGGCGTAGGTCTTCTCCGAAACAACGGGGCGCAGTAGGACGGTCATTGCGTCAAGCATTAGTTGGTCTCCTTAGATTGGGGCAACGTCGCGTCGGTGAAGAGAATCCACTCGGCGTCCAACACGTCATAGGTGTTTAGTTCGCCGGTGTCAACGGTCTTCACGTTGGGCAGGTTGCGGAATGAGTGGAAGGCCACGACATCGTCCTTGGCGAGGACTACGAGAACCTTGCCATTAAGGCCGAGCTTCTCGATAGCCGAAATAGCGTCCTTGGTCTTAGGAGCGGACCAGGTAGCGAAGTTGTCAATCAGGGCCACACGCTCGAGTGAGGCACGGTCTGACAGAGCCGAGTTAAGTGCGAGACGAATCATCTTCTTAGGCGTCTTCTGGTCGTACTTACGAGGACGAGGTCCAAGGGCCACACCACCACCGGGGTAGTGAGGCGCACGGATGGTTCCTTGACGCGCTCCACCAGTTCCCTTTTGGTTGAAGGGCTTACGCCCACCACCACGAACCTCTTTACGGGTCTTGGTGCTTTGGGTACCGGCACGCTTGGCGGCGAGCTGAGCCTTAACCACCTGGTGCATAACGGCCATGTTGGGCTCAATACCGAAAATCGTTGGCTCGAGAGCAACTGATCCGAGTTCCTTGCCGGCAATGTCGCGACGAGTTACCGAACGCTTAGTGGGCTCTGGACGGTCCTTCTTTACGGGACCACGAAGGGTGAGCAACTGACTCATCGCTTACCTCCCGCCTTCATAGGGTTCTTAACGGAGGTACGGATAACGACGGTGCCGCCACGAGGACCAGGTACCGCGCCCTTTACGAGAACAATCTGACGCTCCAGGTCGATGCTGACAACTTCCAAGTTGGTAGTTGTTACTTGTGATCCACCCATACGTCCGGCCATCTTGGTGCCCTTGAAAACACGACCTGGTGTTGAACAGGCGCCAATGGAACCAGGAGCACGGTGGTGCTTGTGGTTACCGTGCGATGCACCTTGACCACCGAAATTGTGACGCTTCATACCACCAGCGAAACCCTTACCCTTCGAAACGGCGGTGACGTCAATCATCTCACCCTTCTCGAAAGCGTCTGCGACAATCTCTTGTCCGACTTCGTAACCGGAGATGTCATCGAGACGAAGCTCGACGAGCTTCTTACCCGGAGCTACTCCGGCAGCGTCGAAGTGTCCGAGCTCACCCTTAGTGAGGGTTGACAACCGACGGGTTCCCCAGGTCACTTGGAGCGCTGAGTAGCCCTCCTTCTCCGGAGTCTTTACTTGTACGACTCGAGCTGGGCTGACGCGAACTACCGTCACTGGTACGGCCCGGTTTTGGTCATCCCAAACCTGGGTCATGCCCACCTTCTCGCCGACGATCGCTTTGAACGCCACGTTGTCCTCTTCCTCTTAATTCCCATACGTCGGTTCACCCGACATACAGACGCTCCGCCGGGCTGAAAGACCCGAACGGAGCGCTCGACTGTTTCGGTGCGGAGTACCCTTTCGGGCTGCCGCACACATCTGTTCTCCCCAAAAAGCAGGGAGTACTACCGTACAGCACAAAGCCCCGCCAACGCAAATGCGCTGGCGGGGCTTCGAGCCAAGTACTACTTAGTGCTGGCGGATCTTGATTTCGATGTCCACACCCGCTGGAAGGTCGAGGCGCTGAAGCGCATCAACCGTCTTGGGGGTCTGGTCCACAATGTCCAAAAGACGCTTGTGCACGCGCATTTCGAAGTGCTCGCGCGAGTCCTTGTGCTTGTGGGGTCCACGAACCACGGTGTACCGGTGCTTTTCGGTGGGCAGCGGAACTGGCCCTTGCACCCGTGCATTCGTGCGCTCGACCGTTTGCACGATCTTCGCGGTGGACTGGTCCAAGATGCCATGGTCGAAGGCCTTCAGCCGGATTCGGATTGATTGACGGTTGTCGGCCATTTTCGACTACTTCAGGATCTTTGTAACGCGGCCTGAACCTACGGTGCGTCCACCCTCGCGGATTGAGAAGGTCAAGCCCTCTTCCATCGCGATTGGCTTACCCAAGGTAACGGTCATTTCGGTGTTGTCACCGGGCATAACCATCTCAGTACCAGCTGGCAGGTCTACGGTTCCGGTCACGTCAGTGGTGCGGAAGTAGAACTGTGGGCGGTAGTTGGTGAAGAAAGGCTTGTGACGGCCTCCTTCTTCCTTGGTCAACACGTAGACCGAAGCCTCGAAGTTGGTGTGAGGAGTGATTGAGCCTGGCTTGCAGAGAACCTGCCCGCGCTCAACTTCTTCCTTCTTGGTACCACGGAGGAGTGCTCCAAGGTTGTCGCCAGCCTGACCTTCGTCAAGGAGCTTACGGAACATCTCGATACCGGTAACGGTGGTCTTAGTGGTGTCACGCAGACCCACGATTTCGACTTCGTCACCGACCTTTACAATGCCCTGCTCTACCTTGCCGGTAACCACGGTGCCACGACCGGTGATTGACATAACGTCCTCGATTGACATCAAGAAAGGCTTGTCAGTAGCGCGCTCGGGCTCTGGGATGTAGCGGTCAACTTCAGCCATGAGCTCCATAACCTTGTCACCCCACGCCTGGTCGCCCTCGAGGGCCTTCAGTGCGGAAACGCGAACGATTGGAGTGTCATCGCCTGGGAAGTCGTAGCTCGTGAGGAGCTCGCGAACTTCCATCTCAACGAGGTCGAGCAACTCTTCGTCGTCAACCATGTCGGACTTGTTAAGGGCCACCACGATGTAGGGAACACCAACCTGACGAGCGAGCAGAACGTGCTCACGAGTCTGGGGCATAGGACCGTCAGTAGCGGAAACCACCAAGATGGCGCCGTCAACCTGAGCGGCACCGGTGATCATGTTCTTCACATAGTCGGCGTGACCGGGCATGTCCACGTGGGCGTAGTGACGGTTTGGCGTCTCGTACTCAACGTGTGCAATTGAAATGGTGATACCACGGGCGCGCTCTTCAGGGGCCTTGTCGATCTGGTCGAAAGGCGTGAAGGCTGAACCTGGTACGCGGTCTGAAAGAACCTTGGTGATTGCTGCGGTAAGAGTGGTCTTACCGTGGTCAATGTGACCCATGGTTCCGATATTTACGTGCGGCTTAGTGCGCTCGAACTTTTGCTTTGCCATTGTCGGGGACTAACTTTCTCTTTGTGAGACACCCACCTTGGGTGCCTCGGTTTTTTCGGCCCGCCCCGACTACGGTTTGGACCATGTGCTGGTTGCCCAGCGTTTTTCTTACGCGCCCGTAGCCTTTGCGACGATCTCCTTAGCGATCGCCTCAGGCACTTCTGCGTACGAGTGGAACTGCATGGTGTACGACGCGCGACCTTGGGTGCGCGAACGCAGGTCTGTAGCGTAGCCGAACATGTCAGAGAGCGGCACAAGTGCCCGAATTGCTTGACTATTGCCCCGCTGTTCCATGCCCTCGACGCGACCACGGCGACTGGAAAGGTCACCGATTACGTCGCCCATGTAGTCCTCAGGGGTTACTACCTCTACGGCCATAACGGGCTCCATGAGCACCGGACTAGCCAAGCGGGTCGCCTTCTTGATCGCGATTGAGCCCGCGATCTTGAACGCCATTTCTGAGGAGTCAACGTCGTGGTAGCTACCGAAGGTCAAGCGGACGCGGAGGTCCACCATCGGATAACCAGCCAGTACACCCGAAGTCAAAGCCTCGGTAATGCCCTGGTTGACGGGTCCGATGTATTCCTTAGGAATAACACCACCGGAGATTTCGTCCAAGAATTCGTAACCGCCACCGGGGCCCGTGGGCTCGACGGTGAGTACGACGTGGCCGTACTGACCCTTACCACCGGTCTGGCGAACGTACTTCTCTTCAACCTTTTCGACCTTCTTGCGAATCGTCTCGCGGTAGGCCACCTGAGGCTTACCAACGTTGGCGTCTACGGAGAACTCACGAAGCATGCGGTCGACCAGCACTTCAAGGTGCAACTCACCCATTCCCGAGATAACGGTTTGGCCGGTCTCTTCGTCGGTGCGAACACGGAAGGTGGGGTCTTCTTCAGAAAGCGAGTACAGCGCCTTCGAGAGCTTCTCCTGGTCAGCCTTAGTCTTAGGCTCCACGGCCACGTGAATAACGGGCTCGGGGAAGACAAGGTTTTCCAACTGAATTGGGTGGTCCATGCTGGACAGTGTGTCACCGGTGTGAACTTGTTTAAGACCAACGGCGGCCACAATGTCACCAGTGCGAATGGTGTCGATGTCTTGACGCTCGTTAGCGTGCATCAAGAGGAGACGTCCGAGACGCTCCTTCTTGTTACCTTCAGTGGTGTTGTAGACGGTGTCACCCTTTTCCAAGGTGCCCGAGTACACGCGCAGGTAGGTCAACTTACCGACGTAGGGGTCGGTCATGATCTTGAACGCGAGTGCCGCGAAAGGCTCAGCGTCATCGGCGTTGCGCTCGAGAACATCTTCCTTGCCCGGCTTCGTGCCCTGGGTTGGAGGAAGGTCGAGGGGGCTTGGCAGGAAGTCCACCACGGCGTCGAGCATTGGCTGGACACCCTTGTTCTTGAAGGCAGTGCCGTTCAGGATTGGAACACAAAAGCCTTCGAGAGTTCCGCGGCGCAGGGCGCGACGAACATCAGCGGTGGAGATCTCTTCGTCCCCGAGAACCTTTTCCATCAATGCGTCATCGAAGGTGGTCAAGATATCGAGCAAACGAGTGCGGTACTCGTTGGCCTGGTCCTGGTACTCAGCAGGGATGTCGACGACTTCGAGCTGCTCGCCCTTGTCGTCGTGGTAGATCGTCGCCTTCATGGAGGTGAGGTCGATGATGCCCAAGTAGTCGGCCTCAGCGCCAATGGGGAGCTGAATAACCGCCGGGACACAGTCCAGGCGGTCGCGAATCAT
>CAIKUQ010000047.1 GCA_903830655.1 uncultured Actinomycetes bacterium | reverse complement strand
CCAGGCGAGTTAATCAAGGTTGATACTCGTACCGGCGAATACATGACTCGCGCCTAGTGAGCGAGCTCGGCCAACAGCGACACCGCGCACGAGAACGCGCACTCGAGATTCTGTATGAATCAACCATGAAGGACCGCCCAGCTTCAGTAGTGCTCTACGAACTAGCCCTGGAGCCCGACGCCTACGCCGTTGAGCTCTTGCGTTCGGCTGAGGCAGCCACATCGCAAGCCGAAGATTTGATCACGCGCTACTCAGATTCTTGGCCCTTAGAACGAATTGCCGTTGTTGATCGGCTGATCATGACTCTCGCGATTGGCGAGATGCTGATGGCGGACGCGCCACCGCGGGCGGTTATTTTGGACGAGGCGGTTCAGCTCGCCAAGGATTTTTCAACCGATGGTTCGGGCTCTTTTGTGAACGGCGTGTTGTCATCAATCGCTGACGAACTACTGGAGGAGTAACTATGGGCGGTATGGGGCAAGGGGCATTCACCCTGACAAATCCAACGGTCGTTTCACTGTTCCACCACCTCTTGCTGGTCGTAGACCTTTCGTACATCGTTCTGTTTGCCTTCGTCTTGGTGGGCGCTGGCGCTATCACGAAACTGACGTTCACCTTCAATCTGTCGACCGAGGGTCTCCGAGAACCGCGACAGCGCAGTTACCTTCGCTTCAGCTTTGGAGGTATTTGGATAATTGCGGGACTCCTGCAATTCCAGCCTTCGATGCCACTTGGATTGGCTGATCAAGTCGTCAAGCCCTCACTCGATAGGGCGCCAGCCTGGCTTGATTCAATCGTGAGACTGGGCATCGGGGTGTGGAATAACCATCCATTGGCCCTCGCTGCGGGAGTCGCGTGGCTCCAGATTGGAATCGGGCTGGGCTTAGTAGTTTCGAACGGTCGGCTCTCGCGCGCTATCGGTGCACTGAGTGCGGCTTACGCATTTGGAATTTGGGTTTTTGGTAATTCAATGGGCGGGATCTTTCAGAGCACCTCCTCCTTGCTGTTCGGCTGGCCGGGGGCCACGTTGTTTTATGTCGTCGCGGGAGCTTGGCTCGCCACTCCCTACGGGACCTTTGAGCGATTGTTCTCTAGGTTCACCTTGAGAGGGCTTGCTGGGCTCTTTGCGATTGCAGCTGTGTTGCAGGCTCTGCCTAGTCGCGGCTTTTGGCAGGGTGGTAACACCAACGCACTCGCTCAAATGACAAACTCAATGACCCAAACCGCCCAGCCTCATGGACTGGCGTGGATCGTGCGCTCAGTTGGCAATCTCGCCGGCAACATGGGCGGGGGATTCAACATTCTGATTCTGATTTGGATGGTGGCGAGTGCCGTTGGTCTCTGGAGCAGCTTTGGTCGTCAGCTCAATTGGCCCACCTATTCAGTTGTGGTGGGGGCACTCTTCTTCTGGGTGATAGCCCAAGACACCGCATTGTTTGGCGGGATGTCTACCGACCTCAACTCGCTTATCCCCCTCGCGGCGCTGGCGTTTTGCGTGGCCCCTCGATTTGTGGGCACCCCCGCATTGAATCGTCGACTCTCGATAGAAATGCGCTCGCTTACCGGTTCGGTTGTAGCTGCCTTTGCAGTCTCCATGATTGTCATTTCGATCACAGCCATGACCCTCTCACTTTTCTCCGCTAACGAAACCACCTGGTTCTTGGCAGCCAATGGGCAGCCCGCTCCAGCTGATGGCCCGGCTGCTCGCTTTTCTCTGACCGATCAATTTGGGCACCCGTATAGCCTCGGAGAGCACGCCGGGCATTTCACAGTCCTGACCGCACTCGATCCTCATTGCTACACCGACTGCCCCCTGATGGCCGATCAGATTTTGCAGGCTCGGGCACTGCTCAGCGCGGGAGCCAAAGTTGATTTCGTAGCGGTAGCGGCCGACCCCTATCACGAGTCCGTTAGCGATTTGCGACAATTCATCAAGAAGGAACACCTGAGTGGTGTGTCGAACTTCTATTTCGTAACGGGAAGTCTCACCAGCCTTCAGCGCGTCTGGGCTGACTATGGAATCGAGGTTTCCATGAAACCAACAGACAAGATGAGTATTCACTCTGACTACTTCTACATAGTTGACCCTGCTCAGCGACTCAAGTGGGTCATGGCTGACAATCCCTTGGCCTCGTGGGCCGGCCAACATTCAGGAGCGCAAGAAATTGTCCAACTCTTGAACCAGATGGGTGTCCATTGAGTCTTACTCCGCTCGCGCTCCTTTCAGCTCTTGGCAGCTTGAGCGTGCTGCTTGACCTCTGTCGCGCTCCAGTACGCGATGGGAAATGGGCCAGACTAAACGCAATCGCTTTGCTGAGTTGGTTCACTTTGTGGTGGGCTACCTCGTCAGAATTTGCCTCGCGAGCAATGGAGCAACTGCCACTTCACATGGTCGCGCACATTTTTGTGATGTTCATTGTCCCTATCGGACTCAACTATTCCGGCGCCGGCAGCAAAACGGCAAGGATGCTGTTCACCTCGGGTCAGTTTCCCATGAGTCGATGGTCAGCGAGCAAGTTGAATCATCCAGTGTTGGCCTTCGTGTTATTGAATGGCGTAATGGTCGCCTCTCACTTGCCACCTGTCTTCAATGCGACCATGCAGTCAACAT
>CAIKUQ010000046.1 GCA_903830655.1 uncultured Actinomycetes bacterium | reverse complement strand
GCAAAAAACGCGAGCTGAGTTACCAGTACGAGCCGGCGCACATGTTGACCCAAGGTGTCGCTATGCAAGTGCACTTTCGTGCTCATTGGCTTAGCCCTGGAAGCGTGCGCGTGAAGCCTCAAGCTCCTTTAAAGCCTCGTCTCGTCCGACCCAATTTTCGACCTTGACCCACTTGCCTTCGTCGAGGTCTTTATAAACGGTGAAGAAGTGTGCAATCTGATCGAGGGTGGCCTTGGGCACATCCTTGATGTCAGTGGCCGACTTCCATTTGGGGTCGTAAGCGGGAACGGCAAGGAGCTTGGCGTCCTCTCCCTTTTCATCGGTCATGTTGCACATGCCCAGAATCTTCACTTCGATTTGGCATCCGGGAAAGGTTGGGTACTCGGTAAGGACCAGTACGTCGAGGGGGTCACCATCGCCACCGAGGGTGTCGGGGAAAAATCCGTATTCCGCGGGGTATCCCATGGCCACAATCAAGTGGCGGTCCAGCATGATTTGGTGGGTTTCGTGATCATATTCGTACTTGTTCTGTGATCCTCGGGGGATCTCAACAATCATGTTGACGGTTTCCAACGCGACTCCTTTGTGGCAACTTTCTACCAAGATTACTCACTTCTCAATCGTGGCGAATCCACTTCTAAACTGTGAATCACCGCCAAAGGAAGGGCCTCATGAAGAATATTGGTGTCATTGGATGTGGACTCATGGGAGCGGGAATCGCTGAGGTTTGCGCTCGCCATGCACTGCGAGTCACCGTTATCGAACGCGACGGCCCGTCACTCGCCGCGGGCGAGGAGCGCATTCGCAAATCGCTCGATCGCGCTTTGACTTCGAAGAAAATCGAGCAGTCCGACTATTACTCCGCTTTGGGCAATCTCACCTTTTCCCTCGACTACGATTCGCTCGCTCAGGCCGACTTAGTGATTGAGGCGGTCGCCGAAGTCGAAGAACTTAAGTTCGAAGTCTTTCGCAACGTAGACGCCGTCCTTGAAAAAGATGATGCCATCTTGGCCTCTAATACTTCGTCAATTCAGATCTCGCGCTTAGCCGGCGTGACCAAACGTCCAGAGCGCGTCGTGGGGCTTCACTTCTTTAATCCCGTGCCGGTCTTGAGGCTGGTTGAAATCATTGCCGGTGAGTTAACCAGTGAAGAGACGCTGTCGCGCGTACGCACATTCGCCACCGACCAACTGGACAAAAAGCCCATCCTCGCTCCAGACCGTGCTGGCTTCGTGGTGAACTTCCTGCTGATCCCTTATTTACTTAGTGCCATCCGCTTGGTCGAAGCACACTTGGCCACCGCCGAGGACATCGACACCGGCATGGTCGAAGGGTGTGCCCACCCCATGGGACCTCTCGCCCTCACCGATTTGATTGGCTTAGACACGACACTCTTCATCGCCGACACACTCTACGAAGACTTACAAGAACCTCAGCTGGTAGCGCCACAACTCCTGCGCGACATGGTGGCGGCGGGCGAGTTGGGCCGCAAGAGCGGTCAAGGTTTCTTCAGCTACGCCAAGAAGTAGAACTAGGTAACAGCGTTTCGAACTTTGAATTCATCTGCTTGGTGTTCCCCATTATTGAGGACCTGCACCAATTGCTCAACGCTGTCGTAGACATCGACGTAGCGTAAGTAAAGCGGGGTAAAGCCAAAACGCGCAATGTCCGGCGCCCGGAAGTCGCCCGTGACCCCACGTCTAATCAACGCCTGCACCACGCCATACGCCTCTGAGTGAGCAAGTGCCACCTGAGAGCCCCGTTTAGCGTGATCGCGCGGAGTCACCACGGTGAACTCACCGGGCAGACGTTCTTCAACGAGCTTGATAAAGAGGTCAGTGAGCGCTAAGGACTTCTTGCGAATCGCCGTCATGTCCGTTTTCTCGAACACCTCGAGCGCTCCGTCTAACGCCGCTAGAGCGAGGATCGAAGGCGAGGAGGTGACGAACTTGCGAATTCCCTGGGTGGCCTCATACGTAATTTCGAAATCGAAGGGACGAGCGTGACCCAGCCATCCGGGTAATGGGTTATTTACCTTGTCTTGCCACTCTTTGCGAACATACATATACGCGGGCGAACCAGGACCCGCGTTGAGGTACTTGTACCCACAACCAGCGGCGAAGTCCACCTTCGCGCTCGTTACATCCACCGGTAGAGCACCCGTGGTGTGCGCAAAGTCCCACAGCACCAATGCGCCCGCCTCGTGCACCTGCTGAGTAATTTCAGCCACGTCCAGTGCTTCACCGGTACGAAAGTCCACGTGAGTGAGTTCGACAAGCGCAACATCGTTATTTAGGTGTTGTGCTAATTCATTGCGGTCGATGGTCTTAACGGTGACTGGACGGCCGGCATACTGCGCCACCGCCTCAAGAATGTAGATGTCCGTGTGAAAGTTCATAACGTCGGTCAGAATCACGTGGCGATCAGGGCGCTGTTCAAGCGCCGCCAGAGTTAATTTGGCAATGGCGAAAGTCAGGGTATCGGCTACGACAATTTCGCCGGGATTTGCCCCAATAAATGGAGCGATGCGGTCGCCGAGTTTCAGCGGTGTATCCATCCAACCGAACAAATTCCACGATCGAATGAGTTCGCTCTGCCACTCGCCCATCACGCGATCAACCGCGGCTCGAGCGCTCTTAGAAATTGGGCCTAGGGAGTTTCCATCTAGGTAGAGTTCTCCATCGCCGAGAGAGAACTCCGAGCGCAGCGAGGCCAAGGGATCTTTGGCGTCGAGCTCGACGCATTCTTCACGGGTGGTCATAGGGCATTCCTCACTTCCCACAGCAGAGGGTAGAAGCGCTTGGTGATTGTTGTGTCTAGGTAGGCCATTCCTTCACTGCCTCCAGTTCCCGGACGTCGGCCTATCTGGCGACCAGCCATCAACATGTGCTGATGGCGCCACATGGCGATGCGCTCGTCGTGATCCATCAACAGTTCAGCGACGGTGTGCAGGGCATTGGTGGTCGCCTCGGTGTGGTGCAAGTAGATGTCGCGCAGAGCGGACAACATATCGTCACCATCAACACCGGTGGAGGCCACAACACAGCCCAAGTAGCCGTCCCAGACTGACGGAATTTCCGAAATTGAACGCAACCATGCCTTGGACTCGTCGGTATACAGGTCGTGGTTCAAGACCGCAGGATTGCCCACACCACTCAAAAACTCAATGGCGCGGAATTGGTATGACTGAAATCCCGAGGCGGGATTTAGCGGATCACGAAACTCCATGAATTTCTCAGGAGACATCGTCTCCAGAACTCGAAGGTGAGAGACCAGCAGGTCCTCGATGCCCACCATTCGGCGCAGAGGAGCGACAGCGTTCCATGGTTCAGTATCCTGCAGCGCCTTGGAGGCCTTGGCGAGTTCGTCGATGACCACCTTGAACCAAAGTTCGTAGGACTGGTGCACCACGATAAAGAGCAACTCGTCAGCCGCTCCCGGCGTGAGGGGGACCTGCAACTTCAAGAGATCATCAATCTTGAGGTAGGTCGCGTAGTCGGTGCTGTAATCCATCACTGCGACTATAGAACGAAGTAACTCAGGATTCTTGATCGCTCACTTTTGCTAGCGAGTGAGCGGTTTGTACCGAATCCGGTGCGGTTGATCCGCATCGGTACCGAGACGCTTATGGCGGTCAGCTTCGTAGTCTGAGAAGTTCCCCTCGAACCAGCGAACTTCCGCGTCCCCTTCAAAGGCCAAGACGTGAGTGGCGATGCGGTCCAAGAACCAGCGATCGTGACTAATCACGACGACGCAACCCGGAAAGCCTTCCAGCCCATCTTCGAGTGCCCGCAACGTATCAACGTCTAGGTCGTTCGTTGGTTCGTCCAAGAGCAACACGTTGCCCCCGGTTCGCAACACCTTGGCGAGCTGGACACGGTTGCGCTCGCCACCACTAATTTCGCCAACCTTCTTTTGTTGGTCTGAACCCTTAAAGCCAAAAGAGGCGACGTACGCCCGGGCGTGAATTTCACGGTTACCCACCACCATGTGCTCTTGGCCGCCACTGATTTCGTCAAAAACGGTTGCCTCGGAGTCAAGGTTGTCACGAGACTGATCCACGTATGCAAACTGGACGGTCGATCCCACTTCCAGTGATCCTTCGGTGGGGGCTTCGAGCCCCACCATCATTTTGAACAAAGTGGTTTTACCCGCGCCGTTGGCCCCAATAACACCGACAATGCCGCCGGGGGGCAAGATAAATTCGAGGTTCTCCACGAGCAATCGATCCTCGAAGGCTTTGGTTAGTCCCTTGGCGTTAACGACCACATCACCCAAGCGGGGGCCGGGCGGGATGACAATCTCCATCTTGTCGGCGCGTAGTTCGGCCGCCTCAGATTCAGCCACAAGTTCGTTGTAGGAGTTAACGCGGGCCTTACCCTTGCTCTGGCGAGCTTTGGGCGACATACGAATCCATTCGAGTTCTCGCTGGAGCGCCGCTTGTCGTGCACTGTCAGCCTTTTCTTCCTGGGCCAAGCGATTCTGCTTTTGCTCGAGCCAGCTGGAGTAGTTGCCCTCCCAGGGAATTCCGTGTCCGCGGTCGAGTTCCAAGATCCACTGGGCGGCGTTGTCTAAGAAGTATCGGTCGTGAGTAATCGCGACAACAGTTCCTGAGTAGTCCTGTAGCGCGCGCTCTAGCCACGCTACCGATTCAGCGTCCAAGTGGTTTGTGGGTTCGTCCAACAGTAAGAGGTCCGGCTTGGCGAGTAGCAAGCGACAGAGAGCAACTCGACGGCGTTCTCCACCACTGAGCTTGGTGACGTCGGCGTCGGCGGGTGGGAGGCGAAGGGCGTCCATCGCAATCTCTAATGTGCGCTCTAAGTCCCAAGCGCCGAGTGCGTCAATCTTCGTTTGGAGGTCTGCTTGCTCGGAGAGGAGTGCATCAAAGTCAGCCTCCGGGTCAGCCATCATGGCGCACACCTCATTAAAACGAGCAACTAAGTCGCGCTGCTGCGCCACACCATCGGCCACGTTGCCCACCACATCTTTCGTAGGGTCAAGCTGAGGCTCTTGGGGGAGGTACCCCACGGTGAAACCGGGGGTAAGGCGCGCCTCACCGGTGAAGCCGTCATCCAGTCCGGCCATGATGCGTAAGAGGGACGATTTCCCCGAACCGTTCGAGCCGATGACCCCAATTTTGGCCCCCGGATAAAAGGAGAGATTGATCCCCTTGAGGACTTCGCGGTCGGGTGGATAGAAACGGCGTAAATCACGCATGGAGTAGATGAATTGGGCGGCCATATTCCTTCCAGCGTAGGCAATATTGGGGGGAGAAAAAACCCTTGGGTTTGGCCCTGGGAGGCCCTCTCCGAGATGTTTCGGCCACGCGTCCCTATTAGTCTCTAGGGGTAAGCGTCGGTCCCTTATGGGACGGTTTACGTGCGATTCATGGTGGGTCGCAGTGCAAAAGGGAGAAACATTTATGAAGGGCATTACCCGCCTTTCAACTGGCCTCGCAACCGCTTCGCTGTTGCTTGGTTCGTTGACAATTGGTTTAAGCGCAACCGCCGCTTCAGCCGCAACCACATTCAAGGCCTGCGTCGTAATTGACACCGGTGGTATTAACGACCACTCGTTCAACCAGTCGGCCTACGAAGGAATGAAGGCTGCACAGATGGCTGCTGGTGGTTCGTCGAAGATGAAGACCAGCTACTTGACCTCACAGTCGTCAGCTGACTACACCTCCAACATCAACACGTTCATTAGCCAGAAGTGCGGCATCATCGTGACCGTTGGCTTCAACATGGGAACGGCTACTGCTACCGCAGCTATCGCTAACCCCAAGCAGAAGTTTGCGATTGTTGACGACATCTTGACTGACAAGAACTACGCGCCACTGAACTTGAAGAACGTAATTGAGTTGACCTACAACACCAACGAAGACGCCTTCTTGGGTGGCTACTACGCCGCTGCAACTTCAAAGACTGGCGTTATCGCTACCTACGGTGGTATGCAGTTCTCAACCGTTTCAATCTACATGGACGGCTTCGTTGCTGGTGCTCGCGCCTACAACAAGGCTTCTGGCAAGCACGTCAAGGTACTCGGTTGGAAGCCTTCCGCTGACACCAAGGGCATGTCATCGACTGCTGCTCGCGTGGCTGCTGGATTCCCCGGTACCGGTTCATTCGTCGGTAACTTCACCGACCAGAACGCTGGCCAGACCCTCACCAACACCTTCTTCTCACAGGGCGCTGACGTTGTGTTCCCCGTGGCCGGTGGTGTAGGTATTGGTTCTTTGACCGCGGCCGCTAAGGCAACCGGCAAGATGATCATGTGGGTTGACGTAAACGGCTGTGCTGCTGAAGCGAAGTTCTGCAAGTACATTGACGCTTCGGTCACCAAGGGTGTAAAGGTTTCTGTAAAGGGTGCGATTCTTGCTGCCTTCCACAAGACCTTCAACGCCACCACTCCTTACGTTGGTACCTTGAAGAACAAGGGTGCTGAGTTCATTCTCAACAAGAAGGTTTCGGCTTCCTTGAAGGCCGCACTGAATAAGGCAGCGGCTGGAATCAAGGCCGGTACTGTTTCAGTTAACCCAATGGACTACCCAGCTTCAACGAACTAAGCAACTAGTTCTGCACTAGCCCCGGGTCTTAGGACCCGGGGCTTTTTGCTGACTACAATGCTTTTTATGCGCTTAGAGCTCAAAGGAATCACCAAACGATTTGGATCCTTCACTGCAAATGACGCCATTGACTTAGTCGTCGAGCCCGGCGAGATTCACTGCCTCCTAGGCGAGAATGGTGCGGGCAAGTCCACCTTGATGAATGTTCTTTTTGGTCTCTACAGTGCCGACGCGGGTGAAATTCTCATCAATGGCGAGTCCGTTCACTTCGCAACTTCGGGTGATGCAGTCCGCAAGGGAATCGGCATGGTGCACCAACACTTCATGCTCGTACCGGTCTTTACCGTGGCCGAAAACGTCGTTCTCGGTTTCGAACCAACGAAATCTTTTAACCGCGTAGATTACGCCGCGGCCTCAGACAAGATTCGAAAGTTCTCCGAAGAGTTCGGCCTCGAGGTTGACCCCGACGCCATTATTGAAGAATTGCCCGTTGGTATTCAGCAGCGCGTCGAGATCCTAAAGGCCCTCTCTCAAGAGGCCGAGCTGCTCATCTTGGACGAGCCAACCGCCGTTCTTACCCCCCAAGAGATTGAATCTTTAATAAAAATCATGAAGGATTTGGCCGCTTCGGGCAAGTCCATTCTCTTTATCTCCCACAAGCTCAAAGAGGTCAAGGCCGTCGCCGACAAAATTACGGTTATCCGATTAGGCAAGGTTGTTGGTACAGGACTTCCCACCGATTCAGAAGAGGAGCTCGCCTCAAAGATGGTCGGCCGCTCGGTGAATCTCCAGGTCGAAAAGAGCCCTCATAACCCCGGCACCCCAATGCTCGAGGTGAAAAACCTCGTGGTGCGCGATGAGCGTGGCGTAGCGGTTGTTAATAACATCAGCTTTAGCGTTTGTCAGGGAGAAATCCTGGCCGTCGCGGGCGTCCAGGGCAACGGTCAATCTGAACTGGTCGAGGCAATTGCCGGAATGCGCCCCGTGGAATCGGGCACCATCACCATTAACGGAACCCGAGTCGACAACGCCTCCCCCCGTGAATGCCTCGATGCCGGACTCGCCCACATTCCCGAAGATCGCCAGCGCGACGGCTTAGTTCTCAAACTCTCGGTGGCCGACAACCTTGTTCTCAATACCCCGCGGGCTCCTCAATTCGCTGGACGAGGTACCCGCAAACTTTCGAAGGTTCGAGAGAATGCCGAAAAACTGGTTCAGGATTTTGACATTCGCACAGAATCGGTTGACGCTCCTGTCGGTTCACTTTCGGGCGGCAACCAACAAAAAGTAATTGTTGCGCGTGAACTCTCACGCAATGTTGATGTTCTGATTGCCGCTCAGCCCACTCGCGGTCTCGATGTTGGCTCGATTGAATACGTTCACAAGCAATTTATACGTGAACGTGACAGCAATAAAGCCGTGTTATTAGTTTCTTCTGAATTGGATGAAGTGTTTTCACTCGCCGATCGAATCGCCGTGATGTTCCAAGGTGGAATCACCGGAGTTGTCTCACCAGATTCAACACGAGAGGCCATCGGGCTTTTGATGGCCGGAATTACTGAGCACACTAATGTCTGAAAATAAGACTTCTCTGTGGCAGCGCTATCTAAGCGCTAACCCCGTCACTATGAGTTTCCTCGCGATTTTTCTTGGATTCGTTGTCGGAGCCGCAGTAATTATTTTCTCTTCGAGTGACGTGCTACACGCGTGGACGCAAATTTTTAATTCCCCCGGCGCCATCTTGCACGCCATAAAGGTCACCCTGGACAATGTGGGGGCCGCCTACCGAGCAATGTTCACTGGCTCAGTCTTTGACCCTACGATCTTGTGGCACGCACTGACCACTGGGCAGGACTGGACCGCTGCGCTCACCCCAATTTCTGAAACTCTCACGTACGCCGCTCCGCTCGTCATTATCAGTATTGGTGTGGCCATCTCATTCGAGACCGGTCTCTTTAACATCGGAGCGAACGGACAGGCCATTCTCGGTGGCATCGCTGGCACGGCCTTTGGCTCCATGATCCACCTGCCAATGTTCATTCACCTCCCACTGACGCTCGCGTGCGGAGTCGCCGCAGGCGCCTTTTATGGCTTCATCCCAGGCGTCTTGAAGGCGCTGACCGGTGCCCACGAGGTCATCGTCACCTTGATGTTGAACTACGTCGTGGCCTTTTTCCTCTTGTACTCGCTGCTCTCGACTCCCCTGCAACTACCCGGTCAGGTGAATGACCTTTCCCGTGTCATTTTGCCCTCAGCTCAGTTGCCTAACTTCTTCGCCACGGCAACCACCTTGCGCGTGAGCTGGGGCATCCTGATAGCGATTGGTGTCGTAGCTTTTGGTTGGTGGTTCCTCAATCGCTCGACCTTAGGCTTTGACTTTCGCATAACGGGAGCGAACCCCAATGCGGCACGTGCTTCAGGAATTAACCCTAAGAAAATCATCATGTACGTCTTCTTGATTTCCGGGGGACTCGCGGGTCTTGCTGGTGTTGTTCAAGTCGACGGAACTACACACTCGCTGGATGGAGGATTCCTCATCGGTTCGGCGGGCATTGGATTTACCGCTATTACGGTTTCGCTCCTTGGCCGCAATAAGCCCATCAACGTATTCTGGGGAGCTATTTTGTTCTCGGCCCTTGGTGTTGGCGGGCGAATCATGCAGGCCGAAACTGGAATCCCGCTCGACCTCGCCACAATCATCCAGTCCGCCGTTGTTCTTTTCGTCGCCACCCCGGTCATGGTGCAAGAAATCTTCCGGCTCCGTGAGGGTACGTTGCACACCGTGGAGCTCAATACCAAGGGATGGAGCTCGTGAGTACCCTAGTCACGCCCGATGTCGTGATTCGCCGTGATACCCCCGCTGGGCGCACCCGCGTCATTGGCGCAATCATGTCACTCATGGCCCTGTTCATATTCTGGGTCTTCGCACTCGGCGCTACCTCAAAAGCCTCTTCGATCATCACCTTTAATCCCCTGAACACTTCGGGGGGTGCGCCCTGGCATCTGGCGAGCCTGACTCTTCCTTCTCGCGTAAGTGCTCTGGTGCTCGCCATCATTGCTTTGGCGGCTGGCATCGAGACGATTGTTCGTGTTCCCGCGAGTCGAGTGATGGCTCGCTTTGGATTTGTCTCGATTCTCTTTTTGCTTGGTCTGTTCGTCTGGACCGTGCGAAGTAGTGGCCCCTCGCCGACTAATTTCATCGACATTACCGATGTTCTGGTGAACGCTTCAGGAATCACAATGGTGCTTATTTTCGGTTCGATGTCCGGCATCATGTGCGAGCGAGCGGGAGTGGTCAATATCGCGATTGAAGGACAATTCCTCGGTGGAGCCTTTATTGGTGCGATTGTGGCTTCTTCTACAAACTCTTTCGTTCTCGCAACTTTTGCTGGCGCGGCCGTTGGCGCGCTACTCGGTTGGGTATTGGCATTCTTTGCCGTTCGCTATCGTTCGGATCAGGTCATCGTGGGAGTTGTTCTTGTCACAATGATTGCCAGTTTGACCAATTTCTTAAATTTGACCTTCTTGACACCCTTCCAGCAGTACAACACGGGCGTAACGCCTAGTTCGATTCCAATTCCTCTCTTGGACAAGATTCCCATCATTGGGCCCTTACTTTTCAACCAAGACATGTTCTTCTACATGATGTACGTCCTGGTCGCTGGCATGAGTTTTGCGCTCTTTAAGACCAAGTGGGGCCTTCGTGTTCGTGCGGTTGGGGAACACCCGCAAGCAGCCGCCACCGTTGGTATCCGTGTTAAAGGCGTTCGCTACTTCAATGTCATTCTCGGTGGCGCCATCGGTGGTATTGGTGGGGTGGCCTTTATCGCCCTTCACGGTCAGTTCAACCCGGGTTTTACTTCCGGACTTGGTTACATCGCCCTAGCGGCAGTTATCTTTGGTCGCTGGCGTCCATCGGGTGCGGTTGTTGCTTCAATTATCTTCGGGCTCACCTCAATGCTCGCCAGTGGTCTGCAGTCTTTCGACGTTCCGGTCTCTTCGGAGATCTTGGGCATGTTCCCATACATCATCACTATTGCCGTCGTCTCGGGCCTAATTGGACGAGTGCGCGCACCAGCCGCTGACGGAATTCCCTACAAACAAGACTGAACCGACAGCTAATTAGTTCGGGCAAACTTCGCAGGGGTAGGGTTTAATCGTGAGTACTTCCAAGATTCCCTGGCAAGAGTTGCGCACGCTCGCACTCCACGCCACCACCCTTTCCTATGCCCCCTATTCGCACGTAACGGTGGGAGCTGCCGGCTTCACCGACAGCGGCAGCGTCGTGACCGGTTCGAACGTGGAGAATGCCAGCTACGGCCTGACTCTTTGCGCAGAGTGCTCTCTCGTCAGTGACTTAACCCGCCAAGGCGGAGGACGACTCGTTGGTATTTCGGTGGTTGCCGGTGACGGTCAGCCGATTGCCCCTTGTGGGCGCTGCCGCCAGGTGCTATTTGAGCACGGTGGGAAAAACCTCATTGTCGATGATGGCTCAGATCATCCCGAGCGCACGATTGCCGACCTCCTCCCCGATGCATTTGGTCCCGACGATTTGGACACGAGGAGCAACTCGTGAGTTTCAATGCAGTTGAAATTATTGGCTCTAAGCGCGATGGACGGGTACTTTCGAATGAAGCAATTGCCTGGATTCTTAACACCTATAACGAAGGTGGCGTCGCCGAGGAACAGATGTCTTCTTTGCTCATGGCAATCTTCTTCAATGGGCTCAACGCTGAAGAATTAAATACTTGGACAGATGTCATGATTAACTCGGGTGAGCGACTCTCACTCTCTGGACTTTCGCGACCAACTGTCGACAAGCACTCCACCGGTGGAGTTGGTGACAAAATTTCTCTCATCCTCGCTCCCCTGGTCGCGGCCTGTGGTGCGGCGGTCCCCCAACTCTCGGGTCGAGGTCTCGGTCACACCGGCGGAACACTTGACAAACTCGAAGCGATTCCTGGCTGGCGCGCCTTTCTCTCGAATGAAGAAGTGCGAGCACAACTGGAATCAGTTGGAGCTGTCATCTGCGCAGCCGGGCAAGGAATGGCTCCTATTGACCGCAAGCTCTACTCGCTTCGTGACGTGACCGCGACTGTGGAGTCAATCCCTCTCATCGCCTCTTCAATCATGTCTAAAAAAATCGCCGAGGGCACTGAGGCATTAGTCCTCGATGTCAAAGTTGGGCGAGGTGCCTTCATGAAAGATCGTGATCGCGCTCGCACTCTCGCCCAGACCATGGTGCGCATTGGCACCCAACACGGCGTAAAGACAGTGGCTCAACTGACCAATATGGATGTACCCCTGGGCGTGGCCGCCGGAAACGCCCTTGAGGTGATTGAGTCGGTAGAGGTCTTGCGCGGCGCAGGACCAAAGGATGTCCGAGACCTCACTGTCGCCCTAGCCGAAGCCATGCTCGAACTCGTCGGCATTTCAGCGAACCCCGCCGAAATGTTGGATAACGGAAAAGCATACGAAACCTACCGCGCGATGATCATCGCCCAAGGTGGCGAACCTGATTACGAATTCCCTCGAGCGGCGTTGGTTGAAACCTTCGTTGCGCCACACGCTGGGGTCATCAATACATTGGACGCCTACGGTGTTGGCATTATTGCTTGGCGTTTGGGCGCGGGACGAGCACGTAAGGAAGACGCCGTCAGTGCCGCCGCCGGTGTGCGAGTCCTGGTTCGCGAAGGTGACCAGGTCGAAAAGGGTCAGCCCCTCTTGGAGTTGCACGCTGACGACGAGGCCCACATGAATTCGGGACGAGCCGCCTTGACTGACGCCATCATCATCAATGATGAGGCTCCAACTTCAACACCTCTGCTTATTGAACTGGTACGAAGTTAAACCAACGCATCTTTACTAGCCTTAGTAAATGGAAGCATCCCCAATTACCAAAGAACTCGCAGTTGCCGCACCCAAGGTCCTGTTGCATGAGCACCTTGATGGGGGCGTTCGCCCCTCGACTGTTCTAGAGCTAGCTGAAGCCAATGGCTACGCTGGCCTGCCAACGTACAATCTGGCAGAACTCGAAAAAGACTTCGTCGTTGACTCACCCGGCGCCGATCTAGTTCAGTACCTACAAGGATTTGCCCACACCACGGCAGTCATGCAAACTGTCGATGAACTTAAGCGAGTGGCCTGCGAAGGTGTTGTGGACCTGGCCCGCGATGGCGTTGTCTACTCAGAAATTCGCTTTGCTCCCGAACAGCACTTGACCAAGGGCCTGACAATGCATCAGGTGGTCGAAGCGGTCTTGGAGGGCTTTCGCCAGGGCGAAGTGCAGTCACTTTCCGAAGGACATCCGATTGTCGCTCGAGCAATTTTGTCCGCGATGCGTCAAGCCAGTCACTCAAATGAAGTCGCGAAGGTGGCCATCGACTTCCGTGATGCGGGGGTGTGCGCCTTCGACATTGCCGGACCCGAGGATGGATTCCCACCTACTCAACATCTCGAAGCCTTCGAAATGATTCGTCAAGCGAATTTTCACCTCACTATTCACGCCGGTGAGGCCTTCGGGCCACCATCAATCTGGGAAGCAATTCAAATCTGCGGAACCGAGAGGCTGGGACACGGTATTCACATCTTCGATGACATTGAATTTAAGGATGGCGAATACAAGCTAGGTCGCCTCGCGCAATACATCAGAGACCGTCGAATTCCTCTTGAGGTATGCCCCACCTCAAATATCCATACCGGCGTGGCTGCTTCGATCAAGGACCACCCAATCAATATTCTCCGCAAACTGAACTTTCGCGTTACCGTCAACACCGATAACCGACTCATGAGTGGCATCGCGTTGAGCGACGAATTCTTTAAGTGTTCTCAGGCATTTGGTTGGACCTTGCGAGACATGGAGCGCTTGACAATTGACGCAATGAAGAGTGCATTCTTCCCTTACGAAGACCGCCTCAACATCATTTGGAATGTAATCAAGCCTGGTTACGCTGCCTTGAAGGCTTAAGCACCAAAGAAAACCGACATATCGGTTTTAATCGCGGAAATGGTTTCTGCTGCAGCTGTTCGCGCAACCTCGCCCACGATTTCAATATAAACCTTCAGTTTGGGCTCGGTCCCAGACGGGCGCACGACGATTCGTCCGGACGCGCCGAGCCCTAGCCACATGCCGTTAGTAGAACTCAAACCACGGAAGCCTTGAGCAAGGTCAGCAACTTCACCTATCAGAAGTCCACCAACTGAAGTTGGTGGCTGGCTGCGCAACAGATCCATTTTTTGCTCCAATTGCGCCTGAGAATCATCACCACTAAAACGAATACTTAACTGATCGGTCACGTGGAGTCCAAATTCACCGGCGATCTCGTCGAGGAGCTTGGCCAAACTCTTTCCCATGGCGGCCATGCTCTGGTCAAGGTGTGCGAGAGCGAGTGCCGCTGACATGCCATCTTTGTCACCAACGTGTCCGTCGACGGCATACCCTAAGGCCTCTTCATAACCAAAGAGAAGTTCCTCGTTGCCGCCGGCTCGCCCAATCCATTTGAACCCCGTCAAGGTGGTGCGACATTCCACGCCTGCTCTAGTGGCCATCTTGGCAAGCAAAGTGGAAGAAACAATGGTTGTTGCTACCACTCCTTCCGTTGACTCCTGGAGGGCTTGGTAACCCAATAGCCAACCAATTTCGTCACCCTTCAAAATGCGCCACTGCGAATCATCACGTATAGCCACGCCAAGTCGATCAGCATCTGGATCGTTCGCCAAAATCAATCGAGACCCAATTCTCTCAGCGTGCCCAATCGAAGCGTCCATCGCGCCTGACTCTTCTGGATTGGGAAATGGGAGAGAAGGGAATTCAGGGTCGGGGGAAAACTGCTCTTGAACCACTGAAGCTTGAAAGCCCGCCTTCTCGAATAACTTGACCATGTGATGGCCGCCAACGCCGTGGAATGCGCTGTAGGTAATTGGGGGCCCGTCGAAGGAAGTCACGGTAAATCTCGAAGCCATGAGCGTGTAATAGGACTCGACATCGGCCACCGAAACTTCTTGATGCAGACTCGAACTGCGATCTCCCGGAGAGAGTGAGCCCGCCGCATCCATAAAAGCCTCAACCGTTTTGTCATGTGGTGGGATTATCTGGGACCCCGTCCAGTCATACAGCTTGTAGCCATTGTCCTGCTTGGGGTTATGACTGGCCGTAACCATAATTCCCGCTGCCGCTTCTAAGCGCCGTACTAAGTAGGGAACGAAAGGAGTGGGTGCTGGAGTGGGCATCTCGAGGACTCGGACCCCAAGCCCAATGAGCGTCGTCACGACCTCATCGTTAAATTCCGTTGATCCGTGTCGGGCGTCTCGTCCAACCACAACACCCTTAGCGGGGTCAATTCCCTCGTGCGCCAGCCACGCCGCCACCGCTTGGGTAGCCTTGCGCACAGTTAAGCGGTTCATGCCCGCCGACCCACTCATGACTGGCCCACGCAATCCCGCAGTTCCAAAAGTGAGCGGTAGCGCAAAACGCTTGGTTAGTTCAACCACATTGCCTTCATCGATGAAGTGCTGTAATTCCTTGCGACTGACTTCGTCAGGGTCATCCGCGAGCCAAGCGCGCGCTTGATTAATTAATTCTTCGCTCACAGGACTGGAATGATTTCCTTCAAGAGAGCACCCAAAGTTGCGGCCGCCCTCTGGCCCGCTTCGAGAACTTCGAGGTGATTTAATCCCCCCGGCACCACACCAGCAGCGAAGTTCGAGATGAGTCCAAGTCCGGTCACCTGTGCTCCAAGATGTCGAGCGGCGATGGCTTCTAATACTGTCGACATACCCACGAGACTCGCACCCATGGCCTTGGCCATCTTGATCTCGGCGGGCGTCTCGTAGTGAGGCCCACGGAAACCTGCGTACACACCCTCGGGGAGCGCATGAATAGATTGGATACGGGCGCGCGCATCGGAGTCGTAGAGATTTGAAAGGTCCACAAAACGAGATCCAAACTGATCTGGCGGAATTTCACCCTCCATGGGCGAGGTCGAAGTGAGATTGATGTGATCGCGAATTAGCGATACCGTCCCTGGTCCATGTGCGGGGTCGATCCCGCCACAGGCGTTGGTAAGAACAATCTTTTGTGCACCCGCAGCCACCAAGGTGCGAATTGGGTGGGCCACTTCGTGTGCGGTATGCCCTTCGTACAGATGAACTCGTCCGGCGAGAAGCGCCACCGTAAGTCCGGCGTATTCGACGGCCAGAATCTGGCCTTGGTGTCCGGCCACCGTTGGCTTAAAGAAACCGGTTAGATCGCTCGTTGGAATCACGGAACTTGGTTCTCCGAGGGCCACAGCGCCTTCTTTCCAGCCCGATCCCAGCACTACGGCAACATCGAACTTGTCGACCCCACTCCTTTGGCGCAGTTCCTTCGCAGCCTCCGATGCCAATTCATAGGGGTTCATCATTGACCTTTCGTGTGCCAGACAGTTGATGTTTCGATGAAGGTCCGCAGGCGGCGCACGGCAGTGGTTTCATCGAAACCTTGCCCCTCAAAGACCCGCTTGATTGAGCCCGCCGCCGCTGAAATCAGCGCAGTGTGCTCGGTTGCTTGAACGCAGCCAATATCAAGTCCGTCAATATCTTCATGGGACGCCATAACGGGAGCGAGTTCCTCCACCTTGCCAGTCAAGATGTTAAGTACACCTCCAGGAAAGTCTGAAACTGCACTCATCTCTCCGAGCAGTACTGCGGGTACTGGCCGATCAGAGCTGGCGAGCACGATCACAGAGTTTCCCGCGGCGATTGCCCCGAAGGTCACATCAATCAAGCCCTCAAATGAGTTAGTGGGGTGCGCTACTGCAGCCACCACCCCACTGGGAACTGGTAGAGAGAAGTTAAAGAATGGTCCAGCCACCGGATTGGCCCCGCCAAAGACTTGCGCAATCTTGTCAGTCCAGCCGGCGTACCAAACCATCCGATCAATGCCGCGCGACACACTTTTACGAGCTTCCTTCGACTTAACACCCTCGCTCAGTTCGACCGCTTCTGCGATCTCGGCGTGGCGCGACTCAGCCATTTCGGCGAGCCGATAGATCACCTGACCACGGTTGTATGCACTTTGGCTCCACCACTTAGCTTGTGCGGCGCGAGCGGCGACAACGGCTTCGCGTAAGTCTTTGCGCGACGCTTGGGCCACGTTGGCGATGAACTTGCCCTCGGCATCAACAACCTCGTAGGTACGTCCAGACTCTGAGCGTGGGAATGCGCCGTTGACTAAGAGTTTGTAGGTTTTGCGGATTTCGAGTCGATTCTCAGACATTGAGGTACGCCTCCAAACCTTGACGTCCACCTTCGCGGCCGAAGCCCGATTCACGCACGCCACCAAATGGGCTAGTGGGGTCAAACTTGTTGTAGGTGTTGGCCCAAATCACGCCAGCCCTCAGCCGTTCAGCCACCCACAAAGTCCGGCTTCCCTTTTCGCTCCACACGCCACAGGCGAGGCCGTAGTTGGTGTTATTCGCCTTCTGCACGGCCTCTTCGGGAGTACGGAAGGTCAGCATCGAAAGAACGGGGCCGAATATTTCTTCTCGGGCAATGCGGTGGCTCTGCGAGACATTTGTAAAGACCGTTGGAGGGAACCAAAAGCCCTTGCTGGGGAGTACGCAAGTGGAGGTCAGGCGAGTAGCGCCCTCTTCTTCCCCCGTCGCCGTCAACTCCGAGATTCGAGCCAATTGCTCCGCTGAATTCACGGCACCGACGTCAGTGTTCTTATCCATTGGGTCACCAACTCGAAGTTGTTCAACTCGACGCATCAGACGACGCAGTACATCCTCAGCAATTGACTCTTGCACTAAAAGGCGTGACCCCGCACAGCACACGTGGCCCTGGTTAAAGAAAATGCCGTCGATAATTCCTTCGACCATTTCATCGATGGGGGCATCTTCAAAGACGATATTTGCCCCCTTGCCACCCAACTCCAAGGTCAGGTGCTTACCCGATCCAGCAATTCGTTGTTGAATCATGCGACCAACGCCAGTAGATCCAGTAAAGGCAATCTTGTTCACATCGGGGTGCTCTACGAGTGCTGCACCCGTACTGCCGTCTCCGGTGATGATATTGACTACACCATCTGGCAACTCGGCTTGCTGCAGAATCTCCGCCAACAACAAGGCCGTCAACGGAGTTGTCTCGGCTGGCTTTAAGACGCAGGTATTACCGGCCGCTAGTGCGGGTGCCAGTTTCCACGCAGCCATCAGCAGAGGAAAGTTCCACGGAATGATCTGTCCCGCCACGCCTATGGGTTTGGGATCTGCTCCGTAACCGGCGAAGGAGAGTTTGTCCGCCCAACCGGCGTAATAAAAGAAATGTGCGGCGGCCAAAGGAACATCGATATCTCGGGTTTCGCGGATGGGCTTGCCATTGTCCAACGTCTCGGTAACGGCGAGTTCGCGGGACCGCTCTTGAATTAAACGGGCGATGCGGAAGAGATACTTGGCGCGTTCGGGGCCGGTTGTTTTAGACCATACCTTTTCGTAGGCTCGCTTCGCCGACTGCACAGCTGCATCAACATCGTTCGCGTCCGCTTGTGAAATTTTCGAGAGCTTCTCCTCGGTAGCCGGGTTGATAGTGAAGAAGCTCTTGTGATCTTTAGGTGAGGTGAATTGACCGTTAATAAAGAGGCCGTATTCCTTCTTGATTTTGGCGATTGCCGCCGACTCGGGCGCATTGTCGTACTGCAGGCCACCTAGTTGTGAATGTAACGATTCCATGTCAGTCTCCACTAAAACGATCGGGTCGAGCATAATTTCCAGATAGTTGCTTGGTGCGCTGTAACAATAAGTCGTTGAGCAACGAGGAAGCGCCAAATCGGAAGTACTCAGGAGTTAACCAGCTAGAGCCCGCTGTCTCGTTAACGACCACCAGATACTTCAGGGCGTCTTTCGTGGTGCGAATACCCCCCGCCACCTTGACCCCCACAAGTTCTCCATACTCCTCAGCAAAGTCGCGAACTGCCTCGAGCATGACCAGAGCCACCGGGAGCGTGGCGTTTACGCCCACTTTGCCCGTCGACGTCTTTATAAAATCTGCTCCGGCCAACATCGCCAGCCAGCTTGCTTTGCGCACATTGTCGTATGTGACGAGTTCGCCAGTCTCGAGAATCACCTTGAGGTGAGCAGTGCCACACACTGCTTTGACGGCCACAATCTCTTCGTAAACCTTGAAGAGATTTCCCGATAGAAAAGCACCTCGGTCAATCACCATGTCGATTTCATCGGCACCAGCCTCGACCGCATCCTTGGTATCGAGGAGTTTTACCGCCAATGAGGCGCGGCCCGAAGGAAAAGCGGTGGAGACCGAAGCAACGTGCACCGGGCTAGAGCCAATAACTGCACGGGCATTAGCCACCATGTCGGGGTAGACACATACCGCAGCGACGCTCGGCACCGAGAGATTGTTGGCGTCAGGGTGCATAGCTTTCGTGCAGAGCGAGGCAACCCGTCCAGCAGTGTCCGCACCCTCCAGTGTCGTTAGGTCGACCATCGAAATAGCCAAATCAATGGCGTACTTCTTCGTCTCTTTCTTCAAAGACCTCGTGGAAAGTTTGGCGATCCGGGCTTCAGCCCCAACGGCATCAATGCCGGAGAGTTTCTTGAGTTCAGTCCGCAATCCTGACTCGGTTACGAAAGTGGGCAGGTTCTTGCGCGTCGGAATCTCAATGCCCGTGGAATCTGGCGTTACCAAGCGAAGCGCAGATGAAGTCACTCGTCCACGCTACCAACCTTGCTCGGAAATTAGCGAGGGGTTGAGAATTTAGGTAGTTCTCCGGCTGCAGCACGTTCGGACAAGGTTGGAGCGGTACGGTCCTTTTCGCTCAAAATAGCGTCGCCATGAATTCCCCACTCAATGCCGAGCTCGGAATCTAGGGGGGTGATGCCCAGTTCTGCCGAGGGGTTGAAGGGTGAAGTGAGCAGATACGCCACGCCCGCAGATTCTGACAGCACCGAAAAACCGTGAGCAACACCGACGGGTAGCACCGCGACGATTCCCTTATCGGCGCTCAGAGGGATCGTTTCTACTATCCCAAACGTTGGCGAACCTTCTCGAATGTCGACGACGACATCAAGAACCGAACCAAAGACACAGTTGACAATTTTTGCTTGACCTTCAGTTGCCACCGAATAATGCAAGCCTCGAACCACGTTCTTCTTGGACTGAGAGAAGTTTGCTTGCTTTATTTCGTAAGTGGCTCCAACAGACTTAAAATCATCCGCGCTAAACCACTCACGGAAAAACCCGCGTTCGTCGGGCCAGACTGGTGCTTCGAGAATGAAGAGGCCCTCGATAGAAAGAGGGGTGAGAGCCATTACTTCTTCTCCACGAGTGGACGCCACCAGGACTCGTTATCGTGGTACCACTTAACGGTGGCGGCGAGTCCTTCGGTAAAGGTCACTTGGGGTGAGTACCCCAACTCAGTATGAATCTTCGTCCAATTCACGCAGTAGCGCCGATCATGGCCCAAACGATCCGCCACTCGTTCGATTTGTGATTCATCGGCTCCACATAGTTCTAGGATTTTTTTCGTAATTTCGAAATTCGTTAACTCGGTTCCACCACCGATGTTGTAAATCTCCCCTGAGCGTCCAGCTTCGAGAACCGCGAGGATGCCTCGGCAGTGATCGTCCACGTGGAGCCAATCTCGGATGTTCAAACCATCGCCATAGAGCGGGACTTTCTTGCCGTCTTGCAGGTTGGTGACGAACAGCGGGATGAGCTTTTCGGGAAACTGGCGAGGACCGTAGTTATTCGAACAACGTGTCACCATGATGTTCATGCCAAAGGTGTGCTGGTACGCCAAAGCAGCCAAGTCCGAAGCAGCCTTAGAGGCCGAATAGGGCGAAGAGGGGGCCAGAATGTGCTCTTCGGGCCAGGCCCCTTTAGAGATCGAGCCATACACTTCGTCGGTTGAAACGTGAACGAACCGCTCGACTTGACCACGACGGGCACTCTCGAGCAGCTGCTGTGTTCCTAATACGTTTGTTTCGAAGAATGTCCGCGCCGATTCGATAGATCGGTCTACGTGGCTCTCGGCGGCGAAGTGCACCACGGCGTGTGCGCCGCTTAAAAGTTCGTCCGTGACGGCTTGGTCATTGATGGACGCGTGCACAAAGCGAACTCGAGGGTCAGCGAGAACGGCGACCATATTTTCTCTACGACCCGAATAGGTCAAGGCATCGAGAAGGACAATGTCGTCGTAGCCGAGTTCGCTTGCGCGCTCCAGCAACATTTCACTGAACCGCGAGCCAATAAAACCAGCGGCTCCTGTTAGTACGATACGCATCGAGTGAATTCCGCCTTTATAGACAAGCAGGTAGTCACCTATACTAATTCGGTGAAGGGAATCATTCTGGCCGGTGGTAGTGGTACGCGCTTGTACCCAATTACTCGTGCCGTGTCGAAGCAATTACTGCCTCTGTACGACAAACCAATGATTTACTACCCGCTCAGCACCTTGATGTTGGCGGGAATCCGAGACATTCTTCTCATCACGACCCCCCACGATCAAGCCGCCTTTCAGCGCCTACTGGGTGATGGCTCACAGTTTGGTATTCACATTGAGTACGTCATTCAGCACGAGCCCAATGGCCTCGCCCAGGCTTTGGTTCTTGGTGAAGAGTTCCTCGCTGGCGAAAAGTGTGCACTCATTCTTGGCGACAACTTGTTCTACGGTCCTGGACTGGGAACCCATCTACACGAGCACGCCAACCTGGACGGGGCATTGATTTTCGCCTACCAAGTGGCCGACCCTGAACGGTACGGCGTAGTTGAATTTGATGAGAGTGGTCGGGTCATCTCGATTGAAGAGAAGCCCCATCAACCAAAGTCCAACTTCGTGGTTCCGGGGATGTACTTCTACGATGAAGAGGCGAGCACGATTGCTCGTTCACTCAAGCCCAGCGCTCGGGGAGAATTAGAAATCACCGACTTAAATAAGGTCTACCTCGAGCGCGGGAAGCTTCGCGTTGAGGTATTGCCCCGTACCACCACTTGGCTCGACACTGGCACCTTTGAGTCATTGTACGAAGCGGGTGGGCTCGTGAGAACCTTGCAAACGCGAACCGGTATGCGTATTGGCGATGCCGAACAAATCGCCAAAAATCAGGGTTGGCTTTAATACCTCTCGGTAACGAATTTGGTGCCCTAAAGTTGGTTCACCAAGGAGTGGCTATGTCAATTATTACCTTTCATTCACCGCGGCCGGTACTCGCCGATCGAATCTCGCGCACGGCGGTGGCAAACATCGTTCTCGTCGTAGCTGCCGCCGCGTTCGTCGGTTTGCTCGCGCAAGTTTCAATCCCGCTGGGCTTCACCCCAGTTCCTCTCACCGGTCAAACCTTCGGCATCATGCTCGCTGGCACGGCACTGGGCTGGCGACGTGCGGCGATGGCCATGTCTCTCTATGTGATCGCGGGACTCGCGGGACTCCCCTGGTTTGCCGGTGGCACAAGTGGCTACGTTGGCGCCAACTTCGGTTACCTGATTGGCTTCGTCCTTTCAGCAGTAGCCCTCGGATGGCTCGCCTCACACGGCAACGACCGCACCATTGTCGGGTCGCTCCTGTCCATGGCCTTTGCCGATGCCCTCATCTTTGTGTGTGGCGTGAGCTGGCTAGCCCACTTTTTACATGTTTCTCTCGGTACCGCTCTGCACATGGGCTTCTACCCCTTCATTTGGGGCGAGCTCATCAAGGCGAGCGTTGCTGGCGTTGCGCTCCCTGGCACCTGGCGCTTGGTAGACCGCGCCACCAAGCACTAGTTGCGTACAAACGCTAATTTGGCTCTGTGAGCGAGAACACTATTCCAGAGGTTGATGTTTCAGCCGAAAATCCAATTTCCGACAACTGGGTGTGGGTCGGCGCCCATCGACCACCTTCACCCCGGGCCCTCTTTGACTTGATGACCTCGCAGTGGGAGGTCGCCGCCCCTGACACATCAGTTCACCCCGCCGCGTCGCACAGTGCCGCGCGACGCGACGCGCTCAGTGCCCTTTTCCCAAACACCACCTTGGTTATCCCGACCGGAAATCCCAAGGTCCGGTCGAATGACACCGATTACAACTTTCGCGCGGGGACAGACTTCTTTTACTTAACCGGGTGCCACGAACCTGACGCAGTGCTGGTCTTGATTCCAACCGAGAAGGGTCACAACTCAGTGCTCTATCTCCCAGAGCGTCGCGACCATCAAACTCACGAGTTCTACACCGACGCCCGCTACGGGGAACTTTGGGTCGGCCCCCGGCGCGGAACCAAAGAGGCCGCGCTCTATTACAAGATCGCTACGGCCGACATCACAAAATTGCGGACTGATCTCGAGGGTGGTGTCACCCCGGTAGTTACCTTGCGGGGCTATGACGCCTCGGTAGATCTCATTGCCCCCGCCAATGAGCTTGATTCCAAGCTGGCGCAAGAGTTAAGTGAACTTCGTTTGGTTAAAGATTCCTTTGAGGTTGAACAGCTCCAAACAGCTATTAACTACACGGTTAAGGGTTTTGAGGATGTCGTTCGTGCGCTGCCCGTCGCCGTTGGTCGAGGCGAACGTGTCATTGAGGGAATTTTTAATCTGCGTGCTCGGGTTGAAGGCAACGATGTGGGATACAACACCATCGCCGCGAGTGGATCAAACGCAACCATTCTTCACTGGATGCGCAACGATGGCGAAGTGCACAGCGGAGACATGCTGCTTCTCGACGCAGGTGTCGAGTGTGACAATCTCTATACCGCAGATGTCACTCGGACCATTCCAATCAACGGCACCTTCTCACCCGCTCAGCGCAGAATTTACGAAATCGTGCTGCGCGCGCAAGAGGCGGGTATCGCCGCGGTTAAGCCCGGAGCGACCTTCTTGGCCCCTAATGAAGTTGCGATGCGGGTATTGGCTGAAGGGCTGCACGAACTGGGTATTTTGAAAGACGAGCCCGAAGTATCTCTGCGCAAAGATCGTCAAAGTTACCGCCGCTACACCCTCCACGGCGTGAGCCACATGTTGGGACTTGATGTACACGACTGCGCCCACGCGCGCGATGACCAGTATTACTTCGGTGAACTCAAAGAGGGTTTTGTTCTGACTGTTGAGCCCGGTATCTACTTCCAGGCGAATGACCTAACGGTGCCTGAGGAATACCGCGGCATCGGTGTTCGGATCGAAGATGACATTTTGGTCACCGCCACTGGCGCAAAGAATCTTTCGGCGGGCCTGCCTCGTGACCCTGATGAAATTGAAGCGTGGATGAAGAAGCTCTGGGCTGACGGCGTTCCCGCCCTCGGGCTTTAACCGAGTTTCGCTTCTTCAATCTCGTCGCGACTAATGCCTAAGAAGTAAAGAACGGCGTCCAAGTACGGAACCGACAGAGCAGCGTCCGCGTGTTCTTGCACGAGTGGCTTAGCGTTAAAGGCAATGCCCAGTCCGGCCACGGACAACATATCGATGTCGTTAGCGCCGTCACCAACCGCCACGGTTTGCTCCAGGGGAACTCCGACCTCTTGGGCGAAGTCCTTGAGAGCGCGCGCCTTGCCCGGGCGGTCAACAATCTCCCCGAGGACCTGCCCGGTCAAAACCCCATCGACAACTTCCAGGGTGTTGGCGCGCAAGAAGCGAACGCCAATCTCGTCGAGGAGCGGGGCAAGTATTTGCTCAAAACCTCCCGACACCACGGCCGGAACATAACCCAGGTGCAACAGGGTTCGAACGAGGGTTTCCGCGCCAGGGGTAAAACGAACTTTCCTGCGAACTTCATCCAATACCGACTCATTCATTCCCTGTAACAGGGCCACGCGTTCGCGAAGAGACTGGGCAAAATCTAGTTCCCCCGCCATGGCGCGTTCGGTGATTGACTTAACAGCCTTATCGCAGCCCGCCACCTCCGCGAGGAGATCAATGACTTCGTCTTGGAGCAGCGTTGAATCGGCGTCCATGACAACGAGGTGCTTGGCGCGACGGTGTAGGCCCTCACGTTGTATGGCTACATCCAAACCTGCGGCGCGACTGATAGTGCTCATCAGGGCGCGAAGATCATCGGGGTGCGGTGAGCGCACCACGAGCTCGTAGCAGTCGACGGGCCTCTTGGCCAAGTGCACAATTCGCTCACAGGTCGATCCGGTTTGTGCGATACCAGCAAAGACTTGATGCAGCTGATCTGCGCTGACCGATGGAGCGAGCAAAGTCACTAACGTTCGGCCACCTTTGACCTCGGAGGTATTTTGCACTACCTCCACACTCACCTCTATGCCCTCACCCACCATGTTGCGCTGGGAGAGTGCTTGACGTACTTGTTCAACGCTGATTGATTTAGAGGTCGTTACTTCACCGCACAAGATCAGCGCATTACGAATTGTTATTTGCGCGACATCACTAAGTAGTGCCCCTTGGGCCGAGAGCGAGGCCAAAGCGGCGAAAAGTTCAGCGCCAACACCCACGCGGTCCGGGCCAGAAACGGTTACGAGGTACGTGGTCTCTGACATAGTCAAATGCTAGGTGAGGTTTACGAGCGCTCTTGTCGAACGAGTTCCACGTTGACATCGGTGCGGGCGTCGAACTTCCACAATGACGGTAACGCCAAGGCCACGCCCCCGATGGCTCCACTGCAGGCCAGCCCACCCACGGTGAGGGAAAAGCGAAGAGATGTCCAGGCGGCCATCGCTCCAGCCCGGAACTGACCCGCCGTTGGTCCTACGGCGTAGGAGATCATTTCAATACCCGCCATCCGCCCACGAACCGAAGGGGGGATGGATTCATTCCACATGGTCATCCGGAAAATGCCACTAATAGAGTCGGCCAGACCCGCAATAAACAGCCCCAGTAGTACCAAGAGCAGCGAGTTGGAATACCCAAAGAGGGCGATGCCGAGTCCCCACGTGGCCGCCGCCGCTACTACCCATCTTCCGTAGTGATACACCCGCTTGGACCAGCCCGAGGTCATGGTCCCAATGACCGCTCCAACGGGGATCGCGCAATAGAGCAGCGAAAGCGTAAAGCGATAGTGGAAGCGCTCGGCCACAAAGGGCAGCATGATGATTGGAAAGGCGAGGAACATCGCCAGCAGGTCAACAATGTAGGTACCCACAATGTCCGGGCGACTTCGCACATAGGACAGCCCTGCACTCACCGCTTCTCGTTGGGACTCTGTATTTCCCGGTTCGACCGGCGTCTTATCCAGTGAGTACAACAAGTAGAGAGAAAGAGTGAAGGTGATGAGGTTGGTGACGTACACGCTCCAAGGCCCCACTGACACTGCAGCGAGTCCCCCAACGGCCGGACCCGCGATCGATGGAATCATGTAACGCAAGTTACCTAATTGTGAGGCCGCTTTTTGGTGCTCATGTCGAACCAACTTTTGATACATCGCTTCAATACTTGGTCGTTGCAAACTAAAAATACTTACTCCAAGAAATTCGTTAACAAACAACTCCCAAGCCTGAGGGTGTGGCAACAACGCATTGGCGAGCAACGCCGCGGTCGTGGCTAGGGCTGCGAATTCTGTAGTGATGACGATACGACGCCGGTTGAAACGGTCAGCAATCACTCCCCCGTACAATCCAAAGACAATTAAGGGGATAACCCCGACTAACCCCAGGGCTCCAACCTGCAGGGGCGAGTGGGTTAATTGCTTAAGTTGGTAGGGAATCGTGACGTAGGTCGCCTGTGATCCCATCCCACTAATAAATCCGGCGAGGTACAAGCGGCGATATTGCTTGGAATCACGCAAGGGGGTTAAGTCGACGCCGAGCACTACTTGACCTTTCGATGTTTCACGATGCGAGCCGGTACTCCCGCTAGAACAACGTAGTCGGGAAACTCTCCGCGCACTACCGCCCCCGCAGCCACCACCGTATTTTTTCCGAGCTTCGAACCCGGCAAAATAACCACATTGGTCGCCAGCCACGAACCCGCGCCGATACGGACGGCCGACTCAATTCCCGGCTGAGCACTTATTGGCCGATCTGAATCTCGGTAGCTGTGATTCTGGTCGGTGATGTAGACGTTGGGTCCAATCAAGACGTCCTCACCAATTTCGATATTCCAATGTCCAACAATGTGAGTGCCGCGTCCGACAACGGTGCGCGCGCCAATTATTACTACCGGCGTTTCAATCATTGCCTGACCGATCGAGGTCCCCACCGACAAAATCACGTTTGGCCCAACCAACACCCCCTCACCCAAATCGATGTGCTCGGTGTTGTACATCACCCCTTGGGGGGCCATTATCGCCGCCCCGTGACCAAAGGCATAAAAACCTCGAGCTTCAGAATCCTCGTGACCAATGACGGCGATTTCATTGAGGTAGTTGCGGCACTGTCGGACTCGTGCGCCTAACCAGTGGCGGAAGCGAAGGCGCAAAGTCATCCCCCTAGCGTAGATAAAAACAACAAAGGCCCGGCGCGGTGCGCCGGGCCTTTGGATTGTGAAACGAACTATTCAGCGCTAATCGGTGTGTCGATGTCCAACACTTCTTCTTCGTTGGTGCCAACCACATCCGGCGAGAGGGCTTGAGCCATGTGCTCGCGTACGCGACCATCAATTTCGGCCATCATCGAAGGGTTTTCGCGAAGGGTGTTCTTGGCATTTTCACGACCTTGACCCATCTGCTCACCCTCGTAGGTGAACCAGGCACCGGCCTTCTTCACAAAGCCCATCTCCACGGCCACGTCCAGGACGGACCCTTCGCGGCTAATTCCTTCGCCGTACATAATGTCAAACTCGGCCTGCTTGAAGGGTGCGGCCACCTTGTTCTTCACAACCTTGACGCGAGTGCGGTTTCCCACGACCTCGGTACCGTCTTTGATCGACTCGATGCGGCGGATATCTAAGCGCACCGATGAGTAGAACTTGAGGGCACGACCACCAGGGGTTACTTCGGGTGAGCCGTACATAACACCAATCTTTTCGCGCAACTGGTTAATAAAGACCGCCACCGTATTTGAACGTGAAAGTCCACCGGTTAACTTACGAAGAGCCTGGCTCATCAGTCGAGCTTGGAGGCCGACGTGGGAGTCACCCATGTCACCTTCAATTTCAGCGCGCGGAGTAAGTGCGGCAACGGAGTCAATAATCAGAACGTCCAGCGCACCGGAACGAATAAGCATGTCGGCAATTTCCAACGCCTGCTCACCAGTGTCGGGCTGGGAGATTAAGAGGTCATCAACATTCACGCCAATGGCGCGGGCGTAGACCGGGTCCATCGCGTGCTCGGCGTCGATGTAGGCGCAGACTCCACCATTACGTTGCGCTTCGGCCACGACGTGCATCGCCAGGGTTGACTTACCAGAAGATTCGGGACCGTAGAGCTCGACGATTCGACCCTTGGGCAGTCCACCAATTCCCAGCGCCATGTCGAGTGCGAGGGCTCCGGTTGGGATTGCTTCGATGTTGAAATTCAGGTTCTCGCCCATGCGCATGATCGCGCCTTTGCCGAACTGCTTTTCAATCTGGCCGAGTGCCGCTTCGAGGGCTTTAGCCTTGTCTTCTGTAGCCATTTGTTTCTCCTTGTTCTGTATGACGGGACAAGTTAGATGCCCCTTGTCACATAGGTCGTGCTCCGCTGGAATAAAAATACTACGAACAAGTGTTCGTATGGTGGATTTCTTGGAAAATATTTCCTTGAAATAGTCGGGTTTTAGCCCCCGAAGTGTTGTCGCAAGGCGTTCAGGGCACCAATGGCCGCATAGTTGCGGACCCGCTGACGATCGCCCGG